>QCIL01000007.1 GCA_003216725.1 Prochlorococcus sp. AG-402-L18
AAAGGATGCAAAGTTAAAGGAATTAATTTATGACGTTAGTGATTCCTTATTTAATGAAAATTATTATTCTAAGGAAAAATTCGAGTACCTTTGCGTATGTAGTGGAGGTACAACCTCTAGCTGTGCTAAAAATGGTTTTACAACTCTTGATCTAAGAAAAAATTACAACGACATTCACCTAGATAGAGAAAGCAATTTAGTCACAATTGGAGGTGGAGTAATAATGGGGGATCTAATAAGTTATTTACAAAAACATGATCGAAGTTTTCCTATTGGACTTTCTAAACTTCCTGGGGCAGGCTATATACTTACTGGTGGAGTAAGCCCACTTAGCAGAGCCTACGGATTAGCCATTGATAATATTGAATCAATAAAAGGTTTCTTGGGTAATGGCACATTTATCTCTTTAAAAAAAAATCAAATAAGACCAGAAAAACAATTAATTTGGGAAGCGATTAAAGGTGCAGCACCCTTCTTCTCAATCATTACCGAAATAGAACTTAAGACTATTCAATCTAATCCAATTAAGGTTATTGAAGGATTTGTAAATCTAAATGAACTTTCAGAAATAATAAAGTTATCAGAGGAATTTCCAGAAAATATTAGTCTTCAATGGATTTATGCCCAAAAAATTTATATATATGTTTTTGCAGAACTTAAAAATAATTTAGAGGATAAAAGAACAGAAAAATACTTAATGCTTCTAGACAAATTTCCTGCTTTAGAAAAAAATTTTTATGAGAACTTTAACAAAATAAATTTCTTCCCAAAGGAATTGAATTTATATGAGCTTAATGCAAATAACCATTCTGAGGTAATTAGTCTTCTTGGAGAAGATTTAAAAAATAATATCTCTATATTTATAAAATGTTTAAATGAAATTATGGAAGAGAAACCTAATGATTCCTGTTATGTTGCTTCTCAACAACTAGGTTGCAAAACTAAAAAGTTAAATCATGGTTCAAGCTTTTTTGTCCATAGAAAAAGTACTTGGAAACCATGGATATATGCATCATGGAAAAAAAATGATCTTCAAGAAAAGGAATTAGCTTTGGACTGGATTTATAAATCTTGGAGTAGCCTAAAAAGGTTTTATCCAAATATTCACTTAGCCCAACTTCATAATCATTTAAATTCTCATGAGGAAGAACTTTCATTAGCTTTTGGAAATAGAATGAATGAATTAAAAACTTTAAAGAATATTTTTGACCCACAAGGTATTTTGCCTCCTTTATAAGCTAACTTCGTAATTATAAAGAAACTTACAATGTCAAATTTCTCAAGATATTTATCCAAAAATTGGTTGGATGATCCAAAATCAAATATTCTCTCCGGCTTAGTTGTCGCTTTTGCAATGATCCCAGAAGCAATTGCTTTTTCAGGTATAGCTGGTGTAGATCCTAAAGTTGGCCTTTTTGGTGCATTTTGCTTATCTATAACAATTGCGATTGTTGGAGGAAGAAGGGGGATGATCACTTCTGCAACAGGTTCAACAGCTCTTTTGATGACCGGACTTGTTGCTTTTGGAGAATCAAAAGCTCCTGGATTAGGAGTCCCATATCTTATTGCCGCTGGAATATTAACCGGGATTTTTCAAATACTTTGGGGATATTTAAGACTTGCCTACCAAATGCGATTCGTTCCAACAGGAGTATTAAGTGGATTTGTAAATGCATTAGCACTTTTAATATTTCAAGCACAACTACCCCAGCTAGGAATAGGTATTAAAGAATCAAAGGGATTGGTTGCACAAACTATAAGTCAATATCCAGTTAACTCTCAAATCCCAATAGTTTGGACTCTTGTAATCCTAGGATTAGTTATTATTTATGGACTTCCAAAAATCACAAAAGTAGTACCATCTCAACTTATTGCGATAGTAGTTATTACTCTGATAAGCATATTCTTCAACCTAGATGTTCCAACTGTAAGCGATTTAGGCAAATTACCGGATGGATTACCAAGTATTTCTTTACCTTTTGGATCAATAGAAAATGGGAAAGTACCTTTTAATCTCGAAACATTAGGGATAATTTTACCAACCTCACTTGCAATATCACTTGTAGGTTTAATGGAAACCTTTTTAACACAAGATATTTTAGACGATGTAACTGATACAAGTTCTAATAAAAATAAAGAAGCAAGAGGACAGGGAATCGCAAATATTGTTGCGTCTTTATTTGGTGGAATGGCAGGTTGTGCCTTAGTTGGGCAATCTGTAATGAATACTGAGAATGGTGGCAAATCTAGATTATCAACACTCTCTTCAGGTATATCTCTCCTAATTATGATAATCCTCTTGAAGTCTTGGATTGGAGCCATACCAATGGCTGCTTTGGTAGCAATTATGATAACAATCGCAATAAGTACAGCAGATATAAACGGATTAAAAAATATTAGAAGAATACCTAAAAGTGATACTGCTGTCATGCTTATGACTTTTGCAGTTACTATGCTTACAAAACCTCATAATCTTGCACTTGGCGTTATTGCAGGAGTTGCTTTAGCTGCAATTCTTTTCAGCAGAAAAGTCGCAAAAGTTATAACTGTCTCAAGAGCAAAAGATAATGATTTAATTACCTACAAAGTAAAAGGACAATTATTTTTTGTAAGTAAAATTTATTTTTTACAAGGATTTCATATTCATGAACATCCTGAAAATATCGTAATTGATATGTCTTTAGCTCATATTTGGGATCAAAGTGGTGTTGTTGCTCTTGAGCAAATTATTAGAAAATTCCAAAATGGTGGTTCAAAAGTTGAAATTGTAGGATTAAATAAAGAAAGTCTTAACTTATTTGAGAGACTCGGTGGTATCGAAAGCGCTCATTAAAAAAATTTAATTAAGACTAACTTGCTGATAACAAAACCAAAGCCATTGCTGAAAAAGCAAATTCCTATGAGATCTCCAAGCGGTTTTTGAACTATTTAAATCAAAATTTACTGGTGGAGGGACATCTCCCTTTTCTTTGTCCCTTTCAATTTCACTAATAATTCTATGAACCGTATATTCAGGATGACCTAAATGCATAAGTTGTTTTTGATCATTGGATTCAAATATTGTATATCCAACGTTTTCTCCATATGCCAATAAATTCAATTTCCCTTCTTTTTGAGCCTTCTCCATCTCGAGATCTGGTAATCCTGCGAATCTACTTTGAGGACAAATAAATTCATCATCTTGTGTTCCCATTAAAGGATGTCCAGGAACAAGGCTTTTTAAAGGGAATACCCCAAATAATTTCCTATCAAAAACTTTCTTATCAACTCCTGCCAAATAAGCCAACGCAAAGCCTGCCCAACATAATCCAAGAGTACTAGCACAAGAACTTTTGGCTTCATTTACAATCTTAACAAATTCATCCCAATACTTAACATCCTCAAAGGCTAAGTGCTCAATAGGTGCTCCAGTGATAATAATTCCATCTAACGGTTCTGGATTATTTGCCTCTTCCCAAGTTATATACAAATTATTTAGATGATTAAGATCCCATGTTTTATAAGTGTGAGTTTTAAGCTTTATCCAAACTGGCTCTATTTGAAGAGGAGATAAACCAAGTGGATGAAGTAAATTAAATTCATACTGCTTTCCAAGAGGCATGATATTCAATATACCAATCCTAAGAGGACGTATATCCTGTCTTTTTGCTAATTCTGGTTCGATCCAGGATATATGATTTTTCTCAACATCACTTATCTTGTGATAGTTGCTAGGAATTATTAAAGCCAATAAATCTCCTTTCCTAAGTAATTTGTGAAAGTGCTTGTTCGAAATCTGCTTTTATATCATCAATATGCTCAATTCCTACAGAAACTCTTACCATCGTTGGAGTAACACCTGCAGATAATTGTTCTTCTTCAGATAATTGCTGATGTGTTGTTGAAGCAGGATGAATTACTAAAGTTTTTGAATCGCCTACGTTAGCAAGGTGACTCGCTAATTTTAAGGAATCAATAAATTTTACTGCATTTTCATAACCTCCATTAAGAGAGAACATAAGCATACAACCCATTCCCCTTCCAGTAGTATATTTTTTGGCACTTGAGTAATATGGATCAGATTCTAGGCCAGGATAATTAACACTACTAACATTAGAGTTAGAATCTAACCATTTTGCTAATTCAAGAGCATTAGAAGTTTGTCTTTCTATCCTTAAACTTAGAGTTTCCAAACCCTGCAATAACAAGAATGAATTAAAAGGACTTTGAGCTGATCCCCAGTCTCTCAGGCATTCAAGTCTTGCTCTTAAAGCAAAAGCTATATTTCTATTATCAGGTACTCCCAAAGATTTGCAGATATCACTTCCAAAACCAAAAGCGTCCCAATGAACAAGCCCATGATAAGCAGCGCTTGGCTCACTCAGTAGTGGGAATTTACCATTTCCCCAATCAAAGGTTCCAGCATCAACAATAACCCCTCCAATACTTGTTCCATGTCCACCAATCCATTTCGTTGCACTTTCCACAACAACATCAGCTCCAAAATCAATTGGTCTTATTAAAGCGCCACCAGCACCAAGGGTATTATCCACTATTAAAGGAATTCCATTTTCCTTCGCCAAAGCAGAGAGTCCCTCAAAATCTGGGATATTGAATCGAGGATTTCCCATTGATTCGACATATATTGCTTTAGTTTTGTCATCAATTTTATTTCTAAAACTATCAATACTATCACCATCAGCAAATTTAACTTCTATTCCTAATCTTGGAAATTGTACTTTAAATTGATTGTAGGTCCCACCATAGAGAAAAGATGTAGAGACAAAATTATCACCAGCTGTCATGCAGTTCACAATCGCCAAGAATTGAGCAGCTTGACCTGAGGATGTTGCTAGTGCTGCCATACCTCCCTCCAAAGCTGCCATCCTTTTTTCGAAGACATCTGTAGTGGGGTTCATAAGTCGAGTATAAATATTTCCAAATTCTTTTAATCCAAAAAGATTCGCTCCATGCTCGGCATTATCGAAGACATAGGAACTAGTTTGATAAATTGGTACTGCTCTAGAATTTGTAGTTGGATCAGGGACTTGGCCTGCATGTAATTGAAGAGTCTCGAACTTTTGGTTGCTCAAAATTTTTAAATAATCCTATTATCTATTTAACTTAAAAAAGTCCCAAAAAAAAACAAAAAAAAGATAAAAATTTATAAATCCTTTTTTAATGAAGGGTAATTATCTTTCATATATAAACTAAAATCCTCTTTTATCTCAAATCTAAGTTTCTCAATATTTGCAGAATCTATTATTGGAAAAGTTTTATTAGCCTCAGGATCTTTTTCAGTAATTGATTTCCAATTCTTACCAACATCTTTTTCAGAGTTGTTTAAAACCTCATCAAAATTGAAATACTTATCATTATTTTTAGCGTCAAATTCGCTAAAAGCTTTATTTATTAGCTCTTTTCTATTTTCGAATAGATTCTTTGCTTTTAAAGTATCTGGGAGACCCATAACTGGTTGTAATTCCTTAAGAAGTTTTATTTCCTCTTCAATTAAAAGCTGCCAAACACTATATTTATTTTTTGGAAGATTAGAAATATTAAAAATATTAATTTCATCAAGGTAAAATTTTAACCATAAATAATACGATTTTTCTTCAATAGTTTTTTTAACGGATATCTTTTTGTTTTCGATCTTTGGGAGTAACTTCTCTGCTTTCTTCAAAAATTGTCTATCTTCTCTTTCTAAATTAATTAATCCCCATCTTTGACTGTAATCCCATAAATCTTCGTATCTTATTAAGTCTTCTTGATTCCAACCAAGAGCTTTAAGTTCATGAGAACGATGTGATAATTCCTTTTTCAAAAAAAACCTTTTAAACCATAATAATTCTAACCCCGCAATCAAGATTAGTAAACAAATGAAGAACGCAGTTTTTTTAGTAAATTAAACAAATAATCAATTATTAAAATAACTATTAATAATTTTCAATACATTGATATAACTTGGATTTTTTTTAGAGATTTTATCACTATGTTCATTATTTTTAGGATCATTTTCCTCTTTGCCAATAAACAATTTCTTGTAAAGGGTTTCAATATCATTAAAAATAGAATCTTCTTTTAATTTTTCATTTAGTTCTAAAGATAATTCAGATTTTACAGATTCTTGACAAAAATTAGTGATTTCCTCTGAACTAATTAAAACCTTATAAATTTCTTTTTTTTCTTCTGAATTAGCATTAAAGCATAAATAAATCAGATTAATCATTGAACAGTTATTATTTTTGATTTTGAATTCTTTATAAATATTTGGCCAAAATTTTAAGGATTTTAGACCTTCTAAACCTCCTTGACTGAGAGAGTATTTATTACACCAAATTACAAATTCTTCGATATCTTTTGGACATCTGTTGAGTTGCAAAAGCATATCTGATAAAACTTGACCTGCTTGAAAATTCCTTGTTGGTTTGCCTTCAGTTGGTAGAGTCATACTCCCTAAGACATCTGCCTTTACAGCATTTAGTTGAGAAAAAGTATAATCTCCTTTTTCGCAAAATTTATCATTAATTACTTCCTTTGCACTAATAACTTCTTCACCATAACCAAGTTCTTTTAATGAAAGATATTTATTCTCTAATTTTTTTTCTTTTCTTACTTGTAATGATACTGATGCGGCCTGATCTAAACATTGAGTTAACAATATCGTATTAATGGTGGGTAGCATACCTGGCTTATCGGAATGGAAGTTATTTACAAAACCTGCAAAAATGGATGAGATGTTTTTTATTGATTTAATATATTGACATTCAATATTATGGACGCCAGGAGAAACTTGAATTTTTGGTGACAATTGATTCAGAATACGAGCTCCTATTAGAGCAGTTAGAGCATCAGGATGGCAGAAATTTGCAGTAAAACTATCATTAGGATTTCTCAAAGCTCCGTGACGATGAAATCCTGTAAAAAAAGCTAAATTTGGATATTTATTACATAAAATAAAAGGATTTTTATTTTTATTATCAAAACAGAAAGAACCTACAAGACAACCAAGAACCACATTTTCTCTTTTCAAATTTTTTCTGAGTTCTAAAGCATGTTTTACATCATCTTGTATGTGATTACTGTTTGAAGCAAGAATAACTATCTTACATTTTAAGAGAAGATCTTTTAGATCAAAAGACTTTCTTTTTCCCTCCAAATAATAATGCCCCATTTTCTTAATCTTTTCAATGATCTCATTATCCATATTCGATAGAACATCATTGGAGAAAGCGCCTAACAAATCTCTACCTTCCCGAGGAGCTAAAAGAATATTATCTGATTTTCCATGCATAGCACAATTGTATGCTAAAGATGCAGGATATAAACCAACACTGTAAAGTCCAACTTTGCAGTTCTCTATATTTTCAATCAATGAAAAAAAATATTTTTTATAATTTATGTCTTCTATGAAATTATTCTTCATTTTTGGAAATTCTTGATAATTTTTTTTAATTTCTTACCCATATCAACATTTTTCTACATTAAAGCAATTTTTGACGATAGCAAATTATTTATTGTAAATATTGAATTTTTTAATTTATAATTCCTGTGAAAATTATTATTTAAAATAAAGAGAAATTATTTATAATATGGAGTATATGGCAAGTAATTTAAAGATACAAAAACAATTAATTTTATCTAAAAATATATTATTTATTCAAGATATTGACGGAGTTTGTATCCCTTTAGTGAAAGATCCAATGACTAGAAAATTAGAATCAAAATATATCTATGCAGCCAAAGAATTAGCAGAGGAATTTTTTGTACTAACTTGCGGAGAACATGAAGGTCCAAGAGGCGTAAATAGGATAATAGAGAGAAGTTTAAGAAGTTCCATTGAGCCAAAAAAGAAAAAACTCTACCTAAGAGGCTTAGCAGCCTGTGGAGTTGAATATCAAGAAAATAATGGTGAAACAAGTTTTGAAGGAGTTTCAGAAAAAGAAATGAATTTTCTTTCTATAGTACCCACTTTATTAAAACCAAAATTTGATTTAATAGTTAAGAATATTTTCCCTGAACTTAACCAAGAAGAAATTAATTTTCATGCAGCAAAATCAATATGTCAAACACGCTTTTCGCCAACAATTAATTTTAATAGTCTTTTTGAATTAGCAGGCAAGGATTATGAAAAAAGAAAACTTATCCAAATTAGTTTTGAAAAAATGATGAATGAAATCATATTCAAGGCTGAAACTGAAGGCCTCAAAAACTCTTTTTTTCTACATATTTCCCCAAATTTAGGTAAAGAAAATGATAGCGAAATTATAAAACTTTCTTCTAAAAGTGATATTGGATCAACAGACATACAATTACTTATAAAAGGAGCAGTTAAAGATTCTGGAGTTTTATTTCTTTTAAATAAATTTATTGAAATTAAAACTGGCAAAGCTCCTTTTGGAAGTAATTTTAATTTTAGAAATTCCCCAAAATCTTTCAGAGAAAAAATTGATTTATGCAAAAGATCTATTGAGATAGATGATATGCCTGTAATTGTTGGGGTTGGGGACACTATAACCTCTAAAAAAAATATTGGTGAGAAAAGTTATTTAAGAGGGGGAAGTGACAGGTCATTTCTAGAATTTATACAAATACTAGGTAATGAATTTGGTATTAATAATAAAATAATTTTTGTAGATAGTAGTTCTGGTGAAGTTGAAAGGCCTTCTACAAAAAAAACTGGTTTAATAGGTATCAGTGATTTTCATGACAACTTAAACTTTGATATAGTTTTTAAAAATGGTCCCAAAGAATATATAAGTTGGTTTATTGAACTTGCTAAAAAAAGATCAAATTTTAAAATAAAACAAGTAACTTTTTAAGTTTGAAAGACAATTTTTAAATACTAGATTTATGAAAGAAAAATTCCCCTCAATATATAAAAAACCTATTGAAACATTGCAAATTAATATAGGTTACAAATGTAATCAGGCTTGTAGGCATTGTCATGTCAATTCTAGTCCACTGAGGACTGAAAAGATGTCTAATGAAATAATATCTCTTATTCCAAAAATAATTGAAAAATACAAAATCAAGACATTAGATATTACAGGTGGTGCGCCAGAACTTCACCCAGAATTTAAAAATCTTATAACCAGTTTAAGCTCAAAACAAGTTGATATTATCGATAGGTGTAATTTGACTATTTTCTTTGAAGAAGGTTATCAAGACCTTCCTCAATTTCTTGCAAAGAATAATGTTATAGTTACGGCTTCGCTTCCATGTTATGAAAAAAATAATGTTGAGTTTCAAAGAGGTTTTGGGGTTTTTGAAAAAAGTATTAATGCTATAAAAATTCTTAATGATTTAGGCTATGGAAAGAAAGAAACTGATTTAAAATTGAATCTTGTTTATAATCCTGTAAGCCCTATTCTTCCTCCTTCTCAGGCAAAATTAGAAGAGGACTATAAAAAAATATTATTTGAAAAATATAATATTGTTTTTAATAGCTTATACACAATAACTAATATGCCAATAAATAGATATCAAGAATCTCTAAGAAAAGAAGGGAAACTAGATACTTATTACAAATTACTAAAAGCAAATTTTAATGAAAATAATTTAGAAAATCTAATGTGTAAAAAATCTATTAGCGTAAATTGGCTTGGTGAAATTTATGATTGTGACTTTAACCAACAAATAAATTTCAGAGAAAATAAAGGACCAAAGACACTTTTTGATTTATTAGATGAATCATTTACTTTTGACTACGAGATAGCTGCAAAAGAACATTGTTTTGCTTGCACTGCAGGAGCAGGATCTAGCTGCGGAGGAGCTTTAACTTAAAATCTGCTAAATGCAATTAGGACATATAGCTCTAACATTTAAAGAGGATTCAATTAATTTAAACCCATTCACTTTTGCTGCAACTTTGCCTGCCTCTAAAACCTTTTCATTTTCGAATTCTTCTGTTCTTCCACACCTAATACAAATTAAATGATGATGATCAGGAGTATCGTTACTAAGCAATTCATATCTGTGTCCACCCTCACTGAGTTCTAATTCATGAAGCAAACCCATTTTTACTAAAAGTCTTAAAGTTCTATAAATTGTTGCAAGTGAAACTTTGGCACTTGATTTAACTAACTTTTCATGAACCTCTTCAGCACTAAGATGCTTTCCAGAACCAATATTTTCAAATAAATTAAGAATCTTAAGCCTTTGAGGAGTTAACCTTTTCCCATCTTTGTGTAAATCATCGCCAAGAGGAGACGTAATGACATTGTATTGAGAGGAGAATGACAACAACTAACCCATGACTATTCTCAATAATAACTCTTGATGAGAGTAAAACAACTTTTTGATTTAAAATGTTTACTAAAGTCCTCCAAAATATTATGTTGAATATAAATTTATACAGAAATGATGAAGGATTATGAAAACACATCTGATAAATTATCGCCGAAAGTAAACGCTTTGCTAATTATTGATATTCAGGAAAAAATAATAAAACCAATTTTTAATAACGATTCAATAATCAAAAACGTCAAAAAGCTAATTAATGCTTACCAAATTTTAGAAGAGAACATATTTGTATCTGAACAGAACCCACTTAAATTAGGTGCAACAATTCCTGAATTATTACCTAAAGCTGGATATAAAAAAATTGAAAAGATGGACTTCAGCTTAGCTAACATACAAGAATTTTTAAAAGAACTTAAAAATAAAAAAATTACAAATTTGATTGTTTGTGGTATCGAAACCCATATTTGTATTCAACAAACAGTCTTAGATTGTTTACAAAAAGGATTTGAAGTAATTCTCATATCAGATGCTATGAGCAGTCGAAATAGGGTAGATCATGAAATAGCATTACAAAGAATGATTCAGATGGGGGCGATCTTAACCACTACTGAATCAATAATTTTTGAATTATGCAAAACTGCTAATAGAGAAGAATTTAAAGAAATTCGAAAAATTATAATGAGTTAAAGAAAATTAAGACTGGCTTGTTGTTTAGAGATAATTTAAAATTTTATTAGAGATATATTTTTAGGGTTTACTTTAATATGAAATTAGTAACTGAAAACTTCCTTCTAGCAATATCTATTTTTTTTATTGGAATTTTATTATCGATAATAATTTCAAAACTTTCAAAAATATTTTTCAAAAAGCTCTCCAAAAGGACAAAAACAAATTTCGATGATTTTATTTTTGAGGTAATCTCTGGAATTATAAAACCTATAGGTTTCCTCCTCTCATTTTATTTTTCAATTGACTATTTTTTTGTTGATGAAATAACTTTTATCTCTGTCTTATTGAATATTCAGAAATTATTTATATTGATAATCATTATAAAAGCTCTCAACAAAATTTTAATCAGATCTTTAACAGAATCAACATCAAAAATTAATGATTCCTCAATAAGTTCAATGATATCTTCACTAACGCCTTTGATAAAAGCATTAACATGGACTATTGGTTCAATATTTTTCTTACAAAATATAGGTGTTCAAATGACTGCTATTTGGGCTTTACTAAGCGCAGGTGGAATTGGAGCAGGATTAGCTTTAAAAGATCCAGTTCAGGAGTTTTTTGAATACATAACTATTTTGTTAGATAAACCTTTTCAAAAAGGTGAGTTTATAAAGTCTGATGGAGTCCTGGGAATGGTTGAGAGGGTGGGAGTAAGATCCTCAAGGATAAGAAGTATTAATGGAGAAGTAATAGTGATGAGCAACAGCGCACTAACAAATGGAATAATTTCAAATTACGCACAAATGGAAAAAAGGCGGTTAGTGCATAAATTAGGAGTTGTTTATGAAACCTCTCCAAAACTCATGAAATTAATTCCAACAATAATTAAAAAAATAGTTGAAGACACAAAAGATGCGTCTTTTGATAGATGTCATTTCACAGATTTTGGGGATTTCAGTCTTAATTTCGAACTTGTTTATTACATACCAACAAATAATTATCTTGCGGCCATGGAAGCTCAACAATCTATAAATTTAAAAATAATTGAGGAATTCGCACATAATAATATAGAGTTTGCATTCCCAACACAAACCTTAAATATTGAAAGTAACAAAGCCAAATGACCTGCAAATCTCTTCACTTAAACGCCAGAGTTTTGAAGCCAACTCCGTATTATTTGCTTCATCACTTACATTACTTTCAACTAACTTATGTTTCTTAAAAAATATAAGTTTATTACTTAAATGTATATAACCAATATTATTTAAACTTGAATCAAGGACAATCTCAGAAAGAATCTTTCCAGCATTTTCTATACTTTCAGAAATTCCTAAAATATTTTTTGCAACTTTAGCAAAAATGAAATATCCAAAGAGATTAAAACGTTTGCTATATCTAAAAAAACCTGAATCATCATTAGGTATGACGAGACCAGGGGCCCAAGTTATTACAGAAATATTACTGAAGGATATTTTTAATTTTTTCGAAAGTTCTTTAGCAAACAAAATATTACATAACTTACTATTTTTATAAGATTCATCAGCATTAAAATTTAAAAATTGCCCTGTAACTTTTTTTTTAAAATCAACTAGATTGTTTAGCCCTGCTTTCTTTCCTATATTTCCGCCTGAGCTTTTGGGGTCATGAACATCTGATGATGTAATAATAATTCTAGATTGTTCTTTATCTCTAACAAAATCTTTTAAGACATTTATCAAGTAAAAATGTGCAAGGTGATTAACTGCAAAAGTAAGCTCTATGCCTTGTTTTGATACTTTAGGATAAAAAGAACCTGTATATTGCAATCCTGCATTTAAAACAATTACATCTAATAAAATCTTCTTACATAAAAAGTAATCTTTAATTTTTTTAATATTCTCCAGGTCTGAAAGATCACAATTTTCAATAATATTTAAATATTTACCTAGGAAATTTTTCTCAAAATAATTCTCAATTATTTTTAGAAATTCATTCTTTCTTAATTCAGATTTTATTACAACGTACAAATTATTTTTCGTTTTTAGTAAATTAATAATGGCAAAAAACCCTATACCGGAATTACCACCAGTTATTAAAATATTTTTATTTTTAATCATTTAAATTACTTCTTATTTTTTATGATAAGAAATATAAGTTTTTTTTTTTAATTTTGTAATCTTATAAATTATTGTTAAAACACTGAAAACTTAGTCACTAGTAATTGAGTAATTTGATTATTATTAATCTACTCTTGTTATAAGTATAAGATGAAATATAAAAAACTAATCTCAGAAATAATACTTTGTTTTATAAATTTCTTTAATAAGAAGATTTATATTTAATGTCAAAAGAAAGACTACCAGATGTTCTTGTATTGGGCGCAGGGCCTGCAGGAATGGCAATTGCATCAGCTTTAGGAAAGGAAAAATTAGATGTTGAAGTCCTTTCTCCAAATGGACCAGACGAACCCTGGCCAAACACTTATGGTATTTGGGGGAAAGAAGTTGATCAACTTGGTCTGCAGGATTTACTTGAATATAGATGGAAGAATACTGTAAGTTTTTTTGGGCATGGGGCTTTAGAAGAAAAGGACGACGAGAATAAAGCCACTGAACATTCACTAGATTATGGACTTTTTGATAAAAAGAAACTCCACAATTTTTGGTTTAATGAATGCAATAAGTCTTTTATTAAATGGCATCAGGGCTTTGCAGATAAAATACATTTTGAAAAATATAAAAGTACAGTAACCACAAATGATGGTAAGACTTACTCTGCAAGATTAGTAGTAGATGCAACAGGATATGATCCCGTTTTTCTTAAATTAAAATCGTGTGGTCCTTTAGCAGTCCAAACTTGTTATGGGATAGTTGGTAATTTTAGTAAACCTCCGCTTAAGAAAGGACAGTTTGTATTAATGGACTATAGAAATGACCATCTAAATGAAGATCAAAAAAAAGAACCGCCCACTTTTCTTTATGCCATGGATATGGGGGATGGGAAATATTTTCTTGAAGAGACATCGCTTGGTTTAGTAAATCCTCTAACAATGCAAAATTTAAAAGAGAGACTTGAGAAGAGATTATCTTATCGAAATATATCTATCACAAGCATGCAACACGAAGAGCTTGGTTTGTTTCTACCAATGAATATGCCTATACCAGATTTCAAACAACAAATACTTGGATTTGGCGGAGCTGCTTCAATGGTACATCCTGCATCTGGATACTTAATAGGTAATGTTTTAAGAAGAGCCCCACTTGTCGCGAAAGCAGTATCAGAAGCAATTAAAAACAAAAATCTTAGTACCTATCATATTGCTAGAAAAGGTTGGGAAACTTTATGGTCAAAAGAATTAATTAGAAAGAAATCTCTTTACCAATTTGGTTTAGAAAAACTCATGAGGTTTGATGAAAAACTATTGAGAGAATTTTTTGGCAGTTTTTTCCAACTACCTAAAAATCAATGGTATGGTTTTCTCACTGATACTTTATCTTTAAGAGAGATTGTATATGCTATGTGCATAATGTTTATAAAGGCTCCATGGAGTGTAAAAAAAGGCCTGATGATTATGCATGGTAGAGAATTTAAAATGTTACTTAGAATAATATTTCCAAATATATAGTTTAAAGATGAGAACCATACTAATAAGTGGAGCCAATAGAGGAATTGGACTTAACATTGCGCATAAAGAATTAAAAGAAGGCAATAGAATTAGTGTTGGGATAAGAGATTTAGAATCCTTAAAAGGAAGCGTTATAGATCCAGATAAATGGCCAGAGGGGAGAATTATAATCAACCAATATGAGGCATTAAAAAAAATTACAGCAGAAAATTGGATAAAAAAAACCTTAGATGAATTTGGGGGATTTGATTCAGTAATAAATTGTTCTGGAGTATTATCAAAAGTTCCTTTCTTATTCAAAGATGGAGATGAAGAAGATATTTTAAAGACACTAAATATTAACTTTTTAGCAATTTGGAATTTGTGTAGACTTTCTTGGGATCATTTATGTGTCTCAGGCAGAGGAAGAATTATTGTTTTAGTTTCAATGAGTGGTAAAAGATCTAAAGGGGATTTAGCCGCTTATTCATCTTCAAAATTTGCTTTAATGGGATTATGCCAAACAATGAAAAATAAAGGTTGGGATAAAAATATAAGGATTTCAGCAATTTGCCCAAGTTGGGTTAATACAGAAATGGCCAAAAACATCTCTTCCCTAGACAAATCAAGTATGACACAACCTGAAGATATTGCTGAGATATGCTCGACTATTCTGAAGCTCCCTACACAATCAGTCCCATTTGAAATTGCCTTAAATTGTAATTATGAAATTTAACCTAAATTGAAAGTTAAATAAGCTATTGTTAGCATTGCAATTGCAATTAACAAGCCTTTTAAACGATTAGTTAACAATGAGAAAAGAGATAAATCTTCAGAAAAATAGCCCCCAAAACTACCTGTAATGAATAACACAACCATCGGAAGAGATGCAACTCCAAATGAGTAAGATATAGATCTTAAAAATCCAAATTTTAAATAATTTAAAATCAATGAGGATATTGAAAACAATAAAAAAGAGGCAAACAGAGTAATGGAAACTTCAGCATCTAAAGTGTGAGGTAGGCTTCCCTTTAATTCAAATTGCTTTTTACATTCTCTAATTTGTCTTTTAGAAAGCTTTAAATAACCAGTTTCAGGAATTCTTTGAGACTTATATTTTCTTAGTAACCTTGCTTCAAGAGTTTCTGGCTCTTTTGTCAAAATTGATGTTAATAATTCGTCTGGTTTTAATTTTTTAATTTTCTTTTCAAGATTATCCGTTTTTCCAATTCTATAAAGATCTCCTACTCTAATAAGGTATACATATCCCGACATTTGCGTAGTAAAATTAATTCTATTCCTAATTAGATAATACTAAAAGAATTAAGTAAATTTAAAGTTTTTACAAAATGAAAAACGATATTTTATATTCATTTCGAAGATGTCCATACGCAATTCGTGTTAGATGGGCAATACTAATTTGTAAAATCAAAGTAGAGATAAGAGAAATTGATTTAAAACATAAACCTCTCGAATTTCTAAATAATTCAAAAACAAAAACTGTTCCAATACTTATTAAAAAAAATAGTGAAGTTATTGAAGAAAGCCTTGAAATCATCTTATGGGCACTCTCAGAGTCACAAAAGGAAAACATTAAATGTATCTATTTTCCTGATAATAAGAAGGAAGAAATTTTTGCAATAATTAATGAAAACGATAACGAATTCAAATTTCATTTGGATCGATTTAAATATGCATCAAGATATCAAAATAGTGATGAAGAATTTCATTTCATAAAGGCGATTAAATTTATTAATAAATGGAACGAACTTCTTACAGAAAACAAATACTTTTTTGGAGATAGCCCCACAATCGCTGATTGGTCTATTTGGCCTTTTGTGAGACAATTTAAAATCGCTTGCGAAAGTCAAAAAAAAACAAATTATTTAAAGTCCTCAATAAAAACCTGGTTAGATTCATTTGAAAATAATATAAAATTTGAATCCTTAATGAATAAATACGAATTATGGACACCATATTCTAGAAAGAATTATTTTCCACCTTATTAACTTTCTAACAACTTTCTTTTCTCAATTATTCTTGCTAATTCCAAAAAATATCCTGCAGTCCTAAATTTACCAATATTTTTTTCCTTAAAATCAAGATCACTCCTGATTTCTGCAGTTTCCGCCATAAGCAAATCCAAATCATTGGGGCCAAGACTATATAATTCTCCTAATTCAATTTCTTTCCCAAGCAAATGACTCTTAAACCATTTACCCTTATTTTCTTGAGGTGGAATATCGTAGGGTATAAATGACATAAATTCTATTATTTAATTTAATACTATCTCGATTATTATAAATATTTTTTTGAGAAACTATTATTCAAAACAAACGCAACAATAATAACTACAAATGTTATAAATCCACAAATTTCCGTCCAGTAATCTAATCCAATCTTTGAGATCATTAATGGTGCCAAGACTGTAAAGAATCCACCTGAAAGAATTAACTGAGCAAAAAGCTGTTTTGAGGTAAAAATTGGTAAAGTTTTAGATATATTTTTTGGATCTGCTAGCCTCAAAAGAAGTAATCCAGAAGCTACTACCCCAGTGGAGTTACCAAATTCTATTAAACTTTTTTCAAACCAAAAATCATCAAAAATAAAGTATGCAAAGTAAGCGATACATATTAAATTCCAAAATAATCCAAAAAAAGTAAATACTAATATAATAAGCCAATTATCTAAAACGACATTAATATCTAAACTTGCCATAGCTGTGAAAATTAACAAATCTGTTGACAATATCCCAATTTCCCTTTGCAAAATATTCGAAATAAATTCTGTATTTTTGGTTTTCTCTAAGATGTATCTTATAAGAAGTGAACCCATTAGGATTAAAGGGAATACGGGCAGAGAAAATATAATTTCTCTAGAAAATTCTCCAAAAAAACTTGAAATATACCTTAAAAATTTAAGTAACAAAACACCAAATGAAATTGCTAATCCAGTAAAACCAAGATTTATTAACAAAATTCTTAAATTGGCAAAAATTTCTATATTAGTATTTGATTCTAAATTCTCTTTATTTTCAACAATTTCTCTGGTATCTGTGAGGTTAAATATTCTCCCCAGAAAAACAAATATGCTTCCAAAAATAGAAGAGCATAAAAGTCCCATTGTTGCCATGGCAAGGCCAAGATCTAGACCATCTGAGAATCCTAGTTTCTGAAAACTTTCACCAATTATTGTCGCAGCTCCATGCCCCCCTTCAAAACCAACCTCTATCAAACATCCCATTAAAGGATTAGTATCCAATGATGGTGGCAAGAAATATTTAACAACAAGTCCTCCTACCAAAAACTGGCCAAAACCTAATGAAAGAGCAAGTAAAAACTGATTAAAAATAGGTCTTACTAATCCATTAACATTAGGTATTGGTCTCCCCATCATTAATGTTGCGAAGACTAGCGATAAAAGAGGAGTTGGGAAATTACTCCACACATTTGTTGTTTCTTTTGATAATACATGAAATAGACCAAAGGGTCCTATAAATATGCCTAAAATTCCAGATAGAACAGCTATTGGTAAACCGAATCTTTCCAGTTGAACAGCCAACTTTAATTTCCTACCAAAAATCAAGAAAAAAAATATTATTAAAAATCCAAAAAAACTTATTAAGAGTGAATTTGAAAAAATATTTTCATTCTTTATAGAAAAAATATACAATGACTTCAAAACATAAGACTTTATAAATTTAAATTAATAATCAAATTTTATCAAATAAAAAAGGCTCCAAATAATGGAGCCTTTAAAATTTTAGTTATGAATTTGGACTTAATCCTTAAGAGTAACTGTTGCACTATCAATATTACTGATAGCATTTGTAACTCTCTTAAAATCAAAGCCTAGAGCCCTCAAAGCGTGCCATAAATGGCCTTGAATAAAGAAGAAACCAAAATAGTAATGAACATTTGCTAACCATGCCCTCGAGGTGTATTCACCATCGGGGAGATCAACAGTATCAACCCAATAAGGGGAGATACTAAATTTCAATTCAAGTGGTTCACCAAAGAATTCAGTTGGATATACTGTTGTATTAGCAGCACTCCAGAAAGCTGCGATGATAGCCATCCAACCTATTCCTGCTAGAGACCATGAAAGGACAGCTTCTGCTGAGAGAAGACCTTTACCCTTGAATTTAGTGAATTCTCCAACTTGCTTAGTAGCAATATGCCATGCACCACCTGTAATTTCAACAAAAGCCAAGAATGCATGACCACCCATTACTTCTTCTAAACTATCAATAGTGAGGAAGTCGGTTTGATGATTCCAAATTTTGGCTAAGTTTAATTCATACTCAACCTGTCTTACTGAACCAATTGCTGGATCATAGATTCCATGAACTCTTGCCCATTCAACGAATGCAATAACTGCAAATCCGAGAATAATTAAATGATGACCAAGAATAAATGTCAATTTGTCTGGGTTATCCCATTCAATATTGAATTTTCTTGCTTTTGCAACTTCAGAATCTTCTAAGTTTCCAGGAAGAAGTAAAGAGTGTAGAAGACCTCCAGCGGCTAAAACCATTGAAGAAACCAAGTGAACTATTGCTATTGCAAGTACAGGTTTAGTATCTCCCATCGCAACCCCATTAGCATCAAACCCTATACCAAGAGTTGCCAAATGAGGAAGAACGATTAAAGGTTGATGCCCCATTGGGACACTAGGGTCAAATCGTGAAAGTTCAAAAAGGGTGAACGCACCCGCCCAGAAAACAATTAATCCTGCATGAGCTACATGAGCAGCAATAAATTTCCCTGAGCGATTTGCTACACCTGAATTACCAGCCCACCATCCGTAGGTAGTATCTGGATTGCCATAGGTTTGCATTTAGGAATTGATTAGCTTAAACGTTTTGAGAATACTTTATATTTCAGCAAACAGTTTGATTCACAACAAAATTGTAAAGGTTATTAATCCAAATGATTCGAACATAAATAATTCTAATCCGATTATTATAAAAGTAAAGAAGGTAGATTTAATCATATTATTGATTGTTATAGAATGTAGTTTCAAAGAAAAATCAAGATTTTGGATATCTAAATATTTATAATAAATTTCTTTTTGCTGACATTAATTAATATTCTTTTCATAAAACACTTTATTGCTTGCCTCCTACTTAAACAATTACTAAAAAGAGAATAAGAAACTTATAGTCATGACTACTTTTCAAAAACCTTTTAGAAAAATTTCACTAGAAATGAAATCTGAAGGCCATTACAAAAAGGCTGCTAAATCTTATCGAAAATCAGAACAATATATAAGGATGATTAACTTGTATCCAACATTGCAAAACACTTTGATCGAATGCAAAAATGAACATTTAATAGAATAATTACAAGATCAAAATCTTTTACAACTAAAAATTAAAAATTAGGCAGCAATACTTTCCTTTTCATTTCCTTGAAGTTTATTTATTATTTTTCGACACATTTTTAAATTATACAAAGCTTGTGGATTCCAAGGTTTTTTTTGTCCATATGGAGAACTTTTCCAATGGATTCCAGGCTTTAAGAAACCATTCTCTCTTAGATAAGAGAGTCTCTTTTCAGTTATCCCTAATTTTTCGGAAGCAGACTCTGAGGTTGTCCATATATTCCCTAACATTGAATTAAGTAAACATTGTTAATCATTAATAACGTTGATTTTCTTATTTTGAAAGGCCCTAAAGATTTAAATAATTATTAAATAACGCTAAACTTAGTCCTCAACGTAAAAAATTACTTAAATCAAATTAAGAAATATTAAATAAAGAATCATCCTCAATGAAAATTTTATTTAATTCATTTTTTTTACAAATAGATTTGTATTCAACATAACCTTTTGAAATAGATTCGCTTTTGGAGAGTTTAAGCCATCCCTTTTCCCAATAATCACTATTAATTAATTCTTGATAGGTGATCTTCAAAAAAACTTCATTATCTATAGCTGAAACTAACAGAACATATATTTTATCTTGCTCTTTTGTCTTATTAACTAGAACAAAATGTCTTAAACCATTAATGGGATGTTTAGAGGTCCAAAAATGATTCATTAATTCAGTATCAAGTTAATTTTTTTTTGAGTTTCTTTTAGAAATTTTTTTATATTCTTTTCTTATTTCCTCAAGTAAAAGTCTTCTTTTGTTCAGATATGAATCTGATTCTTGTTTTGTTAGAAAATATCTCTCTTTTTTAGTTAATTTCATCCAATTACCAAAATTTCTTTTGTTGAAAATTATTGTTTCTTCATTTTTAAAAACTTTTTTGTTTTTCTTTAATTTTAAAATTGTCTTTAAATAAATAAAGATATTTATAGAAATAAAAATCATCATTATTTTGTATAGAATTACTTTTAAAAGAAATTACTTCTTAGCCACTTCTTTATTTTAATATCATCATCAAAAGATATTATTTCTTCTTTGTTTTCACTAGTATCATTATCAAATAACCTTATAACAAATTCATTTCTAACTGCTTCATCATCACCAACCACAATAATACTCCTTGGTTTGATTTTATTTGCCTTTTTAAATTGTTTAGAAAAAGATCCTCCAGTCAAATCCAATTCAATAAGCAAATTATAGTTTCTTAATTTTCTTGATAATTTTATAGCTAACACTTCAGCGTGTAATCCTTTGTTAATGATAAAAATATCTGTTTTTTTAGTAATAGCATGCTCATTACCTGCTAATAAAATTAATCTTTCTAATCCAATAGCAAATCCAATAGCTGGAGTTTCTGGGCCTCCCATTTGTTTTATCAAATTGTCGTATCGCCCTCCACCACATACTGTTGCTTGAGAACCAAGTGATCCACTTGTAATTTCAAATGCAGTATGGGTGTAATAATCTAAACCTCTGACTAGATTAAAATTTTCTATATAAGGTATTTCAAGCATTTCTAATTGTTGTTTAAGAGTTGAAAATCTTTCAAGACTCTTTTCAGACATAAAATCGAACAATCTTGGCGCATTTTCAAGAACTTTTTTTGTTTGAGCATTCTTTGAATCTAAAACCCTTAAGGGATTTTTATTAATTCTGTTTTGAGAATCCAAATCTAAAGAATTTTTATTTATTTCTAACCAATCTACAAATGTTTTTTTAAAATTAAGCCTATCATTTGGATCTCCCAAAGTGTTAATTTCTAGATTCAATTCATTAATCCCTAACTTCCTTAAAATATCCCAAGCTATAGAAATAATTTCTACATCACTTCTTACAGATTCATAGCCAATAAACTCGACACCTAATTGATGAAACTGTCTTTGCCTCCCCGCTTGAGGTCTTTCATATCTAAACATGGGGCCCATGTACCAAAGTTTTTGAAAAGGATTAGAGGAAATTCCATTTTGTATTAAAGCTCGTACGACTGAGGCCGTTCCTTCAGGCCTAAGAGTGCAAGACCTCTCCCCTCTATCAAGAAATGTGTACATCTCTTTACTGACAACATCTGTTCCTTCTCCTATTCCTCTTATAAACAATTCAGTCATTTCCAATATTGGTGTTCTTATTTCTTTGATAGATGCTCTGGAAAGCTGCTCAAATATAATTTTCTCAACATTTTGCCACTTTATTAATTGATCAGGTAAAAGGTCTACCGTTCCTCTAAGATTTTTTAAGTTATTCAATGTTCTATAAAATAATTCAAAATTTTTAATTCAAAGAGAAATTAAAAATTGATTGATTGTTATGTGAGACAATTTTAATTTAACACTTAGAAAAACTATTGGAAATTAATAACAATAAAGAGAGTCAGCATTGTGGCACAAAGCCAAAAAGAATTGCTTTTGGAATAGCACCTCTTGGCATCGTTTCAATAGGAATTGTACCGATGGGTGTAATAAGTATTGGAGTAGTTCCAATGGGTGTTTTTTCATTTGGTGCAGTAGCAATGGGAATTGTTAATTTATCAGTAGTTGGGATGGGGATCATATCTGCCGGAATTACTACTATGGGAGTATGGGAGTATTCACCTAAATCCCAAAACCAAAGTCATAATCATTCCAAACAAATTCCAAATTCAAGCAAGAAGAATTCAATATCAGATATATTTAAAACCAGAGAAGAAGCGGAAAAGGCTGCCTCAAAATACGGATGTATTGGAGCACATAAAATGGGCAATAAATGGATGCCCTGTAAAATCCACTAAATCTTTTATTAGTTAAAAAATTTCATTAAATATTACTTTAAAATCTCGACTCTAAAATCAAGATTTTTTGCCTCATCAATAGTTAATTTTCTTGACCAGGCCCCTTGCACTGGACTATTCCATCTAAACCCAGCTTTTTTAGCTAAAGACCTCTCTTCATAACTAACTAATGCCTTGTACAAAAACCTAGGTTCAGTGGCTTTAATTAAAAGTTCTTCTAGATTATGGCATTTTTTAAAGACTTCAGATATATAAAAGCAATCAGACAATGCTCTGTGCAAATTCCAAACAGGTATTGAGAAAGACAAAGCTAGATCAGTTACTGAAGGTCTATTTTTAAGTGATTTTTGAAAAGACCAATTAATATCTTCTAGACTGCATATCCATTTTTTATTAAGCTTAGGTAATCTTCCTTTCCCAAACCATTTTTTATCAAACTCAACATTATGCGCGACAATAAAATCCGAAGAATCAACTAGTTTTAAAAAGAAATTCAATCCATCTTCCCATGGTTGAGAGATATTAGAAATTTCTGCAGATATACCATTTAAATATTCAGCTTCATTAGTTTTAACTGGTAATAATAATGAGACCTGTGAAAGTACAGATTTAGAAGACACGTCAAACAAAATACAACCTATCTCTATCACTTCATTTTTATTTTCATCTAAACCTGTTGTTTCAGTATCAAGAATTAAAATTTTTTCAATTTTTTTATTTTGATTAGTAACATTTTTTTTATTAGGATTACTATTTATTTGATCCTTTAAAAAATCCAATTGATTTAATTCTTTTTTGTTAATTAGTTCCATCGAGATGAAAACTCTTTAATTTATCTTGACGCATTTAATAAAAATTTCTTTTAAATTAATATTAATTAAACAATTTAGATTAAAAAAATAATTTCAAATCTTCTAGATTAAAAATCCACATATTAATATGGCTTTTACAAATTATCAATTTAATAATTTTTGTTATTGGCCTTCAAATCCAAAGAAAATTGCTGAATTTATCGGAGGAAGTTATCTAGCTTCTAAACCTGATTTAACATATAGGAGATTTATAGAGAGTTTAATAAATAAAAATTATGCAGTACATGCATACAAGTACACTCCACAATTTGATCACCAACAACTTGCTATTAAAGCATGGAAGGATTTTAAGAATTGCCGAATGTCTTTATCTAAAAGAATAGGAGCTTCAATTCCTTCAATAAGAATTGGTCATAGCCTAGGTAGTAAACTTCATTTAATTTCTCCCGATGGTGGAAGAAATTGCGAAAAATTCATATCAATTAGTTTCAATAACTTCAGTGCCAACAAATCAATTCCTTTTTTGAAACAAGTATCTCAAAAATTTGAATTCAACAGTGAATTCAGCCCAAGTCCCGAAAGAACTTTAAAAATAATTGAAAAAACTTATAATCAAAAAAATAACTTCTTAATAAAATTCAACTCAGACGAATTAGATCAAACAGATAAATTATTTTCTTGTCTTAAAGCAAGAAAAGAAGATAATTCTAAGGGGATAATGTTAAAAGGCACACATACTATTATTGCTAGTGCGGGACTAAGAGAAAATTTTTTGGGAGATTGGGCAGATGATGATTTTAAAAGAAACACTATAAAAAAAATTTCTAGTCTAATTGATGCATCAGATTAGGATAATTCTTTCAACTTTTCCAAAACAGAACTATCTTCAAGAGTACTTATATCACCACTAATTTTTTCTCCAGAAGCCAAAGATCTCAAAATTCTCCTCATAATTTTTCCACTTCGTGTTTTTGGGAGAGAGTCAGTAATTATTATTTTTTCCGGCTTCGCAATGATTCCAATTTCATTAACAACATGTTTTTTTAAATCTTCTACTAATTCTGAAGAACTGTTCACATCTTTTTCTAAAGTTACAAAAGCAACTATAACTTCACCTTTTAAATCATCTCTTTTCCCAACAACAGCAGCTTCTGCAACTAATTTATGACTTACCAAAGCAGATTCTATTTCCATCGTTCCTAACCGATGACCTGAAACACTAATTACATCATCAACTCTCCCCATAATCCATATATATCCATCTTCATCAATGCGTGCACCATCTCCAGCGAAATAAACATTCTTCTCTCCCTTAAAGGAAATATATTCCCAATAACTCTCTAAATATCGCTTTGAGTTTCCATGAATTGTTCTCATCATTCCTGGCCAAGGCTTTTTAATAATTAAATAACCGCCCTCATTCACATTAACCTTATCTCCGTTCTTATCGACAACTTCAACTTCAATTCCAGGTAAGGGGTAAGTAGCTGAACCAGGCTTAGTAGCAACAACTCCAGGCAAAGGACTAATCATCACACCACCAGTTTCAGTTTGCCACCAGGTATCAACTATGGGACATTTATTTTTCCCAATAACATCTTTGTACCACATCCATGCCTCAGGATTAATTGGTTCTCCAACAGTACCTAATAGTCTAAGACTATCTAGATTATATTTATCAGGAATTTCACGTCCAGACTTCATAAATGCTCTTATTGCAGTTGGAGCAGTATAAAAAATCGAAACCTTATATTTTTGAACAATTTCCCAAAAAGCGCCTAAATTAGAGGGCCTTGGAACTCCCTCAAACATTAAGGTTGTAGCGCCATTAGATAATGGTCCATAAACTATATAACTATGGCCTGTGATCCAACCCACATCTGCGGTACACCAATAAATGTCATCATCTTTTAAATCAAAAATCCATTTAAATGTCAAATGAGACCAGAGATTATAACCACCAGTAGTATGAACAACTCCTTTAGGTTTTCCCGTAGACCCTGAAGTATAAAGAATAAACAGTCTATCTTCGCTATTCATAATTTCGGGTTCACACCAATCTTTTTGATCTTTCAATAATTCATGCCACCAAAAATCTCTATCAACAACCATTGAAATGTTTTTTTTAGTTCTTTGAACAACAACTATTTTTTCAACAACTTTATACGCCCCACTTTCAATTGCCGCGTCAACTGCATTCTTAAGTTCAATTACCTTATCTTTTCTAAATCCACCATCTGCAGTAATAATAAATTTAGCATTTCCATCAATTAATCTATCCTTCAAAGCTTCAGAAGAAAATCCTCCAAAAACTACTGAATGTGGTGCTCCAATTCTTGCACAAGCTAACATCGCAAACATTGCTTCAGGAACCATTGGCATATAAATACATACCAAATCTCCTTTTTTTACTCCAATTTCTTTTAGCGCATTAGCAGCTTTGCAAACCTCTTTTAAAAGTTCCTCGTAAGAATATTTTTTGCTATCTCCTGGTTCCCCTTCCCATATCAATGCAGTTTTTCCTCCTAGACCTTTCTTTATGTGTCTATCTAAGCAGTTATATGTAACATTGAGTTTCCCTTCTTTGAACCATTTAAAGAAAGGAGCATTATCGCTATCTAATACAGTTTGGAATGGTTCAAACCAATCTAATTCAGAATTTGCATAAGATTTCCAAAATTGAATTGGATTATCTAATGCTTGTTTTTTTAAAGTTACTAATTCTTCTCGAGATCTAATATTTGAGTTTTCTGCAAATTCTTTTGATGGATTAAAAACCCTCCTTTCTTCTAGGATATTATTAATTGAATTTTTTTTATCTAGTGTCATTAAATCGATATATGATTAATTAACTTAGTCGAAAAAATATTGGTTTTCAAAAATTTTAATATTAATTTAGCTGAAAAATATTTTTTTTAATAAATCTAATAAAGGCGGCTAAGAACAAATTCTGGTAACGATAAAAGAGCCCTTTTATAATCAGATTCAGGAAGCCAGGTTATTGCTTCTTTAGAAAGCAACGCAAATTCTTCGGCAAGTTTTCTAGAACTTTCAATAGCTTTAGAATTCATAATTATACTTAACGCATTACTTAAATCATCTTTTTCGGAAAGTTCCCTATCAACTAAAACAGATAAATTATTATTTTCTTCTAAGGCATATAAAACAGGAGCAGTTAAGTATCCACTAGCAAGATCGCTTACAGCAGGTTTACCTAACTGCTTGTCATTACCAGTGAAGTCAAGGATATCATCAACAACTTGGAAAGCTAATCCAATATTTTTACCAAATTCATATAATGCATCTAATCTTTCTTCCCCTAAGTCGGTTAGAACTCCAGCCGCTTTACAACTATTAGCTATTAAAGATGCTGTTTTACAGTAGCTTTTATTAATATATTTAGAAAAAGTTTGGCCTGAATCAAAACGATTTAAATTTTGTTTTATCTCACCTTCCGCTAAATCCATTATTACCCTACTTAGTAATTTAACTACATTTACATTATCAAGATTTGCCAAATGCCAACTAGCTTGAGCGAATAAAAAATCACCGGCCAGTACAGCTACTCTAGTATTGAATCTACTATGTACAGTATCAACTCCTCTTCTCGTTGAAGCTTCATCAACAACATCATCATGAACTAAAGATGCTGTATGAATCATTTCAGTAATTTCTGCAAGCCTTTTATGTTTGGTCTTTAACTTAAATTCAGGAGAGATAGCTCTTGAAATCAACAACACGATACCTGGCCTCAATCTTTTACCACCTGCACTAAATAAATGTTCTGCAGCAGCTTGAAGTATAGGATGTCCAGCACCTATGAGATTTTTCAACTCAAGAATTAGATCATCAAGATCATTTTCAACTGGTTGTAGTAGTTCTGTTACTGTATTCATGATTTACCTCTTTTATATATTAAAGAATCATTCCTTGCTTCGGAGGTTTACCAACCTAATTTCTTTATTTATTTCCAACCAATATTTTACTTTTTGAGTAAATTCTTCATTTTTCGAGGTAACTGAGAAACTAACACCATCATAATTAATATCATCACAGCAATAATTTTTAGGAATTGGGAAATATTTATTAAACTTTTTTATTAAAGCTTCTGATGGGTCAATGATATTTATTTCTCGATCTACTTTAATCCTTAAAACGTTATAAATTAGGGGATAATGACTACAACCAAGTATTAATTCTTGAATATTTTCTTTCAAAAGAGATTTCAAATACAAATCTGATAAAAGATTTATTTTTTTAATATTAAGCTTGTTTTTTTCAATCTCTGATACAAGTTCAGGGCATTCTTGTTGAAAAATTTTTAAATTTTCTTTTTTAATACTTAAAACATTTTTGTAATAAGAAGATCTTACTGTTGTGGGAGTTGCCAAGATTCCAATAATTTGTTTACTAACTGTTTCTGAGACAGAGTTTATGAGATCAAAGCAAGGGATTTCTAAATTATTTTCTAAGATGTCTAAAGCACATGCATTTGTAGTATTACAAGCAATCAATAGTGCATCCAAATTCTTATTTCCAAACCAAGTACAAATCTCTTGCGCAATAGATCTTAACTCGTCAAATTTTTTATTTCCAAAAGGTATTCTTTTTGTATCAGCCAAATAAACAACTTCAACATCTTTTCGAGTTTTAAGTAAAGATTTAAGGATAGTAAATCCTCCTATGCCGCTGTCAAATATACCTATTTTTAGTCTCATCCTACTTTAGAAAGATATTCAAGAATACCTTTTGCTATTGCATAAGCTATTCTCTTACGATGAATTGATTTTTCTAATCTTCTTGCATCTAATCTTCCTGTTAAAAAACCAATTTCTACGAGTACTGCAGGCATTCTGGTATTTTTAATAACATAAAATCTTCCTTGCTTTACCCCTCTATCAGGACTCCCAGGTGAAACTTTTAGAATTTGTTTTTGTATCCTTTTAGCAAGTAGTCTACCCCTCCATCCTCTGTAGTAAAAAGTTTCTAGCCCATTAATATCTCTTCTCTTACCCCTGGAGGCATTAGCATGAATACTTACAAAAATATCAGCATATATCCTATTTGCGAATGAAACCCTTGGTGGTAAATCTAGATCAACTTCTTTGTATCTAGTTAATTTTACATTCACACCTTTTTTTGATAATAAATTTTTAACTATTTTGGAAACTTCAAGTACAACATCCGATTCTTTTATACCTCCTATTCCTATCGCTCCAGGGTCAGGGCCACCATGCCCAGGGTCAATAACAACAAGAAATTTATCTTGCTTTACATCTGGTAATTTAATACCATCATCATTCCATTTTTTTATATAACTTGAATTTCGATTTATTTTAATTTTGGAAGTTATTTTTTTAACATCTCCCTCACCAATATTCTTAAATGAATATTTTGGAGAAAACAATTTAATTCTCCATCGGTTTTGATCTACGCCGACAAGTCTCCAAGTCAAAGGTTTCATGCTATTTCTTTCATTAAATTCAAAGACTAATCTTGTTTTACCTTTAACAGGTTTACCTAATCTAATTTCTTTTATTGGTCCATTACCTTTTATTATTCTCGGATTTTTAAGTTCTCCAGGAAAATCTATCCAGAATCTATCTCCATAGGAGTTGTTGCCTTTCTGAAAGTATGCCTTTAAATCAGTATTAGATTTAGTTCTTAATTTTAAAATACCATCAGATCCTAACTCCCATGCTGCTAAAGCACTCGAAGACCTAACTGGAGGAACTGAAGAATTTATAAATAAAAAAACAGCTAAAAAATGGAAAAGTTTATTTTTAAAAAACCTCGACATTAATTTGCAAACAATTTATTTTTTCTATGCTTGAGACTTGGCATCTGTTCTCTAATTTTTTTTACTCTCTCTGTATCAGCGGGAGCTATAGCCGCACCTTGCGTTTTGCCTGCATCAGATAAAACAGTCCCCCATGGATCTATTACCATTGCATGTCCATGACTTTGTCTTCTTCCATAATGAATACCAGTTTGAGCAGGAGCAACTACATAAGCTGTATTTTCAATAGCCCTTGCTTGAAGTAAGATTTGCCAATGATCTTTTCCCGTAAAAGCGGTAAATGCAGCAGGAATCATTATTAATTCAGCTCCCTTTGAAGAAAGATATCTATAAAGCTCAGGGAATCTAACATCGTAACAAATAGATAGGCCGATCTTGCACAAACCTGGCACATCAACAACTGGAGGATATTCTTTCCCAGATAAGATGGTAGATGATTCCTTATATAAATTCCCATCAGGCAAGTCAACATCAAAAAGATGAATTTTGTCATATTTTCCTAAAACCTGACCATCTCTACCAAAAAGAGCTGACCTATTAAGTGTATGACTATCACCGGCAGGAACTGGATATCCCCCACCTAAAAGGGATACCTGATATCTCTGCGACATAGTTCTTAGGAAATTATCACACTTTGTTGACAATTCAGAAGCTAATTTAAGTTTTTCATTATCTTCTCCCAAAAAAGCAAAGTTCTCTGGCAGTCCTATTAACTCTGCCCCTCTTCTTGCAGCTAATTCAATCTGTTCTTCCGCTTCAGCAAAGTTAGCCTCAACATTAGAAGTACTCGTAATTTGCAGTGCAGCTACTAAAAAATCAGTCAAGACTCTACTCCTAGATAACCAATTCGTATTTCATGAGGCACGAATAACACCTCTTTCAACTTGAGTTGGGACAATCTCTAAACAATCAAGTTCAGAACAACATTTAAAATCATCCTCATAATCACCAAGACTTGTCAATCGTTTGCCGTGTGTTGCTGTCTTTAAGCATTTTAGAATATCATTTTCCCAAAAACACCAAAGAGCTAAAGCAGACTCTAATTCATCGTTTAAAATATTTACTTCAGAGTTAAAGTTTGTTTTTAAATATGATGCCAAAGCTCCTGCTGCTAATGAATCCTCTAATGAATATGATCCTTCCCAACCACTCCCAAGAATCAAAACATTTTCACTTTTTAATGAAATGATTTTTTCGGCAACTGCTTTCCTATTTGGGAAACCCATGGCAAATAAATGCTTAGCATTTTGAACTTTTTTCAATGATTTAGTTCCATTTGTAGTACTCATAAAAAGCCTTTTACCTAAAACAGTTTCTTTTGTTACTGATAAAGGTGAATTTCCAAGATCGAAACCCTCTATTTTTTTTCCTCCCCTTTCTCCTAACATTAATCTTTTACCGGGTTTCCATTTCATTGCAGATTTTTTTAATAAATCTAAATCAGCAAATACTTGAATTGAATCTGCACCATTTTTTAAAGCCCAAGAAATTGTTGTAGTAGCTCTCAAAACATCAATAACTACAGCTACATCAGGATTAGTCTCTGGAACATCTTTTGCAACGTGATAGTAAGTAAGATTAATAATCAAGCCCTTTTTTTCTGATCTTATTATAGAAAACAGTTACTTAATTTGATTATTTTTTTTTTAAAACAAACTTATTGATAATATATAACTAATTTGTTTTTTACAGAAATCTTATCTAGTATTTAATTTGAAAATGAATAATATCCGCACAATAAAAGGTGGAGTTAATTTAAAAGGGAAAGTAAAAGTACCTGGAGATAAATCTATTTCTCATAGAGCTTTAATAATAGGGAGTATTGCTAAGGGTGAGACGACTATTGAGGGGTTTTTACATTCTGAAGATCCACTTTCAACTGCTGATTGCCTTAGAAAATTAGGTGTAACTATACCAGAAATTAAAAAAAATGAGCCTTTTACGATTTCAGGATTAGGTCTTGATGGATTAAAAGAGCCCAAAGAAATTCTAAATTGTGGAAATTCGGGAACCACCATGAGATTATTAATGGGGTTACTCGCCGGTCAAGAAGGCAAGAATTTTATCTTAACAGGTGATAATTCTCTTAATGAAAGGCCAATGGGTAGAGTGGGCAAACCATTATCTTTGATGGGTGGCAAAATTTTTGGTAGAGAAAAAGGAAACAAAGCTCCAATCTCAATTGAGGGGAATAAACTAAAAGGATGTGTTATAGGAACACCCGTAGCGAGTGCTCAAGTAAAATCCGCAATCTTATTGGCAGGCCTCAAAGCTTCTGGAACCACTTCTGTTATTGAACCAGCCTCTTCAAGAGATCATACTGAAAGAATGTTAAAAGCTTTTGGAGCAGACATCAGTATCAGAGGAGAATTAGGAAGGAATGTAGTTATCAAGTCAGGGGATAACTTAATTGGCCAGAGAATATTAATTCCTGGAGACATAAGCTCTGCTTCTTTTTGGATGATTGCTGCATCTATTGTTCCAAATTCAGAAGTGTTAATTCAGAATGTCGGATTAAATCCTTCTAGAACAGGGATTTTAAATGTTATGGATTCAATGGGATGTAATTATGAGATTTTAGATAAATCGACTATTGCAGGAGAACCTATTGGATCTATTAAAGTAAAGACTTCAAATAATTTAAGATCATTCACTATTGAAGGAGATATTCTCCCAAAACTTATAGATGAAATTCCTATCCTTACTGTAGCTGCCTGTTTTTGTAATGGAGTTTCTGAAATTAAGGATGCACATGAATTAAGAGTTAAGGAGACAGATCGATTAAAAGTCATGGCACGACAGTTACAAAAATTCGGTGCTGAGATAACAGAAAAAGAGGATGGGTTAATTATTAATGGGCAATCAAAATTTCATTCTGCGGAGGTAGACAGTGAGACAGATCATCGAGTAGCAATGAGTCTTGGTATTGCTTCACTCCTTGCCAAAGGTAACTCAAAAATTATGAGGGCAGATGCAGCTAGCGTCTCCTATCCCACTTTTTGGGAAGAGCTTGCCAAATTAACTAACTAGTCTAAAAAGTTTTTGTCTGAATTAATAGAAGTTTTAACTAAAGATGGCAGTTACTCTTTAAGAAGTACGTTTTTTCAAGAGAACTTCCATAGTTTACTGGGTGCATTGGAGGAAACAAAGTTAAAATTTACATCTACTTCTAATTTGCAAAGATTTAGGGGTAAATCTCTCAATGTTTTGGATATATGTTTTGGTTTAGGATACAATTCCGCTTCTTTATTAGATGAATTGATTAGACAAAAATCATATCTAAATTTGTATGCGTTGGAGATTGATAAAAAGCCTCTTGAATATTCACTTAGAAATGAATCTTTCCTTAAATTATGGGATCCAAAAGTCAAAACAATATTTGAATCACTGTATAGAAAAGATTACTTTGACGATCAATTTTTTAAATGCAGTGTTTTGTGGGGAGATGCTAGAGAAAAAATCAACATTATTCCTTCATCTATTAAATTCGATCTGATTTATTTAGATGGTTTCTCTCCTCAAAAATGCCCACAAGTATGGACAATTGAATTTTTATCTAAAGTTACAGAAAATCTTAATTCTCAGGGTTATTTAATAACTTATTCCTCTTCAGCAGCAGTAAGAAAAACTTTAAGAAATCTTGGATTGGAAATTTTTACTATTAAGCCAACTTTTAAAAACAGAACTTTTTGGAGTCAGGGAACTGTAGCCATATCAAAATTTGATAAGAATAAATTGAAACCTAATTTCAATTTTGAAAAATTATCTTTAATGGAAGAGGAACATCTCTTAACTAAAGCTAGTATTCCATATAGAGATCAAGATTTAAACTCGAGCAAAGAAGATATAATCAAGAGAAGATTAAATGAGCAATTATTCTCAAATCTATTATCTACAAATAAATGGAGAGAGAAGTGGGGAATGACGAAGTTATCCATTAAGAGTTAGATTTAAATAAGGATTTCAAATAAACATGTTAAGTGTTGCGATATTAGCGGCAGGCAAGGGTACTCGGATGGAAAGCTCATTGCCAAAAGTTTTACATAAAATTTCTGGCAAAAGCCTTCTTCAAAGAGTAATTGATTCATGTATCGAATTAAAACCTGATCAAATTTTTGTGATTACCGGACACAAATCAAAAGAAGTAAAAAAGTCAATCCCAAAGCATAAAAAAATCCATTTTGTTATTCAAGAACCCCAATCAGGAACAGGTCATGCTATCCAGGTACTTTGTAGAGAAGTAAAAAAACATGAAGGAAAACTTTTGGTACTTAACGGCGATGTGCCACTCATTAGGCCTAGTACTCTAAAAAGGCTTTTATATTTACACGATTCAAAAAATGCTGATGTTTCTTTAATTACTACAAAGAAAACAAATCCTCATGGATATGGCAGAGTTTTTTTGAAAGGGGATTTTATAGAGAGAATTATTGAAGAAAAAGATTGCAATGATCTTGAGAGAGAAAATCCATTAACAAATGCAGGTGTTTACTGTTTTAACTGGGTTAACTTATCACAAATAATTTATTCCTTGCAAAGCAATAATAATCAAAAAGAGATTTACTTAACAGATACAATATCTTTGCTAAAAAATTCCTTAAGCCTCGAAGTAGAGGATAATGGAGAACTTCAAGGAATAAATAACAGAATTCAACTATCAGATTGCGAGGAAAGTATTCAGAATTCAATTAAAGAAAAGCATATGCTTAATGGTGTAACTTTTATAAATAAAGCAAGTTGTTCAATTAGTGAAGAAGCTGAGATTGGTAAGGATGTAACTATAGAGGCTAATACACATATAAGAGGAAATACCAAAATAAATAGTCATTGCATTATCGGACCAAATACTTTTATTGAGAATTCAAATGTGGGATTAAATTGTGAAATATCAAATTCTACTGTTTATGCTTCTCAAATAATGGATAATATAAAAATTGGCCCTTATAGTCATATAAGACCTAATTCCAAAATATCTTCCTTTAGCAAAATAGGTAATTTTGTTGAAATAAAAAATAGTCAATTAGAGGAGGAATCTAAAGTAAACCATTTAAGTTATATTGGTGATTCTATTATTGGAAGATCTACAAATATTGGAGCAGGTACTATTACTGCAAATTTTGATGGTCAGAAAAAACATCAAACAAAAATTGGTAAAAATTCTAGTATTGGTGCAAATACAGTATTTGTAGCGCCAATAAATCTCGGGGAATCAGTTACAACAGGAGCTGGTTCAGTGATCACAAAAGACTCCAAAGATAATTCATTAGCAATCTCAAGAACTAAGCAAGTAAATATAGAAAATTGGGAAAGAAAGAAATCTTAATCTAATTGATTAATTCAATAATTTTTTCAAGTTGCCAACATCTGCTTCCTTTTATAAGAATAGAATCACCTTTTTGTGTAGATTTGTTTATCTCTTTAGGTACATCTTTAATATTATTTAAAACTAAAAATTTTTTCTTATCTTTTAGATAGTTGGTGTAAATTTTTTCATTTTTTTTATCACAGATAAAAAAACACTTTTCTATGTCTGAATTATTTATTAAGTTGAATATTTCTTTATGACATTTTTCAGATTCATCTCCCAATTCTTGCATACTTCCAAATATGAAAAATTTATTTCTCGGTTTTTCAAGCAGGTTTTCAATACATGCTTTTACTGACTCTGGCGAAGCATTATATGATTCATCATATATTGTTGTTTTTACTGATTTAAGAATTTTATTCCTTCCACCTAAAATTGCAAAATCAAATTTATTAAAACTTGCAAAATCAATGCCTAGCTCTTTGGCAACTGCATAAGCAAATAAGAAATTCGAAGCATTGTGAAATCCCTCAAATGAAATTTTAAAGAGATTTTCTTCAATTAAAATTGTTTTATTCGAAGGATTATAAAATCCTCGCAAATTACCATCTTTCTTGAAACTCTCATTTTGATTTTCTATATTTAATAGCTTTACTTTTATAACTCTACCTTTCCAAAATTCTTTTAAAGTTTTTTCAAGGAATGGATCATTTGCTGGAATTATTACAACTCCTTTAGGATTTAAGAACTTACTAATTTCACACTTTGCATAAGTAATATTTTTTTTTGAACCTAACAATCCAATATGAGCTGTGCCAATGTTAGTAATAACAGCAATATCGGGTTCACTATATTTAGATAAATTCTCGATCTGTCCAAGACCTCTCATCCCCATCTCAAGAACTAAAGCTTTATCTTCTATATCTGTAGCAAGAATAGTAAGACCAACTCCAATCTCATTATTAAAATTTGCATGAGATATTTGAATTCTTCCAAGTTTATTTAAAACTCTACTAATCATTTCTTTTGTTGTTGTTTTACCCACTGAACCAGTTATTGCGACAATAGGGATATTTAATTTCTTTCGTTTTAGCAATGCTAATTTTTGAAATGCCTCTAATGTGTCATTTACAACCCAATAAGGGAAATTACTAGGAAGTAATCTCTGCATCCCATTTTTAATTACTACTGATTTAACTCCTTTATCTAAAACTTCTGGAAGAAAACTATGTCCGTCAAAATTTTTACCCTTTATAGCTATAAAAAGATCATTTTTTAATAAAGTTCTACTATCAATACTTATATTTTTAAAATTTAAAAAATCACTTTTCCCCTCGCTCAGATTTTTAATATCCCCCAAAACATTGTTTAATTCTAATAAAGAGAATTCCATTAAAAAATTAAGTCATACTTTTTTTTAAAGATGGATCAGCAGATTGTCCGTAAGAGAATTTTTCAACTTCAGCAAAATCTGGAGATGGTTCCTTTATTCCACAAACATCTTTATACATAATTTCGTATTCGAGTGCGGATCTTTGCCAACTAAACTCTTGGCTCATCGCTCTTTTTTGCAATAATGCCCAACTATCTTTATGCCTAAAAGCCTCCCAAGACCTTACTAAAGACGTATAGAAATCTATAGGTTCAAAGCGATCGAAGCAAAAACCAGTGCCACTATTATTTTCTGGATCATGAGGTATAACTGTATCAACCAGACCTCCTACTCGCCTTACTATTGGAATTGAACCATATCTCATAGCAAGTAGTTGACTAATGCCACAAGGTTCGAATCTACTTGGCATTAAAAATGCATCAGAGCCACCATATATAAGTCTTGATAAAGAATCATCATAAGTAAGAAATACAGAAAACCTTCCAGGGTAATCTAAGGCCAATTGCCATAATCCTGACTCTAAATATCTATCTCCAGTCCCTAAAACAACTATTTGGGAATCTGTATATGCTAAAAGTCTTTTTGAAACTTGTAGAAGTAAGTCAACCCCTTTCTGATCAACTAACCTACTAACCATACCTAAAAGATATTTTTTTGGATTAACTTCGAGACCCATTTCTCTCTGCAGAATTTTTTTATTTTCTAGCCTATTTTCTAAATTATTAATACTAAATTTTGAAGGCAAAACTGGATCTTTGGCTGGATTCCATTCATCAAGATCTATGCCATTAAGAATTCCCCTTAATTTACCTGAAATGTAGTTAAGTAATCCTTCAAGGCTTTCCCCGTATTCATGGGTTTTAATTTCATCTGCATAAGTCGGAGAAACGGCATTTACCCTGTCTGCGTAAAGCATTGCCGCAGCCATTGTGTGGTCTCCATGCATATACCAAGGACACCAAGTCATTTTTTCAAGTTTCCATCTCCAGGGGCCTTGGTATTTTAAATTATGAATAGTGAAGACAGTACTGATTTCTGGGTCCTGATGCATCCACACAGGAATCATTCCAGTGTGCCAATCATGGCAATGGAGAACTTGAGGTTTCCAACAATTCCAGGCAAATTCTGCAGTAGCACTAGCAAAAAATGTAAAACGCCAGTCCTCATTTTCACCTCCGTATATTTGGTCAGAGTCAAATGTTGGATGACCTACTAGATAAATCACGTAATTGTGAATAGGATGTTTTGCTTCATATACCGAGAAATCAGTGCCCATTGTATTTGCTCTAAAAACTGGTTCATTAGATACCTCTAAAAGACTCCACAATTTCCCATATCCTGGAATTATTACCCTTACATCGTGGCCAAGTTTTATCAAAGATGGAGGTAACGAACCAACCACATCTCCCATACCTCCAACTTTGATCATTGGAGCACATTCAGCAGCGGCAAGAAGAATTCTCATTGATAATTATTTAAAAAGTTCTTTTGAAAAATAAACTAAGGTGTCCACTTATATTCAGAAAAATCTGGTGAACGCTTTTCAAGAAAGGCATCTCTACCTTCTTGAGCCTCTTCTGTCGAGTAAAATAATTGAGTTGTGTATCCAGATAATTCTTGAATACCCGCAATCCCATCATTCTCCGCATTGAATGAAGCTTTAAGAATACGAATAGCAGTTGGACTATTTCGTAAAATCTCTCTTGCCCAGATTACACCCTCAGCTTCTAATTCTTCAATCTTTGTAATTGCATTTATCAAGCCCATCCTTAAAGCTTCCTTGGAATTATATTTTCTACATAAAAACCAAATTTCTTTTGCTTTTCTTTGACCAACAAGTCTTGCTAAATAACTAGACCCAAATCCCGCATCAAAACTTCCAACTCTTGGACCTGTTTGACCAAATATTGCATTTTCAGAGGCGATACTTAGATCACAAATTAAATGAAGTACCTGTCCTCCTCCAATTGCAAATCCAGGAACCAAGGCAATAACTACTTTAGGCAAACTTCTTATTAATCTTTGAAGTTCAAGTACATTTAATCTCTGCTTTCCTTCATTATTTTTATATCCATTTTCACCTCTTACACTCTGATCTCCACCAGAGCAAAAAGAATAAATACCTTTTTTATCAGGACCAGCACCTGTAAAGAGGACTACTCCAATAGTTTCATCATTTCTTACAATATTAAATGCGTTAATTAGTTCATCTACAGTTTGTGGCCTAAATGCATTTCTTTTTTCAGGCCGATTAATTGCAATTCTCGCAATTCCCTCATCTGATTTGTGAAACAATATATCCTCATAAGATTTGCATTCTGACCAATTTAAAGTTGTTTTACCAGGTAATACTTTCATGAAACCTAATTATTCAAAGATAGAAAATGATAAATTTAACTGCCAATTATTTTTTCTAGCAGGGCATTTTTTTCACAAATTTCATTTTCTGGATCAATATCAACTTTAATTATTACAGATTTCTTGATAGAAATGCTCCAATCGAATACCTCTCGTAATTTTTTAAAATTTGACACACTCTTAAAGTTTACTTTATAGCCCTCTGCGAGTTTCGGCCAGTTTATTTCTTTTGGCATAAGAAAAAGTTTTTTTAATTCATCTTCTTTTAAATTTTTTTTATAAATACGATTAAATATATTTCCGCCATTATTATTAATCAAAAGAATTGTTAAATTCATATCGATTGAATTTTCAATCAGCCAACCGTTTATATCATGAATAAAAGCCAAATCTCCAGTCACAAGAAGTAGAGGATTTTTAATTCTAGAAATACCTAATGCAAGAGATAAAGTACCGTCTATGCCAGAAGCTCCTCTAAAGCTGAAACAATTTCTTGTTAAAGTACCATTCTCGGAAAATGTAAGCCAATCTCTAATCGGGCTACTCGCAGAGAGCATTATAGGATTTTCAGCTGGCCAAAGTTTTGGAACAAGATTTGCAAGCATATACTCAGTAATTTGATTATCTTCAGTAATTTTCTCTTTTAAAATTTTTTTAATCTGCTCGCCTTCTGCTATTAGATCTAGAGCCATGGGAGTAAGAGGCTTTTTGTTCTTTTCGTTAATTGATAATTCTTCTAATAATAGAGTAGTAAAATTTGATAGCCCAAAATCATATTCAAATGATTTTTTTATAGGGTCCAATTTTCTATAGTTTTTTTCTTTTATAAGAATTTGTATCCCTTCAAAGGTTGTTAAAAACTTCTCCAAATCAATTGAGGACGACATAGGGCCAAGCCTCAAAAGTTGATGACAATTTATTGAATTTTTATTTTTTCTTAAGACTAATTCCCAATTAACAACTAAACCTCTCAAATCAGAATAAACGCCTGAAACAGGATCAGCAAATACTGGCCAACCAGTAATTTCTTGTAATTGCTCTAAAGATTTATTGAAAGAAGTTAAATCATTTATAGAACCTTGATAGGGACCTACCAAAATAATGCCGGATTCATTTAAATTTAAACTTTTTGAAATTTCTAAGTATTTGTTTTTATCAGATTTTATTTCAACTTCCTGAAATATATATTTTTTCTTTAAATAAATTCTCTCAAAAATCTCTAATACATTTTTTTTATTCAAAAATGAAATACCTAAAGGCTTATCTATAGGAATATTTAAGTGGATAGGACCAGGGAAGGTTGATATTTGTTTCTCAGTAATTCGAACTAAATTTAAGATTTCGTTTTCTTGTGTTTCATGAAGTCCATTTAGATTTGTATTAAAAACCCTTCTGCAGACTGAACTCAAAAAATCTTCTTGATTTACTGTTTGATTAGCGCCACAATCTTTCAGTCTTAACGGTCTATCAGCAGTAAGAAAAATTATACCCTTACAAGATCGGTCTGCTTCAACTGCTGCTGGCAATAAGTTACTTACCGCTGTCCCAGAAGTGGTAATTACTAAAGAAAGATTACCTGATGCAGCAGAAATCCCAAGAGAGTGGAAGCCCGCAGATCTCTCATCTATTGAATTAAAAATATTTACCAGTCCTAATTTATTTAATTCTCCAGCAGCTATTGCTAAGGGTGCTGATCTACTACCAGGACATAGTATTAAATTTTGAACTCCTATTTTTATAAGAAGATTCAAAAGTTGTAAACTTCTAAGAAAATTTTTGCATTCAATAGATGATGTCATAATTTATATAAATGCTTTGGGATTTTCCTTATAACTGAATTAAATAAAACATGTCTAGAACTCAAGAAAAAAGAAATTTAATACTAAAGGATTTAAAAAACCTTTTAATCTGGATTTCTATAGCTTTAATTATACGATGGCAGGTTATAGAGCCAAGATGGATCCCATCCGGTTCAATGCTTCCAACTCTTCAAATACAAGATAAAATTCTTGTTGAGAAAGTAACCCCCAAAATCACATCCAAATCAAATCTTTCAAAATTAAAAAATAAAATAGTTGTTTTTAATGTTCCGGAACAATTAATTAATGCTGGTTATGAATCAGATACTGCACTAATAAAAAGAGTAATTGGAATACCTGGAGACAAGATAGAAGTTCGAGACGGTAACCTTTACTTAAATGATATCGCTCAAAAGAATTACGTTTTTGACAAAAATATTAATTATTCTATAGGGCCATTTGTTGTCCCAGATGAGTCATTATGGGTCATGGGAGATAATAGAAATAACAGTATGGACTCACATATTTGGGGATTTTTACCCTATGAAAAGGTTATTGGTAAAGCTATTTTTAGATATTGGCCGTTTAATAAAATTGGACCTATTCGGTTCCCTGCCCTTAATAATTTAGATTAATGGGTACGTGATGTTGTAGGGTTTTTATATCGTGAAGTTTTAGAAATGTTTAATCCAGAATTTCTTGCTACTGAAAATAATGATCCAAATGATGAGAATGATTTAATTCAATATTTACAAAAACAATCCCCAGAAGTTTTACAAAGAGTAGCAAAATCAGCTAGTGAAGATATTCAAGAAATTATTAGACATAATGTTCAAGGTCTTCTTGGAATGCTTCCTTCAGATCAATTTGATGTAAAAATAACATCTTCAAGAGACAACATTGCCAATTTATTATCTTCTGCAATGATGACAGGTTATTTCTTAAGGCAAATGGAGCAAAGAAAAGAGCTAGAACAAACTCTTAAAAATGATGAAAACATGTCTATTGACGAAGAATAAATTTTAAAGATTAACATCTTCAGGAATAATTCCTAATTCAAACAACTTTTTATATAAACCCATCAGAAATTTATTATCCTCTGGTAATTTATCCCATTTTTGGGAATTAATTTCATTAATTAATGTTTGACAGTCATCTATTTTAAATTTTATAGGTGCCGTAAAATGAGCTGGAATTAAATATTCCATGTCTTTAAAGTTCATGATATTTTCTAACCAATTAATTAACACCTCTTTTGAACGCGGAAAAATTAATTTTTGCAAAACTGGTGCTATCTGAATCTTAGGGATATCGTTACCCATAATTTCAACAAGAGCTGATTCCCAATCTTTATCCCATAAAAAAGGATAAATACCAAAATGTGATCGCCAATTTCGGAGATCTTTTTTAAATGAATATTGAAATATTTCTTTTAAAGGGGGAATATTTAATTTCCCTGGTTTCAAAAAAGATGAAAATAAGACTAACCTTTTCCACCCTTTTTTTCTTTGTTCATCAGTGTCGATCAAAGGTTCGTCTCCCCTCTCTCTAGAATGAAAAAGAAGTGGAGTAGGATCAAAATCAAATATCTCAGGGGGCTTGGAGTCGATCCCAACTATTGCGTCCGTTACGTGAAGAGTTTTCGTTGCATAATGAAAACAGCTTATCTCCTGATATCTTCCAAGCCCCAAGTTAAGAGGACCTAATGAAATCCATTTAAAGGAATCTTTATGTGGAATACCTTCCTCAAAAAGTATTCTTGTTCTTTTTGATGGAATTCCTAAAAAATCTAGGGGTAGATTTATGGGGAAACTCCACTGTCCAGGGCAAAGCCAAATATCTGCATCTCTAAAAATTCTTGAAAGAGCTGGTAGCCCGATTTTATGTTCTAGTCCAGAGGCACTTGGGAGAATGATTGTTTTTACTTTGCCGTGAATCGCAATTAATTTTCCTAACTCATTTATTAATTCTTTTGTCGGAGGTAGTGGATTTATTAGCATCAAACCATTTTCAACCTTTATAACGGTCATCCTTATTGGAACCGCAACATAATAAAGTCCTTGTATTTGTTCCAAAGACCATATTTGATTGGGAATTAATTCTCTTAAGATCGTTTTCTTTTTTCCATAAGGATATAAAGGAAATAATGGCCACCAATACCACTTTTTATTAAAAGTTTCTTCTACTATCATCATTTATACCCAGCAAATAATTTATTCAACTTGAATACTCCGTATCTTGGAGCAAATAAGAAAGCGAATAAAAATATAAAAGTTTGTGCCAAGACAATTGATCCACCTGTCTCAAGATCAAACCAAAAACTAACGTAGATTCCTATTATGCTTGAGATAATTGCACTTAATACTGAAATTATGGTCATATTATCAAACTTATCTGTAAGTAAATATGCTGTAGCCCCTGGTGTAATCAACATTGCAACTACCAAAATAATTCCTACAGACTGCAAGCCCACAACTGCTGCTAAGGATAAGCATGTAAGGAGTAAATAATGAAGAAAAAATACGTTGATACCAACAGTTTTTGCATGTCTGGGATCAAAACAATAAAGCATTAAATCTTTTCTAAAAATTGATACTAGGATTACTACCAGTAAAGAAATGAATATGGTTTGCTTTACATCTGAAAGTGATATCCCTAATGGACTACCAAAAAGAATAGAATGCAGGTCAATATTACTTTTAATCCTAGAAACTAATACAATTCCAAGAGCAAAGAATCCAGTAAATACCAATCCAATAACTGTATCTTCCTTAACTCTGGATTTCTGCTTAATAAAACCTATCAATGCTACAGACCCAACTCCAAAAATAAATGCCCCCAATGAGAAAGGGAGACCTAGAGCATAAGCAACCACAACGCCAGGCATTACTGAATGTGATACTGCATCTCCCATTAAAGCCCATCCTTTGAGAGTCAAATAGCTAGATAGAAAACCACAAACAGCGGCTACTAGTGAACTCATAAGAAGTGCTTTTCTCATAAAGTCATGAGATAAAGGATCTGTTATGAATGAATCTAAAATTAAAAAAGAACAGGGCTCCATATAATTTAAAATTTAGGATTCAGGTCCAAACAAGAAATCAGGTGAGATCCCTCCAAAAGTGGTTGTAATATTTTCAGGGGTAAACACTTCAGAGGTTTCGCCATAAGCTAAAACAGTTTTATTTATTAAAAGAACCAAATCACAAAATTCACGGACATGAATCATATCATGAGTAGATAATAAGATAGTTTTTCCCTCATTTTTAAATTGAATAAACAATTCTGAGATAAGTTTCTCAGTTCTTATATCCACTCCTGAAAAAGGCTCATCAAGAAGTAATATTGAGGCTCTTTGCGCAATTGCTCTAGCTAAAAAAGTACGTTTTCTCTGGCCTCCAGATAAGTTTCCAATAGGTGTAGATAAATGATCAGTAAGATCAACTCTCTCAATAGCATTTTTAACCGCCTGAACATCCGACTCTCTAGGACATCTGAGAATATTCATCGAGCCATACCTCCCCATCATCACTACATCCCAAACATTTACTGGGAATTGACTATCAATTCCCTCACTTTGAGGAACATAAGCGATTGTCTGATCTTTTTGTGCAGATCTTACAGACTCTCCATTTATTCTAATTTTCCCCTTCGAAATATTCACAAAACCAGTCAAAGCATTAAAAAAAGTAGTTTTACCGGCCCCGTTCATCCCTACTAACCCACAAATCTGTCCAGGTTTCAATCTTAGATTGGCATCATATAAAGCCACCTTACCGTTGTAATCTACGCAAATATTCTCTGCATCAATCCTAAAGTTTTGGTAATTGTTTGTTTCCATAATTCAAAAAAGCCCTTTTTTAATAAGATCCAAATTATGCTCAAGCATTTTTATATAAGAATTGGCGGGTCCACTATCATCAGATAATGAATCAACAAAAAGATTTCCTCCGAAATTAGCCCCAGTTTCATTTACAACAACCATTTGAGATTCTTTACTTACAGTACTTTCGCAAAATACAGATGGGACATTTTTATCTTTAACTAATGAGATTGTTCTTGCCATTCTTTTGGGAGTAATTTGACTCTCAGCATTAACTGGCCACAAATAAACTTCCTCTAATCCATAATCATTTGTTAAATATGAAAAAGCTCCTTCACAACTTACTAGATACCTCCTGTCTTTATTTAAGTTTTTAATAAAAAGTGAGAATTCTTTATCTAATTTAGCAAGTTTATCTTTATAAATTTTCCCATTTTCTTCAAAAAACTCACTTTTTGATGGTCTCAATTCTGATAAAGATTCCACGAGAATATCTACGTAAAGCATACCTCTTTTTGGAGAAATCCAGGCATGAGGGTTGGGTTTCCCTTTATAAAAATCTTCACTTATAAAAATTGGATCTAAATCTTCTGCAACAGAAATTCTTTTTACTCGTAAATTAGAAACAAATTTTTCTGCCCACAATTCAAATCCAAAGCCATTGTCAACAAAAACAAAAGCCCTTGAGGCTTTTACCAAATCGCTTGGAGTTGGTTTGTAACCATGAACTTCAACTCCAGGTTTTGTTATTGATCTAACAATGAAATCATCTTTTGCTATATTTTTAATAATATCTGCCAAAACAGTAAAAGATGCAAGTATTACTTCTTTATTTTCATTCTTATTTGATATTCTCCTACAGGAGCCTGAAATTAAAGAAATTAAAATTACCAAACTTAAAAAATATATATTTTTTCTCATAATTTAATATTAATCCTCATATTAGAAACCAAAGGATTGTTTCATAAGTGGTTTTCTAAGATCAGAAATGAATGCTTTCCAATTTATTTTTTCTTTTTCAAAAGCTTTTTCAACAATTTTCTCAGAATTTTTCTTTATAAAATCCAAATCAGGTTCTTCTACCCCTTTTGTTATTGCCATAAAATCAGCCAAAGAAGTTGATAATACTCTCGTTAAATAAGCAGCACTGACGGCCTGAAATGTTCCTGAAACAAGCCAATTTGGACCATGTAATTTTGTTATACCAATTAGTGTCTGTCCACTCCACTCTATAACTCCTTGAGCAATTGCCACCTTCAAAATCTCTTTGGATACTTTGTCTAAAATTTCAGGAGACCAATTACATCCCCATATAGACTTAATTTCTTTAATCATTAAAGAATTTAGTACCGTCATTGCCATAACATCTATTGATGGAATAGGTGATAAGAAAACGGTACTAGCTACAAGAATTTGATTTTTACTTTGTATTCTTTTTAATTGAATTCTTCTTATTCCCTCAATTTCAGATTGCCAAGCGATATGTAGTTCTTTCAACAGTCTTTTTTTTGTATTTTCAATATTTTTAGTTGAGCTTATAAAAAATTTCCTTAAAGAAAATGGTATATTTGCTATTTCACTTTTATTTGCATCAAAAGTAATTATTCTATTTATAAATTCGCTTGAGATTTGAGACTTAAGTTCTTCTATCTGATTTTTTCCATCTATTTCATTGGAAGTTAAAGCCACTAACCAAATTGGCATATTTTTAGGAAACTTTTCCAACCATAAAAAATCATTTGCCGACAAAGGCAAATTTATAAAATACAAAATTGCATCGCTATTCAAGGCGTCTTTCGGAATAATTTCAGAAGCAGTATATTTAGGAAGTTCTTCATATAAATCGAAGTCAAACTTATCTTCTTTAAAATGATTCTTCAATATAGATTGACAACTTTCATAATCTTTTTGTCCAATGCAACTTATTTTTTCTTTAGTACATCTATTAAGAATAAATTCAAGTGTTTTTTTTCTTTTTAAATTCTGTTTCTCTAAATCATTTGTTTCTTCAAGTTCTTCAAAAAAATTTAAATCTTCATTACAAAGGTTTATCCAACCATCTAAATTATTTGGTTCATTAAATTTAGGCTTATCATTCTTCAAATAAAAATATCCCCCAACACACAAAATAAAAAATCCTATTGAGCCCCCTGCAAAATTAATTAAGTCACTGACAAACCATTCTCCAAAACCTAATAACAATAAAATAATAAGAAAATTTTTTTTGGGAAATTTTATTGAACCCCTTAAAAGGTTGTCTTTACTAATATCAAACACAATACTTTAATTTTCTAATTTTATTTTAATGCAAGTTATGAATGAAGAAAGCAAAATTACATAACTCGTTAATTAATAGATAAAAATTTAAGACTTTTAAAAAGACTTATTGCATAACTGGATGCTAAGTTAATAGACTACCTAAATAAGTTTAAGAAACATCAAGATGTCTAATTCAAATTTCAGCAATAATTCTGGACAAGAAAATTACCGAGGACGTTCTGATAAAGAAAGATCTAATTTCAGTGATAGATCTAGCAGGAGACGAGAAGGAGGAGGATTCCGAATAAGATTAAGTGATAATGAAATGAAAGCTGTAAAATCTATACAAGAAACCTTTCAATTGAGGTCTACTGTGGCAGTTCTTGGTTTCTCGGTGAGAACTCTAAGTGAAATGATAAAAGACGAAAAATTAATTAAATCAATCACAGAATATGCAAAAAATAACAAAAATTCTTCAAATAATATGCAATCAAAAAATTCATATGAAGACAAGACAAAATCAGCTGACCCTCTTGCAAGACCTGTTAAAGGTACCACAAATGAAGCAACTCAATCTAGCGAAGTAGAAAAGGATGGCAAATAAAAAAAGGATTCTCTCGGGAGTTCAACCAACAGGAGATTTACATATAGGAAATTGGCTTGGAGCTATCAATAATTGGGTAACACTTCAAGAGCAATATGAAACATTTCTATGTGTAGTTGATTTGCACGCAATAACTGCTGTATATAATCCTAAAGAATTATCTAAGAATACTCTATCTACTGCAGCTTTGTATGTTGCTTGTGGGATAAATCCCAAAATATGCTCAATTTTTGTCCAAAGTCAAATTTCAGCACATTCAGAACTTTGTTGGATATTAAATTGCATGACCCCAATAAATTGGATGGAAAGAATGATTCAATTCAAAGAAAAATCCATACAACAGGGAAACAATGTATCTATTGGATTATTTGACTATCCAATCCTGATGGCTGCAGATATTCTGCTTTACGATGCTGACTACGTACCAGTAGGTGAGGATCAAAAACAACATCTCGAACTTGCCCGAGATATTGCACAACAAAGAATTAATGCCAAATTTAGTAAAGATAAGAATATCCTAAAAATTCCTCAGCCAATAATTATGAAGAATGGTTCAAAAATAATGAGTTTAATTGATGGTTCAAAAAAGATGAGTAAAAGTGATCCTAATGAAGGCAGTCGTATTAACTTGTTAGATACTCCTGAAATAATCACGAAAAAAATAAAAAGAGCAAAAAGCGACAGCTATATTGGGATAGAATTTAATAACCCTGAGAGAGCGGAATCTAAAAATCTTCTAATGATTTATTCGATATTATCAGGGAAAGGGATTTCACAATGTGAAAAAGAATTCTCCGAGACTGGATGGGGAACTTTTAAAAAATTAATTACGGAGCAGCTTATAGAATCTTTAGAACCTATTCAGGAAAAATATAAAGTATTAATTAATGATCCATATCAATTAAATAATATTCTTAAAGAAGGGAAGGAAAAAGCTGAAGAGCTAGCAAATAAAACTCTTAAAAGAGTTAAATCAAAATTAGGATTCTTTGAAATGGAGAAATAAATTATGCCAGTAATTACCTTACCTGATGGTTCAAAAAAGGTTTTCGAAAAATCCGTAACAATATTAGAGATTGCCCAAAGTATAGGTTCTGGATTAGCTAAAGCAACAATAGCTGGAAAAGTAAATGATGTTCTTCTTGATGCAACTCTTCCGATAAATAAAGATTCCAAAGTTGTAATTATAACATCTAAAGATAAAGAGGGGATTGAAATAATTAGACATTCTTTCGCTCATCTTATTGGTCATGCAGTTAAACAAATTTACCCTAATATAAAAATGGCAATTGGGCCCGTAATTGAAGATGGTTTTTATTATGATATTTTTTCAGAATACAGATTTACACCTGAGGATTTAATAAAAATTGAAGAACGAATTAACTACTTAATAAAAAAAAATTATGATGTAGAGATTCTACAAGTTTCAAAAAAAGACGCAATAAAAGCTTTTCAAGAAAGAGATGAAACTTTTAAATTAAGAATTATTGAAGATATTCATGATGAAGGTGTCATTAACCTTTATAAACATGAAGAATATATTGATATGTGTAGAGGGCCTCACGTCCCTAATACAAGACATCTTAGGTACTTTAAGTTACTTAAGTTATCTGGTTCATACTGGAGAGGCGATAGTAAAAACGAATCATTACAGAGAATATATGGAACTGCATGGGCCAAAGAGAAAGAACTCAATGACTATTTAAAAAGAATTGAAGAAGCCGAGAAAAGAGATCATAGAAAACTTGGGAAAAAACATTCACTCTTTCATATACAAGAGGAATCTCCAGGTATGATTTTTTGGCATCCAAATGGATGGGCAGTCTATCAAGTCATTGAAAAATACATAAGAGAAATACTCAAAAAAAATGATTATTTAGAAATCAAAACCCCACAAGCTGTTGATAAATCTCTTTGGGAGAAATCAGGTCATTGGGAAAAATTTAGAGACGATATGTTCACCACCGCATCAGAAAACAGAACTTATGCAATTAAACCAATGAATTGTCCATGCCACATTCAAGTTTTTAATCAAGGTTTAAAAAGTTATAAAGATTTACCCATTCGCCTTGCTGAATTTGGTTCTTGTCATAGAAATGAACCCTCTGGAGCACTACATGGATTAATGAGAGTAAGAAACTTTACTCAAGATGATGCACACATATTCTGCACAGAGGAACAAATTCAAGAAGAAGTATCTACTTTTATCGATCTTGTTTTTGAGGTTTATAAAACTTTTGGTTTTGATGAAATCATTATCAAATTATCAACCCGTCCTGAAAAAAGGGTAGGTAGTGAAAAGATTTGGGATAAAGCCGAAGAGGCTCTTACCAAAGCCCTCGATAATAAGAGTCTAAAATGGCAACTCCAACCAGGGGAAGGGGCATTTTATGGTCCAAAAATAGAATTCTCTTTAAAAGATTGTCTTAATAGAGTCTGGCAGTGCGGAACTATTCAGGTTGATTTTTCAATGCCTGTTAGATTGGATGCAAATTATGTAGATATTGATAATGAGAAAAAAAATCCAGTTATGCTTCACAGAGCAATTTTAGGATCTTTCGAAAGATTTATCGGTATACTAATTGAACAATATGAAGCAAAATTTCCAATCTGGCTAGCACCTTATCAATTAATATTGTTGAGCATCACCGATAGGAATATTGAAAAATGTATTAAATTTAATAAATTGATCGAAAGAAAGGGATATCGATCAAAAGTTGACATTAGAAATGAAAAAATAGGCTACAAGATAAGAGAGGCAACTATCAATAGAATTCCTCTAATTGCAGTAATTGGTGACAAAGAAGAACAACTTGAGTCAGTAGCTTTAAGAGCCTTAGATGGGACAAATCTTGGAATTCTAAAATTAGATGATCTTTACTCATTAATGGATGATTTAATAGCTAAGAAAGGAAGAACGGAATTATCTGAGTAGATGAATTTTCTTGCTTGTGATCTAGGTGGTACTAAGGTTCTATTGGGAATCTACAAAAAAGATATAGATGATGGTTCTCCAAGTTTAATCTTAAAAAAAAAATATATATCTTCAGAATGGAGTTCATTTGATTTAATTTTAGAGGATTTCCTAAAAAATGAATGCAAAAATGTTAGTCATCCTTTTTGGGCTTGTTTCGCTTTAGCAGGACCTATTTCAAATAACAATGCAAAAATTATGAATTTGTCATGGAACATTTCTGGAGATCTATTAAAAAAGAAATTTAACTTTAAGAGTTGCGAGCTAGTAAATGATTTTGCAGTGCAAACTTACGGAATACCTCATTTAAAAAAAAGTCAATATTACACTATTCAAAATGGAGATGGTTATGAGGGGATAAATAAAGATTTACATGCAATTGTAGGTGCCGGGACTGGTTTAGGTATTGCAAGAGCCGTAATATCCGGAAGTAAAGTAAAAGTTTTAGCTAGCGAAGGTGGTCATGTTGAATACTCACCAAAGTCAGAATTAGAATGGGAATTAAAGAATTGGATCAAAAGTACTTTAAAAGTTGAAAGGATATCCTGCGAAAGAATAGTTAGTGGGACTGGCTTGTCAAGGATAGCCGAATGGAGACTTAACAAACCAGATGCTAAAAATCATCCCCTACGAAAATACTTAAAAGAATTGCAAATTTCTGATAGTTTAAGGAAAGAACTTCCTGAAAAAATTTGTAATCTTTCTCAACAGGGGGATATCTTAATGATTCAAGTGGAAAGAATGTGGTTAGATGCTTACGCCTCTTTATTAGGAGATGTTGCTCTTCAAGAATTATGCTTTGGAGGGCTGTGGATTTCTGGAGGGACTGCTCCAAAACATTTCAAAAACTTTAAATCAGATTTATTTATGAAACAATTTTTAGATAAAGGAAGATTAAAAGATATTCTTAAAAATATACCTTTGAAAGTAATCTTAGACGAAGAGTTCGGACTCTTTAGTGCAGCCTGTAGAGCAAAAATGCTTTTACAAATTGATTAACCTTTTTATATGTCTCCTCCTGAAGTCGGAAAAAAAATAATTGTAACAGTGCCTTCTACAACTGCTAACTTAGGTCCTGGATTCGACTGTCTAGGTGCAGCTTTGGATTTATATAACGAATTCATTTTCACAAGAATTAATGGAGGTGGAGATAGATTTGATTTAATAATGGAGAGTACAGATGGAAATCATTTAAGAGGAGGTCCAGAAAACTTAGTTTTTAGAGCTGCACAAAAAGTGTGGGAAAGTGCCAATATAGAACCTTTTGCTCTTGAAGCTAGAGTTAAACTAGCAGTTCCTCCTGCTCGAGGATTAGGTAGTAGCGCTACAGCGATAGTTGCAGGACTAATCGGTGCAAATGCCATAATGAATTCTCCTTTATCCAAAGAAAAACTTTTAGAACTCGCAATTGATATTGAAGGTCATCCTGATAACGTTGTTCCTTCTCTCTTGGGAGGCCTTTGTTTAACAGCTAGGTCTTCTTCTCAGAGATGGAGAATTATTAGATGTGATTGGCACGATTCAGTTAAAGCTGTTGTAGCAATTCCTGCTATAAGACTTAGTACAAGCGAAGCAAGAAGAGTAATGCCTAAAAATATTCCAATATCTGATGCTGTTATAAATATGGGCGCACTTACTTTATTACTTAATGGTTTAAAAACAGGCAATGATGAATTAATAAAGGAAGGAATGTTTGATAAGTTGCATGAACCATATAGATGGAAACTCATTAAAGGAGGATTAGAAGTAAAAGATGCTGCGCTAGAAGCAGGAGCTTTAGGCTGCGCAATTAGTGGGGCAGGACCAAGTATATTAGCTTTGTGTAAGAGTGAAAATGGTAAAGCAGTAAGTCAAGCAATGGTTAAATCATGGGAAAAGTCAGGAGTAGCAAGTAGAGCTCCATATTTGAACATCCAAACAACAGGCAGTCAATTTAAGGATATTTCTCGTAAGTAGTTTTACTTAGGCATTTTTTAATGTTATAGTCTCAAGCTAGTACAACTTCAACTAGAATAAAAAAATTATTCATTATATAAATGAATTTAGAATCTTTTCCTTGGCTATCATCTATTGTTTTACTACCTTTAATTGGGGCATTAGTAATGCCTTTCTTGAGTTCAAGGGAAGGAGAAGATAATACACTTCCAAGAAACATTTCATTAAGTTTTTTATTTATAGATTTTCTACTAATAATTGGGGTACTTTTCCAAAAATTTAATACTGCTGACAGCTCTTTGCAACTAGTAGAAAGAGCTTCTTGGTTACCATCAATAGGCTTAGAGTGGTCTCTTGGCGTAGATGGTTTATCTGCTCCCTTAGTTGCTTTGAGTGGGTTGATTACATTTTTATCCGCTGCAGCTAGTTGGAAGATTAAGAAAAAATCTAATTTATATTTTGCTCTTTTATTAGTCCAAGCATCAGCTCAGTCTCTCGTTTTCCTTTCTCAAGATTTCCTATTATTTTTCTTAGCCTGGGAACTTGAATTGGTTCCGGTATATCTTCTTATTGCAATTTGGGGAGGGAAAAAGAAATTATATGCGGCTACCAAATTTATCCTTTATACAGCTTTAGCTTCTTTATTGATACTAATAAGTGGGTTAGCACTTGCACTAAGTGGTGACATCTTTACTCTAAATATTACCGAATTAACAGATAAACACGTAACTGGAAGCCTAGCTTTATTATCTTATTTAGGATTTTTAATTGGTTTTGGAGTAAAACTTCCAATCTTTCCATTACATACTTGGTTGCCAGATGCACATGGAGAGGCTAATGCTCCAGTTTCAATGTTACTTGCCGGAATACTTTTAAAAATGGGAGGCTATGCTCTTTTAAGATTCAATGTTCAAATATTACCTGAAGTACATCTTCAAATTGCACCTGCTTTAATTATTCTTGGAATCATTAATATCATTTACGGGGCATTAAATGCATTTGCACAAGATAATGTCAAAAGAAGAATTGCATGTAGCTCAGTTAGCCATATGGGCTTCGTTCTATTGGGCATTGGAGCAGTCGATGCTTTAGGGATTAGCGGAGCAATGCTTCAGATGATCAGTCACGGACTTATCGCTGCAGCTATGTTTTTTGTTACTGGCTCATTCTATGAGAGAACAAACACTCTTTCAATACCAAATATGGGTGGTTTGGCAAAGGTCCTGCCTATAACTTTTGCTTTTTTCTTGGCAAGCTCACTAGCTTCATTAGCATTACCTGGGATGAGCGGTTTTATTAGTGAAATAACTGTATTTTTAGGGATCACTAGTCAAGAAGGCTTCAGCTCTCTCTTTAGATCAATCACGATTCTTATTGCAGCTATAGGTTTAGTTCTAACGCCAATATATCTACTATCAATGTGTAGAAGAGTATTCTTTGGACCCAGAATTCCTGCACTAGCCACAGTTAAAGAGATGAATGGTAGAGAATTGACGATTGGGTTCAGTTTATTGTTGCCTACTTTAGTGATTGGTTTTTGGCCGAAAATTGCCATAAATTTATACGAATCTTCAACCAATGCTCTCAGTCAGCAGCTTACTTTAGCTAAATTATTAGGTGTAGTTCCAACACTAGTTAATTAAAGCTTTTCAATAAATGGATACCTCAATTTTTAAATATGGAGAATTACCAGAATTTAAAAAATTTACTCCTGAAAACATCAGTAAAGAGTTTCCAGTAGTACTAGAAAAAATAGCCGATGATTTTAAAAACATTGAAAAAAATTTATCTAATTATTTACTTCAAAACGATTTAGATTGGGATAAAGTAATAAATCCATTGAATGAAATTAATGAAATTCTTAGATGGAGTTGGGGAGTGATAAGTCACCTAAATGCCGTAAATAATTCTGAAAGTCTTAGAAATATTTATTCAAAATTTCTTCCTAAGATTATTAGCTTGAGCAACAAATTCGGACAGAGTGAGATAATTTACAATTCTTTAGTCAAGCTTAAAGAGACAAATAACTTTGATCAAATCAAAAAAAGAATTTTAGACAAAGAAATTCTTGAAATGAAACATAGAGGAATTTCGCTACAAAAAAATGCTCAAGAAGAATTCAACAACATTTCTGAAAAGCTTGGAAAGCTATCAACAGACTTTAGCAACAATGTTCTTGATGCCACTAACGAATGGTTTTTAATATTAAATAAAAAATCCGAAGTCGATGGTCTTCCTGAACGAGTACTTGAATTGATGGCAATTTCGGCTAACAATCATTTTAAAAAAGATAGTGAAGTTGATATTAAAAATGGTCCTTGGAAATTAAGTCTAGATATTCCAACTTATACGTCGTTTATGACATATGCAACCGACCGTAACCTACGAGAAAAACTTTATAAGGCATTCGTTGGTAGGGCTTCTCAAGGAGAAAAAAATAATTCTCCTATAATTAAAGAGATATTATATCTTAGAACTAAACAAGCTAATCTCCTAGGTTATAAAAGTTGGGCAGAACTAAGTTTGTCAACAAAAATGGCGAAAGAAATTAAAAATGTTGAAAACCTTTTAGAAGAATTGAGAGAACCAGCATTCAAAACCGCAAAAATTGAATTAGAGACACTCGATAAGTTTTCTAAAGCTAATGGGTTTCCAAAATTGCAGAATATAGAGCCATGGGATATAAGTTATTGGTCTGAGCTTCTTAGAAAGGAAAAGCTCAATTTAGATCAAGAGTCTTTGAGACCATGGTTCCCTCTAAATGATGTTCTGAAAGGTTTATTTAATTTAAGCGAAAAGCTCTTTGAAATTAAAGTTGTCGAGGCAACCGATGAAGCTCCTCTGTGGAATGATGACGTTTTATTTTTTAATATTCTTAATAAAGAAGATCACAAAATAGCATCTTTTTACCTAGATCCATATTCTCGGCCGGAATCAAAGAGAGGAGGGGCTTGGATGGATGAATGTTTGAATAAAAATAATGTTGGCAAAAAGACCCTGCCAGTAGCTTATCTTGTTTGTAATCAGACTCCACCATCAAAAGATAAACCTAGTTTGATGAGTTTTGAAGAAGTTCAGACACTTTTCCATGAATTTGGTCATGGTCTTCAACACATGCTTACCACTGTAAATCTTCCTCAAGCAGCCGGGATCAATAATGTTGAATGGGATGCAGTCGAACTTCCAAGTCAATTCATGGAAAACTGGTGTTTCCATAAAAATACAATCTTGAATATTGCAAAACACTATAAAACAGGAGAAAAATTATCCGATGAAAATTTTGAAAAGCTCTTGAAGAATAGAACTTTTAATTGTGGCATGGCTACTCTTAGACAATTGCATTTTGCGATTACAGACCTCAGATTACACAGTAGTATTAATAAAAATGAAGGTAAAACAGCAGATGAGATAAGAAGAGAAATTGCGAAACAAACTTCTGTTATACCTCCAATTAAAGAAGATAAATTTCTTTGTTGTTTCAGTCATATATTTGCAGGCGGATATTCGGCAGGCTATTACTCCTACAAATGGGCTGAGGTTTTAAGTGCTGATGCTTTTTCTATGTTCGAAGAAGCTGATCTAGAAAACTCTGAAGATTTAAAATTAATAGGAAGGAAATTTAAAGATACAATACTTAGCTTGGGTGGAAGCTTACCTCCATTAGACATATTTAAACTATTCAGGGGACGAGAGCCACAAACAGATTCCTTAATAAGACACTTAGGTCTAACTGGAGCTACATAATTATTTCACTGATTATTTTTTTAACCACAGTTTTATTTCTCACAAGATTTCTATGTTTATATACTTTTACTGATATATTTCTCCCTAAATTTAAATTAGTCCACCAGCCAGGGAAAACCATTAGATCCCAATAAGTAAAAAAATTTATACATTCGATATCATCAAGAAAAAAATCATTTTTTTCTAGTTCTCTCAAAAACTTACTATTTATTTTCATTTCTGATATTCCTCTTAAAGGATATTTAGGTACTAATTGAGCTATTAATGTTCCTTTGTGAGGAGAACCTATGGATATAAATCTTCTTGTTCTTTTATATCCATTAAATTTCTGAATCCAATACCTACCAATTATTCCTCCCATGGAGAATCCCAAAATATCTAGTTCTTTTTCTAAACCATATTTCTCTAAAATTAATTCGTTTAATGTATTAGCCAAATCAATAATTGAAGTCATTCCATATGAATGCCTAAGAGTTGGGGCAAAATATTCAATTCCAATTTCATCAAGTTTTGAGATAATAGATGCAAAAATACTTGAAGTATTCCAAAGACCATGAATCAATATAATGGGATTTCTTTTTTTCAATACTTTTAATTATTTTCAAGAATTCTAACTATTGAGACCTTCCCATCAAATCCTTTAATTGGAGGATTACATTTTGTCAAAATAATTTTAATTTTACAAAGCTTAAATTCCTGGTTAATGATTTCTAAAATTGTGTTTGAATATTTTTCTATTGTGAAACAATATATTTTCTTTGATTGATCTTTTAAGATTTGAACTAATTTTGAATAGTCAACTGTTTTTTTTATATCATCATTTGCGGTACACTCTTCAAAATCAGTCCACAAAAATATATCCAAACTAAAAAATTGTCCTAATTTCCTCTCTTCATCAAGAACACCAACCCTAGCCCAAAGTTTAATATTTTCAATTTTTAAAAAAGTTTCCATTTTAATAGTGTTAAAGATCTTTATGTGTATAGAGCACCTTACCGGATGAAAAATCATCAACTATATTCCCATCCCCTTTTAGAAAATATTTATAAGTTACCAAACCTTCTAGACCTACAGGTCCTCTTGGTGGCAGAGTTTGAGTAGATATGCCAACTTCAGCTCCGAAGCCATATCTAAACCCATCGGCAAACCTTGTAGAGCAATTATGAAAAACGCCTGCACTATCAACTATATTCATAAATTTATTGGCAGTACTTGAATTTTCAGTAATTATTCCATCAGTGTGTTTTGAACTAAATTTTTGAATATGAGTGATCGCCTCATCAAGATCGTCAACAATTTTTATAGATAAGATTAAATCCAAATATTCAGTTTCCCAGTCTTCTAGACTAGCCTCATACTTTAACCCTAATTCAACAGATCTTTTATCTCCGATTAATTTAACATCATTAGAATTAAATAAAGGTATTGCCTTTTCAAGAAAAACTGGGGCAATATCTTTATGCACTAATAAAGTTTCAATAGCATTACATGCTGCAGGATATTGAATTTTACTATCTAGAGCGACTGATAAAGCCATGTCAAGATTTGCCTCAGTATCTATATAAAGGTGGCAAATTCCATCAGCATGACCTAGTACAGGAATTCTTGTATTCTCTTGAATAAATTGAACTAATTCATTACTTCCTCTTGGAATTATTAAATTGATATAGTTCTCGAGATTTAACATCGACATACTATCTTTTCTACTTGTAAGTAAACATATTGCATTTTGATCAAGACCTGATTCATATAATCCCTGTTGTAAGGCATTGACTATTGCACTGTTTGTTAAATTAGCTTCACTTCCACCCTTTAGCATTACTCCATTTCCTGATCTTATTGCTAAAGAACTAATCTGCATAACAGCATCAGGTCTAGATTCAAAAATGACCCCTATAACACCTATAGGCACAGTTTTTCTTTCTAGGATCAGTCCTTTAGAAAGCTCTCTTTTAACTTGAACTTTATCTACAGGATCAGTTAAATCTGCAACTTTTCTAACGCCCTCAATTCCTGAATTTAATTTTTCTTTTGATAACTTTAATCTAGAAAGTAGAGCATTTGAAATGCCTTGTTTTTCTGCTCTTTTATAGTCCTCACTATTAGCCTCTAAAATTTCTTTAGTATTTTTTTCAAGATAATCCGCCATAAAATTTAAGGCTTTAATTCTATTTATATTTTCAGTCTGACTGATTTTTATTGATGCCAAACGAACTTGATCAGCTTTTACTAAAAGATCATTGCCTGGTTGTGGAACTTCAAATATATTTTCCATAAATTATTTAATTCAATCTAATAATAATTCAAATTAATCATTCTTTAAAGATTATTTTTAATGGAGTCAATATCTAAAAAATAATTGAACCTGACTTTTCCAATCGCCATTAGTATCAAAAGAACCTAATAATTCCAGATTTGGATTAGCCTGAAAAGTTAAAATCCCTAATGGTGGCAGATCATCTCTACTAGGAATAGTTTGTACTGCAAAGTTTATGGTATCAGTAATATCAAGGCCAATTTCTGCCACCCAATATTGTGAAGCCAAATCTTCATTAGAAGATTCTTCATTATTATCTATCTCTAAGTTTTCATTAGAAAAAACTTTGTTTATAGATTCATCATCTTCTATCATTGCAGGATATAAGGATA
>QCIL01000008.1 GCA_003216725.1 Prochlorococcus sp. AG-402-L18
TTTTTCCATGAAAAAATAAGGTAGGGTTTTTGATTTTTTTAATTTTATTAATTGGAGATCTTTTGATAAATTCACTTTGGCATTGCTCAAAATTTCCTATGAGAGAGTTTAAATAATCTCTTTCAAATCTATGAGTGTTGTAATGCATATCTATTAGATCAGTTACTGGATATTTACAAATTGCAGCCTTAAATAAGTCTCCATAACATAGAGAATTAAGAGCGGTTAAACCACCAGCACTATTTCCAAAAATTATAATTTTATCACCATCAACTAACTCTAATTTGAGCAGTTCCATAACTAAAGCTTTGCAATCATAGGAATCAACAATACCCCATTTTTGATTTAATCTTTCTCTATACTCCCTACCAAATCCTGACGATCCGCCATAATTAACTTCAGCAACAAAAAAGCCTTTTGATGCCCAGTATTGCACTTCAGAATTGTATGAACCATCAAAATAAGCAGTTGGACCACTATGCGCTCTAACGAGAAGTGGTGGCTTTTTAAACTTTTCAACCAAAGGCTTATAAATAAAAGAGTGAGTAGGTTTATTATCAAAACCTTTAAACCAAAAAGATTCTGGTTTTGAAAATTGATTTAGTAAATCAAAAGATAGCTCTAGATTAGAATTTAAAGAAATATGTTCTTGAAAATCAATTTCAAGTAAACAATCTAAAAAATTTGTTCCACAACCTCTTAAAACCAGTTTTTTATCATAGACACTAAAGTTTTTGACTGAACAAAAAGGTAAATGCAACGCTTTAATAAATTTAAGATCTTGATATTGCTCCAATATCCAACTGTTCTCCTTTTTTACTAAAAAAAACAAATTATTAATTAATCCGCCAAAAAATGTTATTCCAGAAACCCATTGGGGGGAACCATATTCATAAAACTTTTTCTGTAACCTTTTCTTGATAGAAATATTTTCAAAATCACCTACATCGATAAATAATATGTTCCACCAAAACGAACTATCTTCAGAACATACTAAAAGTATGTCACTTATCCAATGAGGTTGGAAAAAAGAAACTTTTCTTGTTTTATTAATAGATCTATTTGAAAATTTTTTTATTTTTGTAATCTTTCTCTCACCATTGATTTCTGCTAGAAAAAGATCATTTTTTTCCCATGGCATGTTTGGAGTATCCCACTCAATCCAGGAAAGTATTTTAACTGATGGATTTGATGATAAATCTCCAGCAAAATTATCAAATTTTTTGATGAAATGAATATCTTGTTTTGTTTCTTTTAAATTTAAAGAAAATAAATAATCACTATTTTTAATTTCACAAATACCATACATAAAATTTTCTTTAGAAATTACAAATGAAGAATCAAAATTTACTTCCATCGATTTTGATAATTGCTTTGGTTGATGAAGTGATAAAAGATATTTATTATCATTTATTATGATTTCTTTTGCAGTTTCAAAAGTTTGAAACCATAATGCTTTTGTAATTTGATCTATCCATATTAAGTAAATTTTTTTCTTGAATTCTATACATTTATAAGATTTGCCTCCATATCCGTGGAAGTGACTTTCAATATTAAATTTATTGTTTGTTAATTGTTGAGGAGGGTAATCTTTACAATTAAAAGGTCTTGCAAAAATAGCTTTATTCAAATTTTCACCTTCACTATTAACATCTACCCAAAAAATTTTATTGCAGACTATCGATAATTCATTAAATGCTATATTTTTCAATTGATCATTATTATAATTTGGTTTATCTTCATTACTCATTAAGAGAACTATATTTAAATTGAATTAAAAGTGCTAGTATTTTTATATTCTAACTGTTCAGTAAATACTTTTTTATTAAAGTGGCAAACCATTTTTCACAACTTGCAAAAAAGTCAAGGACAAATAGCAATGAAGAAAAAGTTTCCAAGGAACAATCAGGAAAACCATCCCTTGAAATATATAAGCTTGGTGATGAAGTCTTAAGACAAAATTCCAAAAGAATTAGTAAAGTTGACGAGTCAATTAGAAAGTTAGCTAGAGAAATGCTTCAAAGCATGTATGCTGCAAAAGGTATAGGCTTAGCGGCTCCTCAAATTGGCATAAATAAAGAGCTTCTGGTTATTGACGTAAATTTTGAAGATTCAGCTTCAGAGCCTCTTATTTTAATAAATCCTGAAATTACAGATTTTGGAACAACACTCAATTCATATGAAGAAGGTTGTTTGAGTATTCCTGGGGTTTATTTAAACGTAGTACGGCCATCAACTATAAAATTAAAATTCAGAGATGAAATGGGGAGACCTAGAAAAATGAAAGCTGATGGACTTCTAGCAAGGTGTATTCAACATGAAATGGATCACTTAAATGGCATATTATTTGTTGACAGAGTAAGCTCAAAAGAAGATTTAAACAAAGAATTAATAAAAGAGGGGTTTAAAGAAAAAGATGTTATTCCTCTAAATTAATTAAATGATTAAAACGACAATATTTCAAAAAATTATAAATGGTGAAATTCCTTGCGAAAAACTGCATGAAGACGAATTTTGTATTGCATTTAATGATATAGCTGCTCAAGCTCCAGTTCATTTTCTGGTTATTCCCAAAAAACCAATAATAAGTTTGTTTGAATGTACCAAAGACGATTCAGATTTGTTAGGCCATTTATTATTCATTGGTAGCAAAATAGCAAAGTCAAAAAAGTTAAAAGATTGGAGAACTGTTATCAATACTGGTGAAGAGTCAGGTCAAACGGTATTTCATTTACATATTCATTTTCTATCAGGAAGAAAAATGAATTGGCCACCTGGTTAAACTCTCGAATTATTAAAGAATGAGCTATAAATAAATAAAAATTCAATGAATACACCAAATTCAATTAAATCAGAGTCTAAAAATTTATTAATATTAATTAATAAAAACTGGGAAAATTTAGATGAATCTCAAAAACATATTCTTACTAAAATTTGGAAAATATTAACGTACAAATGGCAGTTACAAATTTTGTTCAATTTGCCATTCCTTTTATGGTGGCTAATGGATAAATCTATAACAAAAATCCATGATTTTGATACTACTATGATAAGTTATCTAAATATCCCAAAGTGGGCACTCTCGTTTATAGGTTTTAGTCAATAAACTCTACAAAAGTTATAATTTATCCTATAAAAACTTTAGATTGTTAATGAATAAAACCCTAAAAAATAAATCAAAAATAATAGATCAATTAAAAAAATTAAGGAAGTTATCGCAGCCTTTTTTCCTTCCAATAGATCAATGCAATGGATTTCAATTTATATGGCTTTTAATATCTCTTTTATTCTGTGTAGGGGGTATTGTCCTAGTTGGTCTTACAGGAATAATTAGTTTTTTTGAAAGCATTCAACCAATCTTTCTTGAAAAATATTTCGGTGGTGTTGTAAATACCATTAATTCGATTTGGTCAAGCAGTTGGGGTTTATTATTTTCTGGATTTTTTCTTGTTGGATCAGCTAGCTTTTTTAGTTTAAGACGGCAATTAAAAAATCGCAGGTGGTTACATTGGTTATTCCTTGCAATCATAGTATTAATGCTTCTCGCAGTAAACGGCATAAATGCAGGTATTGGATTTATTGCAAGAGATTTAACAAATGCATTAGTAGAAAAACAAGAAGATGGTTTTTATAGAATTCTGGGGATATATGCTTGTTGTTTTGCAGTAGCTCTACCAATTCGCGTTTCACAAATATTTTTTACATACAAATTAGGAATCATTTGGAGAGAATGGCTCTCAAAAAGTTTAGTTAAGGACTACATGACTAATAAAGCTTATTATCAATTAAATCCTAATGATGAAGAACAAACTGACGTAGATAACCCTGACCAAAGAATAACAGACGATACTAGAGCTTTTACAGGACAAAGCCTTTCCTTTACATTGGGAATTTTCGATGCACTACTTACTTTTTCTCTAAACATTTTAATCTTATGGAGTATTAGCAAAACATTAACATTTTCGTTATTTGGTTACGCAGCCTTTGCAACTTCTATTTTATTAATTGCCGGTAAAAATTTAGTGAAAATAGATTTCGATCAACTTAGATATGAAGCAGATTTTAGATACGGTTTGGTTCATATCAGAGATAATGCTGAATCAATAGCTTTTTATTCAGGAGAAAATCCAGAAAGAGGAGAAACTGAAAGACGCCTTGGAGAAGTTGTAAGAAATTTTAATTTACTCATAATTTGGAGAGTGATTATAGATGTCATGAGAAGATCAATAAATTATGCAGGGAACTTTTTTCCATATTTAATAATGGCAATTCCTTATTTTAAAGGAGAAATAGATTATGGTCGTTTTATTCAAGCAAGTTTTGCGTTTGGGATGGTTGAAGGTTCATTATTTTTTATTGTTAATCAAATAGAGGAACTAGCAAAATTTACTGCTGGTATAGGGAGATTAGAGGGATTCCAGTCTAAAGTTGAATCAATTAGTAAAAATAAACCAATAAACAACCAAAACATTGTCTCAGATTATGATTCAATACTTATTAACAATGCTGATCTTTCTCCCCCGGGATCAGATAAAACCATTATTAGAAATTTAAATCTAAGCATTGATAGCAATCAATCATTGCTAGTAGTAGGACCTTCAGGCTGTGGTAAAACTTCCTTATTGAGAATGATTAGTGGTTTATGGGAACCAAACAAAGGGGTTATTAAAAAACCTAAAACAGGAGAATTATTATTTATACCTCAAAAGCCTTATATGTTACTAGGCTCTTTAAGAGAACAATTATGTTACCCCACAGAAGTAAAAAAATTTAGTGATGAACACTTAACTTCAGTACTTAATGAAGTAAATTTAAGCACGTTAGTGGATCGTTATCCTAACCTTGATATAAAACAAGATTGGCCAAGGATTCTTTCATTGGGTGAGCAACAAAGATTAGCTTTTGCACGACTTCTTCTTAATTCCCCAAGATATGCGGTTCTAGATGAAGCAACTAGTGCACTAGATATAGATACTGAAAAAAGACTTTATAATTTACTTAAAAAAAGGGATCTCTCACTGATTAGTGTTGGACATAGGCCCAGTTTAAAAGATTTTCATGAAAATATTTTAGAGTTAAATGGAAAAGGAGATTGGAAATTATTCACGTCAAATAAGTATAATTTTAAGGACTAGAGAAAAACAATGAATTCAGAAAAAAAAGTTTATCCTGAGGATCTCAATGAAGAAGATAAAGATAATCAAAAATTAAATGTAGATGAACAATTTACAGAAATAAATGATAACTATAAGTTTGGATGGAGCAGTTATTCGGAAGTAACCAATGGAAGGTTTGCAATGCTAGGATTTATAGCAATAATTTTAATTGAATTTTTTAGTCAAAAATCTTTTTTAACTTGGGCAGGAATTCAGTAATTAATCATCAAATCTTGAGCTATTATCTCTTGGTTTATTTTTTGTTGAGCTGACATTATATCTACCTTTTTGATCCTTAGAATTAGATCTACCAGGAGTCGCTGTTCTACGAGATCTGCCAGGTTTTTTGATCTCATTAATGTTTTGAGAAAATGAAGCATCTTCTACTTTTTCTTTTGGACTCTGAGATCTTATTGAAGACCTAATTGATTTATTTAATGAGGAATCCTTAAGAGAAACATTTTTTGCCTGTTTGAAAACCTCTTGATTAGGAGATGGTCTTGAACCTCTTTTAACCTGACTTCTTGATACTCGCCTATCTCCAAAATTATTTGTTGTATCGTCATTAATTATTCTATCTTCAGAACGATTTCTTCTTCTGATTGGTTGATCATTTTCCAATTGATTAATTTCTCGTGAAGAAGACCTTCTCCTACTTGCTGCTGATTCTGGAATAGATCTTGATGAATTTCTTCTTCGCAATCTAGGCTCCATATAGTCATCATCTCTTTCCTCATCTTGAGGTTTAAATCTTCTAAAGGACATATCAGGATTATCAAATTGATCGTAATCATCAAATCTATTTCTTGATGAATTTCTTGGCATATTAGGAATCTGATCATCATCAAAATATGTTGACCTTCTAGCTTGATCAGTTGTAACACCTCTTAAACGAACACTTTCATATGCAAAAAATACAGTGGTTCCTGCCAATAAAAATTGTCCAAATTGAAGTATTGGATCTAACCTCCAACCTTGGAAAAACAAAATTCCCCCGCATAGCAAACCTATTGCAGCAAAGAAAACATCATAATCCCTTGCTAATGCAGGTTTAAATGATCGCAAAAAGTACAGGCCTCCTCCACATACAGCTAGCACTATGCCAACAATACTTGCCCAATTTAGACTAGCATTGACCACATTCTTTCTCCAGAAAACATATTTATAAAGGCATAATAAACACCCTATAATTATAGTTTACTTAAAACTTTTATAAAAACTAGCGTCTACGTGAAGCTGGAGCTCGATCAAGTGAATCTTTTTGGCTAACGAAAATAAGAAACGCTGTTGCAGGGATAACTATAAGTAAAGCAGCTGCGATAAAACTTCCTATCATTCCAACAGCAGAATTATTTGTGACTTCTGGTGAAAAGTCAGCGGCTATAAGTAAATTAAAAATTTGAATCACTTTTATAAATAAAATTCTGAATTTATAATACGAATTAATTCATAACTTATGGGTTATTTATTAAGATGAATTAAATAATTGTGATTTCATTGCTTCAAAACTATTTACCAATATTAGATTTTACACTAGGAATTTTTTTATCATTTCTAACGCTAGTTTTTTTAATTAGATTAATACTAAGTTGGTATCCAAAAGTTGACTTAAGTAAAGGACTTTGGTTTGTAATAGCCATACCTACTAGCTTTATTTTAAATCTTACAAGAAAAATAATTCCCCCTATTGGAGGCGTAGATATAGGACCGGTGATTTGGATCGGAATAATAAGTTTTCTAAGAGAAATATTAGTTGGGCAACAAGGTTTAATAAAGTTAGCTATTCAAAAAAGTCTTACTTGAGAAAGTATTGTTATTTTCAAAAATTTGGTAATAATTCTTCCTCAACATATTTAGTATAAACTTTACCTTCCTTAAATTTTCTTTGATTCAGAAGAGTCAAATGAAAATTTATTGTTGTGGGTATTCCTGTAACAGCGCATTCATTGAGTGCTCGCTTCATTCTTTTTATTGCTGAATTACGGTCTTTACCCCAGACTATTAATTTACCAATTAGAGAATCATAAAAAGGTGGAATCTCATAACCTGTATATACATGGCTATCAACTCTCACTCCAGGACCTCCAGGAGGAAGCCATCCTGTTATTTTACCTGGAGATGGTCGGAAATTATGAGATGGATCTTCAGCATTAATTCTACATTCAATTGCATGACCATTTAGTTGAATATCCTCTTGATTAAATTGTAGATTTTCTCCGCTAGCAATTTTAATTTGTTCTGCAATTAGATCAACTCCAGTAACCATTTCAGTAACTGGGTGTTCTACTTGAATCCTTGTATTCATCTCCATAAAGTAAAAGTGATTATCATCATCAACTAAAAATTCAACAGTACCTGCACCTTCATACCCAATACTTTTTGCTGCAGCACTAGCTGCCTTACCCATTTTTTTTCTAAGAGAGGAATCAATAGCTGGACTCGGTGATTCTTCTAGCAATTTTTGATGTCTTCTTTGTACTGAACAATCTCTCTCCCCAAGATGTACTACATTACCTGACCTATCAGCCAGAATTTGAATTTCTACATGTCTTGGCTTCTTTATAAATTTTTCCATATATAAACCATCATTACCAAATGCAGCCTCAGCTTCACCTTGAGCTGCTTTAAACATTTTTTCTAAATTTAACTTATTCTCAACTAATCTCATTCCTCTTCCTCCTCCACCTGCAGTAGCTTTTATAATTACTGGATAACCTATTTCTTCAGCTAATCTATAAGCTTCCTCAATACCTGACAATAAGCCTTTACTCCCTGGAACTGTAGGAACTCCAACACTTTCCATAGTTTCCTTAGCGGTAGATTTATCCCCCATTGATCTTATTGCATGAGGAGATGGTCCTATAAAAGTGATGCCATGATCACTACACATTTCAGCAAATTTATCATTCTCAGCAAGAAAACCATAACCTGGATGAATAGCATCGACTCCCCTTGATGTCGCTGCAGCTAAAATATTAGGAATATTTAGATAACTTTTATTACTTAATGAGTCTCCAACACAAACTGCTTCATCAGCCAACTGTACATGTAATGCTTTTTTATCTACGGTGCTATAAACAGCAACAGTAGCAATGCCAAGCTCTCTACAACTTCTGATAATGCGTAAAGCTATTTCTCCACGATTAGCTATTAATACTTTTTCAACCATTACAAAATTAAATTGAAGAAATGAAAATGAATTTAAATTTGGAAAATACTTTTGAAAGTATCCTATAATTTTTTGAATTTCAATAGTGCATTGATTTACAATACAGCCTAAAAGGTTATTAGGGGATAATTATTTGTTTTATGCAATAGAAAATTTTGAAAAAATGAAAATTTTGAAAATTATTTGATTAAAAATCAGACATTTATAAAAATTTTTTCAGATAGAGAATCTAAAAAATATCAATCTAAGTTCTTGCTATTAATGTATGATAAATTAATGGTTTAAGAACCTGTTGGTTCACCAAAACCCTTTGCGGACGTGGCGGAATTGGTAGACGCGCACGTCTAAGGAGCGTGTGGCTTAGGCCTTGCGAGTTCAAGTCTCGCCGTCCGCATTTTATTTATTTTGGATTACCTGCAATGAAAAAAGAATCAGTTGCAGTAGTTATTATTACTAACGGTCCTGGAGAATTATCAACTTGGGTTAAACCAGTAGTAGATCATCTTTACGAGATTAGAAAAGCATTGAAAGATAAGAAAAGTTTTGATTTTTCATTAAGATTAGTTTTAGTCCCCTGCCCGAATGCTAATGGTACAGAATACGAAGTTGCAAAATCGTGGAATAAATTTGATATAGTCACTAAAACAGAAAATTTTTGGAAATTATTAATTCAACCATTCCACTTAATAAATTGGCCACGTCAAGGGATAGTTGTTTTTCTTGGAGGCGATCAGTTTTGGAGCGTTTTGTTAGCTAGAAGGTTAGCTTACAAAAATATTACATATGCTGAATGGATTGCAAGATGGCCAAGGTGGAATAACATAATTGTCGCTAAGAATAAGGAAGTAAAAAAAGCTATTCCCCAAAAATACAGATATAAATGCAAAGTAATTGGAGATTTGATGGCAGATGTAGCGATTAGTGAGAGTTTTTCGTTGAAGCTTAAAGGAAATAATTGGATTGCATTACTTCCTGGATCTAAAAAAGCAAAATTATCTATAGGAATTCCTTATTTTTTAGCGATGGCTGATAGTATTTCGAAATTAAATAAAAATACAAATTTAATAATTCCAATAGCTCCAACAACCAGTTTACAGGAATACTTATTTTTCCAAAGTCACAGAAATCCTTTTTCAAAATATTATTCATCCAAGATCAAACAAGTTAAGACTATTAAAAATTCCAAATTTGATTATGTTATACAGACATCAAACAACACTAAGATTTATTTAATCGAAAAGCATCCTTGCCATGAAGTACTTAAAGAGTGTGATCTCGCTATCACTACAGTTGGAGCAAATACAGCTGAGTTAGCAGCAATTACTTTACCAATGATCGTTGTTTTACCCACCCAACATATAAATGTAATGAACGCTTGGGACGGAATATTTGGGATTCTTGGAAAAATTTCCTTTATGAATAAAATTTTTACATTTATCATTAGAAATTGGTATTTAAAAAACAAAAAGTTTTTTGCATGGCCAAATATCAAAGCGAAAAAAATTATAGTTCCAGAAAGGATTGGAAATATATCTCCTTTAGAAGTCGCAAAAGAAGCTATTTATCTTATTAAAAATAAAAAATACCTTAAGGAACAAAAAAATAAATTATTAAAGCAAAGAGGGGAGAAGGGTGCTGCTCAAAAGTTAGCTCACATTATTGTAAATCAAATAAAAGAAATCAGTTAATTACCAAGGATCATCAATTTCAAAAGATTCTGGTTGGGTTTTATCGATTATTTTTTTTTCATCAACTGGTTCTATATCCAATGGTTCTTGAGACCTTTGAATTGGCCTTTTTGAAGACCTTAATGATCTAGTTTGTTTTTTATCAACTAAATTAGTAATATCTTGTTCATCAATTTGCTCTTCATCACTATTTGATGATTCCGATTGTTCTGAATAATCATCATTGTCCATATACATTTGTTTTTTATTAGTGATTTTTTCTCTTGCAGTTTCCACTTCGACGTATTCAAGTTCTTCTTCATAATTGTCTTCATCTATATAATTATTTTCTTCATAAAAATCCTCTTCCAAAGTATTTTTTTCTTCTGATTCAGAACCTGAAAGCAATTGGTTTTCAACTGGCACAAGATTTGCTGTATATCTGTTTGAATTTTTATCTTCCCAAGATGAACCACCAACCCCTAATTTTTCTAAAAGTCCACTACTAAGTTGATTAAGCTTCTCATCAGCTCCTTCATAAACAATTATTCTATCAGTTCCACTACTTACTATCTCATCTACAGGAATTTCCCAAGTACTTAAAACACCTTCTCCTAAAAGAGGTACACCTAATGCTCCCATAACAAGGGTAAGTAAATCTCCAGTCTCAATATCAAATGAAAATCCAAGAACTCTTCCTAAAAGCTGACCAGATTCTGTGATTACTTGGCAATTTATAACTTTCCCATATCTCTCTGGAGAGAAACCATCACTCAAAGAATCTAAAGAGTCAACTAATATGACATCACCAACTTGTTTTATACTCTCTAAAGGCATCCACTTTGGTAATCCTGGTAAAAATCTTGTAAGAGGATTATCCCTTAGACCTAAAGCAACTACCTCTCTTCTATCAATATCTACAACAACTTCGCCTACTACCCCTAATCTCCTTCCTGTATCAGTTGTAATAACCTGGGTCCCCATAAGTTCAGACCGCAGCCATAAACGTTCACTCGGGATGGGGTTCCTACGATTATTATTTGCGGAAGTGTTCGACAAACTCATAAATATCCTTATGTCATTTTGACGTATAAATTTAAAAAAGTGTAATTATGCAGCATTTGGTAATCCAATTACTTGAGTATTGGCTCCTCTTGCCTGAGCAACACCAATTGTGCGCTCAGATGCACTTATCATAGGTCGTCTATGACTTACGACTATAAATTGAGCATTTGATGACTGATTGGATATCAAGTGCGACAATCTTTCAACATTTATACCGTCTAAGAAACTATCAACTTCATCTAATGCATAGAAAGGCGACGGCTTGTATTTTTGCAAAGCAAACAGAAAACTTAAAGCTGTCAATGATTTTTCGCCACCCGACATTGACGCTAATCTTCTAACATTTTTCCCCTTAGGATGAGCCACTAAAGTTAATCCCCCCTCAAGAGGTGCATCAGAGTTTTCGAGCTGTAGGAAACCATCTCCATCTGATAAATTGGCAAATATTTCTCTAAAGTGTTTATCTACTTCAATAAATGCTTGCATGAATGCTTCTTCTCGCATAGTTGATACAGTTTCTATTCTTAGTAACAGTTCTGATCTTTCATTTTGTAAGATTTCTAGTTTTTCAGTTAAAGAATTTAATCTTTCAGTTAATTCCTCGAGTTCTTTAAGAGCTAGCATGTTGACTGGCTCAAGACTCTGTAAATTTTTTGAAATCGTTAACATCTCTTCTTGCAATAAATCAAGATTTTTTCCTGCATATTCTCCAAAATCAGGTAAAGGATTTGGTAATTCTTTTTTATAATTATCTAACTTGATAGTTTCATTTCGCATTTCCTCATTTAAAGAACTAATGTCTCTTTCAATATATTCAATCTTTAAAGAAAACTGATTTTGTTCTTGTCTTTTATTAGAAATTGATAAATTCAACTCATCTCGTTTCCTTCTTAAGATTCCAAGATCCTTTTCAAGTTTTTGTTTTTGATCGTCGAGACATGAAAGTTCTTTATTATAAGAGGCTCTTTTTTGAGTCCATTCTTGATGATTATTAGCAAGTTCTTTAACTGCTTTATGTAAATTATTTTCTTGTAAGGATATTAAATTTAATTGATTTTTTATGCGTTCTTGATTTATTGCAACTTCATTCTTTTTATTTAACATTGCATCCCTTTCTTTAATTAATACTTCAAGATTTTCATTTAAACTATCAAAGTCATTATTAAAAGTCATCAAAGATGATTTCTGATCACTTTCATAATTATTTTTTAAATTTTGTTCTTTTTGATTTATTTTTTTATTTAAAGGTTGTAATTCGGAAATTATAGTTTCTAATTTTTTATTCAACAAATTATTCTTATTAACAAGATTTTTAATCCTTAAATTATTTTTTTCAAGTCTTTGAATAATAGTATTTAAAGAATTATTATTTACTTCGATTTCTTTATTAGAGGATGCACAGTCCTCTAAAATTTCTCTTAGATTAAAATTTAATTTATTCAAGTCATTAGATTTAGTAACTAAATTATCTTCCGATTTTCTTAAAGCTTCTTCTATTACTAATAATCTCTGTTTAATAGGATTTGCTTCATCAATTTCACTATTAGTTCCAAACTTGTAAGCAAGATCCTTATTTACTTGGCTGCCTCCTGTAATAGCACCACTAATCTCTAAAAGCTCACCACCAATAGTTACTAACCTCGTTTTGCGTTTGGATGATTTCGCCGATTCTAAGTCTTCAAATACAAGTGTATCTCCAAAAACATATTTAAAGACATCAGTATATACATCATCGAATTTAATAAGATTTATAGCTTTATTAACTAATCCATTCTCTGTAAAATTTTCAAACCTAGAAATTACATGGTTTTTTTTATTTTTATTCATTCTATTTAATGGTAGAAAAGTTAGTCTACCTGCTCTCTTTTTTTTAAGAATATCAATAGCCTTCGAGGCAATCTTGTCATTATCAACAACAATCTGTCCAAGTCTATTACCAGCAGCAATTTCAAGCGCGAAACGATATTTTTCATTAACTTCTCCTAATTGCGCAACATATCCATGAATTCCCTCTAAACCTGCTTCTAAAAGTATTCTTAGTGCATATGAACCCCTTGATTCACTTAAAGCTTCCTTCCTACTCTCAAATCTTGACAAATCTTTTTCAAGTCTTAATTGTTCATTATTTAATTTTGCTTTGGTTTTATTTAATAAATCTATTTCTATTTTTAAATTTTCAATATCTGATCGAATCAAATTCAATGAATGATTTTTATTGTTAGTGATTTTTTCATTCGTTTTTAAAAATTCTAGAACTTTTTGTTTTTCTACCGATAAAGATTCTATTTGAGAAAATATTTCATTTTTCTGAATATTATTTTGTGTAATTTCTTCCTCAATATCTTTTTTACTAGATTCAATAGGTTTAATTAATAATCTTAAATTTTCTAATTCATTATTCAATTTACTATTTTTCTTGGAGATTTCTCCTGAATATCCTGCTGCTTCAGTAAGTTTTTGTCTGGATAATTTATGCTTTGATGTCAGATTTTGAATTTCAAAATTTATTTTTTCAAGATCTTTAATATTAAATTTCTCTTGTTTCTTATTTTCTAACTCAACATTTTTTTTCGCTAATTCAATCTTATCTCTCTGTTCTTGTAATCTCATGCCTTCCTGTTTATTAGCTGCAGCTGTACGCTCTAATTCTCTTAAATTTGAGTTAATACTACCAATATCTGAATTTACTTTGATTAATTTATCTTCTCCTTTGTCTTTAAGATCAGCATTCATGACTTTCATAGCCTCTTGCAATACAAGTATTTCTTTATTTAGAGATTCTTTTTGTTGATGATATTGAATCTTATTATTCTCAAAATCAGTAAATTTTTGTTTGATTAATTTTATATTTTTAACTTGCTGATCAAACAAAAGAACTTTTTCTAACTCTTTAATATAAAGTAGTTTAGTCTTTAAATCTTGATATTTTTTAGCCTTATCACATTCGTTTTCTAATTTTGATTTTGAAGTTTGTAATTCATTTTCTAGAATTTCACATTTTTCTTGTCTTTCAAAAACATCATTAAGTTTTAAATGTGTTTGTTCAATTCTGCTATCAAAAAGAGCTACTCCTGCCAACTCATCAATAAGGCCTCTCCTTTCTTTATTATTCATTGATACTATTCTTGTAACGTCTCCCTGCATAACCACATTGCTTCCTTCAGGATCAACACTTAGTTCTCTAAGAATTCTTTGGATTTGTTGCAAGGTACACTGACGTCCATCTGAAGTATATGTAGAGGCATATGAACCTCCAGGCATCAACCTTAATTTTCTTGAAACTATCCATTCTTTTTGACCCTTGTTAAGAAAAATTGCTCCATCTTCTAATTCCAAGTGAGGAGTTTCTTCCCTAGGAGTCCAGTCTTCTAGATTAAATTTCACTGAAACTAATGTTTCAGATGATTTACCATCTTTTACTTTTGAATTATTTATCAAATCTGGTAATCTCTCTGCTCGCATACCTCTACTGTTAGCTAAACCTAAACAAAACAAAATTCCATCCAAAATATTGCTTTTTCCAGATCCGTTTGGACCAGTAACCACAGTAAAACCTTCTTCAAGAGGGATTTTTACACTACCTCCAAAAGATTTGAAATTTTCGAACTCGACCTGATTGATATATACCAATCGTAAGTCTCAACAACTAAGTAAGATTAGCGAATTTTCAAAAATTCTCAATAGATATATTAAGTTTATTTCTAAATTAAATTAATTACTTTAAGTTAATCTGCAAGATTTTCCTGAAATTTCAAACACGCCATTTAAAATAGAACCTTTTAAAAAAACTAGAAGATCTTTATCATTTGATTGAGTAGAAACTTTTATAAAAGTTCCATGATCAATCCTTCTTACAGTACCTCTTTTATTAGAGAGTTTATGTTCTAATCTGTGTAACCAAACAAGTCTATGATTAGGTTGTCTTATTACTTTAACAGAAGGTTTATTTAAAGAGGGAAGTTTAAAAAATTTCCAAGTTAAACAATCTATTTCATCTTCAATAAGAAAATCATAATGAATATCAACAGAATTATTCAAAGAAACTTTATGTTCAAGAAGGACCCACCTGTTCATTATAATATGGTACTTATAATGGCATAATTGCCACATCATTGGATTTGTTAAAAAATATATTTCTTCAACCTAATCTCCAAAATTAATTACCTGAATCAGGAACAAACCTCAAAGCAATAAATAACAAACTTCCTGCTCCGGCAATTGCTGCTGCTACTAATCCAAAATCTGTAGGAATTGTGCGAGAAGCAAAGATTAATGATGCGAGTGTGATATACATAATGAGATTTAAACTAATTTAATAAATTTAGTAATAGCTTAACAAAACCTTATTACAGAACGAACTAGATAAATCAAATGTAAATAAACTTTTATATGTTGATATTTTACTTAATAGAACAAATCTTGATATAAGGGTTCCAAATTAAGATAATTAGGTCTAATCTAAAAATAATCAAGTTTAAATCATGGAGACTCATAATCCTCCCAAAGAAGTAGAAGAAAAAGTTGATAACTCTGAACTTCCTGAGCAAGAAGTTATATCAGAGAAATGGTTTCTTGAAAAAATTGATAGTTTAATACCTTTAATAAAAGAAAAATGGCCTAACATAGCACAACAAACTCTTGAAGCCACAAAAGGAAGTATTGATGATTTAGTTGAAGCAATATCTAGCCATACTGGAGCCTCCGCTATTGGAATAAAACGCCAACTATTTGAAATTATTGATTCAATTAGAGAAAACAATTGGGAAATCTCAGAAAAAATTGAACCTATCGAAAGTCAATTAGAAGAATTATTAGAAGAACTTAACAATACACTTAGACCAAAAATAGAAAGTCCAATTAGGAAAAAACCAATATTATCTATTGCTATTGCAGCTGGTATTGGGTTACTAATAGGAACTTTTCTAAATAGCGGTAGAAAATAATATGGAAAAACCAAATAATAAAAACTTTGCAAACACCGCTTCAAGAATTTCAGCTATCGCAAGTTCAGTTATGGATTTGCATGTAAGAATAGCTCTTCAAGAAGTAGATAGAGAAAAAAGAAGATTAATTAGTGGCGGAATATTTTTGGTAATTGGAAGCACTTTACTATTCTTAGTTCTAATTTCCATCCATATTATTATTTATCTTTTTCTAACATCCTATAATAATTGGAATGTTGAATATAATTTATTACTTATAATATTTATCGATTTATTTCTTGCAGGCTTAAGTTTGAAGCTTGGGGGAAAATTAGTCAAAGGTCCATATCTTCCTCAAACATTGGAGGGTTTGGGCAAGACAACAAAAGCCGTTTTAGGCAAAAAATAAATTACCTTATTAAATACTTTATCCATCTGCAATCAATACCCCCGTTACTTACGGGAATTTTCAATGAAGCTTTCATTTTCAAATATTTTGTTAGTTTTGGATTTCCGCTAAGCAGCCAAAATTCCCAACCTGAAAAGTGATTCTTTAGGAAGATTCCCATTTTTTCATATAAAAAAATTAATTCATTTTCATCGCCCAATTTTTTGCCATATGGAGGATTACATATAATGATCCCAGGCATAAATTTTGATTGGAGTTCTAAAAAATCATTATTTATAAGTTCAATATAATTTTCGAGACCTGCCAATGAGATATTTACTTTCGCCTGATCAAAAACCTTTGGATTAATTTCGCAACCAATAATTTTAGGTAATTTTGCATAATTTATAATTTTATTTTTTGCTTTATTTTTTTCATTAAGATAAATATCTTTCCTAAAGTCCAACCAATTCTCAAATAGATAAACTTGATCAATATTTATGGGGACTTCAAGAAATTGGTTAACAGCCTCTATTAAAAAAGTTCCTGAACCGCACATAATGTCAATCAAAGGAGATTTGCCATTCCATTTAGTGGTTTTTATTAATCCAGAAGCTAAATTTTCTTTTAATGGTGCATTTCCAACTGCGGGTCTATAGCCTCTTTTATGTAAGCTTTCAAGACTACTTTGAAGACTGATAATTGCTTTATTATTATTTAAATGCAGATGAATTATAAAATGAGGATTATCTAAAGAAATATTTGATCTTTTGTTCCAAACTGATTGTTGCAAATCGGTGATGGAATTTTTAACTTCAAGAGCAGTAAAATGTGTGTGACTTAAAGAAGATGTTCTCCCAGTTACTTGAACATTGAACGTTTTTTCATAGTGCAACCAATCCAACCAATTAAATGAATCTCTAACTCCCTCATATAAAGATTGCCTGTCAAAGCAAGTAAAACTTGCAATTTCTCTATAAAAACGAAATGCTAATCTGGAATAGAAATGAACTCTGTACAAAGTGGGATGATCACATTCAAAATTAATAAATCTTTTATTAATCCTAATTTTAAACCCACCCAAATCTGAAATTTCTTCAGCTAAATATTTCTCTAGTCCCTCTGGAGCTGATGCAACTACATTCATATACGAAAAAACTTAATAAAAAAAACTATTCAATACTCATTTTGCCTGTCAGAATATAAATGTCCAATTGGACTAGGTGATCTCAACCGATGTTTCGGACAGCGGTTCGATTCCGCTCAACTCCACTTTTTGGGGTTGTAATGGTTTCGACGGGGCATAAGGAAGGTGACTGAAGCCTGCTCGGTTAGAGCAAAAACACAAACGCTAACAAAATCGTTAGTTTCTCCCGTCAAACAGCACCAGTTGCTGCTTGATCCTTAAGGAGATGGGGTTATGTCAGCCTTATCAACCAAATGATACGAGGAGTCTGGAAGGGCTCCACTAATTTAAATAAATGAGAAGTTGTAGCAGATAATTTACTAATGTGTAAATATTGCTGCAATTACCTGTATTAAAAAGAATTTTTTTAATTTTATAAGTATAAATACTGAGAAGATTAGCTTTAAATTAATTTATCTTATTAAAAACTCTAATTTTTAAAATGAGCTATAGTAAAAATTTAAATGACTTATTAATTAATTTCAAACCTAAAGTTATTAGATTTACTGGTGAAAAATTTCCTACTGAACTATGGAATAGTAGTTGTCAAATAAAAAAAAATAAGAAAATATCTAACTAAAAAATTTATTTAATTACTTGAAAAAGGATTTTTAGGAATTTTTTTACAACAATTTTTTGAAACCTCCTGAAGAACTTTAAATTCATCTTTACTTAAATTCCACTTAAATACATTAGAGACATCTATAACTTGAGATTTTTTTCGCATGCCAACAAGTGGAATAGTTCCTTGATAGCAACACCAATTAATTGCTACTTGAGCTTGAGAAACTGATCTTTGATTTGCAATCTTTTTTATACATCTGCGCAGTTCATATGTTGGTTTTTTATAGTTTTCAAATAGTGTATTTCGAATAAAACTATTTTCTTTATTTTCGTCCTTATCTGGATCAATGCAAAGTATTCCAAATGATAAAGGACTATAAGCAAAAAAATCAATATTATATTCTTCGCATATTTTTTTTACCTGAAATTGTTTTTTTAAATCTGGAGCAAGTAAAGAAAACTGTATCTGAACGCTTTTTAAACTTTGATCTCTTATTGACAAGTAATTAATTAATTTCGTCAATCTTTGAGGACCTATATTTGATAAGCCGATTTGAAACTCAAATCCTTGATCTCTTAAATCGCAAAGATTGTTCAACAGTCCTAATTCTTGCCAAGGATTGTATTTTGCAGTTGACCAATGTAATTGCACTATATCTAATTTATTATTAAGCCTTTCTAAACTTTTTAAAAAAGGTTTAGTAAAAGCTCTATTACCAATTCTCCAAGGATAAGGTGCAAGTTTGGTTGCTATTTGAATTCTTTTTTTTTTTTCAGGAGGAGTATCTAGCAAAAATTTGCCTAATAAGGATTCAGATCTGCCATCAAGATTCCCAGTACCGTAAGAATCTGCAGTATCAATTAGATCAAAGCCTCTTTTCAAAGCTTCGTTGTAAGTCTCACGTAAATCATCATCATTTTCAGATTTATAATTCCAAAAAAGCTTATTACCCCAAGACCAAGTACCTAGTCCAATTCTTTTCTTCACTAGCCTATTTAAATAAAGCACTTTATAAGGTTATCTAAAAATATTGAATTATTTAAAATATTTCAAAAAAAATAAGTTTTGAAGCTTTTAAAATCAATTTCTCTTGACATTAAGAAATTATTCCCCAAAGTAGAAGAAATAAAAATAAAAAATTGTTCATTACAGTTTGCGGACAAAAAGGAGGTGTTGCCAAAACTTGCACAAGTATTCACCTTGCTAGTGTTTGGCATTCTGAAGGTAAAAAAGTTTGTATAGTTGATGCTGACAAAAATAGATCAGCATTAGCATATTCATCAAGAGGCAATCTTCCATTTCCTGTTTTCCCAGTCAGTTCAGCTGCTAAAGCATCAAGATCATCAGAAATTGTCATAACTGATGGACAAGCAAGCAGTGATCAAGAAGAACTTAAACACTTAGCGTATGGTTCAGATCTAGTTATCTTACCTACTACTGCAAAAGCAAGATCAGTAGAGTTAACAGTTGAACTGGCTAATTTATTAAACAATTTAAAAGTTAACCATGCAGTGGTGATAGTAAAAGTTGATTTTAGACAGCAAAAAGCAGCGCAACAAGCCAAAGCAGCTCTAGAGAATTTTGGTTTATATGTTTTTGATACATTTATACCCTTACTTTCAGCGTTCGATAAAGCAGAAGCTTCAGGTAATGCTGTATTTGAAGCTGTTGACGATTTAGGTAGATCAGATCCTCGTCGAATGACGGGTTGGTCTGCTTATTGTTCAATTGCCTCAAAAATTCCATGCCTGATTTCGAAGCCCTCATCCGACACCAACAACTTAAACAACCAACAACCAATCAGCGCTTAAAAGTTGTAGATAAGACTGAATTTGAGAAAGGAAAAAACGAAGAGCCAGTAATTGCAAAATCTGGATTATTTCTTAATTTTTTTGGAGGTTTGTTTGGTTCTTTAATTGGAACCTCAATAATATTGTTCCTTTATATAAATGAATATCTACCAATCGATTTACTTAAACTTAAGTAGTATATTCGCTATTGATCTCAATATACCTTTTAGAAAGATCGCATCCCCAAGCTGTACCATTCGATTCGCCAGAATTTAAATTTATAATAATTTGTACAATATCATCCAATAAATATCTACCTTTCATTTTAGACTTAATGTAGTCTGTGACTTTTTTCGAATCATATTTAATTAACTTGCCCTTTTTCAAAATCTGATCACTACCTATATATAAGTCAACGTGATTTAAATTAAATTCAACGCCTGAATTACCGGCAGCAGAAATGATTCTTCCCCAATTAGGATCACAACCATGTATCGCAGTTTTTACTAATGCAGAATTACATATAGATTTAGCAACAATAATTGCATCATCGTTATTTTTTGCCCCTTGAACTAAAACTTCTAATAAACAATTTGCCCCCTCTCCATCCCTCGCAATATTTTTTGCCAAGTTTTGACATACAATATCAAGTCCTTTTTGTATAATTGGCAAAAATCTTTTTTCAATTTTATTTCCTGCATTTATTCCAACAAAAGAATCATTTGTACTTGTCTCTCCATCAACTGAGATTGCGTTAAAAGATTTTTTAACCGCAATAGAAATCATTTTATCCCATACCTCTTTCTCAATACCCACATCACAAGTTAAGAAAGCAAGCATTGTAGCCATATTGGGATAAATCATTCCTGATCCTTTTGCAAATCCTGCTATTTTTATTCTTCTACCTTGAATACATGTCTCTATTAAAACTTTTTTTAAAGTCAAATCAGTAGTTAGAATAGCTTCTGCTGCATTTTGAAAGTTATTTAATTTTAAATCACTTACTAAATTCGGTAAATTTTTTACTAAATGACTTATTTTTATAGGCACACCAATTACACCAGTTGAACACATTAACACTTCTTCTTCTTTAATTCCTAAAATTTCCGCAATCTTTGCTGTAGCAATTTGAAAATGTTGAAGCCCAAGATTTCCCGTACATGCATTTGCTTGACCAGAATTAATTAGTATTGCACGTAATAGACCTGAAGATTTTTTAATCCTTTCTTCACATATATCTATACAAGAAGCGCGAACTATTGATTGGGTAAACATCCCACTAAAAATACTTCCTTCGGGAGCCAGTATAAGTGCCAAATCTTTTTTCTTAGAAGCTTTTAATCCCGCCGATATTCCAGCAAAAAGAAACCCGTTGGGTGTGTCATTACCTTCATCAACAAACGACCAAGTGGAATCAAACTGGCTCAATCTTTTTTTTATCTTTTTAAGTTATATTAACTTCTCTTTAATACTAAAGAAACAGGTAATTAGATTATTATTAAATATATGAATATTCTTCAAGAATTAAAAAATAACCAAAGAAGAATTGGTTTAACAGGAGGCATTGCTACTGGAAAATCAACAATAGCAAATTACATTAGAAAAAACTTTAAAATTCCAATATTAGATGCAGATAATTTATCAAGGGAATTAATCAAACCAAACACATATGGATATAAAAAAATTTTAGATTATTTTGGAAACCAGATAATTAATAATACCGATAATTCAGAAAAAGAAATTAACAGAAAACTTTTAAGAACAATTATTTTTAAGAGTTCAGAAAATAAAAAATGGATTGAAAACCTGCTACACCCTTTAATTAAAGAAAAAATGATAGAAGAATGTAGTAAATTCAATAATAATCAAACTATAATCTTGGTTATTCCATTATTATTTGAAGCAAAATTTGAAGATATTTGTACTGAAATATGGTTAATTAAATGCCATAGAGAACTTCAAAAGAAAAGACTTATCACACGAGATAAAATTAGCGAAAAAGAAGCATATAAAACCATAAATCTTCAATTAAGTTTTGAAGAAAAAAGAAAACTTTCAGATGTTGTTTTAGATAATTCAGATAACCAAAATAGATGGATAAATACTTTAAAGGAGCTTCTTTAAAACTTTAGCTATTCAACTTTTCTAAAAGAAGTTTATTTGCAAGTTTAGGGTCTGCTTTGCCTTTAGTTCTTTTCATAAGTTGACCAACAAAGAAACCAATTAATTTAGTTTTGCCATTTTTAAATGCCTTCACCTCATTTGGATGTTCAGCTATAAGTTCATTAATTATTGGTAAAATACTTGAAGAATCAGATATCATGGCCAATCCACGTTCTTCAACTAATTTTTTCGGAGAAATATTGTTTTGAATTAGATCAGGTAATATTTCTTTTGCAATTTTTCCACTAATAGTATTTTTTGAAATCATATTAATCATTTCAGCAAGATTTTCAGGGCTAAGCTTTAATTCGCTAAAACTGAGTTTGTTTGCTTTTAAATAGCCCACAATATCACTCGTTACCCAATTTGAAGCTAGTTTGGCATCAGCATCATTAGCTACTGTCTCTTCAAAAAAGTTTGCCATGTTAATTTCATCAGAAATTACTCTTGCATCATATGCAGACAACCCATATTCACTTACATATTTATTTCTTTTCTGTGAAGGTAATTCTGGTAGTTCTTTAAACCATATTTCTTTTTGGGCTTTTGTTATTTCAATTGGTCCTAAGTCAGGATCAGGAAAATATCTATAATCACTACTTCCTTCTTTTAATCTCATACTTTTTGTTAATTGCTTAGCTTCATCCCATAACCTTGTTTCTTGGAAAATTTTTCCTCCATTTTCATAAACTTCTATTTGTCTGGCTATTTCATAATCACAAGCCTTTTGAATTGCAGAAAATGAATTCATATTCTTAATTTCCACTTTGGTACCAAAAGGGGCATTAGGTCCTTTTCTGACTGAAATATTGACGTCACATCTTAATGAACCTTCTTGCATATTTCCATCTGATACTCCAAGGTATCTAACTGTTCTTCTAATTTCAGAAGCATATTCAGATGCCTCTTTACCGGTTCTAATATCTGGTTTGCTTACAATTTCACAAAGTGCTATGCCAGCGCGATTATAGTCAACTAAAGAATATTTAGAACCAGCTAACCTATCACTCCCTGCATGAACTAATTTACCTGCATCTTCTTCCATATGAAGCCTTTCTATACCAATTTTTTTAATATAAGGTTCTCTATCTTTTTCAATTATTTCAACTTCTAACCAACCATTTTCAGCTAATGGCTCATCAAATTGTGAAATTTGATAATTTTTAGGAAGATCAGGATAAAAATATTGTTTTCTATCAAATTTACAATGTTCTGCTACATTTAAATTTAATGCTAAAGAGGTTTTTACTGCATACTCAAGAACAGTTTCATTTAAAACTGGAAGAGTACCTGGTAAACCACAAACAACTGGATCAATATGTGAATTGGGTTCATCACCAAATGCTGTTGAAGCTGATGTAAATATTTTACTTTTAGTATTAAGCTGTACATGAGTTTCTAAACCGATGACAGCTTCCCAAGATTCAAAATTGTTCATCTTTAAAAGTTCCTTTCTTAATATTATTGGATATAAGTAAAAAGAGGATAAAAAAACACAAGTAAATTATATTAATAATCAAATGACCACACAAACAAAAAATTCAATTTTAATTATTGGCGGTGGACTATTAGGGTTAACTATTGCTTATGAATTTGCTAGAAATGATTTCAAAGTTTCAGTTTTAAGCAAAAATAGAAGTGATTCAGCTGGTTTTGTAGCTGCAGGGATGCTTGCTACTCACGCTGAAGGTCTTGAAAATGAATTACTAAAATTTGGACAACAAAGTCAAAGTTTAATTCCAGAATGGATTAACAATATTGAAAAGGATAGTGGAATTAATTGTGGTTTAAAAAAATGTGGCATAGTAGTCCCTTTTAGAAATATTGAAGATCTTGAAAAATTTCCTACTTTTCAATACGGAAGGTATTTAAACCAAAAAGATCTTCAAATAGAAATTAATGGAATAAATTCTATTTGGAAACATGGTTTACTTTTTGAACAGGATGGTCAGATAGATAATCGAAGAAGACTAATGCGAGCACTCGAAAGAGCGTGCTCGTTGCGAGGAGTGAAGTTTCAAGAGGGATCAGAAGTACAAGATTTGAAAATAGAAAAAAACAAAATCACTGGTGTAAAAGTTTTATGTGCGACAGGAGAACTTAAAAAAATTAATTGTGAAAAGGCAATTCTATGCGGTGGTGCTTGGAGTAAAAAAATTTTTAACAGAATTCCAGTCTTTCCTGTAAAAGGACAAATGTTATCAATACAAGGTCCGACCAATGTTTTGAAAAGAATTATTTTTGGACCAAAAACCTATCTAGTACCTCGCGATGATGGCCTTATTGTCGTTGGAGCAACAGTTGAAAAAGATTCAAAATTTAGTAAAGGAAATACTCCTAATGGTATAAATCAATTGCAAGAAGGCATTCGCTCCTTGTTGCCTGAAGCAATAAATTGGCCTCAAATGGAACATTGGTGGGGATTTAGACCTTGCACACCAGATCTGAAACCAATACTTGGAAAATCTAACATTGAGAATCTTTTTCTAGCTACTGGACATTACAGAAATGGGGTTTTATTTTCTGCAATAACAAGTGATCTTATTGTGAAATTAGTTCAAAATAAAACTCTTGAAGAAATAGAAAAAAACTTTTTAGAAAAATTTAGTTTAGATAGATTTGAGATTTAAATTTTAAGTTTCAGATCGCCATTGCAAATCAGAAGTTACCCACTCACATAATTCCTCTTCATCAAACCATAGATTAATTTCAAATTTTGCTGTATCTTCGCCATCAGAACCATGAATAATATTCCTGCCAATATCGATAGCTAAATCACCTCTAATTGTTCCGGGATCTGCTTCCAGAGGTTTTGTTGCACCTATTAATTTTCTAGCACTTAAAATGACCCCTTCGCCTTCCCAAACCATTGCAACAACAGGACCACTGGAGATAAAATCTACTAAATCTCCAAAAAAGGGTCTTTCTCTATGAACTCCATAATGATTTTTAGCAAGCTCTTTAGAGGGGATTAATTGCTTTAAACCTACCAATTTAAATCCTTTTTTTTCAAATCTGCCTATAATCTCTGCAACATATCCTCTTTGAACTCCATCTGGTTTAATTGCAATAAAGGTTCTCTCTTTGGTCATTTAATTAATAATCACTCTCTGTATATTCAACTTTTGGGTGGTAACTTGGCAAGTAATCATTAAAATAAAAGATATTGTTTTGATTTATTTTCAAACACATTTCTTAATTACTTAAAACATAAATTGACCAATTTTGAGCCAAAAAAATTAAATAAAAATTGGACTATTAAAGATAGTATTTCATCCTACAACATTGATCAATGGGGAGATAAATATTTTTCTATTAATGCTAAAGGAAATATTTCAGTAACTAAAAATATACAATCGGGGAAAAAGATTGATCTTTTTAAGGTTGTCAAAGAACTCAAAAGCAGAGAAATAAATACACCATTAATTATAAGATTTAACGATATCTTAAAAGATCGAATAAATTCATTACATGACGCTTTTTTAAAAGCAATAAAAACTTATAAATATAAAAACATTTATCAAGGCGTTTTTCCTATTAAATGTAATCAACAGAAAAATTTATTAGAAAAGATAATAGAGTTTGGTAGCCCATGGAATCTTGGTTTAGAAGTAGGAAGTAAATCAGAACTACTAATTGGCCTTGCACTACTTGAAAACCAAAATTCATTATTAATATGCAACGGTTATAAAGATAAAAAATATATTGAGATTGCTACTTTAGCCAGAAAACTCGGCAAAAAACCAATAATAGTTATTGAACAACGAGATGAAGTTAAAAGAATTATTCAAGTAGTTCAGAATCTTAACGCGACCCCGTTGCTAGGAATTAGAGCAAAGTTATCAAGTAAAAGCAGTGGTAGATGGAGCAAATCAGTTGGAGATAATTCTAAATTTGGATTATCAATCCCAGAAATTGTGTCAACAATAAAAGAACTTAAAGAGGCAAATCTGATAAACGAAATGAAGTTGCTTCATTTTCATATAGGAAGTCAAATAAGTGATATTGCTGTAATCAAAGACGCATTGCAAGAAGCTAGTCAAATATATGTTGAACTATCCAAACTTGGTGCTCCAATGGAATATATCGACGTTGGGGGAGGATTAGGGATAGATTACGATGGAACAAAAACCTCTTCTAGCACTTCTACGAATTATTCTCTTCAAAATTATGCTAACGATGTAATTGCAACCATTAAAGATTCATGTGAATTAAATGATATTGATCATCCAACTATTATCTCAGAAAGCGGAAGAGCAATAATTAGCCATTGTTCCGTTTTAATTTTTAATGTATTAGGAACAAGCCGTGTAAGTTCCAAGCTACAAATTTATGATGAAAAAAATCAATCATTAATCATTTCAAATTTACTTGAAACTTACTACGAACTAAAAAAACTTAATAATAAAAAGATAAATTTATCTCAAATAATTGAATTATGGAATGATACAAAAAAATTTAAAGAAGATTGCTTAGTATCTTTTAGATTAGGATTTTTAAGTTTAGAAGAACGGGCTTATGCTGAAGAACTGACCTGGGCTTGCGCAAAAGAAATTGCTAAAAAACTGAATAATGATGAAATCAATCACCCTGATTTATATGAAATTACAGAGACTCTGGGATCAACTTATTATGCAAATTTATCTATCTTTAAATCTATTCCCGATAGTTGGGCCATCAATCAAATTTTTCCAACAGTTCCAATACATAGGCACTTAGAAGAACCATTCTGCAAAGGTAACTTTGCAGATTTAACTTGTGATTCAGATGGGAAACTAAATAGTTTTATTGATAATGGAAAAATTAAATCATTACTAAATTTACATAAACCAGAGCAGAATAAAGATTATCTAATTGGAATTTTCATGACTGGAGCCTATCAAGAAACATTAGGAAATTTCCACAATTTATTCGGCAATACAAACGTTGTACATATTGATATAACTGAAAATAATTCATATAAGGTCAAAAATATTATTAAAGAGGATACTAAATCTGAAATTTTACAATTATTGGATTACAGTTCAGATTCTTTGGTTGAATCTATAAGAATTAATACTGAATCGGCAATTGAGCAAAAGAAATTAAGTATCGAGGAAGCAAGAAAATTAATTGATCAAATCGAGATGAGTCTAAGAAAAAGTAGTTATTTATCAGAATAGCTTTCTAATGTTTTGAGCAAATGATTTTTTGCGTAATCTAAAGCAACATTTAACTTATCAATATCTTTAGCACCTGCTTGAGCAAAGTTAGGTTTTCCTCCACCACCTCCCGAACAAATTCTTGCAATCTCATTAATTAATTTACCTGCATGCAAACCTATTTTTAATGTATCGTCACCCAAAGAAACTACAAATAACAACTTTCTGTTTTCTGAGTTAGGTATTCCCCCAAGAATAACTATTGATTTATTTCCTAAATGAGAAGTTAAATTTAAAGCCGCAGATTGCAAAGAATTTCCATCTAGGCCATCAATCTGATTTACTAATATTGAAAAAGAATTTACTATTTCAGCGGATGATTTTAGAGAAGAGTATTTAAAATATGCAATTTCATCTTTCATTTTTTGTATCTCTTTATTTTTATTTATGATTTCTAATTGCAAATGATTAACCCTCTCAAAAACTTGATTAGGATTTGCTTTTAACAAATCACTTAATTGATTTACTAGAGCATTTCTATCACTAAAATAGTCAAAGGCTGATTGGCCGGATAATGCCTCAATTCTTCTTACACCAGCTGAGATTCCTTCCTCACTAATTATTTTGAAAGAACCTAATTCAGATGTAGTTCTAACATGTGTTCCACCACATAGTTCCATTGAAACTCCTGGCACATTAACAACACGTACTTCATCATCATATTTTTCTCCAAACATAGCCACTGCACCCATCTCAATGGCCTCATTTTTGGACATATTTTTTATTTCTATAGTATGGTTTTCCATAATCCAAGAGTTAACGAGATTTTCAATCCTAGAAATTTGATCTTTAGAAATAGGATTAGAAGAATTAAAGTCAAATCTTAATTTATTAAAGGCTACTAATGAACCTTTTTGTCCAACACTTGAATTAACAACTGACTTGAGAGCAGATTGTAACAAATGGGTAGCTGTATGATTTGCAGCAGCCTTAGCTCTATTAGAGGATTTGACATTAGTCTTAACGTGTTGTCCAATAGTTAATATTCCTTTTTTGATCTTTCCATAATGTAAAAACACATTTTTCTTGCATATAACATTATCGACTAAGACCTCAACATCTTTTGAAAATATCGTTCCAATATCACCAACTTGACCGCCAGATTCTCCATAAAAACTTGTCTGATCAAGAACAATTAAAACTTCCTTACCTTCACTTGCTTGCTTAACTAATGTTGAATTAAAAAATATGCCTTTTACTTCAGCTTCCGAAAGAAGTGAATCATAACCTTTAAAAACAGTTTTGTTAAATGAATCTATTTCTCGCTCTAATGAACCCTCTAATGTCAAATCAATATTAGTTGAGGCAGCTTTAGCTCTCTCTTTTTGAGCATGCATTTCTTCCTCAAAACCCTTTACATCTACGCTAATATTATTTTCTTCAGCAATTTCTACAGTAAGTTCTAGCGGAAATCCATAAGTATCATAAAGTTCAAAGGCTTTAAACCCAGAAATTATTTTCTGTCCTGAAGAAATTAACTCATCTAATAATTTCTCTCCCCTTTCGAGAGTTTCCCTAAACCTTACTTCTTCAATTTTTATCTCATTCAAAATTAAATCATTATTATTTTTTAAATCAGGATAATTCTTTTGCATTAAATTAATCCCTACAGTAGCAATTTGCTGTAAAAATTCATTTGTTATTCCTAATAATCGCCCATGTCTAACCATTCTTCTAATAAGCCTTCTTAGTATATAACCTCTGCCGAGATTACTTGCTGCTACTCCATCAGAGATTAAATGAATAACAGCTCTTGTATGATCTCCAATAATTTTTAAAGAAATTTTCTTTTGTTCATCCGAAGAAAAATAATCAATATTTGCAATCTCACAAGTTTTTTGAATAATAGGAAAAATTAAATCTGTCTCATAATTATTTTTCTTTTTTTGCAATATTTGAGCCATTCTCTCAAGGCCCATTCCTGTATCAATATTTTTATATTTTAAATCTGTTAATTTCCCAGTAGAGTCTCTATTGTATTGCATAAATACAAGATTATAAAATTCAATAAAACGATTTCCATCTTCTAAATCAATATTCTGTAGACCTTTTTCAGGATTAAAATCATAATACAGTTCTGAACAAGGACCACATGGACCTGTTTTCCCAGAAGACCAAAAATTATCTTGCTCCCCTAGCATCACTATTCTATCTGGATGAATACCAATTTCATCTCTCCAAATTTTTGCAGACTCTCCGTCTTCATGAAAGACACTTACAATTATATTCTTATCAGAAAGTTGATAAACATTAGTAACTAATTCCCAAGCCCACCAAATTGCTTCTCTTTTAAAATAATCTCCAAAAGAGAAATTACCAAGCATTTCAAAAAAAGTATGGTGTCTTGCTGTAACTCCAACGTTTTCAATATCATTAGTTCTAATACACTTTTGACTAGAAGTGGCTCTTTTGGATGGTCTTTCTTTTAAACCTAAAAAGACTGGTTTAAAAGGTAGCATTCCAGCGATTGTGAGCATAACCGTAGGATCATCTGGAATTAAAGATGCACTTGGAATAATTTTATGTAATTTTTCACTATAAAATTGTAAAAAAGCACTTCTTATCTCATCTCCAGTAATTATTTTTTTAATTAGTTGAGATGTCATTTATCCAGAATAAAAAGAACAAAAATTAAAGAAAAGCGTAATTTCGGTTATTTCGCAAAAATAATCACGCGGATTTATATTCTATATAACTAAAGTTAGTTTATAACGCTAATTATTCTATGATAGCCTCTGCCCAGACAAGTATTTCTAAATTGGCACAAATAAATAACAAGTTGACAGTTCAATCTCAAAATTACGCTAGTGATTCTTGTGCTATAAGATCTTTGGATTGGGATCGAAGTAGATTTGATATTGAATTTGGTCTAAGAAATGGAACAACATACAATAGCTTCATAATTAGAGGAGAAAAACTAGCAATTATTGATACTAGTCACGTAAAGTTCGAAGAATTATGGTTTGAAGAATTACTGAAAGAGGTAAATCCTCAAGACATTGATTATCTAATTACAAGCCATACAGAACCTGATCATTCTGGTTTAATAGGCAATCTTATAAAATTAAATCACAATATTACAGTGGTGGGATCAAAATTAGCCCTTAAATTTATTGAAGACCAAATACATATTCCCTTTAAGCGTCTAGAAGTGAAAAGTGGAGAGTTTTTAAATTTAGGAATTAATCCTAATAGCGGTTTAGAACATAATATTGAATTTATAAGCGCACCAAATTTACATTGGCCAGATACAATTTTTTCATATGATCACAGCACACATGTTCTCTACACATGCGATGCATTCGGGCTCCATTATTGTTCTGACGAATTTTATGACACTGATCAAAAAGAAATATATGATGATTTTCGTTTTTATTACGATTGTCTAATGGGACCAAACGCTAGAAGCGTTCTGCAGGCAATTAAAAGAATAGATAAGCTACCTGCATTAAAAACAATAGCCGTAGGTCATGGACCTTTGCTTCATAACCAAGTAAATTTCTGGAAAGGAAAATATTTAGAATGGAGTAGTAATAAAAGCAAAGGAAACGAGTTTGTAGCGGTTTGCTATATAAGTGACTATGGATATTGTGATCGACTAAGCCAAGCTATTTCTCATGGAATAAGTAAGGCAGATGCGCAAGTGCAATTAATTGATTTAAGATCTTCTGATCCTCAAGAATTAACAGGATTAATTTCTGAATCAAAAGCAGTAGTTATTCCTACATGGCCAGTAGATTCAGATAATGAATTAAAAGAATCTCTTGGTACTTTGTTTGCTGCATTAAAGCCTAAACAATTTACTGCAGTTTATGATGCATTCGGAGGAAATGATGAGCCAATAGATTCTTTAGCAAGTAAATTAAGAGAACTCGGCCAGAAAGAAGCCTTTTCACCTTTAAGAGTTAAAAATATTCCAGATCCAATTATTTATCAACAATTCGAAGAGGCCGGAACTGACTTGGGTCAATTGATCAATAAAAAGAAAAATATTGCCTCAATGAAGAGCGTTGATTCTAGTTTAGATAAAGCTTTAGGTAGATTAAGTGGAGGATTATATGTAGTTACAGCTAGCCAGGGAGAAGGTTCCACTTTCCGACAAAGTGCAATGGTTGCAAGTTGGGTCAGTCAAGCAAGTTTTTCTCCGCCAGGTATTACCGTAGCAGTAGCAAAAGATAGAGCTATTGAATCTTATATGCAAGTTGGTAAAGGTTTTGTTGTAAATATATTGCGAGAAGACAATTATCAAAAAATGTTTAGACATTTTTTAAAGAGATTTGCTCCAGGAGCTGACAGATTTGCTGATGTAGACGTAATAAGCAACATCGCAGAAGGAGGTCCAGTCCTATCAGAGTCTCTCGCTTTTTTAGATTGTATAGTGAGCTCCAGATTAGAGACTCCAGATCATTGGATAATTTACGGAATCGTCGAAAATGGTAATGTCTCTGACTTATCATGCAAAACAGCTGTACATCACAGAAAAGTTGCTAATCACTATTAGAAATGATTTAGCATCTAAAGACTTAAAATCCATTGGTATCACTAAGTTCAAATAAAAAAATTATACTTTTAAATTCAGTTGAAAAAAATATAGATTCAAGTTATAACTAAGTTTTTTTTGATTTATAGTTGAAAATCCGTTGAAAATTGATCTCAACATGGATATGCAATAATGCAATTTATTTTTTACTTCTTATAATTCAAAAAATGTTTATTAACTTATAGAGAATTAAATGTCTAGGAATTCAAATGGAAAAACTTTTAACAGAGATCACTTATTCGTAAAACCTCAACCACCCAGTATTCACATACACGAATCTACTAAATTAGAAAAGTTTGGAAATATTCTACTTTGGATTTTCGCTCTTTTTTGCAGTCTTCTTATTGCAATTTTTCCTCCTCTAGGTTTCATTGTTGCCGGTTTAGGAATACTTATAATTCCGAAACTTTTTAAATAAAATCTTTTATGATTTTAAAATATCTAAGAAATGGAAAATTCTTTATAATTTCTACTAATAAAAACAAATTTACTTGATAAAAGGGATTAATAAATTTCAAAATTTCCGAAATTTTAATTTAAAAGAATGGTAAATAAATCTAAAAATGAAAACGACTTTTTCTTTGAGCAAGGTTTGAAAGAATTTGAAAGTGGGTCATTTTGGGAAGCAATGAATTCCTTTGAAAAATCTCTGAAATTATATCCCTCTGAATTTAAGACTCATTATTATCGAGGATTATCTAATTTTTTTCATGTCACTCAAACAAAAAGTGAAGGTCCTGTTAGTCCAGAATGGGCAGATGATTACTACAGAGATGCATATCAAGACTTTAATTCTGCAATTAAACTAAATACTGAAAATAAATTTTTTCCTCGAAATGATTTTTTATATTACTGGTGTTCATTAACAGAAATAAAGTTTGATAAGTATTGGAAATTAAGTGCAGAAGAACGCTTTCAAAATATAAATCAAGCAATTAATTTGAATCCTAATAACGGTAAATATTTAGCGTTAAGAGGAAGAATTCATGAAAAACTTGGAAATTTACACAAAGCGAATGAAGATCTTTGCAAAGCAATGGAATTAGACTTCGATGAAAAAACAATTTATTATTATTATGATTTTGTAGATATTTCGAAAGAATCAAAAAAAGTAAAAAGCATTACTCAGAGTAACCTCGCAGAAGAACAAATAAAAGGAATAAATTTATCAAAGGAATTAGACTTCGATGAAGAAACAATTGATATTTATGATTTTGTAGATATTTCGAAAGAATCAAAAAAAGTAAAAAGCATTTCTCAGAGTAACCTCGCAGAAGAACAAATAAAAGGAATAAATTTATTTAAAAAAAAGCAATATCAAGATGCAAATAAAATTTTTCATCAAATAATAAAAAAATATTCTAATGACTCTCTGTCTTTAGATTATATTGGGCGTGGATTATTTTTTTTAAAGAAATATAAATCTGCCATTAGCAATTTTGACAAAGCACTAACAATAAATCCTAAAAATAGTATTGCCTATGAATTTAGGGGACGTTCGAATTCAATGTTAGGACAACATAAAGATGCAATATTAGATTTTGATAATGCCCTTAAATTGCGATCTGAAGATATAGATTTATTATTTTATAGAGGAAGAGAAAAATTCTTCTTATTACAATCCAAAGAGTCGATTAAAGATCTTAATAAAGTTATTTCAATAAATCCTAAAAATTCAGAAGCATTAAGACTATTAGGGAAAGCAAAATGTAATTTAAGCGAATTCAAAGAAGCATTTAATTTCTATGAAAAGTCAATTGAAATTGATCCTAATTTTTCAACTAGTTTTTTCTTTCGTGGACAAACTTATGTCAAATTAAAAAAATTTAATGAAGCAATTAAAGATTTTGATAAGGCAATAAAACTTGATCCTGAAATTTCTAATTACTGGGTTTATAGAGGTGAGTGCAACTTCAATTTAGATCAATTTAATGAAGCAATTAAAGATTATGATAAGGCAATTAAACTTAATCCTGAAAATACTGAAACTTGGTTTAACAGAGGTACCTGTAAATTTAATTTAGATCAATTTAATGAAGCAATTAAAGATTTTGATAAGGCAATAAAACTTAATCCTGAAATTTTTGAAACTTGGTTTAACAGAGGTATCTGCAACTATTTTTTAGAACAATTTGATAAAGCAATTAAAGATTATGATAAGGCAATTAAACTTAATCCTGAAAATACTGAAACTTGGTTTAACAGAGGTACCTGTAAATTTAATTTAGATCAATTTAATGAAGCAATTAAAGATTTTGATAAGGCAATAAAACTTAATCCTGAATTTTCTGAAACTTGGTTGTACAGAGGTGAGTGCAACTATTTTTTAAAACAATTTGATAAAGCAATTAAAGACTTAAATAAAGCAATTTCCCTAGATCAACAAAGTTGTAACAGTGCATATGACTTTATAGGTCGTTCAAATCTTTTTTTAGGAAAACACGAAAAAGCGATTAATGCATTTAATCAATTTCTAGATATACAAAATTCATTTTTCTCTTTAAGGTGCCGTGGCATTTGTCAAAAAGAATTAGGTAATGAAAAATTAGCAATAAAAGATTTCAAGAAAGCAATAAAACTTGGAGATAAAGAATCAAAGGGACTTCTGAAATCATTAACAATATAATCAACAATCAAAAAAAGATATATGTCCATAATTATTTATTAGTAGGTATAATCGACTGATACATAACGGTTTTCCAAGAATTAAATGTTCTGGTCGATAGTTGAAAATCCGTTGAAAGTGCATATCACCCCTTGGTATCACTAAGAAGTCACTAACCACTATTAGAATATAATCCCTTAACATGTCAGAAATTAATAAAAACTTAATCTTAAAAAATAAAAACATATCAAAATTTGAAATTACCGAAAATTTTATTTGTATCAGATTCTTAGACCAAGATAAAGAAAGATTTGAACTTGAATTTAATCTTGAAAAAGGAACCTCTTTTAATACTTTTTTCATTAAAAGTTATGAAGAACTTTTTATTATTCATCCACCTGAAAAAAAATATTTAAATTCATTTAATAAAGTAATCTCAAAGTTTTTCGATCAATTTAAGTTAAACAAAATCAACGTCATTTCTGGACATATTAATCCCCAAATTATTGAGACTATAAAAAATATAAGTTCTCAATTTCAGAACACAACTATTATTTGCTCTAATCCAGGTTATAAACTTATTAGCGAACTTTGGAATCAAAGAAATCCTAACTTAGAAAACTTTGTTGAAATTCAATTACCTGAAATAAAAATAATCAAAAAAGAACTTAATTTAGAATTAGATAACATTTCACTCGAGCTAATTCCTATTCCAACAGCACGTTGGCCTGGAGGTTTAATAATTTATGAACGCAATCAAGAGATTCTTCTAAGTGAAAAAATTTTCTCTGCACACATTGCATCTGAATTTTGGTCTGAAATAAATCGACTTAGTACAGAAATAGATAGAAAACATTTTTATGATTGCTTGATGGCACCTATGTCTAATCAAGTAGTATCAATAACTGAAAAAATTGCAAATTACGATATTAAAACTATTGCACCGTTACACGGCCCCGCGATCGAATATAGCTTAAAAAGCTTTTTAAATGACTACATTAGATGGGGTGAAAATCTCTCAACAAATAATCCTAAGATCGCTCTAATATATGCAAGTGCATATGGAAATACAGCCTCAATAGGTGATGCATTGGCTAAAGGGATAAATAGAACTTCTGTTGAAGTTGAAAGTATTAATTGTGAATTTACGCCAAATGATGTCCTTATAAAATCTATCCACAATGCTGATGGTTATTTAATTGGATCTCCCACACTGGGTGGTCATGCCCCAACTCCTATAGTCAGTGCACTAGGAACATTATTATCAGAAGGTAATAGAGATAAACCAGTGGGAATTTTTGGTAGTTATGGTTGGAGTGGCGAAGCAATAGATTTACTTGAATCAAAACTAAAAGACGGTGGTTTTAAGTTTAGTTTTGAACCTATAAGAATTAAATTCAGTCCAAATAAACCAAAGATAAAAGAACTAGAAGAGATAGGAACTCACTTTGGGAGAAAAATTATAAAAAAAACAAAGAAAAAAAATAGAAAATCAGATACCGGAATGATTACAAGTAAAACCGATCCGAAATTACAGGCACTTGGAAGAGTTATCGGTTCACTTTGCGTTCTAACTGCCTCAAAAGGAAAAGATGATAATAATATGAAAGGCGCTATGCTTGCATCTTGGGTTAGCCAAGCAAGTTTTTCTCCACCAGGATTAAGTATTGCAGTAGCAAAAGATAGATCCGTAGAATCTCTCCTTCAAATTGGTGATTCATTTGCTTTAAATATTTTAAGTGAGAAAGACTTTAAAGAACCTTTAAAAAGATTCACGAAACCCTTTGCACCAGGAGAAGATCGATTTGAAGGATTAAATATTGAATTAACTCCTAATGAACAAATAATCATTCCTGAGTCTTTAGCATGGTTAGATGCCACTGTTAAAGAGAGAATGGAATGTGGAGATCATTGGGTTATATACGCTGAGGTGCAACACGGTAATATACTAAAATCCGATTGTCTAACAGCAGTTCATCATCGAAAAACTGGTGCTAACTATTAAATTTATTTGTTTATTCTATGACTGAATCAAAAGATCTAATAATCATTACAGCTAGTTGCGGGAAAAATCTAGAACTATCAAAAAAATTCCTTGAAAAAAGTAATGAACTTAAACTCAGTGCTGAGATATTAGATCTAACAACTCTTGATATTCCATTATTTAATCCAAGAATTCATAGCAAAAACAATATCCCAGTTGAAATAGAAGCAATTAAAACAAAGCTTTTCGCAATAGAAAAATGGGTTATTTGTGCACCTGAATACAATGGATCTATACCTCCAATTCTCTCCAACTTCATAGCATGGCTATCAATTTCAGGAGACGACTTTAGGAATTTATTTAATGGTCAACCAATTGCAATTGCAACATTTTCTGGAGGAATAGGATTAGAGCTACTTACTTCCTTACGCATTCAATTAGTACATTTAGGTAGTCAAGTATTAGGAAGACAACTTTTGTCCTCTTATAATAAACCGATAGATACCAAGACTATTGAAGATATAATTCAAAGACTTTTGCAAATGAAAAAGTTAAAAACGTAATATTTTAAAAACTAAAAATTAATATCATTTTTTTTCATTCCAAACTTTTAAAATTTCTCTAGCCATAGGAAGTGCATGCACAGAGCCACCACCAGGAGTATTCTGTGCAAAAGCAACTACAAGTAACTCACTTTTTTCAGAAGGAGTAAAGCAAACAAACCATGCATGATCTGAACCACCTTCACCATCTTCGGCAGTTCCAGTTTTTCCTGAAACGGGCGGCAAATTTGAAACTCCATAATTTATTGACACACCTGTGCCAGACTCAACTACTTTTCTGAGACCGCTCTTTATCAACTGAATATTAATTGGATCAATATCAATTTTAATAGGCTTTTGATTTAATAAAGATTTACCATCAATTTTAGATAAATGAGGAGTGACTAAGTAACCACCATTAGCTATAACTGCATAAGCACGAGCTATCTGGATAGGAGTGACTTGAACAACAAATTGGCCAATAGACATACTTGCTATATCTTCCGGTACCCATGGAGTTCTACCAGGTTCTCCCCATCCTCTTCCATCATTTGCCCATTTACTATTCGCTACTAAACCTATACCCTCTTGTTCAGAGATTTCTATTCCAGATAGTGATTCAAAACCAAGCTTCTTAGAAACTTTATAAATTTCATCAACACCTACTCCATAACCAATTTGATAAAAGAACGTATTACTCGAAACTCTTAAAGCGTCTTCATAACCAATTAATCCAAAGCCTTTATCATTATGCTCTCTGAAACATTGACTCCCATATGTTATGCATGCTTTAGTTTCTAATAAAGTCTCAGAAGGAAACATTCCACTTTCTAATCCAGCAAGAGCAGTTACAATTTTCCAAACACTTCCTGGATCATAAGGATTTAAAGCTCTATTAAATAAAGGTTTATCAATTGAATTAAATAGTTCATCATATTCCGCTTGAGATTTAAAATCCTTTGAAAAAAAATTCAAATCAAAAGTAGGTTTGCTTGCTAATGCTCTTATTGCGCCATCTCTGGGATCCATCACTATTATTGCTCCTCCTTTTTTATCTTTAAGCACTTTCTCAGCAACTAATTGTAAATTTAAATCAATTGTCAACTGAATATCTTTTCCTTTTTTTGAAGGTTTTATACCCAAAGATTTTTGAAATTTGCCAACAGAGTTTACCTCAATCATTTCTCCTCCCCATTCTCCACGAATATGATCCTCGTAGACATGTTCTATACCTGTCCTCCCAATTAAGTCATTTAATCTATAGCCTTGCTTAGAAAGAATTTTATATTCAGAATCTGTTATAGGTTGTGTATAACCGATAACATGAGATGCAACTGTTTTATATGGATAATTTCGGATTAATTTTGTTTCAATCTCCAATCCAATAAATAAATTCTCTTTCTCCTTATATTTAATAACTTGATAAACATTTAAATCGTCAAATAAAGTTATTGCAAATTGCTTGTTTTTTAGACCTGATTCATATTTTTTCTGAAGATATTCCATAGGAATATCCAATAAATTAGAAATACTTAATCTATATCTTTGCCAATCAACTTCGGGGACATATTGAGGTTTGATTATTAAAGAATATTGAAATTTACTATCTGCCAAAACAAGCCCATTTTTATCTAATATTCTGCCTCTAATTGGCTGCGTTGAAATTAATCTAATTCTATTTTCATCAGACATTTTTTTATAAGTTTCATGATTTATAAGCTGCAAAAAAAATAACCTTACTAAAATCAATAAAAATGAAACTGTAGCCAAAGAATAGATAACCAATGGTTGTCTATTGAGAGAAATAAACTTCTTTTTCCTATCATTATCCACAAATTGATATCTACTTTTCTACAAATTTTTTTTCTAATAAGGCGATAATTTTTTTAATATCTTCAAGTCTTTGGACTAATAATTGATAATCAATTTTTTCATCTTCTTTTTCAAATTGAGTATTCAATTTTTCTTTTGAATATAATCTTTGATCCATAAATATAATAATAATGTAAATAAAATCTTAAACTAGTTTCATTCTAAAGAAAATATTCCAAATAATCAAAAACAGTTCCAAAATTCTAAAAAGATTGATCTAAATTTTGTTCAAAATAAGGGTTACAGCTATTTTGTGATATACCAGCTGACCAACCAATAAAAGCAGAGATAAAAACCATTAAAATTATTGGCAAAAAAGATTGTTGTGTATTTTCTAAACTTAACCACTCTTGCCAACTTCTTATGAATCTATCTCTTTGAAATTTTCTTTTTTCATTATTTTCTTCTCTTGCTTTCTTAAGAAAAGACTTTTTAACCCACTTTTCAAAAGGAATTTTTTTTGTGATTGCCATTTTTCTCTCAATTTCAAGTAATTGACCTGAATTTAGTTGAGGATGGAAAGTACTTATAAGTTCGAGAGTTTTTAAAAACATCTCAATAGTTGCATCTTTAATTCGCTTTTGATCTTGACTTAAATCTAACCAATCTACTTCTGGATAAAAACGTTTTCTATTAGTCTGAATTTGTTCCTCTGGCATTTGGCCAGGTTCTCTTAACCATCTATTAGTATTTTCATCAAACCTTCTCCAATATAAAAAAGGATTAATAAAAATTGTTTTACCTGCAATTTTGACTACGTCCTGTTGCAGATTTTTACTAATTTTATTATCAGTATTATTTGGTTTAACCAAAGTTTTAAGATTATTATTTACTTAAAGATTATCTTTATTTAAATTTTTTTCCAGAAATATCAATAAATTTTTTTTTTATTTAATTTTTGATAACTGCCATCGCTTCTTTAAATAATTACAATAATCGCACTTTAATGATGCCATAGGTAATTGGTTAGATCTAAGTATATTAACCGTTTCTAGAATTTTAGTCTCTACCCAAGATGTACTACACTCTAATTTGACAAAGTATGGCTCAAATTTAAGTTGATTATTGAAAAATTTTTCATTTTTTAAGCCATTAAAATAAAGTAAATATGCCTCATCTGCAACCTTAAAACCATTTTTTCTAAATAACCATTGGTACATTTCTAATTGCCTTTTGTATCCTTTTGCGTAATCAAATTTTTCAAAAGTCTCATGCCAGTCAAAATTATTTTTTGATGTTGATTTGACATCTACTACAATAAGCTCACCATTTTTTTTTTGCCATACATCATCTACTGCTCCCCCAAAATCATACTTATATTTTGAGCATTTATATCTTATTCCAATAAAATTATTTCTCCAATCTTTTAAATTTTTATGTTTGAAAGGGACCGCATCTATACCGTTTTTAATAAATAAAGGATGAGGCTCTTGTTTATTACGATAATAATCAAACTCATTTTTACATAGATTATCTACAGCAATATTTAAAGTAAAAGGTAATGATGGGGGTTTTATTTGATATTTTTTATCGAGAACACAACATCGTTGACAATTAAGAAATTTTTCAACAGTAGATCTACTTAATTTCACAAAATCTTCCATATTCTTTTAAATTTTTAATTTAGATCAATCCTTTTTAAATTGTTTTTAAATTCATTAAGTTTATATCTAATTCAAGATAAATCACTCCAAATGTATAATTTAATAAAACTTAAAAAATGACAGGCTTCGGGAAGGGATTTGAAAAGAAAAAACAAAATAAAAATCAAGAAAAAATAATTCATCAAGCATTTTTATATCACTCTCAAGGAAATATAAAAGAAGCTTTCAAAAACTATAAATATTGTATCGAGTCAGGAGTTAATGATGACAGGATTTTTTCTAACTGTGGGCTAATCCTTAAAACTTTAGGCGATTTAAAACAAGCAGAAAAATTACTTCGCAAGGCAGTAGAAATTAATCCTAATTCCCATACTGCATATACGAATCTTGGTACTATATTGAAAGATCTTAAAAGGTTTAGCGAAGCAGAAATATATCATCGAAAAGCAATTGAAATTAATCCTAATTTTAGTCTTGGTTATACAAATCTTGGCAATACTTTAAGAGAATTAAAAAAATTCCAAGAGGCAGAAAAACTTCTTAGAAAAGCAATAAAACTTGACCCTAAATCAACTATTGCATATGCAAATCTTGGAGATATATTAAAAAGCAAGGGGAGATTTGAAGAGGCCAAAATATTATTACTTAAAACAATTGAACTCAATCCAAAATTCGTTAAAGCATTCTACTCACTGTCAAAACTTCCATTCAATAGCGATGATATTAGTTGGCAAAAATATTTACTTTCAGAAGAAATTTTAATTAAAAAAAGTGAAAAAGAACAAATTGACATTTTTTTTGCAAGATCAAACGTTCTACATAAAGAAAAAAAATATGAAGAAAGTGCTAAAAATTTACAAATTGCAAATCGACTAAAACTTAAAATTTATCCTTCCAATATTAATAAAATAATAAATAAATCAAATTTATTACTTAATAAAAGCAATCCTGAAAAAAATATTAATAACAATAAGAAATTACCTACAAGTATTTTTATTGTAGGAATGCCTAGAAGTGGTACAACTTTAGTAGAATCGATTATTAGTCTAAATGAAGAAGTTCAAGATCTTGGGGAAATTAATATATTTGAGAAAGCATATCATGAGAGCATAAAAAATCATCAAAAATTTTCTCTTACAGATTTATATATACAAAAAATAAAAAAATTAGGGATTGATTCGCGTATTACATCAAATAAATGGTTATATAATTATTTATACGTTGGAATTATTGCTAATCAAATTACAAATTCCAGAATTATACATTGTTTTAGAAATCCTTTAGATAATATTCTGTCTCTTACAAGAGCAAATTTTTCAACCGGAAATTCATATTCTTCCTCACTAGTAGATTGCGCAAAAATTTATATGAATCAAGAAAAAGTAATGAACATATATAAGAATAGATTCGGATCAAGTATTTATGAAATAAATTATGACATATTAGTTACTAAGACTGAAACAACAATTAAATCATTAATAAAATGGTTGGGATGGGAATGGGATGAGATTTATTTATGTCCTCATACAAATAACAGGGCAGTTTTAACTGCAAGTGATGTTCAAGTTCGATCTCCTATTAATCCACAATCTATAGGAGGATGGAAAAACTACAAAGATATGCTCAAGCCTGCTATTTTAACATTATCTCAAGAAGATAAATATAAAGACATGGTTACTTAAAATTATCTCGTTTGAAACTTGTGTTTGAAATAGTAATTAAGGGAAAGTTTATTTAGTAAAGACTATAACTTAATAACTCAATCACAATAAATTAAACAATTTTGATTTGTTGGATGGTCTCTACATTCTTTATCCCAAAAATTTTGAAAATCAGTTGGACATTTCTCAAATTCTTTGGGAATTACATTAAGGTTTAAACCTGCATAATTAAATGCAGTTAAGTATCTTGGAAGAATATTAAATTGATTAAGTAGTCTCATAAGACCTCCTAGATCTCTAACCATATTTTCCATCTATTTACTTGAAATTAATAGAGTATTAATACCCGATAAAAGTCTTTAATGTTCTTAAAAAATATCTAGACCCAATTAGTTGAAATATGAATAAAGTATAGAAAAAGTTATTTTCATAGGATTTCTCTATAAAGATATGATTTTAGCCTCACGTGAATCCCCCAAATCAAAAAAATTGGCCAGTAGATTGATAATATTCAACGTAAAAACTTCTTTAAACCCGCTTTTTTATATATCTAAACTTTGCCCACACAGACTATTCCCACCTTATAGTCAATAATATCTGCAATGCCAGAAACATATTCATATTATAAGATTTGAGGGGGGAAAAGAGAGATCTCTTAATGCGCACCCTAAGTTTAACCCGTTTACTAAGCAGTATCTAAAGCAATGAACAAATATTATGAGTGTTTCATAGAGTTATCATAAAAATCCTAATTATTTTCCATCAAAAATTTAAATTAAAAATAATAAACATCCAACAATAAATCCACTTATATGACCCAATAAACTAACTCCAGGTAAGAAAGAGAAAATCAATCCTATAAAGCAAATTGTTTTGGACATTTTTTGAATTTCACAATTTGATTTTAAACTAATTTTTTTACCTAAAAAATAATTCTTTCCATAAAAAGAAGTTAATAATAAAAATCCAAATAAAGCATAAATTATTCCACTAAAACCTAAAGCAGCATAATTTGGATATATATTAAAAAAATACGATAAAATCTTTTCGTAAATCCAAATTACAAAAAAATTTAAAAAAGGACAAATTAAAAGAAATTTTATATAAAACAAACTGCTTTTACTTCCTAGCCTCATTAAAAAATTTCTAGTGATAATTATTCCCCCAAGATTACTTAATAAATGATTTAAATCTGCATGAACTAAAATTGATGTAAAAATTCTATGAGGCTGATCACTAATTAATCTTGGGACGAAGTATAAAACTTCTTTATCGAAAACTTTAATTAAATCTGTAAAAATAAAAACTGATATTAGAACAGAAGCACTAACTACAAACTGCCAATCATATTTAGATATTGAATTATTAAAAAGCATAATTAGAAACATCTTTATTCTAAATTAAAACAATATTATATTTAATAAAAAAAATGACCTTATAGGCGATTCCGTGGGAAACCAATTTTTTAAAACTATTCCTGGATTTATGACAAATCCATCATTCCCACTCAATAGTCCCTCTAAAAGGGTTAATAAAAAAAGCAGTTACATCAATGGATCTGGGTTAATAATATCATAAATTTTGCCACGTGAAACCCACGTGAAACCAGCCCCTAATAACTCAAATAATGAATTATTAAGAGCTGTAGCTACTGCAGGAAATATATTTTAGAAATTACATTTCATACTAATCTAGTCTTTTTCTGATAGTTGAAAATTCGTCATCTGTTATTACATCATATTTTTTAAGAGTTATAAGAGCATGAATTTTTTTCAGACCGTCTATTGAATTAGATTCATATTCAGCATAAGAGGATTTGTCAAAACTAACTCTTGAATAAGGAGCAATATCAGTTGAATCAATTGCATGCCTAACTAAATAAGAAATTGATACTCCTGGTCCAGCTTTATCCTTTAGCTTTTTATGTTGATCTTTTCTAATTTGAACTGTTAGTCTACTAAGTTTTTCCATATTAATTATTTCCCCCATGCTTGATCACTTTTATATTTCCATTTTTTTCAAGACTCTGTAGCCATTCCTGTATAGCATGATCTTGTTTATCCTCACTTAAATTTCTGAACTTTTCCTCAAGTATTAGAATCTGGTCCTGTAAACCTTTCATCTGATGATTAAGAGCAAAAATTTTATCCTGCAAGCTTTTAACTTCATTATTATGTCCATAAACTTGATTTTTTAAATGAGATATTAGTTTTTTATTATTAGCAGTATCAATAAAAAATAATTTTTTAAATTTTAAAAATTCTTCAGCTATAGATAAATTCATTGTTCCTCCTAAAATAAATCACTAACGTCAACAACCTTTTCGCTATTCTCTAAAACTGCATGCTCACAACCCGTTTTCCATTTGCAAAAACGACAGTTTTGATAATTAGCATTAGCAATAGGTAATTCATCATTACCAGAAATTGAGAGGATTTCCCTAATTCTTTTTCTAGTTGGTTCTGGAAGAACTTCAGCTAATGCTTCAGGACCAGTAATAGTTAGAAATTCAATACTATTTTTATTAAATCCTCCTTCCTGATCATAATTTCCGTAACATAGTGCAAAACCAAATATTTCAGGCACAGGATTACCTTTTGCCCTTGCTACACCCTGTATCATGTGGCCGTACAAACCAACCTGAATCCAATGCGAAAGCTTCTTTTTGCCGGATTTTGCGTCGCAAATCATCAACTGACCATTCGGAAATTTACAGATCGCATCTGGAACACCAAATAATGTATTTCCACATAAATTGACGGATTGTAATGGTAACTCCATATCAATTTCTGCATGCGGAAACTTATCCAATATGTTTAGTTTCAAATGATTCAAGATAGCTGTGTGCCTCAATTCCCATTTAGCGAGAAATTCGTTATCAACCGGTGCTTTATATCTTGTAGTCATCCAAAGGGACAAATTACAAGAGTTTGCATAACTAGCAGCCTCTGCTACTGAACTAGGACCAAGGCATTCATAACCTTTGGCCTTTTTATTAAATTGTGAAAAATCCATTATTAGATGTTGTAAAAATTTTAATTTTTTTTATTTGGTAAAAATATTGCTATTGCTGCAGGGATCTCTCTCACGTTGCATTGCTCTGCAATACTCATTATTAGATTTTCCAAATAGTCATCCCTCTGGCCTGGTTGGGAATTAATTACTGCACCAGGTTCAGTCACTGCATTAGCTAGATAACTATTAATTAGTTCTTGAACTTCAGATGATTGAAACTCTGGAGCTCTTAATCTTAAATAATTACTGCCAGGATCAACTTTTAAAGTTTCATCAATTAAAGATTTAGCTAAACCAGGAGTATATTCATTCTCTAAATCAATTAGACAATTACCTAATGTATCTGAGATAGGATCATAAAATGAACCAAAGGTAAATTCACCATACTTACTACGTAAAATATTGGAATTGACTCCTTTTAATATTCCCTCCTCACAAAGAAGAAGGTTTCTATCAGAACCATTTAATTCTGAAGTTAGATTAAGTTTCTCTTGCTGACTCAATTTACTAATCCTCCATCTGATAGAAGGCTTCAGGATTGTGAACAGTCCTTGAAAAATAATTTTTAATTTTTAAAAATTCTTTAAAAGAAATGAATTTTTGATTCTTTTCTTTGTCAGGCTCATCTGAGCATGCTCTAATAGTCATGTAATACCTCGTAGGGTGTTATTTGCCTTCGGGCTAAGGCTTAGGGAGTCCTACCTCTCTGAGCCTTTTTCTATTGAAGGGTATTAAAAATATAGCAAACAATTTATTTTAAAGTCTAGAGAATTTATACTTTATACACTTTGTAACATAGACCAATTTATAAAGTTATAACTATCTTTACAAAATTAATTAAATTTTTTTAAAATAAATATTCAAAACTTATTTTATGAAATATAATTAATTTATAATCAAATATAATTTTTAATGTCTACATTTTCAGAAATTATAGTCAGAAATTTTGATGAAAAAGATATATCTTTAGCTATAGAAAAATTACAAGTATGCGAAGATCTCATCTCTGAAGATTTAGTAGATTGCGTGGTTCTATATGAGAGTACTTCCATAAGAAACAGAAATAATATGAAAGAAGTTGCATCTAGACGTTTATCTGGAATGCTTAATCAAATTGATAATTCTGATGGCTGGAAAATATTTATTCAATTTTTTGATATTCGAACTAGTGAAAATGAGTTTCCAAAATTAGCAATGGTTATGCCGTTACTTGATACTCCTGTTAAACCAGCTTTACCATGGAGTTTGCCTGAGCGTTGCAACATTTTTACAGAAAAAAGAGAAGATTTATTATTAAACCCAGAAAATTACAGTAACGGTATAGCTTTTGAAGAATTTATTGGTGAGATTATTACCTTTGATCCAGTAGTTGCTGAAACTATAAAACGAATGCAAATGGGAGTGCACAGAAATAAAGCGATAATTCATTTACTAATGAATCTTGGACTAATGGAGGCTCTTAATTTAGAGCCAAAACTAAGATCTTATAATATTGATCAAACAATAAAAGAAGAAAAAGCATACCCAACAATTAATGGAGATTCATTAAAGGAATACGTAAAAAAAATCTTTTTAAAACACTATCTTAAAGAAAAAGAAAATGTAGAACGTCAAAAAATTTTTCCTGAAATAAAAGAAATAAAAATGAGTTCTTGGAATAATCTTCTTAGAGCTGCGGAGAAATTAAATAACTCTATTTTGAAAGTTAAAGAAAAATATTTAAACTCAATTACTACCCATCAATTTAGTGAAAAGCTGCAAGTATTTGATGCAATAAGAAATTTTTTAAAGTTAAATAAATTAGATGAAGAAACTCCATTATCAATTCCTGAACTGCAATCAAAATATAAGGCTTATGGATTAGTTAAAAAAATATCTAAAGGACCAGGAATGGCAAGTGTAAAAAAAGATTATTTAGCTTGGTTAACTAGAGAAAAAATGAAAGAAAATCAGAAACTTGACCCTTATAACAAAAAAATTTCAATAGAAGAATTAAAGGAATCATTGGGAGTTAAAATACAAGATATCGAAGATGCAATTTCCTTCCTGAAGATTGAATTGCCAGAGGAAGATCCACGTCTTAAATTTGAAGATGAATATAAAATTAGAACATATTTATTTGATAAGTTTAATCCTTACAAAATTCAATCTGCTAGATCAAGAGCATCAAATAGCGAAAATGCTTCTGCCAAGAAGTTAAGAAGTAATAGAGATAAACTAAAGCTTAGTAAAGAGAATTCAAAATAAAAAATTTTTCCCAACTAACAGCCACGTGAAACCAATTTTTCTAAACTATGACTAGGTTTATAATCTAATTGTCACTCCCACTCAATAGTTCCGGGGGGCTTACTAGTAATATCGAAAACTACTCTATTAACCTCAGTAACTTCATTAACTATTCTATTAGATATCCTTTCTAGGATTTCATAAGGAATTCTTGACCAATCTGCTGTCATTCCATCTTCACTAGAGACACATCTCAAAACAATTGGCCAAGAATAAGTTCTTTTATCTCCCATAACACCTACAGTCTTAACAGGAAGTAAAACTGCAAATGCTTGCCAAATATCATTATAAAGACCGGCTTTTTTTATTTCATCTCTCACTATCCAATCTGCATCTCTCAAGCAATTTAGTTTTTCAAGAGAAACTTCACCTAAAATTCTTATTGCCAAACCTGGGCCCGGAAATGGATGCCTTTTAATTATTTCATCAGGCAATCCAAGATTCTTACCAAGTTCTCTAACTTCATCTTTAAAGAGTTTTCTAAGAGGTTCAACTAGTTTAAATTGCAAATCTTTTGGTAACCCTCCAACATTATGATGACTTTTAATTTTTACAGCAATCCTTTCTCCTGTATTTGGATCAATATTAGTTCCAGCACTCTCAATAACATCTGGATAAAGCGTACCTTGAGCTAAATACTGAAAAGGACCAAGTCTATTACTCTCCTCTTCAAAAACTTTAATAAATTCTCCGCCAATAATCTTTCGCTTTAATTCAGGATCAGTTACACCCTTTAATTTACTAAGAAATCTTTCCCTAGCATTTATATATTCAACTTTAATATGAAATTTCTTATCAAAAAATTTCATTAAAAATTCAGGTTCACCTTTTCTCATAAATCCTTGATCAATAAACATACATGTAAGCTTATTGCCAATTGCCTTATAAAGAAGAAAAGCAAGTGTAGAAGAATCCACTCCACCTGAGAGCGCAAGTAATACCTTCTTTGAACCAACTTGGTCCCTAATCCTTGGTATCGCCTCTTCTAAAAATTTTTCAGTTGTCCAATCAGGGTTACAATTAGCAATTGAATAAACAAAGTTTTTAATAATAGTCATCCCAAACTCTGAATGTATAACTTCGGGATGAAATTGAACGCCAAATAATTTTTTTTCTTGATGTGATATCGCAGCATGTAATGTATTTTCAGTATGAGCAATTTTTAAAAAGCCATGGGGTAATTTAACAATCGAATCACCATGACTCATCCACATAATTGATTGATCCTTAACTTCTGATAATAAGTCACTTTGTGAGTCAATAGTGATTGGCGCTCTCCCATATTCGCCTTTATTTTTTGCACGAGTAACAGTTCCACCTAATTCTTTTACCATTAATTGCATGCCATAACATATCCCAAGGATTGGGATACCTAATCTAAAAATTTGTTCATCACATGTTGGGGCATTTTCTTCATATACAGAATTTGGTCCTCCGCTCAAAACAATACCCTGAGGATTAATGTCTTGAATATCTTGAATTCCAATCAGGTTACTAACTACAAGAGAAAAAACATTCGTTTCTCTTATTCTTCTAGCGATTAATTCTGAATATTGAGATCCAAAATCTAATATTAAAATTGAAGGATCTCTTTCTTTTTTTAATAAATTTTGACTCATGTTTAAAAGTTACCTTAATTTATTCACAAAAGCATGATAAGAATCAGATTATAAATCTTTAAAAAGCGAAATAAATTCTTGACCATTGGTTCCCGACCAACGAACTTTTCTTTTCCTATCAAAAATAATTGAAGCAATATTCATATCAGTTTTTACATATCTATTAATATATTCAAAAGAGCGCTTTTCAACAGAGGTTGATATATTTTCCCATAATTTATCAGCAATAGAAATACTATATTTTTCAAGAATTAACAAAGCATTTTCAATAGTATTAGCTTTAGAAAGCTCTCTGATAATATTATGCGATACATTCTGTTTAACTGCTAAATAAACAAGAATCTCTAATCTTGCATCAGCTAAATGATTATGAGTATGGAATATTCCTCCAGCTAATTTAATTAATTTTCCATGATAACCAAAAAGAATTACAGTTTTTACCTTTTTTATTGCAGCATCGACTAATAATGGACCTAGCCAATTGCCAACTTTAATAATTGGAAATTGGCTTTTAGAACTTCTTGCCAAATTTAATCCATTTTCTCCAATCACGAAAATAATTGTTCCGCAAAACTGATTAGAAACTATTTCCTCTAAATGTAATTTCGCATTTTGTAATTGTTCTGGTGAGGCACTCGCATATGTTTCTGCGCTAGTACCAATAATTGACAAACCCTCAACAATTCCAAAAGATTTATTACTAGTTCTCTCTGCTAAAAACTTCCCATTTGGAAATACAATTTCCAAATTTAATTCATAACCTTGAGGAATGATTTCCAATATATTTTCGTATATAACTTCTTTTGCGAATGTTGATATGCAAATCTTTGATGAATTTTGATCAATGCCAACTCCGTACCCAGGAATAATATTGATACGATCAGTTTGGTTAATATTTTTATTTAAAATTTTCTTTAAAGATGCTATCGTCCATATCTCTAGATTTTGAGTTAAATCAAGATCTAGACCAGAATCTGCAAAAGCAATTGCAAGAGTTGATTTTTGTCCATTTATAAAGCTAGCAGAACTCACCTTAATCTTTCTAATTATTTTTTCACTGGGAATTGAGATTAATTCATAATCTTCGTATGAAAACCCAAGCAATTTTTTTACTGCTGATTTTGCAGCGCCTGCGACCCATAATGGTAAAGAAAATCCTTTTTTCAAATTAAGTAATTGAAAAATATCTAATGACAACTAATCTTAGAATGACTTATTAACTAAAAAGTGGCCATACAACAAAAATTATCATTGATGATTCCTGGTCCTACACCTGTGCCAGAAAAAGTTTTACAAGCATTAGGCAAGCATCCAATAGGACATAGAACTAAAGATTTTCAAGATCTTGTAGAAAGCACAACAAAGAATTTACAATGGCTCCATCAAACCCAAAACGATATTTTAACAATTACTGGAAGTGGAACTGCTGCAATGGAAGCAGGAATAATAAATACTTTAAGTAAAGGGGATAAAGTTCTTTGTGGAGAAAATGGCAAATTTGGTCAAAGATGGGTTCAGGTTGCCAAAGAATTTGGACTAGATGTAATTAAAATTGAAGCAAAATGGGGTTCACCTCTTAACCCTGATGATTTCAAAACAATATTAGAAAAAGATACTGAAAAAGAAATAAAAGCAGTAATTCTCACTCATTCTGAAACCTCAACAGGAGTAATTAATGATCTAAAAAAAATCAGTACTCACATTCGTAATCATGAAAAAGCATTATCTATAATTGATTGTGTAACTAGTCTTGGAGCTTGTAGTGTTCCTGTAGACGAATGGGAATTAGATATTGTTGCTTCTGGATCCCAGAAAGGTTACATGATACCTCCAGGTTTAAGTTTCATCTCCATGAGTGACAAAGCATGGCAAGCATCTGAAAAATCAAACTTGCCTAAATTTTATTTGAATTTAAAATCCTATAAAAAAAGTCTTTTAAACAACAGTAATCCATATACACCTGCTGTAAATTTAGTTTTTGCATTAGATGAATCTCTAAAAATGATGAGAGATGAAGGCTTAGAAAACATTTTTAAGAGACATAATCGACATAAACTCGCTATAAGTAAAGCAGCCTTAACCCTAAAACTTAAATTATTTGCTGATGAAAATTATTTGAGTCCTGCCATAACTGCTATTGAAATAGATGACATTAATGCAGAAGACTTTAGAAAAACAATAAAAAAAGAATATGATATTTTGTTAGCTGGTGGGCAAGATCATTTGAAAGGGAAAATATTTAGAGTCGGACATCTAGGTTATGTTAATGATAGAGATATAATTTCTGTTGTAGCAGCAATAAGTAATACTTTACTAAATCAAAATAAAATCAGCTCTAAAGAGGCAGGCGAAGCACTTAAAGTCGCTTCTAACTATCTAAAAATAAATTAAGTACCTGGTTCTTCAACATTTCCCCCTAATTCAACTATCTTTTTTCTAAGAATTAATGATTTTTTTTCATCACCTTTAGTTTGGGCTACAGCAAGAGCAAATTCTAATTTTTCGAGTTGATGACCCCCTTCAAAAAAAGATAATTTTTTTTTGATTGGATTTTTTGCACCTTTATAAGAAATTTTTGTTGTCATAACATAAAAGCTTTACATATTATTATGCCAACTAAAGGGGGTAATTTGCAGCAATAATTCGAATTAATTTTTAATTTTTAGATTTAATTAAAAAGAATATACATTTTTAACATTCTAATAACATATATATGATTATAAACAATAGATAACAAAATACTTTTAAAACGTAGCCGAGTTTAAAAATTTTTTTCTAATATTAGGTCCAAACTACTTAAATTATTTAATGTCTAATATTAATCTTATCTACTATTTAATGGTAGGAGCAATTTTTGGGATTCTTGCCTTGAAAACAGGAATTCCTGCAGCTCCTCTAGCAGGTGCCTTAATTGGATCAAGTATTCTTAGTGTAAGCGGAAAGATTGAAGTTGCCCAATGGCCTGTAGGTACAAGAACTATATTAGAAATTGCTATTGGAACTGTAATTGGAACAAGTTTAACGAAAGATTCTTTGGTTGAATTACAAACTTTATGGAAACCAGCTATATTAATAACTTTCACATTAGTCCTCACCGGATTAGTTATTGGTTTGTGGACTAGCAGATTACTCAAAGTAGATATTATCACGACAATTCTTGGTGCTGCTCCAGGGGGGATAAGTGGAATGAGTTTAGTTGGTTCAGAATATGGCGTTGGGCCTGCAGTAGCAACTCTTCATGCAGTTAGACTAATTACTGTTCTTTTGATTCTGCCACTAGTAGTAAAAATATTAAATCTTATTGGAATAATAAAATCTTAAATATCACTAGACATCCCACAAAAAAAAGATACTTTGATATATATATTTTAAATTAATGAAAACATACAAAAAAAGAAAATTTATTTTGCCATTTTTTGCTATATTTGCACCCTCATTTTTTTTAATTTCAGAAATAAAGGCTGGGTCTTTCGGGGCAGAAATATTTTGCACAATGAGAGACGGCGGTAATGATCATGAAAGCAGTTGGGAAGCAGCTTATAGCTATATCAAAAGACAAAAAGGAGGACTTTTTAAAACCTCTCCCAAACAAGCCGCTGGACAAATTGTTGAGACTGTTGTGAGAGAAAGAGAAAAGTTTTTATATTGTGTTGAATATTTAGATAAACTACATCCAGATAGAAAACTACAACTTGAAAATAACAGGAAAGAAAAAAGAAGGAAAAAAGAAGAATTAGTTAAAGAAAAAGAAAAAAATAAGTTATCTGAAGAAACATTTGACAGATATAGCTATTAAGAAAATAATATTTAAATATAATTATTCAATCAATAAAATATTATTTAAAAGGTATTTTTTTATACATTAAATATAATTTTGTTTAAGCAAATTGATTATTTTAAATAACAAATGAAATATTGACTTTTTAAAAATATTAGACAAAATTAAAAGAAATAAAATCATCTGAATGCATTATAAAGATGCAGTCTTTTTAGAAGACTTATGTCCTAAATTCAAATTCAGACAATGGAGAAAGTCGATTCATAAATTCACTGGGAAAAGTTGCATATATTGTGGAAAGCCTTCCGAATCTATTGACCATGTGCTTCCAAGAAGTCAAGGAGGTTTGAGCACCACTGAAAATTGCGTACCAGCATGTCTTTCATGTAACGGAGATAAATCAGATAATAATGCACTTCAATGGTACAGAAGACAAAAATTTTATGATCCTCGAAGAGCAATGGCCATTAGAGCATGGCTTGAAGGAGATTTAAGATTAGCTATTAGATTATTACAGTGGGCTAATCCTAGTTTTAATAAAAAACAAAATGTTAAACCAAATGACGATGAATACAAGGCTGCATAGTCACCAAACATTGCAAACCTTAGGAGAATTATATTTATTACATATTTTTTCAAAATCTTTTGGTGATTCTGGAAATAAAAAAATAGTAAAAAAGATTATGCAAAGTAAAAAAGTTTTTTGATAAAGTTTAAAATTTAAATTGGTCTTAGAATCGGTTAGATTAGCTTTAAGATGACCATAGTTATTATTTCTTACACTAACTAAATCTAACTTAGTTTGAGTTTTAATTAAAGTTTTCATCTTATTAATACATATGTACTATTTATAATACTACATGATTAATTCGACAAGTACCCTGAATAATCAATATAAATTTCTTGTTTTTGGCGGTGGTTTTAGCGGCAGTTATTTTGCTCATTCAATAAGAAAATTAGGTTGTTTCGTACTGACAAGCTCTAGAACAAAAAATAAGGATCCATATAATTTTGTTTTTGACAGCGAAAATAACATTATCCCAGAAGACTCAATATTCGACGGAGTCACTCATATCTTAAGTTGCATACCCCCAGATAAGAATGGGAAAGATCCTGTTTTAAAAGTCTTAACAAATAAAATTAACAAATCATCACTTCGTTGGATTGGATATTTATCTACCACTGGTATTTATGGCAATACTAATGGTAATTGGGTTAGCGAGTTAGATAATCCCAATCCTTCTCAAGAAAGAAGTCTTAAAAGATTAAATTGTGAAAAAGAATGGATTACTTCAGATTTACCAGTCCAAATTTTTAGACTTCCTGGTATTTATGGGCCAGGAAGATCAACTTTAGAAGCTATCGCAAGTAATAAGGTAAATGTAATTCACAAAGATAAACAAATTTTTTCAAGAGTACATGTTGCTGATATTGCAAATGCAATTATCTATATAATTAAAAATAAATTATTTTTTTATCAAATAATAAACATCGCAGATGATGAGCCCTGCTCCCAACTAAAAGTAATTGAATATGGGTATAAATTACTTGGGTTAAAAATGCCATCTCCAGTATTATTTGAAGAAGCTAAAAAGAATTTATCTCCAATTGCGCAGTCATTTTGGATAGAAAATAGAAAAGTTTCAAATCAATTATTGTGTAAAAAATTAGGATACAAACTTATTTACAAAAACTATAGAATCGGGTTAGATAATTGTCTTGCTAATATTAACAAATTACACAATTGAAGGGAAATTATTATCTTTAAATAATTAAACCATTTAAAAGTTGTTACTTAAGAATATGTTTTTCAAATTTTACTATGAATTATAAAAATAAAAATAGTGGAGATAAGTTTAAAATTGTCATAAGTGTTGGAGATGAATCTGGAATCGGACCAGAAATCATATTAAAAGCCCTTTCTTCAAAAGAAATTCCAAACAATATTGATATTTTAATAGTTGGATCAAAAGTAAATTTAGAAAATACATTTATGCATCTTAAAAATCTAGGATTAAAGAATATAGTTGACCCAAATAATTTTGAAATTCATAATATGACAATTTCGATGGATAATAAAGACCGAAAAAGAAGTTATGGGGATGCTAGCTTTAAATACTTAACTAAAGCAATAGAGATAATTCAACAATCTCCTAATTCAGCACTAGTGACAGGACCAATTTGCAAAAAATCGTGGGAAGAAGCTGGTCATTTTTATTCAGGTCAAACTGAATTATTAGCAAAATCTTGCAGAACAAAGAATGTCGGTATGCTTTTTACAGCAAAATCCCCATTTACGGGTTGGAGATTTAATACATTACTAGCAACAACTCATATTCCACTTAGTGAAGTACCAAAAAAACTTAATTCTTGTTTAATTCATTCAAAACTAGATTTACTTTCAGATTTTTGTAGCAAATACATAAAAAATCCAACCTTAAGGGTTGCAGGTTTAAATCCTCATGCAGGAGAAGAAGGTTTATTAGGAAGTGAAGAAGTAAATTGGATGAAACAATCTATTTCTAGTTGGAGTTTGAAGAATCAAAACGTTAATTTATCTGGACCAATTTCACCTGATACGTGTTGGAATTCATCCGCAGAAGCTTGGCACAAAAAATCGGCTAAAAGACATAATGGCATTCTTGCTATGTATCATGATCAAGGATTAATACCGATAAAAGTTATAGCCCTCAACTACTCAGTAAATACAACAATTGGTCTACCTTTTATAAGAACTTCTCCAGATCATGGGACAGCATTTGAAATAGCGGGTAAAGGAATAGCTCAATCACAAAGTATGGTCGAAGCAATAAAAACAGCAATTGAGTTATCTAAATACTAAGATTGTTTAACTCTCATTAAAACTTGTCCAAACTCTACTGGTGTTCCATTTTCAACAAGTATTTCAACAATTTCGGCATTATACTCTGATTCAATTTCATTCATCAACTTCATAGCTTCCAGAATACAAATTGTTTGTCCAATATTTACTTTGGTTCCCAATTCGACGAAAGGATCCTCTCCAGGGGCCGAAGCCCTATAAAATGTTCCAACCATAGGAGAAGTAATATCTATAAGGCCTGAGCGCGCAGGAGGTGCTTCCTGAGAAGCGGCAGAAGTGCTAGGAATAGAAATATTTTCGTTAGTAGCTATTGAGGTTGAATTAATTTGCTTGTCAACAGAATTACTCGAGAGTAAAGCATTACCTGAATAATTCTTATCAATTGCATTTCTCTTTATTTCAAGTTTAAAATCTTCTCCCTCGAGAGTAAATTCTTGAATATCGCTCATAGTAATTTTATCTATTAAGCGATCTAAATCATCATGATCTAATTTCATAGCCATTAGTTTTCACGTCCAAGATAACTATCATTACGAGTATCAACCTTAATCATTTCACCTACAGATATGAATAAGGGAACCATAACTTGAGCACCCGTTTCTAGAATAGCCGGTTTAGTGCCGCCACTTGCAGTATCTCCCTTAACTCCTGGATCAGTTTCTGTAACTTTAA
>QCIL01000009.1 GCA_003216725.1 Prochlorococcus sp. AG-402-L18
AGGAATCAAACCAGTAAGCAAACTAGGTAGCCAAAGGCACATTAGAAAGGCTATTGAGCACGCAAAAAGATTATCGGGGAAAAAAAGACATTTAACTCTTGTACATAAAGGCAATATCATGAAATATACAGAAGGTGCTTTTAGAGATTGGGGATATGAATTGGCAGTCAATGAATTCAGGGAAGATTGTATTACAGAGAGAGAAAGCTGGATTTTAGATAATATCCAGAAAAATCCAGGAATTTCAATCGAAAATAATGCCAGGAAGATTGAACCCGGTTATGACAAGTTGACGGATAATAAAAAAGCATTTATTTGTGAAGAAATAAAAGAAGTTATTGATTCCATTTCAAATTCTCATGGGGATGGCAAATGGAAAAAACTTGTTATGGTTGATGATCGGATTGCCGATAGTATATTTCAACAGATTCAAACTCGACCTCAAGAATATTCAATTCTTGCAACATTAAACCTTAATGGCGACTATGTTTCTGATGCAGCTGCAGCAATTGTTGGTGGCCTAGGTATGGCTCCCGGTGCAAATATTGGAGATAATGCAGCAATTTTCGAAGCTACGCACGGTACCGCTCCAAAACATGCAGGCTTAAACAAGATTAATCCAGGATCAGTAATTCTTAGTGGTGTAATGATGCTTGAATATTTTGGTTGGAATGAAGCAGCTAACTTAATTACTAATGGTTTGAGTAAAGCAATAGAGCAAAAAAAAGTCACATATGATCTAGCACGCTTAATGGAACCAAAAGTAGAACCCTTATCCTGCAGCAGTTTTGCGGAAGAAATTATTTCAAATTTCTAATTTTAAAAATTATTTTTATTTTCAAAAACTTTCCAAATCTTAACCAGTGAATCTTTATTCCCAATGTTTCCAGGATGAGTAACAATAGGAAGTTTTTTGTGATTTTTTAGGTTATGAGTCACCACTGAAATGCCTGTTAAAATCTGTCCCTCAAGATAAACATAATCTGCATTAAGTCCATTACTAAGAATCAAATTTGTTGTTATTCCACCTTTTGAAATCAAATATCCTATTTCATGCTTCAAATCTGCGACTAATTCAGCAATAAAACTAGCAAGTAAATTATAAAAATTAAATAGTTCAGAAGAATCTAAGGACATAAATTTTCTTGAAGTAAACAAAACAGGAGTTTTTCCTCTCTCAAAAGAAAATCTAATTTCTTTCAAAAATTTATTTTTAAACAAATTCCTTCGCCTCTGATTATTATCTGATGAAGTGATTTTAAAAAATTCAAAAACATCTAATTCTACTGGATAGCAATTACTTATCTCTAATAAATTATTCAATTGTATTGTTGAAAGTTCGACATAAGATCCAACAATTATCAGTCCTGGAAGAAAACTCTTTTCTTTATTTCTTAATCTTAAATTATAGAAAAATATTTCACTCTGAGAGATACTTTTTTTCTCAGAAATTGAACTTATAAAACTTGCTGCAGTTCGAAAAAGGAATTGTTTTTGACTATTTAATTTTTTAATTACTAAAGAAAATTTTTTTAGTTGAGAATAATTTTCTACATCTACAATTACATGTTTATTATTATTCAAGTTCTTCAGTTTTTTAAAAACAATGTTATTTTCCTCGTCATTTAGAATTTCGATATCTGACAATAAAAGATTTTGAATATCTTCAATTTTTATTCGCGATTTACTCTTCTGAAATAAAAGATTCTTGACATTACTTGTCTCAAATCCAAAAATTTTATCTCTTGCAAAAATTGTTTGTTCAATAGGAGTTTTATCAACAAAGTGTAATCCATTAATTGTTAATCTTTTACCCTCTATAAAAGCTGGAATATGAAAAGTAGCATCAAAAGGACCTAAACAACTATTTATGGCACTTGGCTCTAAAAAGTTATGTCCTCGGAGAGTAGAGTCTCCTCTACTTATGAAAATTATTTCTTCTTCATAAGCCTGTGAAGCTATAACAGTCTTGAGATTTTTGCAAATTTCTTCTATTGTTAATTTCGCATCATTTTCAGATAGTGACCTAGTATTAGCCAAAATAAAAAATAAATTTGATTTAGATTCAAAACCTTTGGCTAAAGTTGAGCAATCCCATTTAAGAAGTAGTAAGCAATCATGAACAGTTTGAGAGCCTGTTGGATCATCATCAATAACAACAAATTTCATAAGTATTGCATAATTACTTAAGAGATTTTATTTGTATTGAGGCATCAAACCTTTGACTATCATTTGGAGGAACCATTACTTTTCTGAACCCATCAACAAAAGAATTTCGGGGACTAGTCCAAGGTTCAAGACATATCATTCTTCTTGGAGGATCACTCCAAATAACTCCTAGGTCAAAAGGATATGGGTGATTTAAAGTTACCTGTCTTTTGAAAATTTTATCTCTAAAAGCGCTCTTACCGGAAGTATACATAAGTAGATCAATTCCACAATTAATATTATTTAACTCATCCAAAGTATTACTTATTATATTTTTTTCTTGATTCTGACAATTAAGTGGATTTTCAAAAAACTCTAAATTTTTTAAATCTGAAACGTTAAAATAAGGATGCAATCCAAGGTTGATTGGCATAGCAATTTCTGTTTTATTATTAATCGTAATTTCAAATGCTAAAAAGTTAATCTTTAATGTAACCTCAATTCTCAATTCGAAATCGAAAGGATAATATCTTTTGGTTTTTTTAGATTCATTTAAAAATAAGCATAAAGATTTTTCATTAAAGGAATATTGCCATGGCAAATCCCTAGCGAAACCATGTTGTGTTAATTGCAAATAATCTGTTCCAAATACTGAATTAGAAGTACTGAGATTTCCACAAATTGGAAACAAGATTGGAATGCCTCCCCTAATACTTTTTGACTTATCCATAAATCTTTTTTCATCGAAATAAAGTATCTCTTTACCATCAGAAACCCAATTTGTAATAACACCTCCTCTGTCAGGACAAAATTTAATATAGTTATTTTGATCTAATTGAAAAACAAAAATTCCCAGGTCTATATTGGATAATTTAATTTTCACAATTTTTACTTAGAGAGAATCAACCCAATCTAAAATATGCTGATTAACTAATTCAGGAATTTCATCATGTGGACAATGTCCAGCATCAAGAATGATTTCTTTTGTATTCTTAGGAGTAAATTTTTTATATAGGTTTCTTTTTTTTGGAGTATTCATCCAAGGATCTTTTCCTCCCCACAACAGTAATAATGGTGAATTGAGTTTTGCGAATAACTTATCTAACGGCAATCCCTGGGGACCTGATGGGTTAAATACACTTCTAAAAACATTGAAAGCTCCATAATCTAGCGAAGGCTTTCTTATTGACTCGACTAAAAAATCATCAACATTTTTTTTATCAACATATACTTGATTCAAAGTTTTTTTAATATTTTTTGGATTTCTCATATTCTCAAAAATCAAACGTTGAAGAACAATATTTTTCAAAAATATACCCGCAACTGTTTCAATTGAAGTTTGCAACATATTCTTTTTGATAGTTTTCTCTTCACTAAAATATCCTGCAGCATTAAGTAATATTACCCCTGCGTTTAGCTCATTTAATTCTGAACCGGCTGCTAAGGCGGCATAACCACCTAATGAATTTCCAACAACAATTGTAGGTTTTTTTATTTTCTCCTTTACATAAGCTACAACCTGATCCTTCCATAATGATCCTGAGTATTCAACATCTTGGGGCTTAGGACTTTTTCCAAAACCAAGAAGATCCATAGCATGAACTTCATATTTTTTACTCAAAATAGGGATATTGAATCTCCAATGATCCGTAGAGGCCCCGAAGCCATGAATTAACAAAATTGAATATTCTTTTGATGTTTGCTCAGGGTTAGCAGAAACAGTATGTATTGGATAATTTAAAAAATTCCAGTCATAATTGACATCACTATCTATTAGAGCTGATTGTTCCATTTATTGAAAATCTTATATTATATGATTCTAATAAACTTATTTCCTAAAGAAGACCCACAGGATCAGCTGCAACATCATCTGAAATTTTATTACCATCATTTGGTGGTTTATCTTTTAGAACAATTCTCAAGAGAACAGGTGCAAGAAATGTGGTTCCAATAACCATTAATAAAATAGCCGCTTCAAGAGAAGGGGTTAACAACTTAGCGCTTGTTCCTAATCCAAGGAAGATTAAACCAACCTCTCCTCTAGGCATCATACCCAAACCTACAACCAATCTATTTGTAGGTTTATCACTGGAAAATACCCATCCTGCTGCAATTTTTCCAATAATTGCTACAACTAATAAAAATCCTGCAACTACGAGAGCTGACCTACTTGTTGGATCAAGTGGATTGATAACTGATAAATCCATTCCAGCTCCAACCAATACGAAGAAAATAGTTGCGAATAAGGATACTAAAGGTAAAACGGATTGTTGAATTGCGTGATTATTTTTCGAACTACTAAGAATCAGTCCAGCTGCAAAAGCACCTAAAGCTGCTTCCAATCCAATGGCTGTTGCAACAAAACAACACAGCACAAGTATCACAAAGGAAGCTACCACTACGGCTCCAGGGGCCTTTAATCTATCTAATAACCAATCAAATCCTGGAGCTGCTGTTCTACTTAATGCAATAGCAGCAATAACAAATACTACTGCTGCCGCAACTAATTTAACGATGGGAGCAATTTCTAAAGAACCTCCTGCAGCAAGGGCTACTACAACTGCAAGAATAACAATACCTAAAATATCATCCAAAACAGCCGCTCCAATAACAATCTGTCCTTCTCTAGTTTTTAAATATCCCAACTCACCAAACACACTCGCAGTAATTCCTATACTTGTAGCTGTCATAGACGCTCCAGCGAAAACTGCTGGAATTAGATCTACTTGGAAAATAAACATTAATCCAAGAGTTCCAAATGCAAACGGTAAAATTACACCAGCCATAGCAACAGTGAAAGCTTGAGCTCCCACAGCTACTAATTCCTCTAACTCACTTTCTAAACCTGTTAAAAATAAAAGAGCATATAACCCAAGGGTTGCTACTGCTTGAAGGGATGGAAAACTTTCGAAATAAACATCAGGTACAGCCTCTGGAGGGATTGACGCTAACGAGCTAATAACATTTACAAGTCCTTCATTTAATTCTGTTCCAGCTGAGGGCGGTATCAACAAGTGGAATCCTGATGCCCCTATTACAACCCCTGCAAGAAGCTCACCTACTATCGTTGGCAAACTTAGTCTTACTAATACTTCTGCTAATGCTCTTGCAGCTAAAAATATCAATAGAAACCTTATAACTCCTATCAGTGTTTCAGCAACTTCTAAATCATGTGCACTTAATTCAGCAAGTAATTGATACATTTCAAATACGTAGAAATTTAATTATATAATTGGAAGATAGTTTATTAAGGGCCCACTTTACCAAGTATGTAAAAAAAAGCAAAAATACTCAACAAGTGTGGATCTGAAGTTACAACAAAGAATTTTTTTAAAAAATAGCTATTGTCATATATATGTCAAATTCAATGAACTCCAATAAACCCTTTGATTTAAGGTTGCCTACACCAGGTTGTTACTTAGATCCTGAGAAAGCTGGGATGGATTCAGATGCGCTTTTTAAAGGAATGACTGCGCATTTATTTTTTACTCTTGGTAAATTAGCAACTTCTGCAAGCCCTCATGATATGTATATGGCTCTTAGTTATGCAGTAAAAGATAGATTAATGACACGATATTTAGCTAGTCAGGAAATCATAAGAAAAAAGCCCCAAAAAACAGTTGCATATTTATCAGCAGAATTTCTAATAGGTCCTCAATTAAGCAATAATTTATTAAATTTAGGCATCACAAAAGAAGCAGAAGAAGCTTTAAAAAGATTTGGAATAGAATCATTATCAAAAATTCTAGAAGTAGAAGAAGAACCTGGATTAGGGAATGGTGGCTTAGGAAGATTGGCAGCATGTTATATGGAATCATTAGCCTCTTTGCAAGTTCCTGCAGTGGGTTATGGAATAAGATATGAATTTGGAATATTTAATCAGTTAATACGAGATGGATGGCAAGTGGAAGTAACAGATAAGTGGCTCAAAGGTGGATGGCCATGGGAATTACCTCAACCTGACGAATCATGTTTTGTTGGATTTGGAGGAAGAACAGAAAGTTATAGAGACGATAAGGGTAATTACAGATCAAGATGGATCCCCTCTGAACATGCGATTGGTGTCCCACACGATGTACCAGTTCTAGGTTACAGAGTTAATACCTGCGATAGATTAAGACTATGGAGAGCAGATGCAACTGAGAGTTTTGATTTTTATGCTTTTAATATTGGAGATTATTATGGGGCGGTAGAAGAAAAAGTAGCTTCTGAAACGTTATCAAAAGTCTTATACCCTAATGATGGAACTGATGAGGGGAGGAGATTAAGACTAAAACAACAGCATTTCTTCGTAAGTTGCTCTCTTCAAGATATGCTACGAAGTTTGGAAAAAAGATCTATACCTATTACCGAATTTCCTAAACATTGGACAGTCCAACTAAATGATACTCATCCAGCCATTGCAGTAGCTGAACTAATGCGTCTCTTAATAGATCAGTACCAAGTTGGTTGGGACAAGGCATGGAATATCACAACTTCCTCAGTTGCTTATACAAACCATACATTACTTCCTGAAGCCCTCGAAAAATGGGATCTAAATTTATTTAGTGATCTTTTACCTCGTCACCTTGAAATTATCTACGAAATTAATTGGAGATTTTTACAACAACTGCGACTTCGTTATCCAGGGGACGATAAAATACTCAAAAAATTATCAATAATTGATGAAGAAGGCGGTAAATCTGTGAGGATGGCTCATCTTGCTACCATTGGTGCTCATCACATTAATGGTGTTGCAGCACTACACTCAGATCTCATAAAAAGACAACTTCTTCCAGAATTTGCAGAACTATGGCCTAAAAAATTTACAAACGTAACCAATGGTGTCACGCCTAGAAGATGGGTTGCTTTAGCGAATCCATCTTTATCTAATTTACTAGAAAAAGAAGTGGGTCCAGACTGGATAACTAATATGGAATTACTAAAAAACTTAGAAAAGAAAAAAGATGATTCAAATTTTTTAGGAAAATTCGAAGAAACCAAACTAATTGGTAAGCGCAAATTAGCTACCTACATTCATTCTAAAACAGGAATATTAGTAGACCCAACTAGCCTTTTTGATGTTCAAGTCAAAAGAATACATCAATACAAAAGACAACATTTAAATGCTTTGCAAATAATTGCTCAATATTTAAGAATTAAAAATGGTACCAGTAATTACAAAGCTCCTAGAACAATTATTTTTGGTGGGAAGGCCGCCCCAGGCTACTTTATGGCAAAATTAATGATCCGCTTCATTAATGGTATTGCAGATGTTGTAAATTCAGACCCTGATATGGAAGGTCTTTTAAGAGTTGTTTTCTTACCTGATTATAACGTAAAACTTGGCGAAATCGTATACCCTGCAACTGATCTTTCTGAGCAAATATCGACAGCAGGTAAAGAAGCATCAGGCACAGGAAATATGAAATTTGCGATGAATGGGGCTTTAACAATTGGTACTCTTGATGGAGCGAATGTAGAGTTAAGAGATCTTGTAAAAAAAGAAAATTTTTTCCTCTTTGGAAAAACCGAAAGTGAAATAATGAATTTAAAAAATGGAGGTTATTCTCCCAAAACATTTATAGAAAAATCTCCAGAATTAAAAGAAGTAGTTCGTTTAATAGAAATAGGACATTTTAGTAATGGTGATAAAGAACTTTTTAAACCTTTATTAAATAGTTTAACTTTACATGATCCATTTTTTGTAATGGCTGATTTTGAAGATTATCTTAGAAAGCAAGATGAGGTGAATATCTGTTGGAACGATAAAAAAGCATGGAATCAAATGGCTTTATTAAACACTGCAAGGTCAGGTTATTTTTCATCTGATAGATCAATTAGAGAATATTGTGATTCTATTTGGAAGGTTTCACCTATGCCAGTAGAAATTTCATGCGATATAGGAGAAGTAACTACTTAGGATTATTCTTATCAGGTAAATCTGGAGTTTGATGAAATAACCTATTTAATATCAATCTATCGATATTTAACGGATCTGGAGCAATTTGACTAGAGATTTCTTTAAATTTTAATTCAATATTCTCAGAAACTTTAATATCAAAAATTCTCTCCATTAGGGCCTCAATTGAATATAAATAAGCATTTACTTTTTCAAGTTCTTCTATTGCATCAGTAATTTCCAAATCAGAAGAATGTTCTTCTATTTCATCTGTAATTTCTAAATCAGAAGAATGTTTTTCTTTTTCTGTTGAATGTTCTTCCAAAACCATATTTGATACTTGTTTTTGTAATTCTTCTGATACCTTGCTACAAAGTGTTCTAAAAGATTGAATTGATGCCCAGTTAAGTTCTTGCTGCTGTTTAAAAGTAGGGAATTCGCGAATTAAACGATCATGTTCTTTATAAAATCTCTTACAATCAGGACATTGACATGGTTCTTCGGTCAAAACAACATTTTAACTCTATATACATCATTGCATTATTTAGGCATTATTGTTGGTCCATCAAATAATTCGTCATTTTCATCATGAGAATCAGGACTTTCTGGTATAGGTATTTCGATACTAGTAACCAAATTAATGACATCTCTCAATCTCATTGAATCTGCGAACCAACCCATTGCTTGCTCAGCGTCTCCTCTCTTTTCAGCATCATTAGCTTGATCTTCGTGAGCCTCTGCTAATAAGGCAAGCCAACAAAGACATCTTGCTTGAACTATTGAAAGGTCTAAATCATTAGGTTGAGATTTAGAAATACGTTCGTGCTCTTGTTGAATTAAGAGTTTCAAACGCATATCATGCAGCTTAGCCATAAAAGCTTAATTACTAATTACACGCTAGCTAGAGAGTAGCAAGTTTGCACACATACTACATATAGTTTATTAACTTTTACGGGACTGGAGGGAGTCGAACCCACGACCTACGGTTTAGGAAACCGTCGCTCTATCCTGCTGAGCTACAGCCCCAATAGGTGTTTTTTGGGCTAATAAGCATTATGCTAAACGAAAGCAGGAGAGACAATCGCGAAAAAGTTTTATTATGGAAACAAAATAAAACTTTTTTGAGGAAAGTCCGGGCTCCCACGTGGTCAGGCTTGCTGGGTAACTCCCAGTGCGGGTAACCGTGAGGATAGTGCCACAGAAACATACCGCCGAATACTTTTTTTGTATGGTAAGGGTGCAAGGGTGTGGTAAGAGCGCACCAGCAACATCGAGAGGTGTTGGCTAGGTAAACCCCGGCCGGGAGCAAGGCTTAGTAGATTCATGACCGCTGAGAAATCTACTTTTAAGCGCCGCTTGAGACTGCGAAGCAATTCCAGTCCTAGATAGATGATTGTCCATCTTAATTAGGATGAACAGAACCCGGCTTATGACCTGCTTTCTAATTAAAGATAAATCTAACTAATATGAATAAACTGGTTGATAGAAAAAGAATTGAAGAAATTATAGAATTTTTACATTCGTTAAATATTAATTCAAAAAGATTTACTAAATTTATAAATACAAAAGATGAATGCATAATTGATACTTTTAATGAAGCGTTAACTCATTCCTCCACAAACAAGGCAAACAATTATGAGAAATTAGAATTCTTTGGAGATGCTGTTCTCAGATTGGCGGCATCAGATTTTATTGATAGGACTTATATTAAATTGAGTGTTGGTAAAAGATCAGAACTTAGAGCACAAATAGTAAGTGATGAATGGTTAACTAAATTAGGAAAAAAAATTTTTATTGAGAAATTAATAATAAAAGGCTCTAAAGCAATAAATGATGAAAATTCAAAAGATACGATTATTGCAGAAGCTACTGAGGCATTAATAGGTGCAATATACAAGTGTTTTAATTCAATTGAAGAAGTATCTCTATGGCTTGATCGATTTTGGTGTAAAGATGCAGAATTATTTCTAGAAGCGCCATATAAATTTAATGCGAAATCAGCATTGCAGGAGTGGTGTCAAAAGCAAGGATTCGATTTACCTATATACAAAATTAATGAGGTTTCCAAAAACCATGGGGATCTTAAAAGATTTTCATGTGAAATATATATAAATGGATCTAAAGAGGCATTTTGCTTTGGACAATCTCACAAAAAAGCAGAAAAAAATGCAGCTAGTGCACTTGTAGAAAAAATTTTCAAAGAGGAGAAAAAATAATTATTCACACTAATTCAAGATTAGACAATTTAAAAGTTACTAGCTTATCCCAGTTACCTCCTTCAAAAAGGACTGCAGCACTTTTTTTTGTTACTCTTTGCACAAATCCCTTATATCCCCTGTAAATTGAAGTAACGTCACTAACGACTACAATAGAACCTGGAAGTATTGGCTTACTCGATAATTCCATAATAATAATTCACATATTATTCATGATAGATCATAAATGGATGGTCGTTGGATTAATAACAACTCCTCATGGAATTAATGGGAAAGTAAAGGTTAAATCCCTCAGCGACTTTGAAGAAAGATTTACCAAACCGGGAAAGAGATGGCTTCAGAAAGAAAAAGGTGATCTAACTGAAGTGGAGCTTATATCAGGATTTAAACTACCAGGGAAAGAATCTTTCATAGTCGCATTTAAAGGCATAAAAAATAGAGATCAAGCGAATAATTTAAAAGAATTCAAAATTATGGTCAAAGTTGATGACATTCCAAAATTAAACAATGAAGAATTTCATTTAAATGAACTACTAAATTTAAAAGTTAAAATTTCGGAAAATAATCAATTAAATACTATAGGAGAAGTGATTAATTTAGAAAACGAAAATAATAATTTGCTTGTTATTAAACTTTTCAAAAACGATAAAGAAGTACTTATTCCATTTGCAAATGAAATAATTCCAATAATAGATATTAAGAATAAATTTTTAGTAATTAAACCGCCAAATGGTTTATTTGAACTATGAAAATCTTATAAATCTCAGAAATTTTAAAATAAAAGAATATCACTCTACTGTTACACTTTTAGCTAAGTTTCTAGGCTGATCTACATCTAAACCTCTATGTGCAGCGATATGATAACTCAACAATTGAAGGGGAACAATAGCCAATAAAGGTGAAATCCACTCATTTATTGAAGGAATTGGCATTAAATGATCAAAAATTTCAGTACCATTGCATTCTGGAGCAACGCCAATAAGAAATGCATCTCTAGCTTTTGCTTCTTGCGCATTACTTATCACTTTATCAAATACTTCACCTGGAATAGCAATTGAGATTACAGGTACTTTTTTATCTAAAAGCGCAATTGGTCCATGCTTCATTTCACCAGCTGGATAGCCTGCAGCATGTATATAACTTATTTCTTTTAATTTAAGTGCTCCCTCTAAAGCAATGGGATAATTTATACCTCTTCCAAGAAATATAACGTCTTTGACATTAAAAAAATCATGAGCAAGCTTTTCTGCAGAATGATTATGTTTTTCTAAAAGTTGTTCAACTAATAGTGGTAAATTAGTTAATTCAGAAATTAATTGATTAATATTCTTCTCACTTTGACTTCCTTTTACCTGTGCAAATTTAATTGCTAACCCATAAAAAGAAAGTAATTGTGCAAAAAAAGTTTTTGTAGCAGCTACTCCAATCTCTATTCCTGCACAAATATCAATAATATTGGAGGTCTTTCGTCCAATAGAACTTTCAACTCTATTTGTGATTGCTATTAAATTTGGCTTATATTTTTCATCACTCATAGACGATCTTCTTTGAATTTCCATATTGATAGCTGCTATGGTATCAGCAGTTTCTCCAGATTGGGTTACCCCAATTGTTAATGTATTAGGAAGTAAAGGCGGTGGAGAGTATCGAAATTCACTCGCATAGAAAACATTCGTAGGTATGCCTGCAAATTGCTCTAATAAAAAGCTACCTACCATTGCCGCATGTTTACTAGTCCCGCAAGCAACAATTTCAATCCTTTCAATCGATTCAAAAAATTTCGTATCAAAATTGTAATTTATATTTAATTGGCCAGTATCTGAATCTTTAATTAAAAATTTATCTAACCAATTTTTGGCAGTTTCAGGTTGGTCATAAATTTCTTTCAACATGTAATGTCTAAAACTCATTTTATCTATTACTTGTTCTGACGTTTGTAAAGAAATTGGATTACGAAATTGTCTCTCATTATTTGAATTATAAATTTCTATACCTAATGGATTCAAAAGAGCTATTTCCTCATCTTCCAAGGGCAAAATAATCTTAGTCAAATTAGCTATCGCTGGAGTATCACTAGCACAAATAAATTCTCCCTCGCCAATGCCAATAATTAATGGTGCTTGCCTCCTCGCAACAACTAATGAATCAGGGGCACCAGTCCATAATATTGCTAGAGCATAAGAGCCTTCTAAATCAGATATTACGTTTCTTACGGCTACTAACAAAGTAGAACCATTACTTTCAAGTTCAAGTTGACTTAAAGCATGCAATTCCTTTTGTATTAAATGTGGAATTACTTCTGTATCAGTATCAGAATTAAAAATTATTCCTTCTTTTTCTAATTTAATTTTTAATTCTTGATAATTTTCTATTATTCCATTTTGGACTACTGCTACTTTTCCTGAGTTATCAATATGAGGATGTGCATTTTTAACTTCTGGTTTACCATGAGTTGCCCACCTTGTATGACCTATACCAACAGTTCCTTTAATATCAATATTACTGACATTGTTTATTAAATTTTTGAGTTTTCCTTCAGCTTTATTACAGATTATTTTTTTTGTTTCTGAATTTATAACAGCTATACCTGCTGAATCATATCCCCTATATTCTAATTTCTTTAATCCATTAATTAATAATGGCATTGCTCTTTTGTAACCTGTAACAGCGACTATGCCACACATATAATTAATTTTTCTAAATTATATAAAAAAAAATTTTAGTTTTTTTGAAATATGGACTCTCTTACAACTGCACTACAAAAATTAATAAGCCAAACCCATGCTTCTTGATGTTTCATCACCTAAATAAACTCGAATGCTTAAAAAATCTGTAGGGCATGCCGTTTCACATCTTTTACATCCAACACAATCTTCTGTTCTAGGAGAGGAGGCGATTTGTCCCGCTTTACATCCATCCCATGGAACCATTTCTAGTACATCTAATGGGCAAGCTCTTACGCATTGGGTACATCCAATGCATGTATCATAAATTTTAACTGCGTGTGACATGTGAAATTTGTCCTTGAGAACCTCGTAATATAATACTATTGTCTAACAAAGAAAGTAAAAAAATTAAGATATGCTTCACTCTTGTTAACTCTAGGGCATAAAATCTTATAGATAAATAATAAATTCCATAAACTTATGTCAAAAGAAGAAATCCTTCAAAAAGTTTGTTCTATAGTTTCAGAGCAATTAAGTGTTGAATCTGGAGAAGTAAAATCTGATTCTAACTTTCAAAATGATTTAGGTGCAGATTCCCTGGATACTGTAGAACTTGTAATGGCTCTTGAAGAGGCATTTGATATTGAGATACCTGACGAAGCAGCAGAAGGTATTGCGACAGTTGGAGACGCTGTTAAATTTATCGAAGAAAAAAAAGGTTAATTTAGGATGCCAAACTTCCATCGAGTAGTTATTACTGGTATTGGGGCAGTAACTCCAATAGGTAACAACATTGATGAATATTTACACGGCCTTCAAACAGGAACAAATGGAGTCTCAAATATTACTCTTTTTAATCCTGAACAACATCCGTGCAAATTTGCCGCAGAAGTTAAAAATCTTCAACTAGAAGGATTTATTGAACCAAAAGAATCTAAAAGATGGGACCGCTTTTCTCAATTTGGAGTAATAGCAGCAAAACAAGCATTCAATGATTCTGGTCTTCAAATAAATGAATCTAATGCCTCAAGGATTGGAGTAATCATTGGTTCAGGTGTAGGTGGTTTGCTCACAATGGAGAGTCAAGCTCAAATATTGAGTCATAAAGGTCCTAAAAGAGTCAGCCCATTTACTGTCCCAATGATGATTCCAAATATGGCAACAGGATTAGCAGCTATTGCTTTAGGGGCAAAAGGTCCAAGTTCTGCTGTATCGACTGCTTGTGCTGCAGGATCAAATGCTATTGGAGATTCTTATAGATTACTTCAACTTGGCAAGGCAGATGCAATGATTTGTGGAGGAGCTGAGGCAAGTATTACACCTCTTGGAGTAGCAGGTTTTGCAAGTGCAAAAGCTTTATCCTCCAGAAATGAAAGTCCCCAAACAGCTAGTAGACCTTTCGATGCTGAAAGAGATGGATTCGTTATAGGAGAAGGCTCAGGAATACTAGTAATGGAAACCTTAGATCACGCTAAAAAAAGAAATGCAAGAATCTATGCCGAAATTATTGGTTATGGAACAACTTGTGATGCACACCATATAACTGCTCCTTCCCCAGGAGGTGTAGGTGGAGCTGAAGCAATAAAGCTAGCAATTGAAGATTCTTCAATTAATCTTGATCAAATTGATTACATCAATGCTCATGGAACAAGCACTTCAGCTAATGACAAAAATGAAACTTCTGCAATTAAATCAATTTTTAAAGACAGATCTTACCTCATTCCTGTAAGCTCTACTAAGTCGATGACTGGTCATCTTTTAGGAGGTTCAGGAGGTATCGAGGCAGTAGCTTGTATACTTGCTTTGACACATAATTTTATCCCTCCTACAATCAACTACGTCAATCCAGATCCTGAATGTGATCTTGATTACGTCCCAAACAATGCTAGAGATGCTCAAATAAGAGTCGCTCTTTCCAATTCATTCGGCTTTGGTGGTCACAATGTTTGTTTAGCTTTTAGCAAACTTAATTGATGAAAACCAATTCTTTACTCCCCAATTATCTCACTTAAAACAATGGTCGCTGCGTCTGTTTCATTAGAATCGCTTTGTGTTAATAGTATTAGAATGCTAGCTGTAGATGCAGTAAATAAATCTAACAGTGGTCATCCTGGTTTACCCATGGGTTGTGCTCCTATGGGTTATGCATTATGGCAAAATGTTTTAAACCATAACCCTAATAATCCAAAGTGGTTTAATAGAGATCGTTTTGTATTATCAGCCGGTCATGGGTGTATGTTGTTATATTCTTTACTGCACTTAACAGGTTATAAATCAGTTTCTATAGAAGATATAAAAGAATTTAGACAATGGGGTTCTAAAACACCCGGACACCCTGAAACATTTGAGACAGAGGGGGTTGAAGTAACGGCCGGACCACTTGGAGCAGGAATTTCCAATGCAGTAGGATTAGCGATTGCAGAAGCACATTTAGCGGCTAAATTTAATAAGCCTGATCACAAAATTGTTGATCATTATACCTACGTGATAATGGGTGATGGATGTAACCAAGAGGGAATCGCTTCTGAAGCATGCTCATTGGCAGGACATCTAAAACTTGGGAAATTAATTGCATTATACGATGATAATCAAATCACAATAGATGGAAGAACTGATGTTTCATTTACAGAAGATGTTTTAAAGAGATATGAAGCATATGGATGGCATACTCAACATGTTGAAGATGGAAATCATGATATCAATGGAATTACAAAAGCCATTGAAAATGCCAAATCTGTAAAAGATAAACCTTCTCTAATCAAAATCTCAACAACAATAGGTTATGGTTCTCCAAATAAGTCAGATACTGCAGGTATTCACGGAGCAGCAGTTGGAGAAGAAGAAGCAGTATTAACGAGACAGTTCTTGAATTGGGAATATCCGCCTTTTGAAATTCCTGATGAAGTATATTCAAAATTTAGACAAGCAATTACTAAAGGTGCAGCTTCTGAAAAAGAGTGGGATTTGAAATTTCAAGATTACCAAAAGGCGTTTCCTTCAGAAGGTTCTGAATTAAAAAGAATGATTAAGGGAGAATTACCAGCAAACTGGGATTGTGAACTTCCTTCATATACTCCTGATGATAAAGGTTTGGCAACGAGGAAACATTCACAAATATGTTTGGGAGCTCTCGGGCCTAACCTTCCCGAATTAATAGGAGGGTCTGCTGATTTAACTCACTCAAACTATACAGATATCAAAGGAGAGACTGGATCATTTCAAGCAGATTCTCCAGAAAAAAGATATTTACATTTTGGAGTCAGAGAACATGCTATGGCTGCAATATTAAATGGAATTGCCTATCACGATAGCGGATTAATACCTTATGGAGGCACTTTTCTTGTTTTCGCAGATTATATGAGAGGTTCAATGAGACTATCTGCTCTTAGCGAACTAGGAGTTATTTATGTATTGACTCATGATTCAATCGGAGTTGGTGAAGATGGACCTACCCATCAACCTGTTGAAACTATTCCTTCTCTTCGGGCAATGCCTAATATGCTTGTTTTTAGGCCTGGTGATGGTAATGAAACAAGTGGCGCATACAAACTTGCAATTCAAAACAGGAAAAGACCTTCTGCACTTTGTTTAAGCAGACAAGGCATGCCAAATCAAGAAAATACATCTATAGAAAAAGTAGCATTAGGAGGTTATATAGTCTCTGATTGTGAAGGAACCCCAGACGTTATATTTATTGGTACAGGAAGTGAACTTAACCTTTGTATTGAAGCAAGTAAAGAGATCTCTAAATTAGGTAAAAAAACTAGAGTAGTTTCTATGCCATGTGTAGAACTATTTGAAGAACAAACATCCTCTTATAAAGAAAGTATTTTGCCAGGTAATGTTAAAAAAAGAGTTGTAGTCGAAGCTGCTCACTCTTTTGGTTGGCATAAGTACACTGGATTTGAGGGAGTATGCATAACCATGGATAGGTTCGGTGCATCAGCTCCTGGTGGGAAATGTATGACTAATTTTGGATTTACTGTGGAGAATGTAATTAATAAAACAAAAGAAATATTATAAACTAGCAGGTAAAAATTAGATTTTACTATTACATTCTTTTAGTTTATGATTTAGTTCATCCAGTGATTCATCAGAAATCTTAGAATTCATTGGGCAGTGTTTTGGTCCACACATTGAACAAAATTCAGCTTTTTTAAATATTTCTTCAGGTAATGTTTCATCATGATATTGTTTAGCCCTCTCAGGGTCTAAAGAAAGTTGAAACTGCTTATTCCAGTCAAATGTATATCTTGCATGACTAAGTTCATCATCTCTATCACGTGCACCAGATCTATGCCTTGCAACATCAGCTGCGTGAGCAGCTATCTTATAGGCAATTAATCCTTCTCGAACATCATCTGCATTAGGAAGTCCAAGATGTTCTTTTGGAGTAACGTAACACAACATCGCAGTACCATACCATCCAGCCATCGCAGCACCAATTGCACTAGAAATATGATCATAACCTGGAGAAATATCCGTAACTAATGGACCCAGTACGTAAAATGGGGCTTCTGAACATTCTTCCATTTGTTTTTTTACATTAAACTCGATTTGATCCATGGGCACATGTCCAGGACCTTCAACCATGACTTGTACATTATGAGACCAAGCTCTCTTTGTAAGCTCACCTAATGTCTTCAATTCAGCAAGCTGTGCATCATCAGAAGCATCATGCAAACAGCCTGGTCTTAGCGAGTCTCCTAAAGAAAAAGTACAATCATATTTTTTAAAAATTTCACAGATATCATCAAACCTTGTATATAGTGGATTTTGCTTAAAATGATGCAACATCCATTGAGCCAAAATACCTCCGCCACGGCTTACAATTCCAGTAATTCTTCCTTTTACTTTGGGTAAATGTTCTATTAACAGACCAGCATGTATGGTTTGATAATCAACACCCTGTTGGCAATGTTTTTCAATAATATGAAGAAAATCATCTTCGGTTAATCTGTCTATTGAACCGTGAACACTCTCTAAAGCTTGATAAACTGGTACAGTTCCAATTGGAACTGTGGATGCATTTATTATTGATTTTCTGACCTCATCTAAATTTACTCCTCCAGTTGATAAGTCCATAACTGTATCAGCTCCATATTTAACAGCTAGTTTTAGTTTCTCAACTTCTTCATTTATATTGCTTGCATTAGGAGAAGCGCCAATATTTGCATTTACTTTACATCTTGAAGCAATACCAATTGCCATTGGCTCAAGATTAATATGATTTATATTTGCAGGAATTATCAATCTACCTCTTGAAACTTCTTCCATTACTAATGAGGGTGGGAGATTTTCTTTTTTAGCAACATAATTCATTTCTTCAGTGACATATCCATTTCTAGCGAAATTCATCTGAGTGACATTTTTTTGTCCAAGACGAGGCTTAATCCAGGAATTTCTCATGACTTATAAAACTAAAATTGTTTATTACTAAAGTTTGATCAAATTCAACTTCCTCTAATCGTAATTTAAGATTCAGTTTTTTGACTATGATCTTGGCTAAGTTTAGAAGCTTAGCATCCTTAGCTTTAGTTAAAAAATAGCTCTTTTTAAAAAATAGTCATCTATTTTTAGTTAAAAATAAATAATATATTTCTATTTGTTTTTTTTATAAAGACTTATTTTTTTTAAAATATTTTTCCTTTTAACTCTTCTACTAACTACTTTCTCAGAAATTATAAAAATTCCCATTAAACCAATAGGTAAATACAATATTTTTTTACTATCGTTGCTTGAAATAAATCCTATGATTGATACACAAATCATCAAGGGAGCAATAAGAGAATAAATCAAAGAACTTTCAAACTTCATATATACAAACATTCAAGTTAATTATTTAATTTTACTATGGCTTGTGATATCACTTTAATTCCTATACCTATAGCTCTTTCATCAGGATCAAATTCTGAACTATGTAATGGAGCACATCCTTCTTTGCGTGCAACGCCTAGTCTGAACATTGCCCCAGGAACTTCATTTAAAAACTCAGCGAAATCTTCAGCACCTAAAGATGGTTGTTGCAATTCAATAACTTTCTCTGAACCTAACAATTCAGTCGCAGATGACCTTAAGACTTTATTTATTTCAATATTGTTATTAACAGGTGGAGTTATTTCTCTGAATTTAATATTACACTTAGCCCCGCAACTTTCAGCAATAGATGAAATATTCGAATTAAGCCAATCTCCAATATGCTTGAATAATTTCATGTTGGTGCATCTGACAGTTCCAGTTATATTTACCTTTTCTGACAAAATATTATAAGCATTACCTCCACTAATTCTTCCAAAAGTTATTACCACTGGATCTAGGGGATCCAATTTTCTTGTAATTGCTTCTTGAATTCCAGAAATCACTTTGGATGCAACCCAGATAGCATCAACTCCTTCATATGGTCTTGCACCATGCCCTGATTTTCCTATTATTTCTACTGTAATTTGACCTGCAGCTGCCGTTAGACTGCCTTCCTTAATGCCAATTGATCCAACGCAAAGTTCTGGAAATACATGAACACCCAAGATCTTTTTTAATCCTATAGTAGCTCCATCATTAATCATCCACTTTGCTCCACTAGCAATTTCTTCAGCTGGTTGAAAAATTATCCTAGTCCCGAATTTAAGTTTTAAATCCTTAATAATTTTTGCCACCCCTAGCCCAATGCATATATGTAAATCATGTCCACATGCATGCATAACACCATCAATTTTTGAAGAAAAATTTAAATTAGTATTCTCTTGTATAGGTAAAGCATCCATATCAACTCTCAACCCTATACAACCTTTCTCTATTGGTCCAAAATCAGCAACAACTCCAGTCCTTCCAACAGATTCTGTAACTCTCCAACCAATTTTTTTTAAAAAACCACTTATTAAAATTGCTGTTTGATTTTCTAATCCACTTAATTCTGGATGCGAGTGAATATGCCTCCTTATATTTATTAATTCATCATTAAGTGAATCAATTTTTATTGAAAGATTGTCTTTATCCATTAATTATTTTAAAGAAATAAATTTCATCAAATCTTTAGTGGGTTTTTGAGGCCACCTTCTGACGTTAAGCAACCATTCTTCATCAGAATATCTTGGATCTAATTCAGAAACTGCTATCCAGTTACTTTCAGCTTCTCCAGATATACCTCTGGACCAAAACAAAGCAGTTAATGCTGCTCTTGCATCAACAAAAGTTGGATACCGTCTAGTTAATTTTTTTAATTCTTTTTCAGCCTCATCCATATTCCCTAATTGATAATCTGCAAGCGCCTTGCTTGATCGTGCCATAGCAAATCCTGGGTTAGCTTCCGAAGCTTTAGCAAATAAATCTCTTGCAGTTTGCCAATTTGATAAAGAGCCTTCAACATTCGCATAATTATACAAAGCAGAAAAGTTTTTACTATCTTTTGAAATTACAAATAAATAATCTTTCTTTGCTTTCAACCAAAGCTTCAAAGATTCTTCTGCTATACCCCTATTTATATAGGGATCAACCTCATTAGGATTTAATTTAATCGCTTTATCTTGATCATTTATTGAGCCTTCAGGATCTCCAACAACAAGCTTTACGTTACCTCTATTACTTAAAGCAGCTGAGTCGTTAGGATACAATTCTAAATATCTATTCCATTCTTGTAATGCTAAATTAAACTCTCCATTGGAACTTAAATTTAATGCATTTGTAAATAAATCCTCTCTTGAACTTAACGAATAACTTGATGGAACAAATACAAGACTTAACAATATAAAAATCAATATGAAAAAATACTTAAATTTTTTATTTTTCATTTTGGGAGTTGATATAAGTTTGACCTAAAGTTGTAAGTAATCTTCCTCGGGTCGTTCTCGTTATAAAACCAATTTGAATTAAATAAGGCTCAACTAAAAACTCTAACATTGAGGAATCCTCTCCTAAACCTGCAGCAATAGAATCTAATCCTACTGGAATGTGACAATTTTGATTTAAATAAGACAAGAACTTTCTATCCAAATGATCTAATCCTTTATTGTCTATTTTTTGAGATTTTAAAGCGTTTTGAACTATATCTAAAGAAACTTTATCAGTCTTTTTAATAACTTGAGCATAATCTCTTACCCTTTTTAGTAATCTCAATGCAAGTCTTGGAGTCCCTCTAGAAATTTTCGCCATAGTTAAGCAAGCTTGGTTTTCAAGACAGATATTTAACAATTTTGAAAAGTTTAAAATAATTTGATGTAATTCATCATTTGAATAATATTCAATTTTATGACACATACCAAATCTATCTCTTAAAGGAGCACTTATAGATGCAAGCTTTGTTGTGGCACCGATCAAAGTAAATTTTGATAAATTTATTGATCTACAACGCGTACCTTTATTGGATCCCATAGTTAAATCCAACCTAAAATCTTCCATTGCTGAATATAAGATCTCTTCAGTTAATTTATTCAAACGATGTATTTCATCAATAAACAAAATTTCCCCTTCTTTTAATCCAAGAAGTAAACCTACTATATCCCTCGGTCTCTCAATTGAGGGGGCGCTTACTACTCTACATTTTGTCTCCATTTCGTAAGCTATCAATGATGCCAATGTGGTTTTACCTAAACCAGGATGACCATACAAAAGAATGTGATCTAATACTTCATTTCTTAATGTTGAAGCCTCAATAGCTATTCTTAATGAAGACTTTATTTGTTCTTGCCCAATAAATTCTTTAAAAGATTTTGGTCGAGCTGAATTTAAATTTTTATTAGTGTTTTCTTCAGCAATAGTACTTGAATCAACAATCCTCAACTCTTTTCGTGAGCGAGGATTATTAGATTCATCTAAACTTGAAGAAATAATTGCCATAATAGAAGATTAATGGCAATTGCTATTCGCGGAAAGATTTTTTCAAACTATGATTGCAAAATTGTCAAAAAAAATAAATAAAATCAAGAAAAAAGATACTTCTTTCAAACGTCTCGCTGAGAATAGATATGCAAAATTTCAGTATGAAATACTAGAAACTATTGAAGCGGGAATTGAACTCTTGGGCACTGAAGTGAAATCCATAAGAAACGGAAAAGCAAACTTAAGAGATGGTTATTGTTCCTTTAGGAATGGTGAAATACTTTTAATGAATGTTCACATTTCACCACATAAAAATGTAGGTACCTTTTTTAATCATGATCCTTTACGACATAGAAAATTGTTATTACATAAAAAAGAAATTATAAAAATTAAATCCACAACTGAAAAAAAAGGATTAACTATTATTCCACTATCAATTTACTTAAAAGGATCATGGATTAAATTAACTATTGGAATTGGTAAAGGTAAAAAATTACATGATAAAAGACAATCTGATAAACAAAAAGATATAAACAAAGAAATTAAAACTGCGCTCAAAAGGTAATGAAAACTGTATTTGGAGTTTAATCAGAATCTAAACTGACCGAAATAGGAGGAGGAGAAGGATCTGGGTCAGCAATTAACATATGCTGCAAAACAGTTTCAGGTCTTTCGCTATCTCTCCAGCGAATTTTATAAGCAGGCATCTTAGTACCTCTACTTGTAGTTTGTTCAACTGGTTCCATAACCCAGCCTCTTCTAGATCGGCCTTGAGGATTTCTTTTCACTACTGCATCTGCGTGCTTGAAGCGGAAACCAACACGTTCACCACTCATTTAAAAAATTTCGTATTGGATCAATTTCTATTTTACTTCATTCGAGGTTAATTTTTAAGATTTAGTTAGAAGTTATTTCTGGTTTTAACAATGGAAAAGCAATCACATCTCTAATTGAAGCACTATTGGTTATTAACATAATAAGTCTATCAATTCCAATTCCTAAACCTCCAGTCGGCGGCATGCCTATCTCTAAAGCATGCAAAAAGTCTTCATCAATACGATGTGCTTCAAGATCACCTTCATCTCTCAGAGATTGCTGTAATTCCATTCTTTCCCTTTGATCTACTGGATCTATTAACTCACTAAATGCATTGGCAAGTTCACGCCCAGCAATAAATAATTCGAATCTTTGAACCATCTCTTTATTTTCTGGATGAGGTCTTGCTAAAGGGGAAATTTCAATAGGATAATCAATCACAAATGTTGGCTGTATCAGTTGAGATTCAACTTTTTGCTCAAAAACGTAATTTAACAATCTGCCAATAGAATGTATATCAAGAGGTATTTCAAGGTTAACTTTCTCTAGAGTCTTTAATGCCTTTTTAAAGTCACCATTAAAAGATTCAAAATCAATGCCAGTATATTCTTTGACTACATTTTTCATTGATATTCTTTTCCAAGGTTTAGAAAAATTAATTTCCTTTTCTTGATAATTAATCACTAAAGAATTACAACAGTAAGATACTATATTTTTAATCAGTTCTTCAGAAAGATCCATCATATCAATGTAATTAGAAAAAGCTTGATATATTTCAACCGAAGTAAATTCTGGATTATGCTTTGTACTTATACCTTCATTGCGAAAAATCCTTCCTAATTCATAAACTTTCTCAAATCCTCCTACCACCATTCTTTTTAAATGTAGTTCTGTGGCAATTCTTAAAAATAAAGGGATATCTAAAGTATTGTGATGAGTAACAAATGGTCTTGCTTCTGCACCACCAGCTTCTGATTGAAGGATAGGAGTCTCTATTTCTAAAAAATTTCTTTCATCTAACCATCTCCTTATAAGACTTATACATTTGGCTCTTGTTTTAAATACATTTTTTGACTTAGGATTCACTATCAAATCAAGATATCGTTGCCTATATCGTTTCTCAATATCTGTTAAACCGTGCCATTTATCTGGTAACGGCTGCAATGATTTAGATAACATTACCCATTTAGATACTTTTATTGATAATTCCCCTTTGTTAGTTTTTTTAATAATTCCATAAACACCAATCCAATCACCAATATCGACAATTTCTTTTATATCTTCAAAAGAAAGGAATTTTGTGTTCTCTCCATGATCATCAATGATTTTTTTGTCTAGATATAGTTGAATTTTCCCTTCCTGATCGTTAATTGTAAAAAAAGCAATTTTTCCCATTACTCTTTTTGCTAAAACTCTACCTGCTATAGAAACATTTAAATTAAACTCTTCACCACTTTCTAAATAATCATATTTCTCAGTTAAAAATTTTGTTGTATGTGATATTTTAAAAGTTTCTGCGTAAGGTTCAAACCCTTTATTGATTAATGAATTAGCTTTTAATAAGCGCGCTTCTCTAATTTCTGACAAAATTTAATTCTAATATTGATGATTTATTCTATTAAAGTTATCAGAATAAGTATCAACTTGCCAAAGATGTTGCTTTTTCGCCAACTCTTTGCGAAGCATAACCTATTCCTCTTACAGTAAGTATTAATTCAGGGTTTCTTGGATCAGGTTCTAATTTTCCTCTCAATCTTGCTACATAAACATCAACAACTCTTAAATCTGCAGCTCGTCTTGGTGGATATCCCCAAAGTTGTTCTAATATTTCAGCTCTTGGAACAACTTTTCCTGGTTCATCGAATAATAACTCGAGAAGACTAAATTCAGTGTAAGTTAAACTAATTCTTTCCCCGGCCCTAGTCACTTGCCTTCTATTAGTATCAACAACTAAACTTCCAAATTTCATAACACCCTTCCCTGAAGGCACTTCTTTTGTTTCAGCAACTGTAATGCTCGGTCCCATACGCCTCAAAATGGTAGCTATTCTTGCTTCTAGTTCCTTAGGACTGAAAGGTTTAGATAAATAATCATCAGCACCTAAATCTAATCCTGCTACTCTTTCAGAAATGGCCTCCAATGCGGTAAGAAATATTATAGGTACAACTGACTCTGCTCTAATTCTTCTACAAACAGCAAATCCATCCATTTTTGGGAGCATCACATCAAGAACTATTAAATCTGGGGAATCTCTATGAAAAGCCTCAAGAGCTTCTTCACCATTAGTCGCTGAGAAAACTTGATATCCAGCTAATTTGAGCCTAGTCACTAAAACTTTCAAGACTGCTGGTTCATCATCAACAACTAAAATACTTGCTTTTGACATCGATAAAAAAAGATTTTGCAGATAATACAAAGCAAATATATTTGCATTGAATATCTTGTTAATATAATCTAACAATTAAAAATATAACATTACGGACCCGCAAAAATATATACCCAAGATTTACTAAATTTTTTTATTATTTAAAATTTTTATCAATAATCTGGAAAATTCTATTTATTTATAAGATTAGATAATTTTTTTATTCTCTTTTTCTCTTTTAAAGAGATTAAAAAGGCACGAGCAAAATAATGGGGCTAAAAAACCAGTAATAAATAATTCTGCAAAAACATTTCTAAAACTTGGATAATAAATAAAGAGATTTTTATCAGAAAAATTCTTAATAAAAATCTGAGAAAAAACAATACTATTACATAGAAAACTTCCTATAGAACAAATTAAACCATATCTAAAATGAGCAATGAAAATATTATTACAACTACCTAATTTACCAAACCAAATTCCACATAAAAGTAAACCTGGAATTTGTGTAAAAGTACTTTCTATTGTTAAGGAATCTAAAGTAAGTCCTAAAAATAAACCAACTATGAAGCCATTTATAGAGCCATATAAAATTGACCAAGGTAATAACCAAAAAATAGGCCAATAAGGTTGAATTCCAAGAAATGTAACCCAACTGGGATCCCAAAAATAAAGTAATGGTATTAATGAGAAGGATATTAAAGATAATTTCTTTTTAAAAATATTTAACATTCAAATTTCAACTTTCAAGATTTGTACCCAATCAATTGCTTGAGGTTTTCCTAAAAGAAAAACATTCGCAATTTTTTTTGATTTTGAGTCATTATCAATTGATTTTATAACTCCTATCGGAATATTTGGTGGCAATAATGTACTCGCGGGTGAAGATAAAACAAAGTCTCCCTTTTTTATTTGAACATCCTTCTCATAAAAAATTAATTTCGGATAATCGCTTCCTGATCCCACTAGTAAGCCATGACTTTGAGTCCTATCAATCCAAACACCAACTTTACTTTCAGGAGATGTTAATAATCTTACTGATGAGGTTAATAGAGAAGTATTATTAACTCTTCCTAATAATCCACCTGGTCCAATAACGTAGCTTCCTATTTCAACTCCATCTTTTTTACCTTTATTTAAAATTACCTGCCTCCACCAACTGCCAGTTTTTCTTGATATTACAGTAGCTGAAATAACATCAGTTTCTGAGGATCTCTGAAGAGATAAAATCCTGCGCAATCTTTCATTATCTTTCTCCAGTTGTCTTAATTTGATCAATCGTTCATGGTCAAAACTTTGAATTAAAATTTCCCTTTGAAATTGGCCAGGCCAAAAAGGTTTTGAGATTACATAATAAAAATCTTTATATAAGGAGCCTTTTGAAAACCTTACAAATAATAAAAAAACAAAAAATACAAATAAGATCCAATTTTTCTTTTTATTCCACCAACTATTAGTTGATATTCTTCGAATATCCACAATTTAATTAATCTCTAATGGCATTTCTTATAAAGTCAGGAGTATCGACGACTCGTTTGAGCTTTTTAAAATCATCTAATACTTCTCCACATCCATTAACAACGCAAAGTAAAGGATCTTCAGCAATATGTGTAAATATTCCAGTTTCATGACTAAGTAGATCACTTATACCTCTTACGAGTGCGCCTCCTCCTGCAAGCATAATCCCTCTGTCAACAATATCTGCAGCTAATTCAGGAGGAGTTCTTTCTAAGGTTCTTTTTACAGCCTCAACAATTTTAGTAAGAGTATCTGCCATAGCCTCTCTAATTTCTCCAGAAGTTAAAGTAATTGATCTTGGCAAACCGGATAAAAGATGTAATCCCCTCACTTCTATAGAAGTATTATCAAAATCATCGTCAGGAAATGCCGATCCAATTTTTATTTTAATATCCTCTGCAGTCCTTTCACCAACTACCAAGTTATGAACTTTTTTTAAATAAGTTACGATAGATTCATTAATTTCATCCCCAGCTATTCTCACAGACTCACTTAAGACAGTCCCACCCAAGCTTAAAACAGCAACCTCTGTAGTTCCTCCTCCAATATCAACTATCATAGTCCCAATAGGCTCTGTTACTGGCAAAGAAGCTCCTATGGCTGCTGCTACTGGTTCGTCAATTAAGTGAACTTCTCTCGCTCCAGCTAATCCAGCTTCTCTAACAGCTCTTCTTTCGACGCTAGTGACTCCACTAGGAATACCAATAACTATTCTAGGTGCTAAGAGACCTCTACCCTCATTACATTTTTGAATAAATGTTTTTATCATTTGTTCTGCAGCATCAAAATCTGCAATAACTCCATCTCTTAATGGTCTTACAGCTCTAATATTTCCAGGTGTTCTTCCAAGCATTAATTTTGCTTCTTCACCAACTGCCATAGGGACGCCTTCTTCAAGATCCATTGCTACTACTGAAGGTTCTTGAAGGACTACTCCCTTTCCAGAAACATGAATAAGAGTATTGGCAGTTCCTAAATCAATACCAATATCTCGGGAAAATTTTAATCTGTTAAAAATCACAATAAGAAATCTTTTATGTAAATGATATATCTATTTTCTAAAGACCTCTCAAAATTAATTTATTTAGTTATGAATACCTAGCAAAACTTTAAGCAAAAACAAAAAAAGTGAGTATTATAAAAAAAAATTTATTATGCAGATCAACTCTATTAACTTAGTAGGCAGAGCTGGTAGGGAACCAGATGTTAGATATTTTGAATCAGGTAGTATTGTTGCCAATTTCACTCTTGCAGTAAATAGAAGAAGCAGAGATGAGGAGCCTGATTGGTTTAATTTAGAAATATGGGGTAAACAAGCGCAAATAGCTGCGGATTACGTCAAAAAAGGATCATTGGTTGGTATAACAGGGAGCTTTAAAATTGATTCTTGGAAAGATAAAAATACTGGTGAAGATAGATTTAAGCCAGTTGTAAGAGTAGATAGGTTAAATCTACTGAGTTCTCGTAAAGAAACTGATAATAATCAATACTCCAGTAATGATAATACTGGGGAAATCCCCTTTTAAATTCTATTTCTTCTATATATTTTCAGAAAAAACTTTATTAAAAAATAAATGACTATAAGAATTAATATAGGCTTCAAAACATATTTAATTTGATCTATATAATTTTCAATGATCGTATAATTTTCACCAAACACGTATCCTGCATATGTTAGAAATATAACCCATATTAAACTTCCAAAAGTTGTCCAAATAAGAAATTTTCCAAGTGGCATAAGTTCCATCCCAGCAGGAATTGATATTAAAGTTCTTATTCCTGGTACTAATCTGCCCCAAAAAACTAATGAAACGCCATATTTATCAAACCAAAGCTTGCTTTTAGAAAGATCTTGAGAAGTAATACCTAGATATTTTCCTCTTTTATCTAAAAAGTTTGAAATTCTTTTTTCGTTAACAAGTCTACCTAAGTAGTACCAAGGGATAGATCCTGCTATAGTCCCTAATACGCCCCAAAAAACCAAAAAATAAAAATTAAGCTTCTGTTGGTAAACAAAAAATCCTCCCAAAGGCATTATTATTTCTGATGGAATTGGAGGAATAATATTTTCTAAAAACATAGCCAAACATATACTCAAGTAAGCAATTATTGAATTTGTTTCAACTGCCTTTGTTATATATTCGGGGATAGAACTCAGTATATTTATGAAAATTAAATTCAAATTTAGTATCTATAAAGTTCTGGCTTATAAGGACCATCCACTGAAACATTGATATACTCAGCCTGTTGTGTTGTTAGTTTTGTCAATTTTGCACCAATTTTATCTAAATGTAATCTTGCTACCATTTCATCCAAATGTTTAGGTAACACATAAACTTTTTTATCATAATCTTCTGACTTATTAAATAACTCAATTTGCGCTAATACCTGATTAGTGAATGAATTACTCATAACAAAACTTGGGTGACCTGTAGCACAACCTAAGTTCACAAGTCTACCTTCTGCTAAAAGGATAATTTTATTACCACTTGGAAGAGTTATATGATCCACTTGAGGCTTGATATTCTCCCATTGATAATCTTTTAATGAAGCAACATCAATTTCGTTATCAAAATGTCCAATATTACATACTATTGCTTCGTCCTTCATTTTTACTAAATTATCATGTGTTATTACTTGAAAATTACCAGTCGCAGTTACAAAGATATCTACATCTTCTACAACATCATCTAATGTTACGACACTAAAACCCTCCATTGCAGCTTGTAGAGCACATATTGGGTCAACTTCTGCCACTTTAACTATTGCACCTAGTCCTCTTAATGATTGAGCAGATCCTTTGCCAACATCCCCAAAGCCCATAACTAATGCAACCTTTCCAGCAATCATGACATCAGTAGCACGCTTAATACTATCTACTAAAGATTCTCTACATCCATATAAATTATCGAATTTACTCTTAGTGACAGAGTCATTAACATTGATAGCAGGGAAAGGTAAAGCATTTTGTTTCTGTAATTGATAAAGTCTTGCAACACCTGTAGTAGTTTCTTCAGTAACACCAATGATGTTACTTCTAATACGCGAGTAAAAACAGCCATCTTGTTCTAATTTTTTCTTGATAGATTTAAATAAAGCTATTTCTTCTTCGTTACTAGGATTATCCAAAACAGATAAATCTTTTTCAGCCTTACTACCAAGAATCAATAAACCTGTAGCATCACCTCCATCATCAAGAATCATGTTAGGTGAGTCGGTACCCCAATCTAAAATGTAGTGAGTGTATTGCCAATACTCATCAAGGGTCTCGCCTTTTTTAGCGTATACTGATATCCCTTTTTCAGCAATCGCAGCTGCTGCATGATCTTGTGTAGAAAAAATATTGCAAGAGGCCCATTTTACTTGTGCACCTAGATCCACTAAAGTTTCTATTAAAACAGCCGTTTGTATAGTCATATGCAAACTGCCGGCAATTTTAGCTCCATTAAGAGGCTTATCAGAATGGTGTTTTTGTCTAAGAGACATTAAACCTGGCATTTCTGTTTCAGCGATTTTTATTTCTTTACGTCCAAAATCTGATAAAGCAACATCAGCAACAATATAGTTTGGAATCGATGTTTTAATCGAGTTAGCAATAACCATTTCTAAAAATTTTCTTTATATCAATTAAACTATATATGATTTTTGTGTAAATTTGTGTTTATTGAGAATTTAAAAGAGACCATTAGTCTTGGAAGAAAAATAGCTAAAAGATTAGATTCAAAGTCAATTATTTTATTAGAGGGACCTCTTGGAGCAGGAAAAACATCATTAGTGAAAGGAATAGCAGAAGGATTATCTATTTCAGATGAAATAACAAGTCCTACGTTTGGTTTATCGTATCATTACTTGTCTGGAAAAATTCCTCTTATCCATATGGATTTATATAGAATAGGAAATTGTGAAATGGCACGAGAAATCTTCTTAGCCGAAGAAGAAGAAGCTGACCAAAGTGAAGCGATTTTAGTAATTGAATGGCCACAATTAGTAGAACCTATAATTAGTAATTACTGGAAAATAGAAATAAGTTACGCAAAAAATGTTGGTAGAAATTATAAAATTTGGGATCCTAAGAAATCATTAACTCTTTTGTAGTCAGGTTGCTGTTCAATTGCGCCTTCACCAAGACAAGTTAACAACCCACAAACACTTGCGAATTTTACACAATCTTGAATTTCTAATTCATTAGGTGGATTATTAAAAGTAATTAATTTTGAAATCAATCCAGCTAAAAAAGCATCTCCAGCACCAGTAGTATCTATAACTTTAGATGAATTAATTACTTTAGTAGTGCCTTTCACACCATTTATAAACCATGAGATAGGATTTGCTCCATCAGTAATTATTACATCGGGTCGAGTCAATATCTTTTGAGATATTTCAAACGGATCTTCATTATTAAAAAACAAAGTGGCTTCTTCTTTAGCCAACTTTAAGATATGAGCACAATCTAAAAATTTCCTTATTAAAGTTGATCTCTCTTCCTTACTTATTTTAGATGAGAAAGTTGAATTATCCCAAAAAACTTGCCTCCAATTCACATCAATAATTATTTTTACATTGAACTTATTAGCTAATCTCATTAAAAAATGAATAGATTCTGCTGATTTTAAGGATGATAAAATAATAGTTCCAGTGACAAGATATTTTGTTTGCATAAAAAGTTTCTCTAAACGTTTCGAATCGTTTTCAATTTTTTTTTTATCAAGAACTTCGTCAGCAAAAACTGTTTTTGAGGTTGCATCAAAACCAGAAAAATATCGATCTCCATACTCATCTCTATCTACTCTTACAATTCGAGTAGGTTGCTTTTTATTCAATTGAATAAAATTTATATCTATATCCGATTCATTAAATTTTTCAATAAATCTTTTTCCATGTTCATCATTACCTAAACATCCAACAAATGTAGAGTCTACCTTTAATTTTTTCAGTGCAAAAGCTACATTTGCAGGGGCACCCCCTAAAAAGTCTCTAAATTCTTGATTTGATTTATAGCGAATTCTATCTATTAAAGCCTCTCCAATACAAATTACTTTTGTTTTTTTCATATAACAAAAAATCTTTCCTAAATTAAGAATAAGTAATCAAAAACATTTTTTTTTTTTTTTGAATTAAAGTTTAATCATAAAAATTTTTTAAATGTCTTTAAAAGAATCAAAAATCTGGAAATGGCGAAGTTGGGACATATCTTGGTCTTTATCAAAAAAATTTGATAACAAAAATGATATAAATATTTTATTAGTTCATGGTTTTGGGGCATCAAAAGAACACTGGAGACATAATCAGGATACTTTAGGAAAGTATAGTAATTGCTTCTCAATTGACTTACTTGGATTTGGTGCAAGCAGTCAACCAAGCGCTAGATTAGACTATGAACCTTTCAAGGCTAATTCCGTAAAATATTCATTTGATTTATGGGGTGAGCAAATAGCATCTTTTTGTTCAGAGGTTATAAAATCTCCAGTTTATTTAGTAGGAAACTCAATTGGCGGAGTTGTAGTTTTAAAAGCGGCTGAAATTCTTAAAGATAATTGTAATGGCTTAATTTTGATTGATTGTGCACAGAGAACAATGGATGATAAAAGATTAAAAAGAAGTAATATTTTAATGAATTTGCTAAGGCCAGTATTAAAAACGATTGTAAGACAAAGGATAATAAGCAATACACTTTTTAAAAGAGCTGCAAATCCAAAAGTAATAAAAGAAATTCTTAAAAAAGCTTATCCTTCTGAACAAAATATAGATGAGGAATTAATAGAGATTTTATATAAACCTTCACAGAGAAAAAATTCTAAGGAGGCATTTCGAGGTTTTATAAATTTATTTGATGATTATCTGGCAACGGATCTTTTTGAAAAAGTTCAAACTTCAATTCAATTAATTTGGGGAGAAAAAGATCCATGGGAATCTTTGGCTGAAGCTCAATACTGGTACAGAAGTTATACAAATATCTTAAGACTCGATATCATCAAAAACGCAGGACATTGTCCTCATGATGAAAATCCTCATGAAACTAATAAGTTAATAACTGCTTTTATTCAAGAAACAAAATAAGCCTCAACATTATCACTTAATCTTCGTAAACCTCGTAAGCCGTCTCTTTCTAGATTTCTAACTCTATCCCTACTAATACCTAAAACACGACCAATACCAGTAAGTGACATTGGTTCATCTCCATCCATTCCATATCTCATTCTTAAAACTCTGCATTGCAAATCTGGCAACTGATGAAGCAGTGAATGAAGATCTCCTCTCATACAATCCATCTCGATTTGTTCATCAGGTAAATCTTCTCCACCAGCAAGCAAATCTAGTAGTACTGTATCTTCACCATCACCAACTTTTGTCTCTAAACTAACAGGCTGACCTGCTTTGCACATCAAATCTTTAACGTCTTCTTCTGGGAGTTCAACATATTTTGCTAATTCACTAATTGTTGGTGTTCTGGACATTTCTTGGCTTAACTCTCTTTGTCCTTTTTTTAATTTATTAAGCATTTCAGTTATGTGGATTGGTAATCTTATAGCTCTACTTTTTTCAGCTATTGCTCTTGTAATTCCTTGCCTTATCCACCAATATGCATAAGTTGAAAACTTGTATCCTCTAGCAGGATCAAATTTCTCAACACCTCTTACAAGTCCAATAGTTCCTTCTTGTATTAAATCAAGGAGTTCCATATTTCTTTTAGTATATTTTTTTGCAACACTAACTACCAATCTTAAATTAGCTGCCACCATCCTTTCTTTAGCTCGTTGACCGGCCCTAATTCTTTTTTTTATCTGTGAAGTTGAAAAATTCAATTTCTCAGCTAGTTCGTCAATTGTAGGTTTGTCTCCTGTCATTTCAGTTAATTCAAGCTCGGCTCTTTCAACCTGCATGTATTCCTGTACTTGTCTTCCCAAAGTTATTTCTTGTTCATGTGACAGTAAAGGAACTCTTCCAATATCTCTCAAATATGACCTAACTAAATCAACATCATTACTTGATTTTAAGGATGAGATAGTAGCTAACTTATTTTCACTTAATGTTTCGGATGACATGAAAAGAAATGTTGTTTTGTAAACAATACCATTAAGAAATGTAAAGTTAAACAAAAAAATCCACATTTTTACAAAAATGAGAATAAATACCTATTAAATTTCACAAAATTGAAGAATTAAGCAACCAATTTGCGGTACTTAAATAAATAAATACTCCTGCAATATCAGTAACAGTTGTAATAAAAGGAGATGACATTAAAGCAGGGTCTAAACCCATCTTGTCAAAAAGCAAGGGGAGAATAGCTCCTGCAGTGGCAGCTAACGTTGTTATTGAGATTAGACTTATTCCAACCGCTGACGCTATTAGTGGCCCCTCACCCTGCCACCAAGCGAATGGAAAAACTAGCAACATCATAAAAATACCTAACAAAGCGCCTGTTAAAGACTCCTTCATAACTGCCTTAAATGCACCCAGTGATTTTAATTTTTGTGTACTTAAACCTCTTATAACTACCGTCGAACTTTGAGCCCCAACATTGCCTCCTGTACCAATCAATAATGGAATAAAAGCTGCTAATAAAACAATTTCTTTAAGAATTTGATCATTCATTGCAATAACTTTTGTAGTTAATCCATTAGCTAAAACTAATATTAAAAGCCATAATATTCTTCTTCGAGTAATCGTAAATAAGCTGCTTTGAAAATAATCATCCTCATCACCAGATTGAACAGCTCCAGCAGCGTAAATATCCCGAGTAGCCTCTTGTTCTATTACATCAATTAAATCATCCACAGTTACTATTCCAACTAATCTTTTTTCCTTATCTACTACAGGAAGAGCTAAGAAATCATATCTTTGAATTGCTCTAGCTACCTCCTCTTGATTAGTGTTAGTAGAAACATTTACAACATCTTTTGTCATTACATTACCAATCGGCTTCTTCGGATCAGCCGTTACAAGATCTCTGAGGGACAAGATACCAGTGAGATGTCTCTCTTTATCTGTCACGTAAAGACTGTAAATCGTTTCAGTAAAAGGCGCCCTTTTTCTTACGAGAGATAATGCCTGTTCGGCAGTTTGCATTTCCTTAAGATCTATAAATTCAGTAGTCATTAATCTTCCTGCAGTTTCAGGTTCATATCCCAACAATTCTGCGGTAACTTTTCTTTCTCCTGGACTTAAAGCTGATAAAAATTTTCTTACAACTTTTGCAGGCAACTCATCAAAAAGCTGAACTCTATCATCAGGGGACATTTTTTCAACAATTTCTAACACTTCCCCAGAGCGCAGTCTATCTAATAGTGTTTGCTGAACAATTGGATCTAAATATTCGTAGACCTCAATAGCTTCATTTTTTTTAAGTAATCTAAATGCTAGTGCCTGAAGGATCAACGGAAGACTACCTATTGCATCAGCTATGTCGACGGGTTGAGAAGGCTCTAATAATAATTTTGCTTCATCATAATTTCCAGCAATTAACAATTCCTCAAGTTGTATTGTTATCTTTTCCCGATTAGTTAAATCAGATGGCAAAGTAGATATCAGATCTAAATTATTATTTTCTTGCATGATATTTATATTAAACTTAGTAATAATTTTATTATATAAAAACTAGTTAGTTTTTCTACTAATTAAAAAACCAAAATACATGATTAAAATATTAAAAATAATAATCAAATTTGAGTAAATAAATAACTTAAGAAAGTAACCATTATCAAAAAAATAATATAAATAATTAATAAAACCACTAAAAGATGTAAAGCAAGCACAAAAACCACTTAAGTAGATTTCTTTTTTTGAATTACTAATTTTTTTTGCAAAAACAAAGCCATAAATAAATGATCCTAATATTGAAATTATGAAATTATTGTCAATATAAAATCTTAAAATTGTTGCAAAATATGCAACTAGTAAAATAACTAAAAAGAACTTCTTCAAGATTTAAAAATTTGAAGAATAAAATAACCTACAAAAAAAAATAAAAAAGATAACAGTAAAACTTCAAGGTAATAAAAGATCAAAATTAAGTATTTTCGTTTTTTGATTAAATCAAATATATTATAAATAAAAGATGAAAATGTACTTAAACATCCTAAAAAGCCTATATAAAAAAATAAATAAAAATTCTTATTAATTGGACGTAAAGCAATAAAAAATCCCAAAAATAAAGAAGCTAAAATATTTGCTATAGCTGAATAATCAAGATTATAAATTCTCTTTTTTTTAAGTCTATCTTTTAAAAAAAATCTTAATTTAAATCCAAAAGTACTTCCTAATAAAATAAAAATTACTGATTTTATATCCAAGACTTACATTCTAATCCAACCTCTTGTAATACTAGTAGGATTATCAATTAATCGATTTGTAGCTAACTCAACTCTAAACCAAATATCTTTTTCATTAGCAACAAATTTTCGTAAAATTGTTAATGAATATCCAGAATTTAGAATTTTTAGTTTTTTAGCATTATTCTCAGGAAATGTATATAGTGAGCAATTTTTATTTAAGATTATTTCTTTTGAATTATCAAGAATCTTATATTCGTTTGCATTTCTTTGTATACCGCCAGCAGGTAAAGTGATTGGAGCAATTAATGCGAAACCTATTAGACAAATATTTTTTATAAAATTTTTAATCATATATCTAATGTAGCCATATCCAAATTAGCACTATGAGTTTCAATAAATTCTCTTCTAGGAGCCACTTTATCTCCCATTAAAATATTAAAAATCCTATCTGCCTCAAGTGCATCTTCAATTTCTACTCTTTTCATCATACGAGTCTGTGGATTCATCGTTGTATCCCATAATTGTTTAGGCATCATCTCTCCTAAACCTTTAAATCTTTGAATACTATAATTTGCATTTTCTCCAAATTCGTTAATTGTCTGTTTTAGTTGACTCTCGTTGTAACAATATTGATGATTTTTGCCTCTCTCAACTTTATATAATGGAGGACAAGCTATATATATATGTCCTTTTTCTACTAGTTCTCTTTGATATCTATAGAAGAAAGTTAATAATAATGTTCTAATATGAGCTCCATCTACATCAGCATCCGTCATAATTACAACTCGATGGTATCTTAAAGAATTTATATCAAATTCTTCTCCTTTTATACCTAGACCCAATGCAGTAATTAAAGATTGAATTTCTGAATTTTTGTATATTTTAGTGTCATCAGTTTTTTCAATATTCAATATTTTACCTCTTAAAGGCAAAATTGCTTGAAACTTTCTATCCCTCCCCTGCTTGGCTGAGCCACCAGCTGAATCTCCTTCAACAATGTATATTTCTGACTCTGATGGATCTCTAGTACTACAATCTGCTAATTTTCCAGGTAAAGTTGAACTTTCAAGAACACTCTTTCTTCTGACTAATTCTCTAGCTCTGCGTGCAGCTTCAGCTGCATTAAAAGATTGAATTGCTTTCTCTAAAATTAAATCCAAAACACCGGGATTAAATTCCATAAAGTTTGTTAAAGACTCTCCTATAAGTGAATCTACAATCCCTCTAACTTCAGTATTTCCTAGTTTTGTTTTAGTTTGTCCTTCAAATTCAGGGTCTGGTACTTTTACTGATAAAACCACAGTAAGACCTTCTCTTATATTTTCCCCCGCTAAATTTTTTTCTATATCCTTTCTTTTACCTCTTTTTTTCGCAAGGGTATTAAAAGTTCTTGTTAAGACTGTCTTTAACCCTTCAATATGAGTACCTCCATCAATAGTTCTAATATTATTTGCAAAGCCTAAAATATTATCTGAATATACATCCGAACACCACTGCAAAGCAGCTTCTACATAGACATTTTCTTTTTGAGAATCTACATATATGATTTCTGGGTGCAAAGAATTCTTTTCCGAGTTCATATACTCAACATATTCCTTAATACCACCTTCATATAAATAGACTTCTTCTTTGAAAGAACCATCTGAAAGTTGATTTCTCTCATCTCTAAATATAATTTTCACCCCACCATTAAGATAAGCTAATTCTCTTAATCTCGATGAAAGAATTGAGTACTCAAATTCAATTCCAGAGGTAAATATTAGCGAATCAGGCTTAAAACATATAGTAGTTCCCTTCTTAGTTGTTTTTGATTGCTGTTTATGAGACTGCAATTCACCTTTAGCAATACCTTTCTCAAATCTTTGATTGAACTCTTTCCCATCTCTATAAACCGTAACATTGACCCATTCGCTTAAAGCATTTACTACTGAAATTCCAACTCCATGTAAACCCCCAGACACTTTATAACCGCCACTTCCAAATTTACCTCCTGCATGAAGAACCGTAAGAACAGTTTCTAAAGCACTTTTACCTGTCCTAGGATGAACATCTGTTGGAATCCCTCTTCCGTTGTCTGAAATCAAAGCTGATCCATCTGCCTTGAGAATTATTTCTATATGATCACAATGACCTGCAAGAGCTTCGTCTACAGAATTATCGACAACTTCATACACAAGGTGATGTAAGCCCCTTGGGCCTGTAGAACCAATGTACATACCAGGTCGTTTTCGTACTGGCTCTAATCCTTCTAAAACCTGAATCTGCTCTGCGCCATAGTCGTTTGAGATTTTATTAGAACTTTTTTCCTCACTCATTTAACATAAAAAAATAAAAATTTAACTTTCAAAATGTTATTTTAAAAGTGCTTGAATTAAACTTACCATCGGTAATAGAGAAAGGCTTTAAGTCTTCTAAAAATTTAATCACTTTAATAATTATAATCTAGAGTTTTTTTTAGAGTTAAATATGTTTTCATCTCAACCTTTAGTAATAGTTTTAATTGGAGCCACAGCAAGTGGTAAAACAGAATTAGGGATTGAAATTGCAAAATATTTTAAAATCCACATACATAATATTGACTCCAGACAAGTATATAGAGGCATGGATATAGGAACAGCAAAACCATCTAAGAGTCAACAAGAGACAATAAAACATTTTTTAATCGATATTGAAGATCCATCAACTCCAATGAATGTAAAAAGATTTCAAGATTATGCTAAGAAATCTATCGACAAGGATATTAAAAATAAATCTCTTCCTTTTCTTGTTGGAGGAAGTGGACTATATATGAATTCAATTACAAAAGGTTTTTTTGTGCCAGATGTTCCTCCTCAGAAATCTTTAAGGGATCAATTAATAAAATTAGGTCAAAAGAAATGTTGGGAAATATTAAACATTTGTGACCCTATATCAACACACAAAATTAATTATGCTGATCAAGTTAGAACGATAAGAGCTTTAGAAGTTTTTTATGTCACAGGAAAGCCACTTTCATCACAAAAACTACAGGACCCTCCTCCTTGGAAAATATTAGAATTAGGATTAAATAGAGAAGATTTAAAAGAACGTATTTACAGAAGAACAAAAAATATGTTTCAGTTTGGAATTTTAGAAGAAACGAAAAAAATAATCGATCAACACGGAAAAGATTTGTCTTTACTAAATACTATTGGATATAAAGAAGCTAAAGATGTGATAATAGAAAATTTAGGAATTGACAAGGCTGTTGAATTAGCAACTTCAAAAACAATACAATTTGCGAAAAGACAAAAGACATGGTTCCGCAATAAAAACAATCCCATATGGCTTGATAACAAAAACCCGCTAAAAGATGCAATAATTAAAATAGAGTCTGCTTTAAGCTAACTTGTACTAAGTAATAGATCAATTTCATCATTAAAAAAACCATTTAAAGAAACTGAATGCCACCACGTCCACGCTTTGATCGCCGAGCCCCATTAAGAGAGCTCCCCAACATAAATGAAAGAATAAATTATCCTCAATTAAGAGTTGTTGATTCAGATGGGAAACAACTAGGTGTTCTTGATAGAATAAAAGCTCTAGAAATTGCTAATCAAAGAGAACTAGATTTAGTTTTAGTCAGCGAGAAAGCTAAACCGCCAGTCTGCAGGATAATGGATTATGGCAAATATAAATTTGAACAAGAAAAAAAAGCAAAAGAGGCAAGAAAAAAGTCTCATCAAACCGAAGTCAAAGAAGTAAAAATGAGATACAAAATCGATAAACACGATTATGACGTAAGAATAGGCCAAGCCCTAAGATTCTTAAAATCAGGCGATAAAGTAAAATGCACTGTTATTTTTAGAGGAAGAGAAATTCAACACTCAAATTTAGCTGAAACACTTCTCTTAAAAATGGCTAATGATTTAGAAGAACAATCAGAAGTTCAACAGAAACCTAAAAGAGAGGGCAGAAATATGATTATGTTTCTGAGTCCAAGAAAAACACCCTTGATCAAAAAGGAAGAGGGTACAAAAAATAATTCCTAAAAACTTCTAAAATTAATTTATAAATTGTATGACAAATGTTAAAGTGTCACTAGGTAATATAAATTAACTACGGTTTTCTATCGTGAAATACCATATTCAACAAGAAAGTGATATCCCCGCTTCTACTCAGTTATATAACCAAATTTGTTTTGCAATTGCAGCGAGGTATTATCCACCAGGCCATAGGCTACCTAGTACTAGACAACTAGCTATGCAAACCGGATTACACCGAAATACTATTAGCAAAGTTTACAGACAACTAGAAATAGACGGCGTTGTTGAAGCAATTGCAGGCTCAGGTATTTATGTAAGAGACACTCTTAAAAAAAAGGATCTTAAGGATTCCTTTCAATCAAAAAACACGATGAGTGAGTTTCCTGATCAAGAAGCAAGTAAAGCAGTTGATCAGTTAATAAAACTTGGATGCACTCTTCAAGATATTAGAAAAATATTTACTAAAGAAATTGATTGGCGTATAAAATGCGGATCTAAAATACTTGTAAGTACTCCAAGAGAAGATATTGGCGCCTCTATGTTAATTGCTGAAGATTTGTCTCCAAAGATTGATGTTCCGGTAGAAGTCGTTCCAATGGAAGAATTGGAAAAAGTTCTTCTTAACTCTAATAATGGCACGATTGTAACAAGCAGATATTTTCTACAACCTCTGGAGACATTAGCAAAAAAACATGGGGTCAGAGCAATTGCAGTTGATTTAAGCGATTTTCAAAAAGAATTAAAAATTATAAAAGAATTAAAATCTGGAAGTTGTGTAGGAATTGTAAGCATTAGTCCTGGATTATTGAGAGCTGCAGAAATTATTGTCCACAGCATGAGAGGAAATGATATTGTTTTTATGACTACTATATCCGATAATAATAATAGATTACTAGCTCTTTTAAAAGCCTCTAATCATATAGTTTGTGATGGTCCAAGCTTATCAGTGGTTGAAAACGCTCTCATAAAAAATCGCTCCCAATTAATGAGACTTCCTCAAATAATATGTGCAAAAAATTATTTAACTATTGACACAATAAATCAATTAAAAATGGAAATAGGAGTAATTAAATAAAATCATGCTAGGAACTTTTAAATCAGATATTGAAATAATAAAGGAAAGAGACCCTGCAGCTAGAGGTATAATAGAAATTTTTCTTTGCTACCCTGGTTTTCAATCAATAGTAATACATAGACTAACTCACAGATTATGGAAATTAAAGTTGCCCTTAATTCCAAGATTATTAAGTCATATTAATAGATTATTTACGGGAATAGAAATTCATCCAGGTGCAAAAATTGGTAAAAAAGTCTTTATAGATCATGGGATGGGAGTAGTTATTGGTGAGACAGCTGAAATTGGTAATAATTGCCTACTTTATCAAGGAGTTACATTAGGTGGCACGGGTAAAAGTCATGGGAAAAGGCATCCTACTTTGATGGAAAATGTTGTAGTAGGAGCAGGTGCTAAAGTTCTTGGTTCGATAATAGTTGGTCCTAATACGCGAATTGGAGCCGGTTCAGTTGTTGTACGAGATGTTGAAGAAAATAGTACTGTAGTTGGGGTGCCTGGAAGAGTAATACACCAAAGTGGTGTAAAAGTTAACCCTTTAGCACACTCTGCATTACCAGATGCTGAAGCTAATGTAATAAAAAATTTAATGGATAGAATTGATCAGCTTGAGAACCAAATTTTAAAGTTAGACAAAAAAATGCAAGGGATTCTAAATTCAGAATCTATAGACATTTCTAATATTGGTGATGCTCAGAATTTAAAGGATAAGGAAATCATAGAGTTCTTAGGAGATAATCAATAATCAATTAACTTTCTGTTTCTTTTTCGTTTTTCGGTTGAAACATAAACATTGAATAGATCACATTTCTTCTCATATTTGTCATCATTTCAAGAAACATATCATAACCTTCATTTTTGTATTCAATTAAAGGATCTTTTTGACCATAACCTCTTAATCCTACTGATTCTCTTAACGAGTCCATTGATTGAAGATGTTCGCGCCACAAATTATCAATTTGTTGAAGAATAAAAAACCTTTCAGCTTCTCTCATTAAACCTGGACGAAACTGCTCTATTTGAGCCTCCTTTAAGTCATAAGCAATGCGCAATTGCTCTTGAAGATAATTTTTTAATTCATCAACAGATAAAACAGCCACATCCTTTGCTTTAAGATCACTTAGCAAATAAATAAATTCTTTTACTTTAGATATCAATTGATCAATGTCCCATTCTTCTGGAGGTAAATCAGGATTAATATACGCCTCTACTATTTCTTCCATAGTTCTTTCTCCATATCCTATGACTTGCTTTTTTAAATCATTACCTTTTAATACTCTTAGTCTCTCATTGTAGACTGCCTTCCTCTGATTATTCATAACTTCATCGTATTCAAAAACTTGTTTTCTAATATCGTAATAATATGTCTCCACTTTCTTTTGAGCACTTTCTAAAGATCTTGTTAGCATGCCTGACTCAATAGGCATATCTTCATCTACTCTAAAAGCATTCATTAAATTTGCTACTCTATCGCCACCAAAAATCCTCAGTAAATTATCTTCTAAAGATAAAAAGAATCTAGTGCTACCAAGATCCCCTTGTCTACCTGCTCTTCCTCTCAGTTGATTGTCAACTCTCCTTGATTCATGTCTTTCGGTTCCAATAACATGCAAACCTCCTGCATTTCTGACATTTTCCTCTTCATTAATTAATACTTTTTCGTATTCATTCTTGACATCTGAAAGAACTTCCCTCAATGATTTTATCAAATTATCCTGAGTGGGAGCTTTTTCAGCAGCAGTAGCGATTTTATCATCTAACTCTAAAACTGATAAAGTTTTATTTCCCCAGTTTTTCGTTAATTCATCTGATAAAAGAGATATTTTTTTTGTTAAGTCCTCTCCTAATTGACATGGGAATAGGCTTGAAGCAATAGTTTTGCTACTCTTTTTGGACATTGAGGCTGCTTTAGCAGCAAAACCTCCTCCTTTATTTAAATTTCTTTGTTGAGGTATTGGTGGTTTATGTTCATTATCTGGCTTGACAAGTAGCGGCATTAAAGTTTCCTTCAACTTAAGTCTAGCCATATAATCGCTATTACCACCAAGAATGATATCAGTACCTCTGCCAGCCATATTTGTTGCGATAGTAACAGCACCTGATCTACCTGCCTGAGCTACGATTTCTGCCTCACGTTCAACATTTTCTGGTTTAGCATTTAATAAATTATGAGGAATTTGTTTATCGTTTAAAAGGGAACTTAATAATTCACTTTTTTCAACACTTGTTGTACCCACTAAAACAGGCCTGCCTTTTTTATAAATTTCTGCTGTTTCATTAGCTACTGCCTTCCATTTTCCTAATTCTGTTTTAAAAACTTGATCAGGCCAGTCTTGCCTTTGCCTAACTTGATTAGTTGGTACTACAGTTGACTCTAATTTATAAGTTTTTTCAAATTCTACCTCTTCAGTCTTTGCAGTACCTGTCATACCAGCTAAGCTTGGATATAAAAGGAAAAAATTTTGATACGTAATAGAAGCTAAAGTTTGAGTCTCAGGCTGAATTCTAAGACCTTCCTTTGCCTCAATTGCCTGATGTTGACCATCACTCCATCTTCTTCCGGGCATTACTCTTCCCGTAAATTCATCAACTATTACGGCTTCGTCATTTTTAACTATATAATTAACATCTTTCACAAATAGTTCTTTAGCTTTTAAGCCATTAGTGATGTAATGAGCCCATGGATCTTGAGGATTATATAAATCATTTACTTTTAAATAAGCTTCGCATTTAGCAAATCCTTGATCAGTTAATATGCAGCTACGCTGTTTTTCATCAACTTCATAATCCCCCTCAGGATCAACCCCATCTTTACTCAACTCTTTCGCCTTGATAAGAGATGAACATAATTCTGCAGCTTTTTGATATTTTTCTTGAGGTCTCTCAATTTGTCCAGATATTATTAAAGGTGTTCTAGCCTCATCAATTAAAATTGAATCTACTTCGTCAATAACACAGTAATTGAATTTTCTCTGAACAACTTCCGAAATATCAGTAGCCATATTATCTCTTAAATAATCAAATCCCAATTCAGAATTAGTTGCATAAGTTATGTCACATGCATAATTTTTCTTCCTTTCAGACGGACTCATATCTTGCTGAATTAAACCAACAGATAATCCTAAAAAACGATGTACCTGTCCCATCCATTCAGCATCTCTTCGCGCCAAGTAATCATTGACAGTAACAACATGAACGCCTTTACCAGTTAAAGCATTCAGATAACATGGTAGAGTTGCTACGAGAGTCTTACCTTCACCAGTTTTCATCTCTGCAATTTGGCCTTCGTGCAGAACCATCCCACCAATTAATTGGACGTCAAAATGACGCATTTCCAAAACTCTAAGACTAGCTTCTCTAACAATCGCAAATGCTTTAGGAAGAAGATCATCGAGCAATTCCTTTTCCGCTTTATCATTTAATTGTGCAGAACACTTTTTTTTAAGATTATTTGTCTCATTACGTAGTTCATCATCTGTTAATTTTGAAACTTCTTCTTCTAAAAGATTTATTTCTTCAACTAATGGTTGATATCGCTTTAACTTTCGTGTATTCGGGTCTCCCAACAAAAGCTTTAGCATAATTAATCTTTCCTTAAAAATTTATACTATTACAAACATTATAAATTAGCGCGTTACAACTAATAAAAATCAGATTCTTGTTGATTTATATTTTAAAATCAAAATGTATATAAATTGGATATTAATTTACAAAATACAAAAAATCCTCCAAATATTCAATATTTAGCTAATGAAAAATTTAATTTTAATAAAGCATGTAAGGGGGGCATGGGGATTACGATTATTTGGCTTAGGTCCTAACTTTAAGCCTTGCAAAAGCATGTATAAACTACAGAAATTTTTAAATCTTAATACTTTCTGGGCAAAAAATAGATCATTAAAAGATCTAAAAAAATGTCTCTCTAATAGTGATGTCATAATAAGTCTTTGGTTAAATAACGAAATAGTAGGTTTTGGCAGAGGATTATCTGATGGGATTTATAGAGGCGTACTTTGGGACGTAGTCATTGATAAAAATCATCAAGGTAAAGGTTTTGGGAAAAAAATAGTAAAAAATCTTCTAGATTCAAAACAAATTAAATACACAAAAAAGATTTACTTAATGACAACTAATAAAAAAGATTTCTATTCTCAAATAGATTTTAAAGAGGTTAAATCGCAAAATCTTTTAATAAGAGAAATCTAAGCTACGAATCTGCCATAAAGCCACCTTATAAATGGTCCTAGGATTGGTACTGGCCCAAAAGTTGGACCACAAAAATCAAAATAATCTCTATGCTCCTTGATTAATCCATTTTGGTCAAAAATTAACCTTGTTACTCCATCATAAATAAACTCTTTACCTAATATTTTTAAACCCATCGTCCACTCAATAAATCCAAAATCTTCTGTAATTAAAATTTTATGAGTTTTTAAATATACATCATCACATCTATTAATTAGTTTTTCTTGAGTTTCAATATAAAAGTTCAACCCTTTAGATTGCTGAGTAGGATCTATAAAAACAACATCTTGGTCATAGAATTCTGACCATTGATCTTTAGTTGGTGGCTTTTGACCATAAGACTTTGTAAATAGATTTTTTAAATCATTTTCTTGAATTATTTTTTTCATTTTTAGATCTTAATTAAATTGTTTTTATATTAAAAAATCTTTGGAAAAAGAGAGATTAATAATAAAAATTTAAAGTTTTAAATATTTTTATCAATTAATACAAATCACTGGTAATGAAAACTCTTCAAAAAAGCAAGTTGCAATACCAATAGTCCAAGAATCATAATTGATCAATGAGAATTTTAACTTCTGACTTAAGCGTTCTTGAAAACAAACATTGGAATCCTTATCCCATTCCCATCCAAATAAATCATGTGGTAATTGTTCTTTTTGCCACTTAAATGCAGCTTCTTTCATTATCCAATGGTTTAAAACAAATTTTCTTTGTTTATTAAGATTTAAATTACTAAAAAAAAGTTTTTCTTTTGAAGTAAAAAACCTCTCACAAATTTTTTTATAAGAGAATTCTCTATCAGCCCTTTCGATATCTACTCCAATCCTTTTAGAAGACCAGGCAATAACGATAGCATCCTTACAATGACTGATACTCAAATAACCCCACCCCTTTTTCAAAATTGGTTGAGTACCTGGAAAAGAGTAAAGAGGAATATCTAAAGGATCCACTTGAAATAAATTAGATAAAGCTAATCTGGCATATCCTCTAGAATAAGAATATTCCTTAGATTTATTAAAAGACAACTCTGATGAAATATTTTGTTCAAATTGTTTAATTGATTGATTTTCTAAATCTTTTTTAAAAAACCATAAGGCATATTTTTCAGAATTATTAAACAAGATCTAATTAAAGAAATTATTATAATACTACTTTGTTAATAAAAGAATTAGATCAGTTCAACTCAAAATTAAATAATATTTTTTTACGATAAAGGGTTTTATCTACTATTCAAATGAACATTATTTATTTAAAAATGAAAGATTAATCTAAAAAATCTGAAATTGATTTCCATTATGCAAAAATAAGTATAAATAATGAAAAATTGAATCTTGCAAAATTTTGCTCCCTTTGTTAATCCAATTACATTAACCCCATTACAAAAAACTGATTTATTTTTTGAAGATTATGTTACTAATGAAAAATTTCCAATAAAAAAAGAAATTCCAAGATTTTGTGATGAAAAAAATTATTCAGAATCATTTGGTTATCAGTGGAATACTTTTAGGGAAATTCAATTAGATTCGAAATCTGATACTGATTATAGTTATCGAAGATTTTATACTTTAACTGGGTGGGATCCAAAGAAATTAGGAAAATATAAAGTTCTTGAAGTTGGTAGTGGTGCAGGAAGATTTACTGAGATTTTCTTAAATACAACTAGTGGTTTATTACATAGCATTGATTTATCAAATGCAGTAGAAGCTAATCTGGAAAACAATAAGATAAATTCTAAAAGATTAAGTTTAGCTCAGGCATCTATATATGAAATGCCTTTTAAAAACAATACCTTTGATAAGATATTTTGTTTTGGGGTACTTCAACATACACCCTCCTTTTCAGAATCCGTAATTTCATTAATAAATAAAACTAAAGTTGGAGGAGAAATCGTGGTTGATTTCTATCCTATTAAAGGTTGGTACACAAAAATTCATTCAAAATATATATTGAGACCCATAACAAAAAGACTACCATCAAAATTTCTATTAAGAATTATAAGGTTTAACATAAAGTGGATGATGAATATATTTGACCTGCTTTGTTTTTTAAAATTAAAAGTTTTCACACGTTTTATACCAATAGCAGATATCAGTAATTTTCCAACCGCTCTTAATGTCAAAGAAAGAAAAGAACTAACAATAATGGATACATTTGATGCGTTATCACCAACATACGATAATCCCCAAAGAATAAAAGATGTAGCCAAAATGTTTTCTTCAAATGGCTGTGAAGTTAGTTTTGCTGGTATAATCAAATATCATGAGAATAGTTATGCTGCAGTAGTACGCGCAATTAAAAAAACTCACACATAAAGAAATAATATTTATCTAATAAAGAATTAACGTATTGAGTATTAATTAAAATGATTAGATATTTTTGTACTTAAACTGACTAATTTATGAGTAGTCTCTTTAATGATATTCGGTTTAAAATATCTTTTAAAATTATATAAAGCAATTACTTGTTGATAAATACCCCAATCTTTTGAGAGGAATAATCTTTTAGGTTTAAACGAAGTTTGAGATACATTTGGAAGAAGTTTTTTCTTATAAAACATTTCAATAGCCCTAAGGTATAAATAGTGGCCATGATTCATAACTTTAATTTTTAAATCTAAAAGATTTTCATTACCGTTTAAATAAGTTTGTTCCGTTGCAATAATATTTCCTGAATCAATTCCCTTATTTATCCACATAATAGTATTCCCTATCAGATCAAATTCTCTCAAATAAAGGCACCAAAAAGTAGAATCAGGTGCTCCTTTGACATAAGGGGAAATTCCAGTATGCAGATTTATTATCTTGCCATATTGCATAATTAAATCTAAAAGTTTTTCTTTTAAAATATTTGTACCTGAAACTAAAACAAGTTCAGGTTGGTAATTATTAATTATTTTTTCAACATTTCTATTATTGATATCATTAACTTCCAAAAGCGGTTTAATTGGAAATTCTGGAAAATCTCTAGAATAATAATCAAGCATTCCAAACCAGGCTTTTCTGAATTGTCCAAATGTAGCCAAACATGACAAAAACTTAACAGCTTTATTCAAAATGAATTTAAAGTATTTTTCTTCAACTACATTTTTCTTTAACTTATATAAAACAATTCCTGTCAATTTAAATTCTTTATGAATTTTGTGAGCCAAAGCTTTTTGATTAGATTTTTCGTCGCAAAGTAATAAGATTTTCATATTCTTTTCAATGAGCCTAGAGCTTTATAGATCATCTCCTTTTGAGTAAAAGCATGGAATCCAAATCTATTATGAACTGACTCATCAATTTTAGAGAAGTTATTGTTCACGAGAAGGATTTGAGAATAACCTTTATTTTTTGCAATCTGAAGACTTGATTTTTTATAAGATCCGTTTGGAAAAGCATAAATAAAAGGTTTTATTCCAAAATTACTGATAAACCACCTAGTACATGAATTAAGATCATTTTTAAAAAATTCATCGGTTTCACATCCCATATTTGAATGAAAAAAAGAATGTAGTCCAATATCATGAAATTTGATTATTTCTGAAATATCACTTTTATTCATCATCTCAGTTGAATATTCATAAAGTTTTTCTCCTAGTTGTTCATAACAACATTTCTCAATTTCAATCTGTCTTTGATAAGTATGATTTTTAATATAAGATGATAATTTAATTCCTTCTTCTATTTTACTCAAATTATTATTCCAAGAATAATTAGGTATTTTCAATTTTCTATACTCTTTGATACTTGTTTTTCCCAAGTAATCTTGAAGAACTACATTGAAAGGAGGTCTTTGATTCTCAATACATGAAGGGATAATATTTTGATTTGCTCTGATACCATATTTAATTAACAATGGATGGGCGACTGTCAAAAAATCTTTATAGCCATCATCAAAAGACAAAATAAGCAAAGGTTTCTTAGTTAATCTATTTTGAGAATATTTATTTTCCTGCAAACCTTGAAAATTTATTATCGTAAATTTTTTTAATAAAAATTGAAGCAAGTTTTCAAAGATCTTTGGACAAAGAGGTTGATAAGCAGAACCATCATCATTAGCAACCCTATGTAAATTGATAATTGTTAAATATCCCTGAGAGTAAATTTTATTAATTCGATTTTGAATCCTTAATGGATTAGCTAAAAGATTAAAGGTATATATCTTTATCAATCTTTTTGTATTGAATAAAACATTCATTATTTTATTATTATAAATTTATTTCGATGTTAATATTACTTTTGAGATTTAAGGAAGCGGATGAAGAGATTCGAACTCTCGACATTCTCCTTGGCAAGGAGATGCTCTACCACTGAGCTACATCCGCATAACTTTTTTATTTTATCTCAAAGAAGGGATCAATGATAAAATAATTAAATTTTTTCAATTAATTTAAATTTTTAATTAAGGATCCCATCTCAATTGCTTGTAAAGCATAATTCCAACCAAGATTATTTTTAATCCCTGCTCTTTCTAAAGCCTGCTGCATAGTATCAGTAGTTAAAACTCCAAAAATGATTGGAACATTATTTTCATTTGAAACTTTTGAAATACCTTTGCTCGCCTCAGATATAACTACATCATAGTGGGAGGTTTCACCACGGATCACAGCCCCAAGCGCAATTACAACGTCATAACTCTTTTTTTTCATGAGGGTTTTAGCTGCGATTGGTAATTCGAATGAACCAGGAACCCAAACTATATCTACTTGATTGCTTAATTCAGAAGTATCTAAACCATGTCTTTTTAAACAATCAAGACAACCAGATAGAATTTTATTTGTAATTAAATCATTAAATCTTGCTATTACAATGCCAACTTTTAAAGTAGAGGCATTAGTAAAAGAACCCTCAAAAATAGCCATTAAATTTTACTTAGATATATTAATAGACTCTCACGAAAAGGTATTAAGTTCAAACTAATGAAGAAACTATCCCTGTAACAAAAACTAAAACAACCCAAACAGCAGCAATAGAATAAATTTTCCTCCTACTTTCTCGCTGTCCTTCCTCAGTAGAAGGTTGAGTTACATATAAAACGGGTACTCCAACTACCGCAATTAAAGAAGCAAATAATAGAGCATTTACAAAGAAAAAGTTAACAGCCTGCATAATTCAGTCTTAGGTTTCAAATATTATAGATACTATAATCTCATGAAAATGATAATTTTTAGAGAAAATTTACATACTTTAGACACTTTAAATGCAAAAAAAAAATTTCTAACTAATATCTATTTAGGAATTAAAAAAGTATGCAAGAAGATACGATAATTCAAAAGAATTTATTTGCGATTGGTAATGATAATAATGAGCAAAAAGAAATAACAAAAATTCCAGAAGATTTATCTTTGGAAGATTTAAAAAAAGAATCGCAAAAAAGACCCAGACAAAGAAAAAATTCAACTAATTTAATAAATCAATTCAAGACTGATTTAACTTCAAATAACAAAAATGTTTGCATTAATGAAGAATCTTATAGCTATAAAACAGTTTCAAAACTGAAATTAACTCCTGTAATGAAGCATTATGTAACTCTAAAAGAAGAAAATAAAGATAGGTTATTACTTTATAGATTAGGAGATTTTTTTGAATGTTTTTTTGAAGACGCTGTATTAATATCTAACCTTCTAGAAATAACTCTTACCAGTAAAGATGCTGGCAAAGAGATTGGTAAGATCCCTATGGCAGGGGTTCCCCATCATGCAATGGAGAGATATTGTGCTGATTTAATTAAAAAAAATTATTCTGTAGTTATATGCGATCAATTAGAAAAAAGTTCTGGAAATTATGGGACTCCTATTAAAAGAGCAATAACAAGAATAATTACTCCTGGAACAGTAATTGAAGAGGGGATGTTGATAGCAAAGAAAAATAATTGGATTACTGCTATTTACTTATCCGAAGAAAACGCAGATGAATCTTATGAATGGGGTATATCAAAAGCTGATGTAAGTACAGGAGAATTAATAACTTTAGAAGGCCAATCTCTGTCAAAACTATTTGATGAAATTATTAAATTAGATTCTTCAGAAATCATTGTAGGAAGCAATACAGTAAGAAATTTATTAATTAAAGGAAATAGTCAAATTACATATACTGTTTCTCAAGAGACTAATTTTGGAATTAATGAAGCAAATTATCTAATAAAAAATTATTTCCAAATTGCAAACCTAGAGGGAATAGGACTTAAAAATTTAAACAATGCAACTAGATCACTTGGAGGTTTATTAAATTATTTAGAAAAAATTAATCCTTCAAATTTAGATAATGATTCTTCTTTAAAAATCTCATTAGACTTTCCACAAATCCAATACGGTCACAACAAATTAATTATTGATTATCAAACTCAAAAAAACTTAGAAATCAAAAATACACAACGAGAAAACAATTATGTAGGTTCGCTACTATGGAGTATTGATAGAACTTATACTTGCATGGGTGCAAGGTGTTTAAGAAGGTGGATAGATTCACCACTATTAAACGTTAATGAAATTTATAAAAGACAAAATATAATTACAAACTTTATTGAATCTAAACAATTACGTACAGATACCCAAAATTTACTTAGAGCAATGGGGGATTTAGAAAGACTTGCAGGTAGAGCTTGTGCAGGTCATGCAAGTCCAAGAGACTTAATTGCAATAGCTGAAGGTTTAAAAAAA
>QCIL01000010.1 GCA_003216725.1 Prochlorococcus sp. AG-402-L18
CAGTTGATTCAAAATCCCAATTTCTTTGATTTGGATCAAATATTTCATGCCCAACCAATTTGTAAACTAATCGACTCCAAATATTATTACTTGGTTCAATCATTAATATTCTCCCATTATTTAAGAGAGATTTCTCAGCAGATCTTAAAAATAATTCAGGATTACTTATATGATGAAATACATTAACTAAAATTATGTTTGAAACTTTATTATTAAATTTTGATCCTATTTCCATTGCATCTAACTTTAAGTCAGTATTTTTATTATCAAAAACATCTGTTTTTGTAACCTTATTAATAATTTGATCAATAAAACTTGCCCCACATCCCAATTCAATATTCATGCCTTTTTTCTCTGATAAATTTTTGGATATAAGTTCGTACCATTCTTTATAAATAAAGCCAAGTGCAATATTTGTTTTTTCGAAACCAATTCTATATTTGGTAATTAACTCTCCTTGATTATCCATCTAAATAAGAGCGTTTTAAGGGATTAAAAATTTATTATAGGACTTTCTTTATTTTTAGGATATAAAAAAGAATTCCCAGAGGAAGTAAATAATGACTATAAAATATAACTTAATGAATATAATGAGAAATATTCAAAAACATTAGCTAATTTACAAATACTCTTTATAAGTGATATTTATACCATTATTGATGAAATATAAATTGGTCTTTTTGATAAAAGTATGTAATGAGAAGCTTAAGTACATATGTTAATTTTTTAAACTTATGACGGCTTCTAAATGTGATTGGATACGGAGGGGGTGGGATTCGAACCCACGGTGCCCTTGCAGACACGCTAGTTTTCAAGACTAGAGCCTTAAACCACTCGACCACCCCTCCAGGCAAAAAATATTTAATTTTTGGCTTTCCAATTATATCAAAAGATGGTTGAATTTTTCGGAACTTATCCGGAACTGCACGTCAAGTTGTCTTCCAAATCACTGATATAACTAAAACTAAATCTATCTTTCAAGACTAGAGCCTTAAACCACTCGACCACCCCTCTAAAAAATTAATTCAAAATAGCTTCCAACTTTGTGTAAAGAATTTTTGACATTTGATCATGCCCCATTTCGTTGTAATGGCCATCTCTTTTAAAATGAAAAATTTTACTATTTTTGTTCTGAATCCTTTTTTTGATATCTTTATGTATGGGGATAAAAGTAATTGATGTATTAAAAATAGATGCATTTTTTAAACATTTTTCATATTTTTCACTTAGTTGTAGATCTATATAATCAGGACTCATATACACTAAAATTCTAGGATTTGGAAATTTTGTAGAGATAGTACTTTCTAAAATTGAGAATACTCTCATACATGCATTTTTTGACAATTTTAAATTATTATTATTAGTTTTAGGAGATTTAAGGCGTTTGTATTTTTCGATAGTATGAATTAATCGAGTAGTGAAATAAAAATTGTCCGCAATAAAGGTTCTAAATCTTAAATAACTTGGATTTAAGTAAGGTCTATAATTCTGATTATTAAATATTGACCCAAATCTTGCTTTCATATTGTAGTAAGTATTTGGATCATCATTTTCAATTAAATCATTATGTGAAGCTGCGTATATAATAATTGACTCAGAACTATTAAATGAAAATTCCTTCATTATGCGAACTGCATTTGCTGAAGCCATATGCGTATCGTGGGCTCGAACACCTCCATTTACTAATGCACCATTGGTTAGGCACATTTTGCTTAATTTTGATACGTAGTGCTTTTCATCTTTTACTTCAAATCCAGCTAACATTGAGTCACCAACAAAAATTAAATTTTCATTAACTTTTGATTTGGTAAATTTACAATTATTTTTAGAAACTGTTCTTGTACCAAAACTATTGAATGAAATAACGTTTTCAAAATCTTCTAAAGGACCTCCAAATTTTCCATTAAAATCTCTTTTATTTATAAATCCAACTTGAGGATCACTCTCAAAAAATTCAGAAAAACCTCGTACTCGAATAATCTTGGTTAAAAAAGAATCAATAATTAAAAAAAAGAAAATTGATAAAGTTGATATAATGATGGTGTCTTTGAAGAAAAACTTTAAATAATTTTTACTAAACATGATCATTTTGAAAAAAAATTAAATTGAGTCTTTGTGATTTTAATTGACTTGTAATATTGCTTAAAAAGTTTTAAAACAATCAAACTATCCAAAATTAACGTTTTCTTGAAACAAACCAAACAGGCTGTTACCAACTATTGCGGTAATAATTAAAATAAAGGCTACTATTGCGAAAAGAGCACTTACATCTTTAATGTCATAAGGAGCTTTAAATAGAGGTTTGTGATCTACCATGTTTATTAATGATTTATAAGATATTAGATCATATTAGTTTAAAGAAAGAAAAAAAGTATTATGTAATTTTTTGCCTTCATCGTGGACTTCATAAACAAAAATGTCAATTAAGGGATATTGAAACTATTATTTCCTATAAGAATAAAAATGACTTTAAAAATGATTTTTGTAAAGTCGATTATTTAATTATCAATTAGTCAATGACAACTTTTATTTTTGATTAGTAGCGCGTTATTAGTTAAATAAATCGATTTACAAATATTAAATAAAATTCTTTCAAAAACCTGAAATTAATTAATAAAAAAAGCCACTCAAAGTGGCTTTTTTTATTGATTAATGAATTAACTTTTGTAAGTTTTACCTCTATAAGTTAGTTCAATGTGCTGCTTCTTAGCAACTTCTTTGTTCTGGACGTACTTTTGTCCTCTGTAAATTAGAGTCATTTTTAAGCTCCGGTTTCGCTTAAGTCCCCGTTCCATGGCTTAAGTCGATTTGCGGCTTGCCAAACGCAAGTTGAACGTTTTTGTAGCGGTTGCTACAAATTTAGAATAACATCTTAGAAATTTATTTGTCTAGGAGTTTAATAAATAAACTTAATAACTTAATGATGAAATTTGGCTCAAACTAGAATTATTTACTTTTATCCTTATGTAGGATCTTGCAGGTTACATTTTGTTCGTTTTTGAAAAGTATTTTTTATTTAATGAACTTTTAAATGTAAAATTCTTAAGATTAATAAATTTGTTTTATGTTTTCAAGAAGCAAAAAACCTACAGTAAAAAAATCTGCGATAGCTGAAGAGACTCCATTATTTGCTCAATTACTACCTTTCGCAGGCAGAATGAATGATAAGGTTCAATTAGTAAATGCCTTAGCTTTTACTTTTATAATGGGATTCTCAATTTTTGGGATTGCTCTTTGGAGACTCTCAGCGCTGACTTAATTATTTAATTTTTGCAAAGCATCAATTTTTGATTCTTTGTTATTAATTATTGTTATTAACCATTTGGAGGCAAGCCCTCTGGATATTGATCTATTTTTTAGAAATCTACATATATAAATATGTAGATTTTTTTCATTTTTAGAGTTAAATTTTTTTTCAAAATCTAATATATCCTCTTCTGATTTTCTTTTTCTAAGCTCATCCACTAAGGCATGACTAGATGAATCGTTAAATAAGTTCCCAATATTTAAGCTTAATGTCATAAATAATTTATGTCCCTATTTAAGAGGTAGCCATAAATTAAATTTTTAAAAACTAATTTAAATTTTTTTTTACAAATAATTTAAAACTTAATCTTTCGGTTTAGACAGAGGAAGGAGACACTTGTCTGAATCACATCCTGCTGGACCTGCTTCTGATAGTTCTCCAATATCATATTTATTAAGAGCATCAAAGAAATCGTCATTAACTTTCCTTTCAATTACTTTATTTTGCAATGATATATATTCCTCTTTACTTATTGGTTCAAAGGGTAATCTAGGGAAAGTAGCGTTAGCACTAAATCTAGCTAGTAATGCCGCTGAAATATATCCCTCATTATTTTCTATTGCATTATGAATAGCCTTAGCTAAATCCTCGATTTCATTTTCTCTAAATTCTACGGTTGCAGAGGTATTATGCTCTGTGTAAAATTTCTGCACTTGCATGTAAAAATCAAATTGAGCTAGTGCTGAGAAATTATTGATATCTATTTGGTCTGCGCCGTCTATATTTGCCCAACTAACTTCTGTAGGGATTTCAACTAGCCATTCTGTACATCTTGGATCAAATGGATTATCGAGCAAGCAACCATTTTCATCTTTATCAGATTGAGATGGAACAACTGAGTAACCATAATCCATGCAAGCTAAAGCTATTGGATCATTTTTTCTGAAGGTTATTCTTCTAATGAATCTTTGAGCTTTTGGAGGATGCCATCCTGGAGCTGCTCCTGTTAAAAGACTTTTAGTCCCAGCTGGCTGAACAGTTGTACATCTATTTGGTCTTCTAAGATTATGTTTATCACAATATTCCCAGACAGTTTCTTTTACTATTTTTCTCCAGGAATCTAGGAATTTAGCTTCCTTTTCCTTGAAAGCCTTTCCTTCTTCGCTATTTGGCCTTCCCGCTTCCCACCACTTCAACCATGGCGTCCCAAAAGCATGAACACAAAAATCAAATAATCCAGTGAAACTTACACCGACAATAGGGTCATATTCTCTACTTTTTCTGTAACGCTCAACTTCAAATTCATGATTAAGTAAGCATGCTACAGAAAGAGCTGCTGCTTTAAAAGCTTTTTTTTGCTCTTCAAAATCCCCTGGATCAATCTGATTTAAATGAACTTCAGCTAAATTGCAGTGAAAATCATTTCCCAGGATCTCCCCACAGGGGTTAAGTCCATATCTGCTCATCCTGTGATCAAGCTCTTCTTCAGAAAATGGGCCATAACTACTGTTTATCCAATTTCTCGCTTCATCCTTACCTTGTTCTGAGTAGATTTCAATAAATTCCTTTCTCAATTCATCATCTTTGAGAATATCTGCATTTGACCTTGCGATTGCTTCTGGAGCAAATTGAATAGCTCCCTCACCTGAATGGAATTGTTTTGTTACGGCGTCCAAAACAGTTTGGTATGTGGGTTTTGTATGGTAAACCCTGGTATGATTAGCCATCCTGAGGGCATCTTTTTCAGGATCTATTCTCCAATTACCATTTGCATCTTGACTCCATAGATTTTCTTTTGCAGATGCCGCCTCCTTATCATCTGAAGCAAATTGCCTCATTCCAGCACTTCTTCTTATATTCCCAGCAACTATAGTTACTGCAGCTTCATCAATTAATAAACAACACTCTACAGTACTTAATTTCCTGCCTATTGCCTTTCCAAGAAGTGATGCGACTCTGGAGTAGAGATCTTTCAATTTAATAGGATTTGCCATCCCACCAAAACCTTTTAATGATTCTCCAGCAGGTCTAATATCTTCCAAATTTATATAAACATCAATTTCTCTTTCAAGATTTTCATTACTTGATGCCTCAAGAAGATATTTATAGCTATCTACCCAACCTCTTCTGCTATCTCCAACTTTGATGTGAAGATCTTTTCCTTTGATTTCTAATGATGACTTTTCTTCTCTTTGATCTTTAGGAGTTATTCCAACTTCACTGACCGACTTAATATTTATTTTGTTAATTACTGTAGGTAGATTATTTATAAAATGAGGCTCAATTATTGCACCTGTTCCACATCCCATCATTGCTAAGTCCATCATTAATGCGAAGGCTTCCCAATCAATTAAGTTTGTTGAGGTACAGTTGTATGCTCCTGAGAAATTTTGGTTCTTATTAATCCAAGGGGTTCCGCCTATCCATAACCATCTTCCTGAAGGTTGGGCTTTTTGGTTACTTTGCATCTCTTTCATTAGGATCAATTCTTCTTCAGAAAGTTTTCCTAATTCTTTTAATCCCGATAAATTTCTTTCGCCTACTTCGCTCCAGTTCTCCCTTTTGCCAGATGAAGTTTTTCTACTGTAAGATCTGAAAAAAACTGGATAAGCAGCTGGCGCAGTCTTTGGAAAATCATCTTTTTTAAGATTATTGGAATTGCTCTCTGAAGGAGCTTTATTTGGTGCAACAGTCACGATAAAAAAAAACGTATGTAAATAACCCGTACTGGAAGAATAACTCTACCTGTGGCGTCTGCAACCATTCTTACCACTATTTAACGGTTTGTGTAGAATTATGTTTAATATGAAATCTTTGTTTCAAGAAAGGATATGGAAAGAATCCCTGAACCTGAATTAATGGTAGAAAAAGAGAAGGTCATTTCTTATGACGAAGCTGATTTTTCAGAAGGGGAAGTTAATCTAATTAATCAAATAAATTATTATCTTTTGAGAAAAAATATTTCTTTAGGTGAAAAAGATTTAATAGTTGATTTAGGATGCGGCCCAGGAAATATTTCGGAGAAGTTAGCAATAAAATGGCCTAATACTGAAGTAGTTGGAATAGATGGTTCTAAAGAGATGATTTTGAGAGCAGAATATAATAAAAGTATTTCTACTTATCAAAAAAAATTAAAAAATTTACGCTACATTTGTTCTAACATCAAAGACATTAAATCAAATAATTTCTTACTTAAAAAAAGAATTAGCTTGCTTGTAAGCAACAGTTTGATACATCACATTACCAATCTTGAAGATTTCTTCGCCACCATAAGAAGTTTGTCTAGTAATATCACTGTAAATTTTCACAAGGACTTAAAAAGGCCAGTAGATGAAAAGTCTGCTTTAGATCTCAAAGCTGAATGTTCAAAAAAATATAGTGAGATTTTAACAAATGATTATTATGCATCTTTAAGAGCTTCTTATACTTTTAAAGAGTTAAAAAATTTCATTTTAGAGAATGATCTATCCTCTTTAGATGTGTTTGAAGAAGGTGATAATTATTTAATAGTCTATGGTAATGTATAAGAACTAAGTGAAAGGCGCTTATATTATATAAATGAGCTTAGGTACTAAAATTCTAAATAATAAAGAAATACTGGATGCGGTAAATAAAAGAAGAAATTTTGCTATTATTTCACATCCAGATGCTGGGAAAACGACTCTTACTGAGAAGCTTCTTTTGTATGGAGGTGCCATTCAACAGGCCGGAGCAGTAAAAGCTAGGGGTAATCAGAGAAAAGCTACCTCAGACTGGATGGAACTTGAGAAACAAAGAGGAATTTCTATTACATCAACTGTATTGCAATTTGAATATGAAAGATCAGTAATCAATCTATTAGATACACCAGGACACCAAGATTTCTCCGAAGATACTTATAGAACATTAGCTGCTGCTGATAATGCAGTTATGTTGGAAGATGCTGCTAAAGGACTAGAACCTCAAACTAGAAAATTGTTTGAAGTTTGCAAGATGCGAAAAATACCAATATTTACTTTCATAAATAAAATGGACAGACCAGGAAGAGAGCCATTTTCTTTACTTGATGAAATTGAATCAGAACTTGGATTAAATACTTTACCTATTAACTGGCCAATTGGAAGCGGGGAAGAATTTAGAGGAGTTATTGATAGATTTTCTAGAGAAGTGATTTTATTTGATAAAGCCGTGAGAGGGAAACAATCGAATGAGAAAAGATTAAGCCTTGAAGATAAAGAGCTATCAAAATATGTTGAGAGAGATTTACTCGAAAGCTCACTTGAAGAGTTGGAGGTTCTTGATGAAGCGGGATCAAAATTTGAAAAAGAAAAAGTTTTTAATGGCTCTTTAACCCCAGTTTTCTTTGGATCTGCAATGACTAATTTTGGTGTAAGACCATTTTTAGATAGTTTTTTAAAAATGGCACAAAAACCAACTTCAAGAAACAGTAATAAAGGGGATATTGAACCTGCAAGCGATGAATTTAGTGGGTTTGTTTTTAAGCTTCAGGCAAATATGGATCCAAAGCACAGAGATAGGGTTGCTTTTATAAGAGTTTGTAGTGGCAAATTTGAAAAGGATATGTCAGTTAAACATTCTAGAACTGGGAAAACAATCAGATTATCAAGACCACAAAAAATATTTGGGCAAGATAGAGAAGTAGTTGATGATGCCTATCCTGGAGATGTTATTGGTTTAAATAATCCAGGTATGTTTTCTATTGGAGATACTCTTTATACTGGTGCTCATCTGGAATATGAAGGCATACCATCCTTCAGTCCTGAAATATTCAGCTGGCTAAGGAATCCAAATCCCTCTGCATTTAAAAACTTTAGAAAAGGTGTTAATGAACTTCGAGAAGAAGGTGCTGTTCAGATTCTTTATGACTTTGATGAGAGCAAAAGAGACCCTATACTCGCAGCTGTTGGTCAATTGCAATTGGAGGTAGTAACTCACAGATTAAAAAGTGAATATGGTGTAGATGCAAATCTTGAAGCAATGCCATATCAATTAGCTAGATGGATTTCTGATGGATGGCCAGCCATTGAAAAACTGGGCAGAATATTCAATTGTAAAATAGTTAAAGATTGTTGGAATAGGCCAGTTATTCTTTTCAAAAATGAGTGGAATCTAAATCAATTTGTTGAAGACAACAATCAATTAAATTTAAACAAAGTTGCCCCCGTTGTTAGTGGAGTCGAACCAATTGTTTTATAAAGTCTTAATGGATTATAAAATTAGTTAATCTGTTAGTATTAGTAAAAAATTTTGGATTCAAACAGTAGTAAAAACAATAACGAAAAATCACCTTATGAAATTTTAGGTGTAAAAAAAGGTGCTGCTTTTGAGGATATTCAGAAGGCTAGAGATATTAAAGTTAAAGAGGCTGGTGAAGATTTAATTTTAAAAGCGAAAATAGAATCTTCCTTTGATCAATTACTCATGGGGAGTTTGAAAGCTAGGCAATCAGGAGATATAAGCTTTGAAGCCGTGAGCGCTTCAAAAAAAGAAAAACAAATTAATCAATTTACCAATAATAATTTTCCACTACTTTCAAAGATACAAAATTTAAATAATAACTCTAAGAACTCAAGTCAGTATAGTCTTCCAAAAATAACCACCCCCTCATTTGATAATCTTTCGATAAAAATATCTGTTGGGCTATTATTTTTAATTTTGTTATTTATTAGTCCAGACCCCTATAATAGATTACTGCTTTCTATCTCAACATTAGTACTTACCTATACTCAAATTAAATCGGGAAAAAGATTTATAGGTTCTCTGGGTTGGAGTGTTACCTTTCTCTCGATAGGATTAATATTTGGTGGATTGCTTGAAAATAATTCTTTCATTCAGGAAGTATCAAACAACTCTTTATCAATACAAAAAATTCAAAGTATTCCAGCTATGGTTATTTTATGGTTAGGCGTAATTTTCTTATGATTGATTTTCTATCATCGATTTAATTTCTTCATAATTTATAAGATATTTATTCTTACAAAATTCACAAACCAACTCTGCTTTACCCTCTTTCTTGAGGATGTCCTCCAACTCTCTCCTATCAAGCATTTTCATCGCATTTAAACTTCTTTCTTTGGAACACTTGCATTTAAAACTAACATCTTGGGAACGAGCTTTTTCAGAGATTGTTTTATCGTCAATATCGGGAAATATATTTTTAATTAACGAAAGAAGATTATCTTTTGACGTAAATAGGTCTTCGCTAAAAGAATTAATTTCTTTACACCTTTCTTCAAGTAGTGAGACAAGTAGAGGGTCAGTATCTTTTTTAGGTAGAACTTGAGCTAATAAGCCACCACTACAAATAACATTTTTATTTTGAATTTTTTCTCCAATAAATACAGCTGAGGGAGTTTGCTCTGAATGATATAAATATGAAGCTAAGTCTTCAGCAATATTTCCATTTACTAATTCAACAGTGCTTGTAAAGGGTTCTCCAAATCCATTATCTCTAATTACATTTAAATATCCTGTACCTAATGCTTTTGTAAAATCAAAAGAATATTTATTATTGCCTATTTTGACTAGGTCTAATTCTAAATTAGGGTTCCCCACATAACCCCTAACTTTTCCATCTCTACCTGCATCAACTAGTAATCCCTTTAAAGGTCCGTCAGATCTAACTCTTAAAGTAACTCTTCCATGCATTATCTTCATTGAACTTGCTAAAAGAAGTGAAGCACTAAATGCTCTTCCTAAGATACAGGTTGTTAAATAAGAAAGATCGTGTCTTTTTTTAGCTTCTAAAGAAGATTCTGTTGTTAAGACTGCAACTAATCTTATTCCTCCTTTTGCTGCAGTTGCCCGAACTATCCTATCTTTCATAATTTTCTTTCAAAAGTTTTTAATTTTCCCTTTTTCCAGGACTAACATTCTAGAAGGCATTCCCTCAAATAAGGCAGGTTCATGAGTAACAATAATAATCGTATTTTTATTTTTTAGATCAAGAATTAAATTTTTCACATCATTTCTCATGGACCAGTCTAATCCAGCAGTTGGTTCGTCCAATAAAAGAATTGACGGGTTTCTAAGAAGCTGAACTGCTACAGCTAATCTTCTTTGTTGTCCGCCACTAAGTTGTTCTGGTGGTTGTGTAAGGTTTAATTTCTGCAGACCTACCTTATTTAAAACTATTTCTATATTTTTTTCTCTTAAAGATTTATGGCCTATTTTTAATTCTTTACCAATGGTTGTACCTATAAAGTATCTTTCGGGAAATTGGAATACTACTCCACAAAACCATCTTCTTTTCCTAGAAGATAAAGTTTTATTTTTCCAAGTTATTTTTCCTTTTTGAGGATTTGTTAACCCGCTTATTATTTCGAGCAGGGTTGTTTTCCCAGAACCACTATCGCCACATATTAAGATGATTTCATTTTCATAAACCTTTAAATTTAGCTTGTCTATTATTTTTTTTTCACCAGTTTGGGGTTGATAAGATATTTCTTTTAAATCAAGCATTATTAATTAAGTTGTAGGTATGAATTTTAATCAAGTAATAACTTACTTATAATAGCTATAGAATTAAAAAGTTATTAGTAAATATGAATATAGTTTTTAGAGAAGTTGATCCTTTTAATTGTTGGATATGGATAAGGTTTTCAGAATCTCCAACTCAAGATGAAAAAAATTATTTAGATGGAGTTTTTGATAGTTGGTATGTTTTAGGGAGGTTAGGGGGATTTAACTCTGAAAATTTGCAAACGCATGAAGAGGGTACAGATCTTAGTTGGATGTCTTATGATAATGACCAAAAAAACGCATCTCTTCCAGCCTTAATGCATAATTTAGGTATTATGGAATATCAAAACCTGTGGGCTAGATGTTGGGTCGATTTTGGAACTTCAGATTCTTTATCAATAGATATATTAATTAATTCTTTGAATGAGATATCAAATAATTATGTAAAAATTGAAGAATTAATTATTGGTGGTGAAAATAATGATTGGGCTATTGAAGAACATGAAGACTTGGTTTTCAAAGATTAAGTGTTTTTAGATGGAAGACTTAACAAGATTAATTATTTCCCATGAAAGAATTTTAAACATAAAGAATAACAATTTAGAACTTACTAATGATGAAGCTCATTACATAAATAAAGTAATGAGGATAAAAACAGGTAAAGAAATATTTATAACTAATGGGGAGGGTTCATTATGGAAAGCTATAAAAGTTGAAAATAATTGTTTAAATATTAGTGAATTACAAAAGCCTTATTTATTTAAAGAACAAGAAATTTACTTATTAGGAATAGCTGTTGTTATACCAAAAAGTGGTTTTGAGGATATTTTAAAAATGTGTACTGAAATAGGAATTGATTTTATACAACCATTATTTTCGGAAAGACAGGTAAACAAAAATTTAAATTTTTCGAGAAAACTTTTGAGATGGAATTCAATTATCAAAGAAGCAGTTGAGCAAAGTGAGAGATTATGGAAACCATCTCTTTTAAATGGTATGGATATTATGGATTGGCTAAAAAGTAGAAATAATCAAGAAAGAGTTTCAATTTCTATAACTAGAGAAGAAACGAGATATGACTTAAATCAATGGTTAAGAAAAGAGCAAGAATTTGTAAATAAAAAAGGGAGTATTTTTTGGAATGTAATAGGCCCTGAGGGAGGTTGGTCCTCTAAAGAAATTAATTTTTTTAATGAAAAAAATATTACCTTTGTTAAACTTTCTGACACTATCTTAAGAACTTCAACGGCTAGTATTAATGCATCATCAATTCTAAATCAGTGGAGAATTGATTTGAAATTAATTAATTAGATAAAAATGAGTTTGACTATAAATCAATTTTTTATAGGTTTTTGCATTAATTTTATTTTGATTAGTATTTTTTACAAGATTCCTTTGATGACTAAAGGAGGCTGGATAAGTGCTGGTATCTTAGGCACAATTTTGTGGGGATGTTTGTCCTGGCAGGGTTGGATGTCAGTTGTGATTTATTTATTATTTGGATCTCTCGTTACTAAAATAGGTTTTAAATTTAAAAAAGAACAAGGAATAGCTGAAAAAAGAGGTGGGAGAAGAGGTTTTGAAAATGTATGGGGCTCTGCAGCTACAGGATTATTCCTTGCCATGATGACTAAGTTTAATCCTGCAAACGAAGTTTTGTTTAAAGTAGGTTTTGCTGCAAGTTTTTCAGCAAAGTTGGCGGATACTTTTGGTAGTGAAATTGGGAAAAGATTCGGGAAAGACACATTTTTAATTACTTCACTTAAAAAGGTTGAGAGAGGAACTGAAGGAGGAATAAGTTTGGAAGGAACTTTAGCTAGTATTTTGGGATCAATATTTATGACTTTTATAATGCTTCTTCTATCAATTATTTCTACAAAATACCACTTCATAATTGTTGCAACCTCGGGTTTTTTAGCCACACTTTCTGAAAGTATTATTGGTGCTAAATTTCAAGAAAAGTATAGATTAAGTAATGAAATGGTGAATGCTATTCAGACAAGTATTGCTTCTGTTTTTGCTATATTTGCTATTATTTTATATTCTTATTTTTAAATTAAAAATATTTGGAAAAACTTAGGATTCCTTCCATTTTGTAAGAATCTCCCAACTCTTCAGTCTTTGAAAAATCCAGAAATGGCCTTCGGAATTTAGATGAATTCCATCATGGGTAATCCAATTTTTACTCCTTTTATCAGAGAACATTTCTCTAAAAGTAGGAAGAAATGGGACATTCTGATTGAGGCATACTTCCTCCATTCTCCTTTCATAAGAATTACAAAAATTATTTGAGTACCATAAACATCCTGCGAACGGCATTTTGCTTTCATCAACTGGTGTCAGACCAATAACAAAAACATTTGTTTGGGAGTTCATTTCATTAATTAGTCTCTCTAATCCATATTCAAATCCATCTATATCTAATTGATGTCTTCCGTTTTTCTGACCAATTGCTGCAGTGTCATTAAGACCAACATTTAGCAGGATTGCTTTAGGTTTATTTCTTCTCGTTTCTCCTCTAGATGACCATTCTTTTTCCCATCTAGATGAAACTTTTTCTATCCCATCTCCCCTTACGCCAAGTTGATAAATTACTGGCCCATTTTGGTTTTTGTACCAATCCTTTCTCAGCCTCTCACACCATCCGCCTCCTTCATCATCTCCCCATCCATAAACTGAGCTATCTCCAATTACAACTAGCTGTTTTGGTAAACTAATCACTATAACCGGAAAAAATAATTACTTGATTCAACAAATTATTCTTACAAATCAAGTTAAACTATTTTTGATTTTACCATTTATTAATTCGCCTACTATTGCGATGGAGCTATAAGCTATCAAAACTATGGTAACTTCTTGGAATGCAAAAGAACTTAGTGATTCTTGCAATTGCCAACCTAGACCAACACTTCCAATAACTCCGACAATTGCAGTTTCTCTAATAATTATGTCAGATCTATAAGCGCAATATGCTAAGTAACTTTTTGCTTGTTGAGAAAATAAACCTAGAAGCCAACTAGTCTTTTTTGAGATTCCTAAAGATTTCATTGCAATATAATATCTTTTATCTTGGCTATCTAAATTTGTCAAAAGTAATTTGCTTGTAATGCCAGCGTTGTGAAGACCTAATGTTAAAGCTGCTAAAGATAAAGAAGGATTATTAAAAGTTAATAGAGTTAGAAGTATTACAGGTGTAGGTATTAAACGTAATAAAAATGCAAAAAATTTTATAAAAATTATAGAAGTATTGTTGTCAAAAATTCCTATTAATAATGGAGGCAAACTAATTGCGATTCCTGTTGATAAAAGACTTAAAATTATTGTTTCCAATATAAGTTTTAAGAAATCAAATAATCCTAAATATGAGCTTGATTTAAATAGAGAACTAACATAATTAAAATTTTCAAAATTATTATTAAAAATAAAGTAAAGAAAATATGAAAAAGAAAATAAAATTGTTATAAAAAAAACTAAAATAAAAAATATTGACAGGATTTTATTTGTATTGTTAAATTTAATTTTTTTGAATATTAATCCAGAAAGAATTATCAAAATTGCTAATGACCATAAGTAAGTCCATAGCTCTCTAAAATTCAAAGTTTGGAAAGATAACAAAATACTAGTACCTATTCCTCCAATCCCAAAAAGTCCTAAAATCACCGTACTTCTTATTGAACACTCTAATCGATATAAACCAAAGTTTTTAAATGTATTTATTATTGGATTCCATATTAAAGTTAATAAAGTAGAAAATTTAGGCGCATTTATTTGATTTATAGATTCAAAACTTTCGTATTTAATAGTTTCTAATTGTTCAGCAAAAACTTTTGAATTTACAGCAATATAAGGAATACATATAGCTATTATTCCTATTGAAAAATTTATGCCATATATTTGCATTAATAGTATTCCCCAAATTATTTCATGAATTGATCTTATTATTGTTAGAAAAACCCTTATTATGATGAAGAAAAAATTTGGAATATTAAAGATTTTATAAAAAATATTTGAGGATAATATTCCAAAAATTGCCCCAAAAATAATACTTAATAACCAACTAAAAAAACCAATTAAGATAGTTTCATTTAATCGATTAATTACGATAATAATAATTTCATTATCGATCTTGGGATTAAATGCAGAAATTAAGAATTCTTGGAATAATTTTAATCCTCCAAAATGAATATTGGTTATTAATTGATACCCCAGAGGTATGCATACCAAAATTGGAAGAAAAGATAATGAAGTATAGTTAAATTTTAATTTATTCAACGAATTAATATATTTTGTCTAAGTGGATCTTCTTTAAGTTAGTTGTTTTAATATTGAAAAAAATTTTACCATCCCTTATTCCAATAACTTTATCGAAATCGTTCAGCAAATCTAATCTATGTAATGCTACTAATGTTGTCTTTGGGGAATTTTTTTTATTATTTTTATCTACATTATCTAGCAGCAGGTTTTTAATTGTTGTTATCAATTTTGGATCTAGATTATTAAAAGGCTCATCCGCAAGTAATATATTTGATCCTTGAATTAATGATCTAGCTATAGCCACCCTTTGTTTTTGTCCTCCAGATAGTTCTCTGATTTTTTTGTCGTAAATAGAGCTATGAAGTCTACATAATTGCATATATTTATGAGCCTTCTTAAAAGAACTTATATTTAGCAAATTTTTTAAAGCGAAATAAAAATTACTTTCCGCTAATAGTCCACAATTAACGTTTTGTTCTGCTGTGAGATCTTCTATTAATCTTAAATCTTGCCAAATAGTTGTTATTTTGCATTTTTGCTTTCTATCTAATTCCTCGAAACTTCTATTAAATAATTTAACCACACCTTGAGTTGGCTTGATAGTGCCATTAAGCACTGATATTAGGGTAGTTTTTCCTGAACCGCTTTTACCTAAAAGTGCAATTTTCTCCCCTGAATTTATTTTTAAATTTACTTTATTTAAAATCAGATTATTTTTGTATTTATAAGATATATTTTCTAATTCTAAGAGAGTATTATTCATCTAATTTTCCTTAATTTCCTCCCGATATCCTCTATATTTTTATAGTCTCTTGCTTCTGCATTAATAAATCTTTTTGCATTGAACATATCTAATATCTGTTTATGTGATTTTTGATTTATATCTAAATTTAGAATTACTGATTTAAGTTTTTTTGTAAACCCTTCCCCGAATCTATTTTCAAGATCCCCTTGCGCCACCCAATGATAATCAACATATTCTGGGGTGATCCAGAATAATTCTAAATTACTTGTTTTTTGGGGATTATTTTTAAGATTGTTTTCCAAAACTTTTTTATTTAGAGCTCCAGCATCAAATGCACCACTATTAACTAAAGCTATAGTGGCGTCGTGACTCCCACTAAAACCTGCTTTTTTTCCTTTAAAGTGTTTAATTTCTACCCCTGCTTGATTTAAGAAATATTCTGGCATTAATCTTCCAGAAGTTGAGTTTTCAGAGCCAAAAGTAAATCTTAAATTCTTTAGTTTTTTAAGTCCTTTAATGTTTGAAATCGAGTTAAGCGCTAAATTTTTGTTTACTATAAAAACACTTTTAAATTCCTTATCGATATCTCTTTGAGCTATGACAATTGAATTAGGAGTTTGTAATCTTGCTTGAACTCCTGATAAACCGCCAAACCAAACTAAATCTAAATCTTTAGTTCTAAATCCAGTTACTGCTGCAACATAATTAATAACAGGAATGTATTTAACTTCTACATCAAGTTGTTTGGATAATTCTTTTGAAAATAAATTAAATCTTTTGTCCAAAACATCTTGGTTTTGATCAGGTATTGCTCCAACTTTTAAAACTTTGGGATTTGAAAATACAGGTGATGAAAAAATAGAAAATAATAGAGATGAACTTAGTAGGATATTTTTTAAATTAAACATACCTTTTTTTAATTAATAGTATTCAGATATTGCTTTTTCAATCCTTTGCAGTCCATCTTTTATTTTAATTTCTGAAGCTGCACAAGATATTCTTATACATTGATCATGCCCAAAAGCTTTTCCAGGTACAACAACTAATCCGTAATCTTGAAGAGCTTTATTGCAGAAATCAATAGAAGTAATTGAGGAGTTAGGTAATTTGGGAAATGCGTAAAATGCTCCATTAGGTTCTTCAATATAAATCCCATTTATATTGTTAAGGCCCTCATAGAGAATCCTTCTTCTGTGATCATAATGGCTATTTATCATTGAGAAAAACTCATTATTAATTTTTAAAGCCTCCAAAGCACCTTTTTGAACAAAAGAGCAAACATTACTTGTACTTTGACTTTGTAATGCTGAGGATGCTTTGATTACATCTTTGGGACCTACTAAATAACCTATCCTCCAGCCAGTCATAGCCCATCCTTTCGCAAACCCATTTATTATAAAAATCCTATCTTTTAAGTCATTTGCTAATGAAGATAAACTGTAGTGTTTAAATTCTTTTTTAAGGATGAGTTCGTAAATCTCATCAGAAAGAATATTGATATTTGGATTTTCTCTGGCTAAATCAGCAATTTGTATTAATTCTTCCTTTGACATAACTCTTCCAGTAGGATTATTAGGAGAATTGATAACTATAAATTTAGTTTTTGAAGAGATTTTAGACTTCAAGTCTTTTATATTTATTTTAAATCCATCTTCAGCAGAAGAATTTGTAAAAATTGGCTTCCCACCCGCCAATCTAACCATCTGGGGGTAACTCAACCAATATGGAGAAGGAATAATAACTTCATCTCCAGTATTTAACAAGACTTGGAAAAGATTATATATTGCCTGCTTAGCACCATTTGTGACCATTACATTTTCAAATTCATAATTTAAATTGTTTTGAATTTGAAGTTTATTTGCAATTGCTTTTCGGAGATCTAAATTGCCCGCTGCGGGCCCGTACTTTGTGAATCCATCAAATATAGCTTTACTTGTAGCCTCTATAACTACTTTTGGGGCATCAAAATCAGGTTCTCCTGCACTTAAATTGCAAATGTCAACTCCTTCTGCAGATAATTGATTTGCTTTAGCACTTATCTGCAATGTAAGAGAAGGCTCAATTGAAAGTGCCCGATCAGATAAATTAACTTGAATCATTGACTTATGACTTTTCAAATATGACTTTTAATAATGACAAATGCATAAATTAAGAATAAATAAAACTATCACATAATGGTTGAATTTAGTTCATTTTCTTAATCTATTTTATTTTCATCTTGTGAGTTCTTAAGATAAAAAATATTTAAAGTTTTATTTTCCGTGAAAAGGTTAGTTATTGGGAGAGGAAGTGTATTTGCAGATTTGTTAATAATTGGTGAGGCACCTGGAGCACAGGAAGACTTAGAAGGAAAACCCTTTGTCGGCAAATCTGGCAAATTGTTAGATGAATTATTGCAAAAGGCAGGGATTGATTACAAAAAAAATGTTTATTTTTGTAATGTAATAAAATGTCGTCCGCCAAACAATAGAAAACCTACTGCAAGAGAAATTAACATACAAAAGCCTTGGTTATTAAAACAAATAGAACTAGTTGATCCAAAGTTTATAATTCTTACTGGCTCTACTGCTATGAAAACGATTTTGGAAGTTAAAGATCCTATAAGTAATTTAAGAGGTCAATGGATTAAAAAAGATGGGAGAGAAATTATGGCAATTTTTCATCCATCTTATTTGTTGAGATTTCCTTCAAAAGAAATCAATAAACCTTACCATCTAACTTTGAAAGACCTAGAGAATGTAAGGGGTAAACTATATGCCGTATAATTTAATGAAATCCTTTTTGAATATCAAGAATTTTAATGTCATTAACTCAATCAAAAGAGGTTAATAGTCTCTCCAAAAGATATTCAACTCATATTGAGAGAAGGATAACTAGAACAGTAATGGTTGGTGATATAGCTATTGGAAGTGATTATCCAGTAAGAGTTCAGTCGATGATAAATGAAGATACGATGGATGTCGAAAATGCTTACTTAGCTATCAAAAGACTTCATGATGTGGGTTGTGAAATAGTAAGGTTAACTGTCCCTTCCTTAGCACATGCCAAAGCAGTAGGAGATATAAAGGCAAAATTATTAGAAAATAATATCAACACCCCCTTGGTGGCTGATGTTCACCATAATGGTATGAAAATTGCAATGGAAGTTGCAAAACATGTTGATAAAGTAAGAATTAATCCTGGATTGTTTGTGTTTGAAAAATCAGACCCTACAAGAACTGAATATACAGATGAGGAATTTGAAAATATAAAAAAAATAATTTTGAAAAGATTCACTCCACTTGTTGAAGTTTTAAAATCCGAAAATAAAGCCCTAAGGATTGGAGTTAATCATGGATCTTTGTCTGAGAGGATGCTTTTTACATATGGGGATACTCCACGAGGTATGACAGAGTCTGCGATGGAATTTGTGAAAATTTGTGATGAGCTTGATTTTCATAACATCATCATTTCAATGAAAGCTTCAAGGGCTCCTGTGATGATGGCTGCCTATAGAATGATTGCAGATAGGCTAGACGCAGAAGGTTATAACTACCCTTTGCATTTGGGAGTCACTGAAGCAGGTGATGGCGATTATGGCAGGATTAAAAGTACCGCTGGGATTGGAACTCTACTTGCTGAGGGTTTAGGAGATACTATAAGAGTTTCTTTGACAGAGGCACCCGAAAAGGAAATTCCAGTTTGCTATTCAATTTTGCAATCTTTAGGATTGAGAAAAACTATGGTGGAATATATAAGTTGTCCAAGTTGTGGGAGAACTCTTTTTAACCTTGAAGAAGTTGTAGATAAAGTTAGAAATGCAACCTCACATTTAACTGGTTTGGATATAGCAATTATGGGATGTATTGTTAATGGACCAGGAGAAATGGCTGATGCTGATTATGGTTACGTCGGTAAAGGTAAAGGTACAATTGCTTTATATAGAAAGAAAGAGGAGATAAAAAGAGTGCCTGAAGATGAAGGGGTTGATGCTTTAATTAGACTTATTAAGGATGATGGGAAGTGGATCGATCCTTAAATAGAGCTCTAATTAATATATTTAATTTAAAGAATCTATAATAATTAATATGTTTTATTATTTGTTGAAATTAAAAAAATTATTCGAAAAGCCATTTGTTTCTTTTTTGTTTATATCTTTTGCCGGTTTATCAGTAACTTATAGTTCTAAGGCGACAATTTTAAATAACAACTATAAGGAGGTCATAGATCATGTTTGGCAAATAGTATACAGAGATTTTCTTGATTCAAATGGAAATTTTGAAAAATCAAATTGGATTAAAATTAGAAAGGATTTCTTAGGAAAAAAATATGCAGATACTGATGAGGCTTACGATGCTATTAGAAATATGCTTTCAAAATTAGATGATCCTTATACTAGATTTTTAGATCCAAAAGAGTTTAATCAGATGAGAATTGATACATCAGGAGAACTGACTGGTGTGGGGATACAAATAATAAAGGATAAAGAATCTGATGATTTAATAATTATCTCTCCAATTGAGGGAACACCTGCTTATGAGGCAGGTATTAAAGCAAGAGATAAAATATTATCAATCGACAATGTTCCAACAAAAGATATGAATATTGAGGATGCGGTTAAATTAATAAGAGGGCAAAGAGGTACAAAAGTAAAACTTGAAATTTACAGAAATGGTGATATTTTTTTTAAGTCTTTATCAAGAGAAAAAATTGAAATAAAATCTGTTACTAGCAAAATTAATGAAACGAAAGATGGTTTATTAATTGCCTATGTCAGGATAAAGCAATTTAATGCGAATGCGTCTAGAGAAATGCAAGATACTTTAAAATCTTTGGACTCAAAAAATATTTCAGGATATATTCTTGATTTAAGAAGCAATCCAGGGGGTCTATTAGAGGCTAGTATTGATATCTCAAGACAATTTATTAATAAAGGAATAATAGTTAGTACCTTAACTAAGGATGGTTTGAAAGAAATTAAAAGAGCGAATGGTAAGGCTTTAACTAATAAACCTCTCATCGTGCTTGTAAATGAAGGTTCAGCAAGTGCAAGTGAAATAGTTTCAGGGGCAATAAGGGATAATAAAAGAGGTAAATTAGTTGGTCAAAAAACTTTCGGAAAGGGCCTTGTTCAGTCTATGCGAACATTGGTGGACGGTTCTGGATTGACAGTCACAGTCGCTAAGTACTTAACTCCTAATGGAACAGATATAAACAAATCAGGAATTACACCAGATATAAAAGTTAAAATGAATTTAAATCCAATTTTGCCAAGAGAAATTGGTACTAGAAGAGATAGACAGTATAAAGCCGCAGAGAGGGAACTTATAAAAATTATTTATAAAAATAATTTGGTGCGGCAATATGATCCAAAATCTTCAAATTTATTGTCAGTTTTCAAAAAGGGTAAAGATAACCTAGTTTATTCTTTAATTTAGAGACTCATATCAAGCATTCTTTTTATTGGCTTGTAGGCTTTTTTTATTATTTCAGAGTCCAATTCAATAGATGGTGAATTATTTTTTAAGCAATTAAGAATTTTTTCCAATGTATTCAATTTCATATATGGACATTCATTACATTTGCATCCATCTACATCAGGAACTTCAATGAATTGTTTGTTAGGTTCATTTTTCTTCATTTGATGTATGATTCCTGGCTCAGTTAAAACCAAAAAGGTTTTAGATGGATTATTGCTAACGTAATTAAGTAATTTACTAGTTGAGCCAATAAAATCAGAAAGTGCTAATAAATTTTGATTGCATTCTGGATGAGCTATTATTCTTGAATCTGGATTATGGTGTTTCAATGTTAATAAAGCTTCTTCACTAAATGTTTCATGAACAATACAGCTTCCCGGCCAAAGCTTGAGTTTTCTCCCAGAGTTTTTTTGTACCCACCTACCAAGATTTTGATCAGGTGCAAATATTATTTTTTTATCTTTAGGTATCTTTTGAACTAATGAAACTGCATTACTGCTTGTACATATTAAGTCACTTTGTGCTTTTACTTCTGCGGTGCAATTAATGTAACTTATTACATAATGATCTGGATGCTTATCCCTAAACTTTTTAAATTCGTCAGAAGGACAATCGTCAGCTAAGGAGCATCCTGCATCAATATCAGGTAACAATACAGTTTTATTTGGACTTAGTATTTTTGCGGTTTCTGCCATAAAGTGTACGCCGCAGAAGATAATAATATCAGCATCATTATTTGCGGCTTTTCTAGAAAGATCCAAAGAATCACCTATAAAATCGGCAATATCTTGGATTTCTGGAGCCTGATAATAATGAGCTAAAATTATCGCATTCGACTCTAAACAAAGTTCTTTTATTTCAGAAATAAGATCGACCTTGTTTTGAAGGGTTTTATATTTTTTTGTAGAAGTTATACTGTTCAGGATTTAGAATATCTCTAAATAAATTATATGACTTTTAATAGTAAAAATTCTGACAAATTTAAAAATTGCTATTGTTGGTGACTGTCATGGTCAATGGTCTGAAATAGACATAGAGATTTTATCGATCATAAAACCAGATATTGTTCTATTTATTGGTGATATTTCTGATGGAAGCATCAAAATTATTAAAAAAGTTAATTCAATAAAAATTCCTACTTTTGTAATTCTGGGTAATCATGATCGTGGGAAGGATCCCTTTGGGGAAACTCTTTTAAAGCAAATTCGAGTACTTAGAGAAAAATATTGTGCGTGGGATTTAAGAGTTTTTAATGACCAAATCAATATATTATCTGGTAGACCATGTAGTTCTGGAGGCGGCTATCATCTTTCTAAAGAAGTAAAGATGGTCTATGGACCTATTACTGAAAAAGACTCAGTTGAAAAAATTATTAAAAGTTCGGAAAGAGCAATTAATAACTTACCTTTATTAATAATGTCACATGTTGGTCCTTCTGGATTGGGTTCAGAGCAAGAAAGTATTTGTGGCAGAGACTGGAAGTTACCTCCTTTAGATTGGGGCGATAGGGATTTGTCCTTCGCAATTTCAGAAATACAAAAAAAAAGGATTGTTGATATTGTCATTTTTGGTCATATGCATAATCACCTAAAAAGAAATCTTGGTTTTCGAGAAATGTTCAAGATTGATAACTGCGGCACAGCTTATTTAAATGCTGCTGTAGTGCCAAGATATAAAACTAATGAACATGGTGAATTATTCATAAACTTTTCTTGGGTAGAGTTTGAAAAAGATCAACTTAAACATGTATCTCATCGATGGTATTCTCAGTATGGTGAAATATTCGAAGAAGAGAGATTTTTATAAAGCTACTGAAATTGATTAAAATTTAATTCTTTTTAGGTTTTTCATATCTTGAAAATACCGTTTGGGATAAAAGATATCCAGTAATTGCAGCTGCTGTAAAGGCAAGACTATTTTTAAACAGAGGTAAAAATTCATTCGTTCTTGAAATAATTGGTGCCAAGCCGAATATACCGAATAACATGCCCCATAAAGGAGAAAGCAGAGCTAAAAACCCAATAGATATTATTTGATCTTCTTTCCTAGGTGCAGCAGCAAAACCTGCAACTAACCCCCCTAATATAGAAGTACATAGTGTCCAAATATATTGTTCCTTAGGTATCCCAGGCACAACTTTACAACCTCCTCTCTCAAGACAAACTTTTACTGAATTAATGGCTTCTAATACTGATCCATCCTCTCCATGATCTTTTACATAATATTGATTCCCATATCTTGTCTGAAGTTCAACCCAAAATAATCTTGGCATAAAGGCGAATAGTGCTTCTCCAACATTAAAATTTAATAAATTACCACCTCTTGGATCTGCAATTACTAAAAGAGTAGTGTCATCTAAGTCCCAAAAATCTTTTATTGCGACTCCTGGGATACTATCGAACTGAGATAGGTATTTAATTTTCCAACCACTTTTAATCTCAAAGCTATTTAGGTCTTCTTCAAGAGCTAATTTTTGCTTAGGACTTAATGTTTTTGCTAAGTCTATAACAGGCGTCTTCTCTTTTGGTAAAAGACTCGGATTATTAACAGCTAAAGTCGGCTCATTAAAAATAAAAATTACTATAGATAGAAATATTGCTATGAAATAGTTAATCTTTGGAGGCATAATAAATTTTTGTCTTTATTTATTTTCGCCGATGAATAGCCTACCCGCGAATAATCATGAATGGTTAAAAAGAAAAATAATAAAAAAAGGTGGAATTATAAGCTTTCATGCCTTTATGAATATAGTTTTAAATGATCCAAATAACGGATACTATGGCAGTGGCAAAGCTAAATTAGGAAGTCAGGGCGATTTCGTTACTTCTCCATCGATGTCTGAAGATTTTGCATTTTTATTATCTAAACAAATTGAAGAATGGCTGATTCAATTTAATAGTAGGGGGCTGTGTGATTTGAAAATGTCAATTGTGGAATTTGGAGCTGGTGACGGTAGTCTTATAAGTGGGATTATTCAATATTTTTTCAAAAATAATAAAAAATTATTAAAAACGATCAGAATCGTTATTATTGAACCCAATGAAGGAATGATTAAAAAACAAAAAAAGAAATTAGAAAAATACTTAAAACTGGGTTTGGAGATTGTATGGAAAAGTTTAGAAGAGATAAAAGATAAAAGTCTAGTAGGGATTATTTTAGCTAATGAAGTTCTTGATGCTTTGCCCGTTGAAAGGATAATAAATCGTAAAGGAAAGATATACCGTCAAGGTGTTTCTTTGGATAAAAACTCGGGGAAATTAATGTATGAAGATATCTCAACTACAAAAGAATTAAACAAAAGCATTGCCATTGCTCAGGAAAAATTAAGTATAAGTATTCCACCTAAGGATGCGCCAGAAGGATGGGCGACTGAATGGCATATTGAGGACGAAATTTGGTTAAGGTCAGTATATGAGAAAATTAATAATGGAATTTTACTAATAATTGATTATGCAAAAGAAGCAAAAAAATATTATTCCTCTAGCAATATTAATGGGACGTTAATTTCTTATAAAAATCAAAAAATTGTTAGTAATTTATTTGCTTCTCCAGGAAATTGTGATTTAACTACTCATCTTTGTATCGAAACTTTAATTCATGATTCGGAAACTATTGGATTTAAAACTATTGGTTTTGTCAAACAAGGTGAAGCTTTATTGGCATTAGGTTTGGCGGAACGTCTTTATGAAGTTAAGAACGAACTAAAGAAAGATATTTCTAAGGCTCTTTCAAGAAGAGAAGCCTTGTTGAGATTGGTAGATCCATTATGCCTGGGAGATTTTAAATGGTTCATTTTTAGTAAATTCCAAAAGGAGAATTTTGATATCAAATCGAGTTGTATTTTTTAATCGAAATACTTGAGAAACAAAGAATCCTCTACATCTTCATAAATATCAACATTCCCAATTCCTATAGGCAATATAAATCTCATTTTCCCGTTCCTTACTTTTTTATCTCCCATGAGAATATTTAATACTTTATCCTTCTTAATCTTTGGAGTTTTAGTTGGTAGCCCATAGCTTTTTATTAAGTTATCCTGTCTTAACGAATAATCTTTTAACCATAATCCTTTCTCAACAGCGATATCACCCGCAATTTTCATCCCCATCGATATTGCTTCTCCATGAAGATACTTTCCATATCCGCAGAGATTCTCTATAACGTGGCCAAATGAATGCCCATAGTTTAATATTGCTCTAATACCTTTTTCCTTTTCGTCATCAGAGACAATATTAGCCTTCGTTCGAATTGAATCCTTGATTATCTTGATTAGATATTCATTATCAAGTTTCATTATTTTATCTCTATTGTGATCGTTCTCTAAAAATTCAAAAAGCATTTTATCCTTAATGACTCCATACTTTATAACTTCCGCCATCCCTGCTATTAATTCTCTTTTTGGAAGTGTTTTGAGAGTTTCTGGGTCTACAAAAACTGCTTTTGGTTGATGAAAAGCACCTATTAAATTTTTACCCTTAGGATGATTTACAGCTGTTTTCCCGCCTACTGATGAATCAACCATAGACAATAATGTTGTGGGGACTTGAATATATTCAATACCTCTTAGCCATGTCGCTGCAGCTAATCCAGTAATGTCCCCTACAATTCCTCCCCCAAGAGCTATTAATGTGGAATTTCTATCTAAACCATGATCAAAGGCTTCTTTATAAATGGCATTTAAGGTTGTCAAATTTTTATTAGCTTCACCTGCTTTAATGTGACATATCCTTGCATCCAAATTATTTTCCTTTAAATTCTTTATTAGTTTTTTACTGTATAAATCAGAAATTTCTTTATTTGAAACTATCAGTATTTTCTTATTTTTTTTAAAACCAATTTTTTTAAGCTCATTACCAATTTTGTTAATTATTCCGGGACTTATTATTACATCGTAAGAATCATTTTTCAAAGGAACTACAATTTTGTTTTTAATCACCATAAATATCCTTCAATATTTTTAATAATATTCAGAGATAACCATTATATTCTAGCCATATCTCAATAGAAAAATAATATAAAAAATTTGGTTGTTAAGAATTAAAAATCATAATAAAATCAATTTATGAATTTAAAAAGTAATATACAAAATTCAAAAAAAATTTATTCACTAGGTATAATTGGGGGAGGTCAACTGGCTTTAATGCTTACTGAAGCAGCAAAAGAAAGAGGATTAAAAGTTTGTGTACAAACAAAAAACTCAAATGATCCTGCAGTTTCAAAGGCGGATCATTTTCTTGAAGTCGATCCTTTGAAGATTAAAGGAAATAAGGAACTTATTAAATTTTGTGAAAAAATTATCTTTGAAAATGAGTGGATAAAGATTGAAAAATTAAGTTTTATTGAATCGAATAATATTTTCATACCAAGTCTTAAAGCAATTCAGCCTTTGGTTGATAGGATTTCTCAGAAAAAGTTAATAGACAGAATGAATATACCTACTACTAAATGGATTCCAATTAAAGAATTCAAAGATCTTGATGATGAAGAAATAAAGAATTGGAATTGGCCTTTAATGGCAAAGTCTTTTAAAGGAGGATATGACGGTAAGGGAAATAAAAAAATAAACGATAAAGATGATTTGAAGTCATTTTTGGATGAAATTAAATCTGATGAATGGTTATTAGAGGAATGGATAGATTATAAGAATGAACTTTCATTAGTAGGATCAAGAGATTCTGATGGCACAATAAGATTTTTCCCAATAGTAGAAACATTTCAAAAAAATAATGTTTGCGATTGGGTTTTATCTCCTGCTGATATTAATTATGATTTAAAAACATTTGCCTTAAATATTTTTTCATCTATCGTAAATGAACTGAATTATGTTGGAGTTCTAGCTATTGAATTTTTTTATGGCGATAAGGGACTTTTAATTAATGAAATAGCTCCAAGAACTCATAATTCCGCGCATTTCACTATCGAGGCATGTTCTTCAAGTCAATTTGACCAATATGTTTGCATATCTTCAGGGATGACAGTTCCAGAAATAAAAATGCATAGTCAAGGAGCGCTAATGATAAATTTACTTGGTTTAAGGACAAATTATCCTTTATCAATTGAAAAAAGGATAAAAATGTTATCTAAAATTAATGGATCTAATCTTCATTGGTATGGGAAATCAAAAGAGATTTATGGTAGAAAAATGGCTCATCTAACTTTTTTACTTAAAGGAGATAATCATGCGAAACGAGTTAGAGAATCACAAGAAATTCTTACCAAAGTAAGAGATATTTGGCCCTCTCCAAATTAGTTAAGAAATAAGTTAAAATTTTCATACTGGATCTTTGGTCAAGTTCTTCTTTATGTGCTCTGATCTGACTCTTTTCGACTTGTGGAGACTGTCGTGATGCAGACGTAAACCAATCCTGTAATTGGAAACGAAAGCCCACTTTGACTCCTCTTCTGGCTTTTCCAGGTCGATGCAGCAGAGAACTAACGGGGATCCGGTGTTACCTATCAAAATGCTTGCAATAACAGCCTTTTGGTAGGTATTTTATTTTTCATAATTAGGGGTGCAGGACCACGGTGCAGGACCAAATTGCAATACCAATTGCAGGACCATATTAGCAATCGCTCACAAAACTAAGTTATAACTGAGGCAACAGATCGCTAGATAAATAAATATCTTATTAATTAGGATATAAAAAGACTCGAATATCGGCTTTTCCTTTGATAAATAAGCAAAGAAATCGAATAAAAGTATTCAAACCATTTGAGGATATTTCCAAGCCACCTCCGAAGCTTATCGAAATGGCTACCGCTGACTTTCCATATTTCTGGATGAGAAGTTTGGAAGATATAAGGCAAGGTCGATGATCACATCATCTCGTAGCTATCGAATTTAGTTTTTAACTTTGCTGCTTTATGTATTAGTCCAACAGCTTCTTTTCTTCCAGTAGCCTGTTGCGCCTGATGCATTAATTCAGCATATTTTTTTACGATTTTCTTTTGCATGGTTTAAATTAAATATAGACCGTTTTTAAATCTCAAGCTGCAAGGAACAACTTTCAGAAGATAAGGAATCAACGGTAAAACCTCAGAGTCAACAAATTGGAACGGGTTAACTCGTGTGTTTAATATATAATCAATTAGCTAAATACCTGTTAGTATCTACGATTACATTGTTTTCAAATCCTGATTTATCTCAGTTTTATCTCTAGCGGAGAAGATTTCTTTTTAAATATTGAGTGTGTTTTAATATCTTGAATTGATCTCCAATAATTTATGGTTGGCTTCAGTTGTATCCCTGCAACTGCCTCATGACAACCATGTATTAATTTTAGGACTGCTTTAGTATTTTTTGATTCAAAATATATACCTCTTCCCGTACCTAATAGTTCCTCAAACCGACCTATAAATTTCAAGGCTATGGGAGGACAATATAGGTATAGATCTAGGAGGTCTAAATGAAACTATTCAATCAATTCACAATCCTTCCAAGATACCTAAAAGCATTTAATTATGCTGGAAACAGAGTGGAAGAAATAACAAGAAATCTTGATAGAGATAACCATTTATTTGAAGACTATTGGAAGAGGGAATGTAGAGAACATCCAACTAATCAGCATTGTTTAGTCTATTGCGACTGAGAATTTTAATCTTAAGGGTTGACAACTGAGTATAAATACTCTATAAATAAATTGTAGTTAATGCTACCAAATCGTCCGATCTACTATTAGATAGACCGCAGTACGACTCAAGCCATAGGACGGGGACTTGAGCAAGACCAGGAGCTGCATCATGGTAAACATGTATTTCAACGGCAAATCTTTCGTATATTGTAAGAGCCAAGAAGAGAAAACAATAAAGCTTACTTATAGAGGATCTAGTTACTTGAGATAAATAAAATCTCATATCTATTAGATATTTAATAAACCATTTTTTTAAGAGGTGTTATGCCATGAAATTTACTAATTCTCCTTTTGCCATACTCGATAAGAATATGAACGCATTAGATTATCAAAAAAGAAATCTTATAAATGAGGACTATTGGGGAAGGGAAAATGATAATCAAACAAAAGAAGATTTTAAATAAAGTACCTTTTGCCTTTTGCAGATAAATAATACTTTGTTTATTTTAATCTACTTTAAATAAATATATTGACACCATCAAAAAGGATAGCTATATATAGTACAGATGTATTACATTAAATGACTCTAGGAGGAGCTAATGTTTGGACTAATTTTTCTTACGGTTATCGTAATGAGTCCCCAAGTGGCTGGTTGCTTAACCCGGAACGAAGCAGATTAATATTATTTGAAAGGAATAAAAAATCTCCTAATAATAAAATTAAGATCTTTGCTCATACATATTATTCAAATGATTTTGGAGAGCCAGCCGCATTGAAATCTTCAAGTCAAATGCATTTGGATGATGCTTGGAACAAATGGCATAACCTTCAACTGGAGGGATGGACTTTTGAAGAACTTGAATTACCTTAATCATTATGAGAAACTTAAAAAAAATTAAAAAGAGAATCCTAAAAGAAAAGAAAAAGTTACTTATTTATGATTCATCAAAACCATTAGCAGATTTTTTAAATGGTGTAGTTATTGAACTTGAAGAGGAATATTTGTATGACTCATCAAGAATTAATTGATCAAGTTTCTGCAAATCTATTTAGAGAAGCAAGAAAGATAGAAAGCAGAAAGTCTTGGTTAGCTATGAGAAATTATTTAGAGCAATTAGATAGTGAACAACTTAAAATGATGCTTAAAGAGTTAGCTTGACATAGATAATTAGAAAAAACCAGGGATTATCCCACCAAATAAGCCATAATTTACAGTTAATGCTAGAAGTCCCAACATAGCTAATCTTCCGTTTGTAATTTCAGCATTTTTCCAATAATTTCCATGTGTATTTTTTATTAATTCATAATGTGAGGTTTTAGGCATTCTTGGCTCAAAGGGTTCTTTCAGTCTTTTAATGGTGTATAGGGTGAATTGAAAAGTTATAGCAACAATAACAATTATGAAACAAGTGAGGGAACTCATTAGATTTTACTAATACATTTGGTGCTGTTCATTTACTTAATAGATTTGGTATAACAAAAGAAGATTTGTTGATGGTTTTTTATTAATAGGAATGAAAATCCTTTTATTAATTAATGTAACATAAATATCAATTATTGTAATAATTGAACGATTTACTCGCATTATTTTTTATTTTTGTAGCATATATGAGACAAAAATGTAATAAAGTGATAAGTCTATATAGCAATAAAGTTACCAAGAAATTAATAAATATTTATTTCTTATCAACTTCAGGTAGATAAAATTTATTACCTAATGTATAACCAATTGACATTAATACAAAACCTATTAATTGAGGGAGATGAGAATTCGCAAGAGTAATTTTTTCCATTTAAATATAATTATTTATTTGAACATGATAAAAAACATTAACTAATTCTGTAGTTGTTTTTTAAGAATCTATTAATTTTTATGCTCATCGATTTCACCTGATTTCTTAAGTAAATTAACTAGTCTCTCATTTTCGGTTTTAAGATTTTCTAAAGCAGATTTTGTAAACTGTTCTTTTGCTTCAAACTTTGCTGATTTTATAATTTTTTTATTTGGTAATTTTTTTTTCTGGTCAGGGTTCATTTTTAATCTATTTTTAAAAATATTAAATGAAGGATTTTTCAATTAAGGTATGAATTTTTACAGAATTATGGTTAATAATATTTGTTTACAAATTAATATTTATCTCATTATTTTGGGAGCCTTGACCAACCACTAGTCCATTCTGAATTAAGTTTTAACCAAGGAATCCTCATTATATCTTTTTTATTTTTGGTAGGAAATATATCAACCCATCTATTATCACTTTTGCCACCATAATTTATAACTTGAAAGTGTCGATTACCATTTATTGTTTTTGGTGCTGTCCAACAAAGTGTAGGTGGCCATTTCATATTTTTATCATCTAACTTTAAACAAAATTTTTCTACAGATTACCCTGACCTGTTAAAACTAAACCATAGTATGCAATAGTTCCAAGAATTAATCCAATTCCTAGTATGCGGATAAACATAGTTTTATAAAGTATTAATTTTTGATTATATTCAAGAAACTAAATTTTTAGGATAATATGAAATTTTTCATATTAAATTCTAATATTTTTAACGTAACTTTTAAATATCTTTGTTGATTTTTTAGAAATAAAAAGATTTTTTTTCACTTGTATTAAATTCTTGCAATAAATCTAAAATTATTAGAATCGACATTCAACTTTTTCTAGAAGTTTTCAGAGCTCTTTTTTTTATAATGTATATATACTTTTCTTAATTATCAAGCCATTATTTTTTTTCAATAAGAGATCGATTATTATCATGAATATTTTTAAATTAATTATTTTCAACAATATCGTAATAGATTATTTCTCCATAATCAGCATCTGAGCAACAAGAATCTCTATAAATTTTGTCTAATAAATCATAAGCATCCGAATAGTTTTCAAAACAATAGGAAGTGACTTTATCCTCCTTACCATCAATCCTAATTATTTTATAAGCCATTAAAAGTTAAATAAATTATTTATTGAGAATATTTGGGTAAAGCCTTTGAATTTTGAGTTTTTGTTTTTCTATTTTACTTTTTTCATATCTTTTTGACATGATACTCCTTATAAGTAATTGAGGAACAAGCCAAATTAATGCTATGGCAATAGCCATAAAAGCAGGATTTTTCCAAGTAAGTCTTATTATTTCCTGAACAGGTTCCTGATTTAAAATTCCCATATTTAATAATCAAAAGGTATTGATCTAGAAACGTGAAATATAAACTTTATTATAAGATATGGAAAAAAAAATAAAATAAATTTTAATTCCACATTTAATTTTTGTTTAATTGACAATTTTGTATTCCTTGTATGCAAAGATTAGATAATATCTTTAATTGTATAGAAAAATGGATACTGTCCTTATCACAGGTTCGAATAGGGGGATTGGATTGGAATTGTGTAAGCAAATGCATAAAAAAGGAAATGAGGTAATAGCAACTTGTAGAGACCCTAGCCCAGAACTAATTAACTTAGGAGTAAGAATAGAAGAAAATATAGATATTTCTTCTGAAGATTCTCTTATTTGTTTAAAGAATAACCTTTCTGGCGTTAATTTGGATTGCATAATACATAATGCAGGAATATATGAATTTAATTCTTTTGAAAAGTTAGATAAAAAAAGTATTTTGCGTCAATTTGAAATTAATGCATTAAGTCCTATTCTTATGACTCAAACACTTAAGCATCTTTTAAATAGATCCTCTAAAGTTGCTTTTGTAACAAGCAGAATGGGATCTATCGAAGATAATACATCTGGAAGTTCATATGGTTACAGGATGTCTAAAGTTGCATTATCCATGGCAGCAAAATCACTTTCTATAGATTTATTAAAACAAGATATTTATGTGGCTATTTTACATCCCGGTTTAGTGAGTACAAGAATGACTGGCTTTACTCGAAATGGAATTAGTCCTGAAGAATCAGCAAATGGACTTTTAAATCGTATTGATTCTCTAAATAAAAAAAATTCAGGTACATTTTGGCATGTTAACGGAGAAGTTTTGCCTTGGTAATCCCGAAATTTTTTGTTGAGAATTAATTTCAGAGTATAAAAAGTTAATTTGTTAAAAAACTTTTAAATTTTATGAGATTTTCTTTATTTGTTTAATTCTTTTAGTTATCTTTGAAAAAACATTAGTAAAGGAGGTGATTCATTGTCGTATCTACCGAAAAATGCGGTTAACAAAGAGGCCGTGAATTCAGTATCTTCATCATATTCATTGGTCTCTTTTTCTTTAATTAAGAAAAAAGGTTTCATTATCAATAGATTTATATAAATCCTTTACTTAATAACCAAAAGCTCTGCATCTCAAGAAGTTGCAGAGTTTTTTTTTAATATCTCAAAGTATACTTTATCTTTTTTGGCCGAAATATATTAAGGCTGAAAAAGATAGAATGCTTACCAAAGCGATTAAATACCAGCCAGTTGAGGAGTTGCTTGTTACTTCTGTCATTTATTCTGATTTTTGTCGGAGGTTTTTATTATTTGAGTGAAAATCACGATTGATATCATTAAAAAAACTAAAAGAATGTAAGTCACGTTTATTTATAAAAAGATACTAATTATTAAAAAAATTATCCCTATAAATACTGTAACAATTGCTCCATCAACTAATAAGTCCTTCCACGTATAACTTTTAAGCATCCTTTTTTTATCTTCTTCACTCATAAGGTTCTTCAACCACGTCCAATCTAAAAGCTGTGTAATTGCAGCACCAAAAATTAAATGACCAATCAAAATACCAATTAGATCAATTCTAGAAATATCTTTAGTAAGACCCGTAATAATAAAAAAATCCACTAGTTTTTATTTTTATTAGATAAAGCGCCACCTTCTTCTTTGTATTTTTCCCAAGCTTCACTTATTTTTGCTTTAGAGAAATTTTGTTTCACCTCAGAGTATTTATTTTTGAGATTATTAAAATTATTTATAAGTTCTTTTTTTGTTGGTTCATCAAGAAAGTTTGATGTCAATTTCCATAAATACCAGCTGCTAGCTAGAAGAAGAATTAATCCAAGGAATTGCATATTGGTTTAATACTATTCTACAACTTTTTAAATGGTTTCGATAAATTAATTTATTTAATACCCATAGACTTATTTTTCTTTGAATCTAAATTAAAACTTTAACCAGTGAAAAAAAATTCTTTCAAGCAACCAAATAGTTAATCCCCCTTCCAGGAAAGCTAGCCAGTACATACCATAATCCGAAATACCTAATTGTTCTTTGACTGTTTTAATTAATTTTTTATGAGCTTGAATGAGATCTTTCATTAATAAGTAAATTTGTTTTAAACTTGCTGAATTTCTTTAACTAAAAAACCCTTTCCATAGCAGGATAGACAAGTTTTAGTCTCATCTAATGTAATTCTTAGAAAACCTGCTCCATTACATTTGAAGCATGCTACTTTAGTTTTTGAATATAGTTTTGACTTTATTTTAGCGGCACGATTTAAGTAAGAAACTGTTTCTTTACGTCCGTTTGCTTTAGCAGCTTTGTTTAGGAACTTTTTGTAGTTGACTTTTAGTTCTTGTGTATTCATATTTAGCTAGAATTAGATTTCAAATATAGGTAAAAGGGATCAATCAATAATTTAAATAAGACATATGCATTTACCCTTAATATTTCTAATCTGATCTCACATTGAGATTAAATAAATATAACGAATTTTTTTTTTAAATGTTTATTTTATGTGTCCCTTTTTTTATTTTTAATATAAAATTTATATTTGATAAATTGATTTTAAATATTTAAAGCGAATTAATTATCGTATATAGTAAAACAAATATTAAATTTAAGGGATTTCTTGAAGAAAATTTTTGATAAATCTATGAGACTAACCAGCCTTTTTTAGATTTTTAACTAAAAAATCATTTTCATTAGTAAGAACATCAAACTTTGATTTTTTTAGTTTTTCTTGGATTTCAGCAGTAATTTTTTTTTTAATTTTGTTGGAATTCATAAGTCTTAAATACCAATTTAAAAAAAGACATTTTCAATCTTACTAATCATCAAAAAAAAATGTGGAAATATTTTTTAAAAAAAGAAAATATTTTATTTTGCACATAGAAGATTTAATTTAATCAACATATTGTGGAAAAACCTGTTGAAAAACACTAAAAAAGTGGATAACTCTCGGGGAGCATTATCAAAACAAGCTTTTCTGGAATAATTTTTAAGTATTAATACTTTATCAAGAAAAGTTTAAATATAGTTTAAAAGGCATCATAATCTATTGTTATAACTATGGGATCATTACTTTTATATTAATAAAAAAGGATTTTTCTAAAAACTAGTGTTGAGAAAAAATAAAAAAATTTATTTTTGAATGATGTATCAAATTGACAAATAAAGTTAAGAAAAATAAAAGGAAACTTGATATTTTAGAAATGTGTATCACCTGTTTAAATTAAGTCTTGATTCGGTTTTCTCTATGGCAACACTTCTCAAAAGTAAGATTAATCAAATAAGTTTGAGTTAGTTTAATATCTAAAATGACAGAAGAAAAAAAGGATTCAAAAAAATGTTCTAAAAAGAAAAACATTATGTTTGCATATGGTTTTATACAACTTGGTTCTAGTCTCTTATCTGCAATAGCTTTAGCTGCGATTGCTTTTGGTTTCTGTTCAGTAAAAAAAGAGTCTAAACTTTTCAATAAATGTGTTTCCGAAATTATTGAAGATGGTGGTACCAATTCTGAGGCCGTAAGATATTGCAATGGGGGCAATTAAAAGTTTCTAACAGATCAATTAAATGAATTCAACATGTGAATTGATTATTGACTCTTTGAAAGAGGAGCCTATTGGAGAAACTGAAAATTTTATATGGTTCATTACAGATATAGGCATTGTTGCGTTATTTAAAAGAAATGAGAAATTTGAAACTTATATTTCAAATGTCGAAATTGAGGCTAATAAAATAAGTCTGGATATAACTAAAGAAGAAAAAGAGTATCTCAAAATAAAAGAAAAACAAATTTTATTGTTTTATTCATAAGTTAAGTTCTTTTTGATTTAGTAGGATGGTTCAAGGTTTAAGGCAGGCTCCATAATATTATTTTCGCTAATTAATTCGTAGGTTAGCTCTTTATTAAGGGCATTTATATATGATGTATAAAGTTTTCCCCAAACAAATTCGAATTCATCTTTACTTAAATTCTTAAAAAGAATTTCTCCTTTAAAATAAATGTGATAGGAATCATTCATCATAGAAAATAAATCTTATCCTTTTTAACGCAAAGAAATATGTATGTAGTATTAGGTGCTACTAAAAATAATTTTATATGATGGATTTTGAGATACTTCTAGACAATCCTTGTATTCATTTTTTGCTTTTTGAATAATCCGACTGTTTCATCAAGATCCATACACGGCTGAATACTAATATCCATTAATCTTCTCCAAGGATGCCATTGCTTCCAAATCGTCTCAAGAGAATCTGCACTCACTACAGAATGTCCAATACCATTTTGAACCATAAAAATCCAAGAATGAACCTCATAGTTTTCAGGTCGGTTTTGAGGCCCACCTGATTCGTACCAGTTTATTAGCATTTCTGCCCCTTCTTCTTGATCCTCACCATCTGTAAATTCGTAGGAAATCAAATACCTTTGCATATAGATTATTATTAAAATCTCTAAACTATATTAACTCCATAATTAAATATTGCCTTCCAAATTAATGAATGCTAAGAAGTTTATAGAGATAATCATTTTAAATGGGCCAAAGATTAGGAAAAATAAAAAAGAATGTCTTAAATAAAATATCTTTTATAAATAAGACAATTTTAACGTACTTTGAAAACCATGATCTTTTCGTATAGCTCCTTTTGATAGATAAAATTTGATACTTTTTAAAACACAATAAATTAGTTAGGATATTTATTATTAAAAGACTTTAATGAAAAATAAAAAGGACAGTAGTGATCCAATTGATAATTTAGAGTATGAAAAAGTTTTAGAAGAAGAAATAATTAATTCGTACGAAAGTAAATTTCTTAAAGAAACTGTACAAGATAGTAAAAAGAATAAATTTTACAGACTAAAAAGAACTCCATTGGAGATTGTAAATAGGTTATTTTTCTTTTTCTTTATTGGAAGTTTTCTTTCTTCGTTGTTTTTAGCTTATTTAGAAAGTAAGTTGTGGTTCATATTTTATTTAATAAGTGCATTGTCATGTGTTTTCTATACTCCTAATAGAAAAGCACTTAAAGAATTAATAGCAGCTTGGCCAAATATAGAGGATCTCATTAAAGGGAGGAGTTTGTGGAGAAAAGGCAAGTAAATAGACTATGAAGCCGTTAAATTCATTTAAAAAGTGGTTATTAAATATTCTTGTGCCATACATTGAGGGTACCAACAAGAAAAAAAAAGGATAAAAAATGAGTCTAATAAAGGTTGGAATTATTGTTGAAATTTTTTTCTTTGTGGGAGTTTTTTTATGGATTAGGAAACTAAATAGTAAACAAGCTAGGCAACCATCTCTATCAAAAAAAACAATAAAAAATCTCAAATTTTAGAATTTTGATCACAAAATAAGGAATCTTTATAAAAAGATCAAATTTATGGGAAAATTCTTTACTTTTTTTCTCTCACTTTGTGTATGAAATCGGTTAGAACATCTATATCGTTTTTAAATAATATGGTTTCTTCCATCCAAGGTCTTGCTCCAATAACTAATCCATTAAATAGTGTCTTAGTAGAAAAGAAACTAATAAATGTTGATCAAAAGTTCATTCAACTTGTATCTCTAGCAGAAGGATTACCTCGTACAGAAGTTATTGAAAGTGGTAGAAATTATTGGAGAGGTGTTTGTAGAAGCTTAATTTTCAGATTTCCAGATGACCTCGAAATTTTGAAGCTTGACGTAAGAAGTTATGTAGATAGATCAAAAGGAATTATTCAGATAAGATCTGCAGCAAGATTAGGGCAATCAGATTTAGGTGTAAATCTTAGAAGAGTTGAATACTTGTTTAATCAATTAGAGAAATTTTAATAAATCTATTTTTTATAAATTTAAGGTTCTTTTTACTAAATAGTTGTGCTTTAATTCATAAGAATATTTGAATTGCCATGGTAAAGATAATCTTAGTTGGAATAATTGTCGCACTTGTATATTCTCAACCTGACCTTCGTCTTACAGTAGCTGATTGGTTAAAAGCAGCTTCTGATTTTCTAATTGAATCGGTACAAGTAAAACCTTGAATTAATTTTTAATGAAGCATTAAATAAGACCTGAAACAGTAATCATTTGTTTAATGCATACAGCTACGAAAATAAATATTATTATCCTGCTTAATATGTATTTCACTTAAAGAAATAAATAGTTTTAGAAACATAATAGAAAATTTTTTTGAAATTTTTGAATAGTTCACGATAATAAGGGATATGAAGCTTAGATTATTTGAGTTCTATTTTATTAAAGACTATTTAAGGCCTTGGTTTGGTCTTATTTATTCTTTATTCTTTCTGTTTTTTTTAGGCGCAATTGGCTATCGAATAACAGAGGGATGGGAATGGAGTGATTGCTTATGGATGGTTCTAATCACAATAACCACAATTGGTTTTGGAGAAGTTCAACCTTTAAGTCCTGAAGGCAGGATAGTAACTGTTTTAGTAATCGTTGGCGGATTGATCTTTATTCAATTTACCTTTCAAAAAGCTGTTAGATTGTTTGAATCCGGCTATTTTCAAAGAGTAAACGAATTACGTTTTAAAAGACTTCTTAGAAAAATGGAAAATCATGTAATTTTGTGCGGATATGGGAGGGTAGGTCAGGAAATATCTAACCAAATAAAAACGCAAAATATTCCAATTATTGTGGTTGAGAGCGATGAAGATAGAAAAAAGATTGCGGAAGAAAATGGTTTAGAAGTTCTTTGTGCTGACGCTACTCTTGATGAGACTTTAAAATTAGCAGGATTAGAAAAATGCAAAAGTTTGGTCGTCACCTTGCCTAACGATGCTGCAAATTTATATGTAGTTTTGAGTGCTAAAGGAATAAGAAGTTCTATAAGAGTAATAGCAAGAGCAGGAACTGAAGAAGCTGCAAGTAAGTTGAGATTAGCGGGAGCAAGTATAGTAGTAAGTCCTTATATTGCAGCAGGGCGAGCTATGGCATCAATGGCTTTAAGACCAATAGCTATTGACTTTCTTGATCTGCTTGCAGGAAGTGAATGTGAAATTGAAGAGTTTGAATTAAGTAATGATATTAGTCTTTTTGAAACAGCAGAGAAAAGATCACTTTCTGAACTTGGAATAGGTAAAAAAAGTGGTGCAAAAATATTAGCTATTAAAGAAAACGAAAAATTAGTGACCAATCCTGGAGGTAATTTCATACTTCAACCAGGTCAGGTATTAATAGCATTTGGTAGTAAAGAACAACTAAATATTTTGAATGGTTTATTGGGTAATCTTGTTGTAGCAGTAGAGCTATTAAAATAGATAGATCGAGATTCAGAATTAATTGCTAAATTGATTTTGAGTGGAATAAATTAAATGAAAATATTTAAATTTCTATTCGTTATTCCTTTAATAACTTTAATAATTATTTTTCAAACCTCTTTGCAAAATAGATATCTAATGGCTTCTGATATTAGAGATGGAGAAACAATTTTTAGAAATGTTTGTGCAGGCTGTCATGTAAGGGGTGGATTAGTTGTTCTTAAAGGATCTAAATCATTAAAACTTTCCGATCTTGAAAAAAGAGGAATAGCAGATGTAAATTCAATAACAATAATTGCCAATGAAGGGATTGGTTTTATGAAGGGTTATAAAAATAAATTGAAGGATGGAGAGGATAAGGTTCTTGCACAATGGATTATTCAAAATGCAGAAAAGGGTTGGGAGTAAATGAAAAGCGTACTTCTAGCATCGTTTTTATTTTTATTAGCTGATTTTTCTTTTGCTGAGGAATTAACTAATTACACAATTACATCTGATTCTCAAATAAATACTTTAGAGGGTGATTTGGAGGCTAAGGGAAATGTAGTCATTAAAAGTAATAGTGGTAATTTTGAGGCTTATTCTGACAAGCTTTCTTTTGACAAGGATGATAAATCTCTAAAACTTATTGGTAATGTTTATGTTAAAAATTTAGAGTCTGAGGGAATTGCAATTGAAGAAACATCTGGAGATGAATTGACAATATTTACTAATACAGGAATTTTTGAATTTAAATCTCAAAATAAAAACAGGGTAAAAACAAAAATTAAATTCTAAATAAAAAGTTGATACTTAATTGAAAATTTTGATTTCTAGCTGAGCTCTTAATGCCGATATATACATAATAATTTTATATCAAAATAATTTGATTTATATACTTTAAAAATCTTTAATTACCCTTTGGCTGTAATTTATATCTAACAGACTCATTTCTCATTACAAAGTGGGCATTTTAAAAAAAATCCTTATTTTTTCTTCTGCTATCTCATTAGTACTCTCTCAAGAAGCGATTGCTTCAAAAAGATTGAGCGGAGCAGGTGCTACATTTCCCTCGAAAATTTATACTAGGTGGTTTTTTGACTTAGCTAAATCTGGTGGACCAAGGATTAATTACCAAGCAGTTGGTTCGGGCTCTGGAAGAAAAGCTTTTATAGACCAAACCGTAAACTTTGGTGCATCAGATGATCCTATGAAAGATTCTGATATAGAGAAAGTTACTAGAGGGCTTGTTCAAATACCTATGGTTGGTGGAACTATTGCTTTTGGTTATAATTATGATTGCGATTTGAAACTTACTCAAGAACAAGCAGTAAGAGTTGCAATGGGTATGGTTAAAAACTGGAAAGAATTAGGCTGTAAATCAGGAAAGTTAACTTGGACCCATCGTTCTGATGGTTCAGGAACTACTAAGGCTTTCACAAACTCTATGGAAGCATTTTCGCCAACATGGACTTTAGGAACTGGTAAATCAGTTAAGTGGCCAGCAGGTGTTGGAGCAAAAGGTAATTCTGGTGTTGCAGGTGTAATTCAAAACACTCCTGGCACAATTGGTTATGTAAATCAGTCATATATTAAAGGTAATGTTAAGGCTGCTGCACTTCAAAATCTTTCAGGGGAGTTTCTAAAACCATCTGCAGAAGCAGGAGCTAAGGCTCTAAATGGTATTACTTTAGATGAAAATCTTGCGGGTAAAAATCCTAATCCAACAGCAAAAGGAGCGTACCCTATCGCTTCATTGACATGGATACTTGCTTACGAAAAAGGTAATGGTAGAAACACTAAAGCAATAAAACAAGCCTTTAATACATTGTTAAGTGATGAGTATCAAGATAAGGCTTCATCCCTTGGATTTATCCCCTTAAAAGGGAATATCCTTTTGAAATCAAGAGCTGCCGTTGAAAAAATAGGTAGTTAAATTTTTTAATAGATGTCAAATTATCATGACTTTCATATACCTTTAAGTCCTCTTAAAGTCTTTTACAGCATTTAGTAGTAGATTTATAGAGATATTCTTTTTTTAATGGAAGAGAAATTAACTCTTTTCAAGAATCGTAAAAGATTCGGTATCGAAAAAAATATAGATATTATCTTCAAGAATACTGCCCTAGTCTTGTCTAGTTTTGTAGCAATAATACTTTTAGGAATTATTTTAGTAGTCTTTTTTCAGTCATTCGAATCATTTTCAAGGTATGGCTTGAAGTTTCTCGTAACCTCTGAATGGAATCCAGTAAAAGATGAATACGGAGCTTTTACTGCAATATATGGCACATTAGTAACCTCATTTCTTTCGCTATTAATAACTATCCCTTTGGGAGTTGGAACTGCAATATTTATTACCGAGGACTTTGTACCGAAAGTTTTTAGAGAAATAATAGGTTCCTTTGTTGAATTATTAGCGGCTATTCCATCAGTTGTATTGGGACTTTGGGCAATATTTGTTATGGAACCTTTTTTTAGAGCCTTTTTTGTCTTTTTACATAATATCTTTGGTTGGATACCTTTATTCAGTACAGAACCCACAGGTAGGAATTCTTTGTTAGCAATATTGATTTTAGTAGTAATGCTTTTGCCAATAGTGACTTCCATTGCTAGAGATTCACTTAACCAGGTTCCCAAAAAGCTAAGAAATGCAGCTTATGGAATTGGCGCAAGTAGATGGAAAACTATATTTTCAGTAATTTTACCGGCAGCATTATCAGGAATTATGGCAGGTGTTCTATTGGCTTTAGGAAGGGCAATGGGAGAAACAATGGCTGTAACAATGATTATTGGTAATTCCAATGCATTTAGTTGGTCTCTTTTATCTCCTGGATATACCATTTCTTCCATGCTTGCAAATCAGTTTGGAGAGGCTGATGGAAGTCAGGTTTCATCACTTTTTTATGCGGCTTTTGTACTGATGATCCTATCTTTAGTGGTCAATATCTTTGCGCAGTGGCTAGTTAAGAAATTTAGTCTCAAATATTAGATAATTATGAATTCACTCTATTATCAGAAAAGATTATCAAGAAATATAGGAGATAAATTCTTTACTTCTTTATCAGTAATTTGTGCATTGATCGCAATACTTCCTTTGATTTTTCTGGTGACTTATATTCTCATCAAAGGTGGATCTCAAATCACACCAGAACTATTTACTTTAGAACCAAATCCACCTGGAGATGATTTAGATGCAGGCGGTATTAATCCTGCATTGATCGGGACATTAATAATAACTACCATTGCTTCAATTATTGCCATACCAGTAGGTGTAGGTGGTGGCATATATCTGGCGGAATATTCTAAAGGTGGTCCTTTTTCAAGGTTTATTAGATTTGGGGTAAATGTTTTAGCGGGAGTCCCTTCAATAATTGCAGGTGTATTTATTTATGCCTTAATCGTTTCAACAAAGATCTTATTTGGAAGTATGTACAGTGGCTTTGCAGGAGGGATGGCACTTTCAATATTGATGTTGCCTACTGTAATAAAGACGACTGATGAAGGTTTAAAGTTAGTTCCTAACGAATTAAGATATGCTTCTCTTGGAGTTGGAGCAAGTATGTATACAACTATATTGAAAGTTACTTTGCCCTCTGCCTTTAGGTCTATTGCTACTGGCGTTGTACTAGGAATCGCAAGAGCTGCAGGTGAAACAGCACCTTTGATATTTACGGCCTTATTCTCTTACTACTACATAACAGGCTTTGGAGACTTGTTTTATGAGATGGGTTCGTTGGCTGTATTGATATATAACTTTGCCCTTGAACCTTATGATGCACAAAATAAACTAGCCTGGGCAGCTTCCTTTATTCTTGTTTTATCGATACTATCAGTAAATATATTTTCAAGGATATTGGCCGCTTTTACTGAGAAAACCAAGAGAGTATAAATGATTAAAACTAATAAAAAAACACCAAAGAATATCATTTTATCTCTTGAGAATGTCTCTATTAGCTATGGAACTTTTGAAGCAGTAAGAAATGTTTTTTGTAACTTTAAAAAAGGAAATATAACTTCTCTTATTGGACCTTCTGGTTGCGGTAAATCTACTGTCCTTAGATCTTTAAATAGAATGAACGATTTGATTCCTAATTGTTCATTAAAAGGGACAGTCCTCTTTGATGGAACTAATATTTATGACAAAAGAGTAGATCCAGTCGAAGTGAGAAGAAGAATTGGAATGGTTTTTCAACAACCTAATCCTTTTCCAAAATCTATTTATGAAAATATTGCATTCGGGGCAAGAATTAATGGCTTTATGGGAGATATGGATGAATTAGTCGAAAGTTCCCTAAGAAAAGCTGCTTTATGGGACGAATGTAAGGATAAATTAAATGATAGTGGTTACTCTTTATCTGGTGGACAACAACAAAGATTATGTATTGCTAGAACCATTGCAATTGAGCCTGAAATAATTCTCATGGATGAGCCATGCTCAGCTTTAGATCCAATCTCTACTTTGAAAATAGAAGAGACTATGCATGAACTTAAAAAGAATTACACAATAATAATTGTTACTCATAATATGCAACAGGCATTAAGAGTCAGTGATATGACTGCATTCTTTAATGCAGTTGAATACGAAGATGGAGATGGAGGAAAAGTTGGTTATCTTGCAGAATTTAATTCCACTAAGAAAATTTTTAATTCTCCAAAAGAAAAAACAACTCAGGAATACATATCAGGCAAATTTGGTTAATGTAAAATTTTTACCTCTAAAAGAAAAATTTTTACCTTAAATACCTATAAGGGGTAGACAAACAGTATAAATACCTATATAGTTATCACGAATTAGTAAGTTTATCTTTGAAAAACTATCCTTTTTTACCTTTCTTGATTTTTGCAGGTGCGCTAATAACAACTGCAACAGTAGGACTCCCAGTCTTCACCTCATAAACAACAAGATTTTAATTAATAAATTTAATCAATGATTTATTTAAATAATGAAGATTTAACTGGAAGTCCTCATAAAATATTAAATTTTCGATATTTATTTGACTTTATAAAAAATAGAGTGAATATATGTGTGTGTGTGAGTAAAAAATTTGTTTTAAACCATCATTTTACATGGTGTATTTCTAACTGATTAATTATGAATAAAACTCAAGAGCAATTAGAAAAACTTAGAGAGGTAGCTGAGGCTTCTCTAACTAAGACAGATGAACTACAAAAGGTTCTTGCTCAAATTGAAGCTCTAATGTCTAGAGAAGAAATACAAAAAGTATCGCAAAAAAACAAATAATTTAGAAAAAATTTTGACTATTTGTAATTTTTATTACACATGTTAAGTTCCAACTTAGTTATTAATGAAATAACAGAGAACCCGTTCCAAACTTTTCTGTTAGGTCTCGAGGTCTTACCTTCTTAAAAGTAAAAGACCTCTTTAATTATTTTTATTTCTTAGAGTATAAAAAACGAGATTTTGATAATTTGTTAATTAATAATCTTATTTACTTCTTTTTTGCAAACATTAACATCAAATGATTTTGTTCCAACAATTTCTAGCCCTGTTTTTTCAGTAACTTTAACAGTTGCATTGCACTCATCTTCTTTAAGAGCCATGTAACTAGGTTTCTTCTTTTCAAGTTCGGTTTCATTTTTAACTTTAAATTCCTTTTCATATTGCTCCATAACTAGTGTAAGGGCTTCAATTTCTACAGAAAAGGTTTCATTTGCTTTTGTTCCAAATGGAATTATGAGTAAAGGAAATATAACAAAGACTATTAACTTTTTCATTTCTAAAAAATATGTTTATTTTTTTTATAACGTGAATTTAGTGATAAGGGAAGGGTCATTAACTGAAGTTTCTTTGACTCTTTCTAATTTAAAACTTTTAGTATTACACTAATTGATGAAAATGTTATGTGAGACTTTCAGGTATAAATTAGTATATCTAAATGAAAAATTTAATTCATTTCATTAGTATTTTAATTAATTACAATATTTCGATAATTTCTTCTTCAGAAACAATTGCCCATTTTCTAAATGACTTTTTACAAGGATATCCTCCTGTTAAGTCTCCAAATGCAGGCAAAAATAAAGTATTTTTATTCTTATCCATTGCAAAACACCTAAAAGATAATTTATCTCCTTTGTTTTTTAAGAAGAGTTTTGGATGATAATGTCCACAAATATTCAATGCTCTATTGTCTGCTAAGTTAACTGGTTCATGGCTGAAAATAATATTTTTATTTTTTCTTGTATCAAAAACTTTTATATTTTTAATATCGCAACCTAAATCATGATTCCCAAGGACAAGTTCAACATTAGTTTTAAGTAGTTCAGGAAGATCCTCAACTTTTTTTTGAAGAGTTTTATTTATTGAATATTTGCTGTGGAATAAATCTCCCAATATTATTAACTTTTCAGGACTATATTTTTTTACTATTTTTTTTATTCTTGCGAAATTGTTTTTATCTGAATTATTAGTAAGAGGTATACCATTTTGCTGAAAATACTCAGCTTTTCCAAGATGAATGTCGCATATTAACAAGTCTTTTGTTTCCGGTAGAAATAATGCTCGTGAAGGAAGCATCTCTAACAATGTATCTTCCCAATGTAATTTAAAAGAACTTTTTTTCATTTAATCACTATATTTCTTTATAAGTTTTTCTACTCTTTTTTCTATTGGTTCATTGCTTAAAGTATTTTTAAGTCTCTCAACTAATAAAGGAAAAGCAAAAGGAGTTGGAGTTTTTATCTCGTTTAATAGCATTTTTAAATTTTTTAATCTTTCTAATGATCTAGATATTCTTTTATTTTCTAATTGATATTCTTTTACTTCTTGATGCGATTGTTTTATCAAAAGATGGCCCTCTTCATATTTAGTAAAGACATCGTAAAAAAGACTTGCACTTATTTGAAGTTGAGAGGAAGTTTTTGTCTTGGTTGGATTATTTTGATTTACTAGTCCACTTATTTGGGCAATATTCTTAAATCTACGTTTTGTTAATTCTGAAAAATTAATTGCATTTTCTAGATCCTCTTCTAATTTTTTGTTATCCAAAAAGTAGTTAGCTTCCTTTTTTAATATGGAAAAATCATAATCTTCTGAGGTAGTTAAGCTGAATCCAAAATCATTGGCAGTAATACTAAATGTAGATTGTTTTAATTTTGCCAATCTTAAAGCCCATAAAAATCCAATTCCTTCATTAACAAATTTCCCATCAAGTGTAAAAACAAAAAGATTTGATAAATCCTTGGTTTTATATATTTCTATAAGGAACTCATCTTTCTTTGGAATATTTGAAAGGAACTTTTGTTTCTTTAAAATTGGAAGTAATGAATTTATTTCAGGATTTAAATAATCATAATTTTTAAATTCATTGCATATATCTATTTCTTTTCTCAAACTTTCACAAAGTAGATCAGAAATTGCCATTTGACCTCCAATCCATGCAGGGATTAGAGAACTTTTTTTTGTTGATTTTTTAACGTATAAAATCATATCTCTGATTCTTACGAATTGAAGTATTTTCCCTGCAAAGTAAAAGGTATCTCCAGGATTTAATTTTGAAGCAAAATTCTCTTCTAAATTACCTAGGGATTTACCTTTCATATATTTAACATTTACAAATTTGTCACTCGTAATTGTCCCAATATTGAACTTATGCATTCTTATTAAAGATTTGTCTTTAACAAAATATTTAAAGTTGTCATTATTATTTTGTGATGCTTGTTTAACTATCTTTTTATATTTTGGGTATGCTTTTAGACATTTTCCTCCATATTCTAAAAAGTCAAGACACCAATTCCAATCTTCATCTTTTAAGTTTCTATAACTCCAGCAATTTTTAATTCTTTCTTTCTCAATTGTTGGATCAAAGCCATTTCCGCATGCCAAACTTATTAGATGTTGGAGAAGCACATCATAAGATAATTCAGGAAGTCTAATTTCTTCAGATATACCACTTTTTATTATTCTTCTCATTGCACTAATTTCTAATAACTCCAAAGAATTAGTAGGCATGAAAATTATTTTGGATTTCCCTCCTGGTCTATGAGCACTTCTTCCGGCTCTTTGAATAAGTCTAGCTAAATTCTTTGCACTACCAATTTGAACTATTTGATCTACAGGTTGGAAGTCAACGCCCAAATCTAATGAGCTAGTGCAGACGACCCATTTTATTAATCCATCTTTAACCCCTTCTTCAACTCTTTTTCTATCTTCTTTATCGAGGGAGCCGTGATGAAGTGCGATTTTATCTTCCATCTCTGGGAGAAAAAATTTAAGACATTGATACCATCTTTCAGATTGATTTCTTGTATTGGTGAATAATAAGGTGCTTTTATTTTTATCTAAGATTTTTAAAAGTGAAGAATGACTTCTAATTCCAAGATGCCCACTCCATGGAAACGTTGTTTTCTCTTCTGGTAAAACACTTATAATTTCGATTTCTTTTTGAATATTTGTACTTATTATTTTGGGTTTAATAGCGCTCATACCAACTATTGCTCTTGCAGCTTCTTCAATATTTCCTATAGTTGCAGACATTGCCCAGATTTGTAAATTTTTTATATTACCTCTTAGCCAACTTAAGGATAATTCGCACTGGTTTCCTCTTTTACTACCCATCAATTCATGCCATTCATCAATAATTATTGATGACAAATCCTTAAACAGATTATTAGATTCTTTATTAGAAATTAAAAGAGATAATGACTCTGGAGTGGTGATAAGAATATTAGGTGGTTTAGATAATTGCTTTTTCTTTTCATATGAGGTGGTATCACCATTCCTGATTTCAACAGTGATTTCTTTATTAAAATGTAAAGCTGCTAATTGTATTGAATTTTTTAAATCTCTACTTAGAGCTTTTAAGGGAGTTATTAATAATATATTCACACTCTTCTTATTTTTGGGATCTTTTATCTTTGATAGAGGTCCCATTAATGCAGCATAAGTTTTGCCACATCCAGTAGGAACTTGTATTATTCCATTTTCCCCATTTAAAAATGCTTCCCAAGATTCGATTTGGTAGGGCAATGGCTCCCATCCATTTGTGAAAAAAAACTGTTTAATTTTAGAAATAAAATTATTTTGCTTAATATTCTTCATGATATTTTTTTCATCAGTTCATAAGCATTCTCTAGGCTATTTGCATCATTAATTTTTTTATCTTTTCTCCATTTTGTTATTCTTGGAAATCTTACTGCTATACCTGATTTATGACGTTTTGAAATTTGTATTTTCTCAAAAGATATTTCGAATACCATTTCTGGTTTCAATGATCTAACAGGACCAAATTTTTCTATTGTATTTTTCCTGATCCATTTATCTAATTCTTTAATCTCAATATTAGTTAAACCAGAATATGCACTTGCAAATTTAATTAATTCTTGGTCTTTCCATAATGCAAAACTATAATCTGTATAAAGACCAGCTCTTCTACCACTTCCGCCCTTAGCATAAATTAGAACAGCATCCAATTGCATGGGATCAACTTTATATTTCCACCAAATACCTTTTTTTCTTCCAGAAGTATATGGAGACTTCTTGTTCTTAATTATTAATCCTTCAGTATTATTTTCTCTAGATTTTTCTTTAAAAGTTAAAGCTTCAGACCAATCTTTAGGATAGATTAAATCGCATATTCTGAAAATATCAGAGTTATTATTCTCAGATTTATTTTGCCATTTTGAAAAATATTTTTCTAACTCAATTCTTCTATTTTCTAATTTGATTTCTCTTATATCTCTTCCATTAATCTCTAAAAGATCATAAGCGATAAAAATAATTGGATATTTTATTTGTATTGCTCTATTAGGAGATTTTCTATTTATTCTTTTTTGAAGAAAAGGAAAATCGAAGGCAATTTGTTCTTTAAAATCCCAAACTAATAATTCCCCATCAAGAACAAAATCATCTTTTAAAGATGACATTTTCTC
>QCIL01000011.1 GCA_003216725.1 Prochlorococcus sp. AG-402-L18
GAACTACGGAGGAATTATGTGGATAATTTCATGCACTGCAGCATTATTTTTACCCTCATTAACTAAAGTTTCGGAATTAGGAGATGGATTTTTTTTAAATTTGAATAATTTTATTTTATTTATAATTTTAATTTGCATCATATGTCTAATTGGAATAGGTGCATCAACTGCTTACCTAATACCATGGTCACTTCTCCCAGATGCCATAGATGAAGATCCAGAGAAACCAGCAGGGCTTTACACTGCTTGGATGGTGCTCATTCAAAAAATTGGTATTGGCCTAAGTGTTCAAATATTAGGAATTTTATTGTACCTTTCTGGTTATCAATCATGTTTTGTGGAAAACAATAGCTTAAATATCATCGAACAATCATCACTAGCTCAATTAACGATCAGACTATGCATTGGTTTTATACCCTCTTTGTTGGTAATAATTGGTCTACTAATAATGAAAAAATGGGATCAAAAATTAATTACTAATTAATATAGAATAATGTACTACCCAAAATTTTTTAAACGACTATTGAGCAGCCTAATCATTGGTGGGCAGGCAATTAATTTTATTTTCAAAGGGAAAATTTCCAGGAATGATCTTTTTGAGCAACTTTTGGAATCTGGTCCAGGAAGCTTATTAATTGTTTTAATTACAGGCATTGCTGCTGGCACAGTTTTTAATATTCAAGTTGCCTCCCAACTCACAAGTATGGGGGTTTCAAGCGAAATAGGCGGGTTACTAGCTGTAGGTATGGCAAGAGAGATGGCTCCCTTACTCACTGCTACATTAATGACTGGTAAAGTTGCAACTGCCTATGCTGCTCAACTAGGTACTATGAAAGTTACAGAACAAATTGAGGCTATAACAATGTTAAGAACTGAACCTATTCAATATTTAGTAGTACCAAGATTACTTTCTATGGTAATAATGTCGCCAATACAATGCCTTTTATTTTTATCAGTAGCTTTATGGAGTGGACAAATATGGAGCACAGTATTTTATAAAGTTCCTCCAATAGTTTTTTGGACATCTGTAAGGTCAGGGAATGTCAGTTTAAGCAATTCGGATTTGACTTCTATGTTAATAAAATCTGTAGTTTTCGGATTACTTATTTCGATTATTGCTTGTGGATATGGACTCTCCACTAAAGGAGGGCCAAAAGAAGTTGGAACAAGTACAACAGGTGCCGTTGTAATGACCCTTGTTACTGTATCTTTAATGGATGTAGTTCTAACACAACTCTTATTTGGATAAATCTATGTTTAAAATTAAATCAAAAGTACAAGAACCAGTAACAATATCTCCTTCATTTCAATTGCCAATTATTCTTATAATCTTAAGTTTTATGCTTTTATTTCTGAATATTGGATATTGGCCTACAATAGTTTTTGCTTCTTTTAGCTTTTTTTTATTAATTCAATCATTTACTTTAAGAATAAAAATAACAAATGAGGCCTTTATTGTTTTACAACTAGGTAAAGAGATTAGAACTTTTCCATTCAAAAACTGGATTTCATGGAAATTCTTTTTTCCAATAATTCCAGGTATTTTTTATTTCAGAGAAAAGTCTAGTCCCCATTTACTACCAATATTATTTAATCCAAAGCAACTTAAAGATGAACTTATAAAAAAAGTTGAATCTATGGAAATTACAAATTCCTAAAATTTTGACAAAACACACAAATTATAAAAATGAAAAATACAGAAATTTCAAATAATAATAATCCTGAAAAGGAATTAATTTTAGATCAAACAATCACTAATGTGCAAAAACCGGAAAATAGCAAAAAAAATACTACTCAAAATAAAAAAGTAACTGCAAATAATAAAAAATTAATCAAATCTTTAGATGAATTATCTAATGAAATTTTAAGCGATCTAATATCAAAAAAAGACTGTTTAATAAAAGAAATAAAAAACTTGGAAACAAAAAAAAATGAATTGAATAGTGATATTGAGTCAAATTTCAAAGGACAATCAGATAATATCGCAAAAAGAGTAAAAGGTTTTCAAGAGTATTTAACTGGTGCTTTACAGAATCTTTCACAAAATGTAGAAAAACTTGAATTAGTTTCTCAGCCGATAATAGTAAAGCCATCTCCTCTTGATGAAAAACAGAAAATCTCAAGCAAACCTGAAGTAGTAAACGTCCCTGCACTTTCTGAAACATTTAAACCAGATGAACAAATCATAAGAAGCTGTTTCTCAACTTTCAAGGATCAACCTGATTTTTATGCTGAGCCTTGGAAATTAAGACGAAGTCTTGATTCATTAGATATTGAATTAATGGATGACTGGTTTTTTAATATGGGAGGGAGAGGTTCTTTAGAAAGCAGAGGTTCGAGACAAAAAAATGCTTTAATATCAGCAGGTTTAATAGCAATTCTTGGAGAGCTTTATGGAGACCAATTCCAAACTCTCATCTTAGCTTCACAACCAGAAAGACTAGGAGAATGGAGGAGAATCTTACAAGATTCTCTTGGTCTTACAAGAGATGATTTTGGACCTAATAGTGGAATTGTTCTTTTTGAAAGACCTGAAGGTGTCATTGAGAGAGCTGACAGACTAGAGTCTAACGAAGAATTACCATTTATAATTGTTGACGCTGCTGAAACATCTGTTGAAATTCCAATCCTTCAATTCCCGTTATGGCTTGCATTCGCTGGCTCTAATAATGAAATTTACGATGATTTAGAACTCAATTAACTAGTATGAATACTTCTATAATTTTAATTAGTTACCTTTTAGGATCATTCCCCACAGGTTTTTTGATTGGGAAAAATCTTAAAAATATAGATCTAAGACTAGTAGGCTCTGGATCTACAGGTGCAACAAATGTCTTAAGAAATGTAGGGAAATGGCCAGCACTTTTCGTTTTTATCATTGACGTAGGGAAAGGTCTTATTGCAGTAAAGATTGCTCAATACTATTCTGATCAAAACTTAATGGAAATCCTAGCAGGGGTATCAGCCATCTCAGGGCATTTATGGCCAATATGGTTAAAGGGGAAAGGAGGTAAAGCTGTTGCAACTGGGTTAGGTATGTTTTTAGCTCTTTCTTGGAAAGTTGGATTAGCATCTCTGGGTATTTTTTTAATAGTCTTGGCAAAATCTAAATTTGTATCTTTGTCTAGTATTTCAGCAGCAACCTTTTTACCTATTCTTATGTTTCTTTACCTCGGAAATTTTATGCATTCATACTTTTTTATCAGTTTGGTTGTTTCATTATTAGTTATCTGGAAACATAGAACTAATATCAATAGATTGATTAAGGGAAAGGAATCTAGGATTAATCAGAAGCAATAGATTTACATATATCATTGAAAGTCTTATTAGGATTTGTTGCTTTTGATATTGTTCTACCAACAACTAATTTTGAAGCCCCATTTTTTAAGGCTTGAGATGGGGTCATAATTCTATTTTGATCATCTTTATTTTCAATCTTTGTCCTGATACCAGGTGTAATTAATTCGAAATTATATTTATAAATCGATCTCAACTTTTTTACTTCCCAAGGGGAACAGACACATCCATCTAATCCAGCCTCAAAAGACAACTTTGCGAGTCGAAGGACATTCTCCTCAATTGAAGTATTCCTATCAAGATCATTTTGATAATCTTCGAGAGAAAAACTTGTTAGTACCGTTATTCCAATAACTGATGGGGGATTTAAATTAACTCTTTTTGCCCCCTCTAAAGATGCTTTTTTTGTCTCCCTAAGAGCTTTTAAACCTGCTGAAGCATGTACAGAAATTATATCTACCCCTAATTTGGAAACTTGATAACAAGCTGAACTCATCGTATTTGGAATATCATGAAACTTTAAATCTAAAAAAATTTTCTTATTTAAACCTTTCAATATTTCAATAACGCCTGGACCCTCTCTAACAAAAAGTTCTAAGCCAACTTTAACCCATTTAATATTTGGGCAATTTTCTAAAAGCGATTTTGCTTCAATTATATTTAACCCATCAATTGCTAATATAATTTTATCTTCTGAATAAGATCTGTTCATATATCTTCAGTTCTCAAATCTTTTTGTTATTTTTTTTCCAATTTGCAAAATTTTACCAACTAAATCTTGCTTTGAATTAAATACCATATCCGGTTCTATTACTTTCTCACTATCAATTTTCACACCTCCCCCTTTAATTAACCTCTTTGATTCACTACTAGATTTAAACAAATTCAATGCACTTAAAAGATAAAAAAATTTCACAGGGAACCTTATCTCCTTTAATGAAATTTCAGGAATATCCTCTACCTTTTCTTTGAGGCCAAGGAATAGTTTTTCACAATTAGATTGTGCTTTTAAGGCTTCTTCTTTACCATGAAATAAAGAGGTGACTTCAAAAGCCATGCGTCTTTGCAAATCTCGTGGACTTTTTTCTTTAATAAGATCTAAATCTAATTCTGTAAGTAATTCAAAGTAAGAAGGGATCAAATTATCAGGAACTTTTTCTAATTTTGAATACATTGAAAGAGGATCTTCACTTAAACCTATAGTATTAGACTCAGATTTGCTCATCTTCTTAATTCCATCTAAACCTGTAAGGATTGGAAGCAATATTCCATATTGAGGTTTTTGCTTGAAGTATCTTTGAAGATCTCTACCTATTGCAATATTAAATTTTTGATCTGTACCTCCAAGTTCAATATCTGAATTTACTGCTACAGAATCGTAACCTTGCAGTAGAGGATATAAAAACTCATGCAAAGCAATTGGAATTTGAGAATTATATCTTTTATTGAAGTCCTCTTTAGATAGCATTTGACTAACTGTTGAGCTACCCATTAACTCAATAATTGAGTTAAGATCAAGTCCTTTTAACCATTCACTATTATATCTAATCTCTATCTTATCCTTTGAATCAAAATCTAAAATTGACTCATTAGAAGGTTTCCCAAAACCTAGTTGAGTTAAGTATGTTTTTGCATTTTCTTTAACTTGTTGTTCTGATAACTGTATTCTTGTTTTATTTTTGCCAGTCGGATCACCTATTTGCGCAGTAAAATCTCCAATAATTAAAACTGCTGTATGACCATTATCTTGAAATGCCCTAAGCTTTTTAAACAAAATACTATGACCAAGATGAATATCTGTCCCTGTTGGATCTATACCAAGTTTAACCCTTAATTTCTTACTGTTTTTATAAGCATTATTAATACAGTCAGAAAGGGTTTTATCAGAATTCTGTGTTGGAAAGCATTCTTCAATTCCTCTATTAAGCCATTTTGGCAACATTGGTATTTCGAACATATAGTTGTAAATCTAAAATTCAGGAGGTTTTATCAAGTTCATCTTTCATTCTTATCAATGTTTTATTCATTTGATCGAACATTTGATCAGGGGTAATCCCAAATTGGCTTAGTTGTGTTTTTAATTGTTCCACAGTCATTTTTGCTTGAAAATCCTCTGATAATTCAAATCTCTTCATAAAAACTTTATAACGATCCATAAGGGACTCCATTTTTTTTATAAACATTTTTTTTCCCTTCTCTATCAAACTTTCCATAATCAGAACCAATTTTCATGAGTTCTTGATAGTCTGTAAAAAGCTTTTTAGCTTCTTCTTGTACAATGTCAGATTCAAAAAAACCCATTTTTTATTTTTGATCTTCGCAAAAAGAGTTCTATTCCAAGATAACAAGAATCTTTTAAATTGATCAGAACATTAATAAAATTTTAGTTTATAAATAATTCTCAAAATTTTATTTATAAATAATTAAAATAAATTTAAATGAAAAATAATCTTGAAAAATAACGGTATAAAAATTGTTTCAAAAAAATCTAGACAAACTGAATTATTTGATTTAAAAACAAATACTTCAAATTACTCGCCACATATGAACAATCTAAAAATCAAAAGTAAAACTTTATTGACATGGAGAAATAAAATTTATGAATATCAATCAAAAATTGTAGAGGAGAAAACAAGTCCAGTTTCTCAAAAAACAATTCTTCCTATTACTGATAGTTTTGATAATAAAAATATTGATCCATTCTCATTGCAGCCTTTATCATTAAATTTTTGGAGGTCCAATAAGTATGTGCACAATGGTCCCGCCATCTATTTCGTTATTGACAATATGGTAAGTTCTAAGATAATCCTTTATATTGGAGAGACTTATTCTGCGAATAAAAGATGGAAGGGGGAGCATGATTGCAAAAATTACCTCACAAATTACAAAGAATCCCTAGCCTCTAATAATCTCTCAAGTCACCAAGATATACGTTTTTTTTTAGATGTTCCCAAAGAAGTAAAATTGAGGCGTAAATTAGAACAAAAACTAATTAATCTTTGGTTACCTCCATTTAATAAAGAAACAAAAGATAGGTGGTTAACTACTTTCACAAACAACCAATAGTAAATTAAATCCCATTTTTAAAATGCATTTTTCCACATTCAATAAAAATTTAGAAAGCTGGCAAGGAAATTCATTAATATTAGGACTTGTTGAAGGAGACATTGAAACCCAATTAGAAAAAATTAAATTTGTCATTGATCCAAATTTACTTTTAAAAAAAATAATACAAAAAAAATTCAAAGGTGAAAAAGCAAAAACTTTAAGTTTTGAATTCTTAGATCAGAGATTAGAAAACTTATCGATTATTGGCCTTGGAAAATTAGAGGATATTAAAAAAAACGATATCATAAATTCCTTGTCAGATATAATAAGAAAGTATGTTGATAAAGATGAAAAAATTAGTATTTTATTACCTTGGCAATTAATTAATTCAGAGGAAGAAATTAATCATATTGCAGGCGCAGCAAGATTATCAGTCTATAAAGATAATAGATTTAACAGCAAAAGAAATGATGAGGATATTCTTAAAGAAATAGAATTTTTAGATTTAAAGAAATATGAAAAAATCAATTTTAAAGATACAGAATCAATATGTGAAGGTGTGGAACTAGCAAGACGTCTTGTAGCTGCTCCTCCAAATAGTCTTACCCCTTTAGAAATGTCAATACAAGCCTCTCAAATAGCTAGAGAACATGGTTTGGAAATTAAAATACTAGATAGAAAAGAATGTGAGGATCTAGGAATGGGAGCATATTTATCAGTAGCAAAAGGTTCTGACTTAGAACCTAAATTCATACACCTTACATTAAGGGCAAAGGAGCCAACTAAAGAAAAAATTGCATTTGTCGGTAAAGGTTTAACCTTTGACTCAGGAGGATACAATTTAAAAGTGGGAGCCTCCCAAATTGAAATGATGAAATACGATATGGGAGGAAGTGCTGCAGTTTTAGGAGCCGCAAAAGCACTTGGCGCTTTAAAGCCTAAAGGCCTAGAAATTCATTTTATAGTTGCAGCATGCGAAAATATGATTAACGGATCTGCAGTACATCCTGGAGATGTAGTGACAGCATCAAATGGCAAGACAATTGAAATAAATAATACTGATGCAGAAGGAAGACTTACATTAGCGGATGCTTTAACTTATGCATCAAATTTAAAGCCAAACACAATAATTGATCTTGCAACATTAACAGGTGCGATCGTAGTTGCATTAGGGAATGATGTAGCTGGATTTTGGAGCAATAATATCGATTTAGCAAAAGATTTAAAAAAGGCATCAGCAGAGATGGGAGAAGAATTATGGCAAATGCCTTTACAAAAATCTTATAAAGAAGGTTTAAAATCTCATATAGCTGACATTAAGAATACTGGACCAAGAGCAGGTGGTTCAATTACTGCAGCTTTATTTTTAGAGGAATTTTTTGATAATGAGATTAATTGGGCTCATATTGATATAGCAGGAACTTGTTGGACTGATAAGAATAAAGGAATAAATCCCTCGGGAGCTACAGGTTTTGGAGTTAAAACTCTAATTCAATTAATTAGAAATAAAGCTAATAATTATTAAGTATTATTTAGTCCAAAGATTTATCGATCTAGCATTATCTCCCCATAATTTATCTAATTTTTGATCCCTCCCACAAGAGAATCTATAGAACTTGTATTTTAGTTCATTTTTATCAGCGAAATCTTGATGATAATCTTCGGCTAACCAAAATCTACCTTTTGATTTTAATTCAACTGAAATTTCTTCTAACGGCACTCCTAATTCCTTAGATGCCGATATCAATGCGCCTCTTGCATCATCCTCTTCCTGATTATTTTTATAAAAAATTACAGGCTTGTATGAATCTCCTCTATCACAAAATTGACCTCCTCCATCAAGAGGATCAACATTTCTCATATAAATTCTCAATATATCTAAAAAAGTTATTAGGTTTGAATCATATTCAACTAAAACAGCTTCTTGATGTCCATCATGATTTTGGTAAGTAGGTCTTTGAAGATTTCCTCCAGAATAACCACTTTTTACAGAAATAATCCCATTAACATCCTGTAAATCATGTTCTAAACACCAAAAACATCCACCCGCAAGAATTACTTCTTCTGCATAAGTAGTAATGGGGTTTACCAATATCAATGCAGCAATAAATAATGAAAAAAGATAATTCATAACTTTAGTATAGAATTCAAATTATAGAATCAATAATTTCTTTCGCCGCTCTTTCAACTACCCCTTCTTCACCCAATTCTTTTTTTAATAAACTATAACCTTTTTTAATTTTTGTTTTTTCTGATATCTGATCAAGAAGTCTGCAAGCTTTATAGAAAATTTTCATATCATCAAAATCTTTCTGGACATACTCAGGAATTATTAACTTCTTTACTAATAAATTAACAGGAGAAATAAACCTTACTTTAAAATTTAGAATTTTTTTTTGCTATGAAAGCGGTAACTCTACTAACTCTATATCCTACGATCTGTGGTATTTCATATAAAGCTAATTCCATATTTACTGTTCCTGATTTACAAAGAGCTAATTTAGTTAATGAATAAATATAAGGCTTTAATTCTGAATTATCTTGTTGCGAAATAACTACACCTTTTATTCCATATTTATTTAAGGCTTTTCTAAATCTTTCTTCAAAAATTTTTCTACAAGATGGAATATAAACAACAAGATTAGGATATTTTTTCTGTAATCTTCTTGCAGTCTTCATAAAAGTAGGTAATACATACCTTAATTCTTGGTATCTTGATGCAGGCATTAATAACAAGATATATTGATTTGCGCGTAGTTTAAGAATTTTTCTTGATTCCTTCTTATTAGGAAGTTTTTTAGTCAAGTCAATCATTGGATGACCAACCCAAGAAACATTCCCTCCTCTTTTTTTATAAAAACTAGCCTCCTGCTTAAAAATCGCGAATATCTTATCTGAAAAATTTATCAAATCTGTGGTGCTATTATTCCCAACCCTCCAAGCCCACTCTTGAGGAGCTATATAATAGTAAATAGGAATTTTATAATTTTGAGCCTTTAATTTTCTTCCAATTTTAATATTTGGACCCATATAATCAATTAAAATTAGGCAGCTAGGTAATAATTTTTTCAGTGATTTATAAAAATTTCTCTGAATTTTAATAGTAGGAATTATTAGCGGCAAAGACTCCCAAATTCCAATTGCACTTATAGAAGTAGTGTCTTGTAAAATTTTAACTCCCTCTTTTTGCATCTTTTCTCCTCCCAAACCATATATCTCTAAATCAATTGAACGTTTTTTTGCTTCATTAAATAATGCATAAGCTAATAGACTTCCATGCAAATCACCTGAAACTTCCCCAGTACTTATGAATATCTTTTTATTCATAAATTTTTGAAGGCATTGGTCCTCTTCTATTCTTAGTAATAGATTTTTTTAAAAAATTGCATAGTTTTTTAGAAGAAAAATCTAATTCCCCCTTCATTGCAATCTCCAATGAATTTGAGATCACTTCATCAGACCTAAATAATAAATTCCAAGTATTTTGTAGTAATTTATAATCAAAATCCTTTCTAGCCATCAACCCACTTCTTTTAATTCCCACCCTATTTAAGCCTCTCAATCTACCAGGGTGACCTTCAGCCAAGCAAAATGAAGGTACATCTCGATCTACTCTTGTCATTCCTCCTATCATTGCGAGATAACCAATATGCACAAATTGATGGATTCCTAAACAGCCCCCAATAATTGCATAATCTTCGACTTTTACATGACCAGCAACTTGTACACCATTTGATAGAACAATTCCATCACAAAGTTCGCAATTATGTCCAATGTGTGTGTAAGCCATTAGTAAATTATTGTTTCCAATGATTGTTTTTTCTCCATTATCAGTAGCTTTGTTTATAGTTACACATTCCCTAAAAGTATTTTTATCTCCAATGATTACTTCTGTTAATGCACCTTTATATTTAAGATCTTGAGGCTCAAGTCCTATGAAAACGTTTGGGAAAATTTTATTATCTTTTCCTATTGTGGTTTTCCCCTCAATAACTGAATTTGCACCTATTTGAGTACCTGATCCTATTTTTACATTTGGGCCAATAATTGCCCCACTAGCAACAGAGACTCCATCATGTAGCTCAGCACTTGGATCAACAATTGCATTTGGATGGATTTGTACACCTTTGAAATCAGATTCTAATTTAGAATTTTTAAAATCCATTTTATTAATCAACTAAAGAAAACATCAATTCCCCTTCGCAAACCAACTCTCCTTCAACATGGACTTGACCCTTTACTTTACCAAATCTTTTTCTTTTAATACCTAATAATTCACATGTAATTACTAATTGATCCCCAGGGACAACAGGCTTTCTAAATTTAACATTATTAATACCTGCAAAAACAAAAAGACCTTTTGGAAGATCAGGCATTTGAGTTACAATTATCCCTCCGACTTGAGCCATAGACTCCACTATTAAGACCCCAGGCATTAAAGGCCTTTCTGGAAAATGACCCTGGAATTGAGGCTCGTTAATAGTTACATTCTTCAATGCAGTGGCCTTCTGGCCTGGCACATGCTCTATAACTTTATCAACAAGAGCAAAAGGATATCTATGAGGTAGAAGACCTAATATTTCCTCAGAAGATAATTGATTATTTTCATTTGATAATAGCTTTTCCAAAATTTAAAAAAAGATAAAATTAATTTTTTAGTGATGAGGCCAATAGAGCATTTAAAGAATGAGATCCTTTATAGACTAGTATTTGTGCCTTAGGTAACCCTACCAAAGCCAAGTCCCCAATGAGATCTAAAATTTTATGTCTTATTGGTTCATTATTAAATCTTAATGGAGGATTAATCCATTTATCTCCATCACAAACAATTGCATTATCCAAACTACCTCCTTTGATTAATCCTAATTCACTTAACTGTTGTAACTGATCTTTAAAACCAAATGTTCTTGCTGGAGCAATCTTTTCCACAAAACATTTTGGATTTAAATCAATTACAAAAGTTTGATCTCCAATTGCTTTATATGAAAAACTTATAGTTGAAATAATTGTTGTTTTTTTGGATGGAGTTAAGGCTATAACGGAACCATCTTGATTAAATATCATAGATTCTTTTATTTCTCGGAAAAAGTTTTTCGGTTTAGGAACCATTTTTATACCAACCTCCTCAAATGCTCTAACCCATTGCAGTGCAGATCCATCTAAAAGTGGTATTTCCTTCCCATCAACTTCAATATGAATATAACTCAATCCACAACCAGCTAATGATGATAATAAATGCTCAATAGTATATAAATTTTTTTCATCTAGCTTGACTGCCGTACATAACATTGTGCTTCCTATTAAATCCTGATCTAACTTAAAAATCTTTTCTGGATTATCTGCGAAGGAAACATAATATCCTTCTTTTTCATAAGGTGAAATTTTAACTCTTGTTTTTTCTCCACTATGAAGACCAATTCCTTCTCTAGTAATTACACCAGAAATTGTATAGCAAGAATCGTAATTAGAAGGCCAAGAAAACACTTAAAATTTCCAACCAACTCCTAATGTATATCTCCAATCATCACCAAAGTCTTTACTTGCCACATCTAACCTTAATGGTCCAATTGGTGTTTTAACCCCAACACCTCCACCAATAGAGAAACCTGATCCTTCTTTTTTTAATAATTTACCAGGTTTCCCGGAGATATAATCTTGTGATCCTAAATCACTACCTGCATCAGCAAATAGAGAACCTGATATCATTCTCCAAACAGGAAATCTATATTCTGCTGTTGCTTCAACAAAAGTTTTGCTAACGGCCAGATCACATGATCCCCATCCTCTTACAGACGATGAACCTCCCATACAAAATGCTTCATAAGGAGGTACATTACCAAAAATTGTTCCCGCTAAAAACTGAAACCCAATTGCCTGAGGGCAATCTTCATTAGCAGAGTCAGAAGACTGGCATGCTTTAGTTAGATTTATCAACTTTGTTGGAATAAAAAATGAATAAGAGGCCCTCATCCTATTGAAATTAGGAGAATTATTACCAACTGGGAAAAATTGTTCACTACCAAAACTTAATTTATTTCCTGAAGTCGGATTTACAGAATTATTTAAATTATTCCTGGATGCACTTGCTAAAAAACTAACAAGCGTATTTTCAGCAGGGCAAGTATTATCTTCTGGAGAAAAACCTATACAAATAATTTCATCTATATTTGCTTTTGTTGGTGTTAAATCTCCATAAGGCTTTTTATTGCCACTACTATCAATCAATCTTACTTTTTTAAAATTCATCCCTGAAGAAACTCTCCATTTGGATTTCTTAAATGGGTCTCCATCGTTAAGTGGTCTTGAAAATGAAAAGCCACCTCCAGTTTTTTCTAATACTATTGAGGAGAAAGAATCAGTACTAACAGCAGATTTGTCGTTGACTGCGTATATTTTGCCATTATTTTCGCTTCTAAATTCTTGAGGATAATCCCTACTTAGATAAACATTTGTTCTAAATGCTGTTCTATTTTTATCTCCTTTAATCCAGGGATCTGATATTGAGAAACTAAAAGTAGTTGAATACTCCCCAAAATTAAGATTAAGATTACTCGACCATGCTCTTCCTAATGCATTGGCTTCCTGAAGTCCAACTGATGCAAATAATCCAGAGCTATTACTAAACCCAAGGCCACCTGTTAATGAACCTGTTCTTTGTTCACTCAAATCCAAAATAATTACAACTTCCCCACTATTTGAGTTATCTGAGCCCAAAGATACCTTGACGTCATCAAACAAAGAAGTTGCGTAGAGTCTTTTTATATCTTCCTCTAATATTTTTCTGTTAAATATTGATCCTGGCTTTGTCTTCAATTCTCGTTTAATGACCCAATCTTTGGTTTTACCTTTTCTTGGCTTTCCGTCAACAAAAGGTTCTCCATCAGATCCTAAAAACCTTAATTGAATATCAGAAACAAAGCCTTCAGTAATATTTAAGCTTACAATTCCATTTTCGGTAATTCTTTCAGGCCCACTAACTCTTGCTAAAGAAAAACCCTTTTCTTCATACCAATTTTTAATTAAATCTATCCTATTTTGAAGTTCATTTAAATTTAAAGTTGTTCCATAATAATCATTAAAAATATCATCAACAAATTCTTTAGGAATAAGAATATCAATTGGATCAAGTTCGACTTTATTTAGGATTGGATTAGGAATAACATTAACAATGAGCCTTACTCCTAATGGGCCATCCTCAGAATTGATCTTAACGCCTGAGAACCATCCACTAGCATAAATTGAATTTAAATCATTCTTTAAAAGTTGATTATTGATTATACTTCCAGGCTTAATAGTCATAGAATCATATGCCGCCAATTCTAACTTTCTTCCTTCAGGATGATTTTCCCATCCTTCAATAATTATCTCAGAGATAAAAACGCTATCTTCAGAAGTCTTTTCACCATTATTTACTATCAAAAAATCATTTTTTTTACTTATTTTAAATTTTGATGCTGGATAATTTTTATTTTGATTTATATCTCGAATTTTTAACTTTTTTTCATATAGTTGAACTTCGTTATTAATAAGAAATTTAGCTGCCAATTCTGAGTTATTTGATATTAAAATCAACGTAAAACAAGTCAAGCTTGTTAAAGCTTTATTAAATTTTAGAAATTCATTTCTCATAGTATTTGAAACAAGATAAACAAAATTTATTTTTTAATTGCACTTAATGAAATTATCTATTCTTTTATTAATTTCACTGTAAGCATCAATTAAACCTCCTAAATCATTTCTAAATCTATCTTTATCTAGACTTACTATTGTATCATTTTTCAGATTAAGATCCCATAATCTGCAATTATCTGGACTTATTTCATCTCCTAATACAATTTCCCCTTTTGAATTATATCCATATTCCAACTTGAAATCTACAAGATTTAAGTTAATACTTTTGAAAAAAGCTTTTAGCAGATTATTAATCTTTAGGGTGAGATTGTATATAAATTCAAAATCATCATCATCAATAATTTTCAGTAAATTGATTCTATCTCTGGTAAGAAGAGGATCATTTAAAGAATCATTTTTAAGATAAAAATCAATTAATGGTTTCTCCAAAATTTTGCCTGGTTTGAAAGTTGTCTCTTTGCATAGAGAACCATAAGCTGTATTTCTAAGAACAACTTCAAGAGGAATAATTCTAATTTTTTGAGCAATCATTGTATTATCATTTTTAAGCCCAAGATAATGATTCGGAATATTATTTTTGATCAGGTACTCGAAAATTTTTGAACTTATAAGACAATTCAACTCTCCTTTCCCTTCAAATTTAGCTTTCTTGAGCGCATTAAAAGCCGTTGCTTCATCCTTAAACTCAATAAAAACTTTATCAGGATCTTGATGAGCAAATATTTTTTTTGCTTTTCCTTCGTAAATTAATTCATATTGACTGTTCATCTAAAACACCCTATTTATTTAAAGATATAGTAAGAATATTTACCAAAAATGGAATTAGTTTATTAAGTAGATTTGTCTATATTAGCTAATTGTTGATCAAAAGTTTAAAATTTTAATAAACGAATTCATGAGTATTAATTCAACAAACTCAACAAGTTCTAATAAACTAGAAAATATTTTAATCATTGGTAATGGAGGTAGAGAAAATGCCTTGGCATGGGCTATTCAAAAAAATGATTTAATCAAAAAAATTTATATCCTTCCTGGAAACGCTGGTTCAAATAAAATCAACAAATCTGAGCAAATCAGTTTTGATTTAAATAATATAAATGCATTAATAAAGAACTTAAAAGATTTAAGTATAGACTTAATTGTGATAGGACCAGAAACACCTCTAGCAAATGGTTTAGGAGATATCCTCCGTAAAAACAACTTCAACGTGTTTGGTCCAGGCGAGGATGGGGCAAAATTAGAATCAAGCAAGTCATGGGCTAAAGATTTTATGATAGGTGCTAATATTCCCACAGCTAAATTTTGGAAATTAAATACGTTAGAAGAAGCTAAAGAAATCCTTTTAACCTCAGAGAAACCTTTGGTAGTTAAAGCTGATGGATTAGCTTCTGGTAAGGGAGTTTTTATCCCTGATACAAAAGAGGAAACTTTAGATGCAACAAAACAAATACTAAACGGAAAGTTTGGGAAAGCTGGTCAAACAGTATTATTAGAGGAAAAAATAGAAGGCCCAGAAGTTTCAGTTTTTGCTCTTTGTGATGGTAAAAAATATGTTTTACTCCCAATAGCACAGGATCATAAACGTATTTTTGATGGTGACAAAGGTCCAAATACAGGGGGTATGGGTGCTTATGCTCCCACTCCACTTGTGACAGAAAATTTTCTTAGCAAAATTACTAAAGAAATAGTTGAACCTACAATTAATGAATTGCAAACAAGAAACATTGAATATAAAGGAGTTCTATACTTTGGACTAATGATCACTAAATCTGGTCCCAAGGTTATAGAATATAATTGTCGATTTGGGGATCCAGAGTGTCAAACCATAATGCCCTTAATGGACAAAAATTTTGTAATACTTTTACAAAAATGTGCTATGGGAAATTTAATTGGCAATGAAGTTATCGAAGAAACCAATATGGTTAGCGGCTGTGTTATTGCAACTTCAGAAGGTTATCCTAATGAATATGAGAAAGGTTTCCTTATAAAAATAACAGATGTTGATATTGAAAATTTTCAAATTTTTGATTCAGGAACTGCTTTTAATAAAGAAGGTAATTTAATAACAAGTGGAGGAAGGGTTCTTAGCATAGTTTGTCAAGAACAAAACTTTGATAAGGTTTTTGGGAAAGCTTATCGAAATTTAAATAAAATAAGTTTCAAAGGAATGTTTTACAGAAAAGATATAGGTCATCAAGTAAGAACAAAAATGAATTCGGAGAAATAACTTTATGACAAATGGTAATCAAAAAAATAATTTAAAAATTCCTTCCCATGATCAAAATGATGATTATTTTTTGGACAGAATAATTACTTGGTGGAGCCGATTTAGCTTAAGAACAAAACTATTAGCAATTGCGACATTAGTAGTAAGTCTTTTAATGACAGGAATAACTTTTTTTGCTCTCAATAGTATTCAACGAGATGCAGGAATGAATGATACGAGATATGCCAGGGATTTAGGCTTACTACTTTCTGGGAACGTCACTGAGTTAGTTGCAAATAACCAAAAAAAAGAGATCTCAAACGTTGCAGAAAAATTTTGGAGATCAAGTAGAAATTTGCGTTATATATTTTTTACTGATGCGGAAGATATTGTGCAACTTGGTATTCCAATTAGCGCTACACCCAAAAGCTCAGATAGTCAGTTTCAATTAACTAGAAAGCTTAAATTACCAGCCGAATTAAAGAAAAGGCCTCAATTCCCTCTAGTCAGACAGCATGCGACCCCTCAAGGACAAGTAACAGATGTGTTTGTTCCAATGTTGTGGAAAGGTAAATATCTTGGAACATTAGCTTTAGGAGTTACTCCCAATAAGAAAGCCCTAGCCAGTGCAGCTTTAACTAGAGAAGTTACAATAGCGGTATTTATTTCAATATGGGTTTTAGTTATCCTCGGAGCAGTATTTAATGCTCTCACGATAACTAGACCTGTTAGAGAATTAGTAAGAGGAGTTCGAGAAATCTCAAAAGGTAATTTTAAATCAAGAATATCCTTACCAATGAATGGAGATCTTGGAGAATTACTAACAGGTTTCAATAGAATGGCATCTCAACTAGAAAATTATGATGAGGCAAATATCGAAGAACTCAAAGCAGCCCAGATAAAACAACAATCTTTGATAGCAACAATGGCTGATGGGGCAATCCTATTAGATTCTAAAGGAAGAATTGTTCTAACTAATCCCACAGCAAAAAGACTATTCCGTTGGGAAGGTAGATTTTTAGAAGGTAAATACCTTTTAAACGAAATTCCTGAAATTTTATCTAATGACTTACATACAAATATTGAATCAATATTAAATAGAGAGAAGGAAAATGATGATTTAAGATTTAGCCTTGGAGAACCAACAAGAACTTTAAGAATTGTTTTACAATCTGTTTTAGATACAAATAAAATCGAACTTAAAGGAATAGCAGTTACAATACAAGATTTGACAAGAGAAGTTGAATTAAATGCAGCACAAAATAGATTTATAAGTAATGTATCGCATGAATTAAGAACTCCACTTTTCAATATTAAAAGTTATGTTGAAACTTTATATGACTTAAAAGATCAACTTTCTAATGAAGAGCAACTTGAATTTTTAGGAATAGCTAATTCAGAGACAGATAGACTAACAAGATTAGTAAATGATGTTCTTGATTTGTCCAGGTTGGAATCAGGCAAAATAATTCAATTAGAGCCTATGGATGTTAAACCAGCGATAGAACAAACACTTAGAAACTACAGACTTAATGCAACCGAAAAAAATGTCTCATTAGCTCACGACGTTGAAGAAAATATCCCATCAATTCTTGGAAACTTTGACTTAATTCTACAAGTTTTTGATAATTTACTGGGTAATGGTTTGAAATTTAGTCCAAAAAACAGCACTCTGAAAATTAGAGCATATACTTGGCCTGACACTTGTCCTGCATATCCTCCTAATACTAATAAAGAGGTTCCACAATGTGAATTAGTCTCACCATTACCCAAAGTAAGGATTGAAATCGCTGACACTGGTTCTGGAATATCGCAATCCGATCAAGAAAAAATATTTGATCGTTTTTATAGAGTTGAAAATGCCGTGCATACTGAACAAGGTACTGGATTAGGTTTATCAATAGTGAGGGGGATAATTGAAAAGCATGGAGGTGAAATTAGAATGGCAAGCGAGTTAGGCGTAGGCACAACTTTCTGGTTTGATTTACCTCTTGAACAATCTGATAAAGACGAACTAGTTGCTCAAACTATAAACAATGAAAAAAAATTCTCTGAATTTCAGGTAGGTGAAGTTAACTAATTTTTTTCTATTCCTTTAAAAATATTTTGAACATTTTGATCAGGAATAATTCTGTGTGGTGCGCCACTAAATATCTGTTCAAAATTAGAAAATGAATCTTTTATTTCAGGTCCTTTACTCGTAATAATGAATTCTCTTATTCTTTTATCATGCCATGATCCTCTCATTTTAAAAACATTTAATGCTCTAGCCATCTCCCCTTTAATCTCAACATATTGTAGCAAGAGAATGGTATCGGTAATAGTTGAAATATGCGAATCAGTAATAGAATGGCTTCCCATAAATTCTTCAGCAGTATTTGTAAAAAACCCTGCTATCTCTTCTTGTTTTGAATAGCCAGTTACACCAATAACAAATTGCCTAAATGCGTTTAAACTTACACCCCTTGCAAGTGCTGAAAGGGAATCAATTGCCATTCTCTTGGGTTTAAATTGATTAATTTGCGTTTTTATTATTTGCAAGTGATCCTCTAAGCCAGTTGATTCAGGATATGCACAAATAATTTTTAGTAATCCATCACTTTCCATTTTTTCAAAATCTATTCCCCAACTAGTTGCATTTCTTAAAAGTTGAGCTCTGGATTCTTCATATGCGAAAAGTATCGCCCTCTCATTATTATTGTATGCATCTTCGACGAATTTCGATACAAGCATTGTTTTACCGGTACCTGTAGCACCTGTTGCCAAAATTATTGAATCTTGAAAATATCCTCCACCACACATATCATCAAGATCTTGAACACCAGAACTAATTCTAATATTTGAGGATCTTTGCGTTAATCTCATCGCTCCAAGAGCAAACACACTTATTCCATCATTACCCATTGTGAATGGGAATTCCCCCTTCATATGAACAGTTCCTCTCAACTTTAAAACTTCAAGGGTTCTTCTCCTCTTCTCGGATTCAAGAACATTTCTCAGTAATACAACATTGTCTGATACGAATTCTTCAACACCATATCTAGCAATTGGCCCATAATCGTCCACTCTTTCTGTAGTCATAATGGTTGTAACTCCTATCTCTTTTAACCTAGCTATAAGCCTAAAAATTTCTCTTCTTACAACATAAATTGCGTCATACTGCTGAAAAACAGCCGTAATTGAATCAATTGCCACTCTTTTAGCTTTATATTTTCTTATCGCATAACTTATTCTCTCTATTAATCCTGATAAATCGAAGTTGCCTGCTACATCTTGACCATCAGGATCAGGTGAAGCATCTAAAATAAAAAGTTTATTTTGATCAACTAATTTTTGTAAGTCCCAGCCAAAACTAGCAGCATTTCTAATTATATCTAAAGGTGATTCTTCAAAAGTAATAAAAATACCTGGTTCATCAAAATTACAAATTCCATGATGTAAATATTGAAGAGAGAAAACAGTTTTACCAGTTCCAGATGTTCCACTTACAAGTGTACTTCTAGCTGCAGGTAAACCTCCCCTACAAACATCATCAAAACCTTCTATACCAGTAGGTAATTTCTGGACTTGCATTTTATTTGACTTGCTAGAGTTTTTATCTTTCATTGATTTTTATCCAGAAAAATTATTAAATTTAATTATTTGTGTTATTTAACTACATACGTTATATTTTACAACAAAAGTGTTTATTTATTATTCATACCTCCGCTATATTCACCTTCGGTTAATTCATCAAAAAGTAAATCTAAACCAATTAAAACTCTTTCTCTATCTGAGAGATCACCGATAATTCTTCGCACAGGAGGTGGTAAAATTTTAGCAAGCGTTGGCGTAGCTAAAATTTTATCTTCTTCTGCAAGTTGTGGTTGTTTAAGAACATCTATTACTTTTAAAGCATAAACACCTTTAAATTCATTTTCCAAAATTTCCTTTAGGGTATTTAAAGCTCTCATTGAATTAGGAGTATTGCCCGCAACGTAAAGCTTTAAAATATATGTTTTTCTTGCTATCATTTTTAATCCTCAAATTTTTTACTATTATTTTAAGAAGAAACCTTGACTAATCCCACTATAAAATAAGAAAATAAATAATACTCTATGACTGTTTAACAGGCAAAATCAAATTTTAATATTTGAGCCTGGGTGCGTCCTTAAATTATGGCTATTTCAAAAAAAACACCAGATACCAAATCAACAAATAATAATTTGTATGCAATTGCAGAGACTTCAGGTCAACAATTTTGGTTCGAAGTCAATAAATACTATGATATTGATAGGTTAAATGCTAAAGAAAAAGACAAAATAGTACTAGAAAAAATATTGCTCATAAAAGATGAAAATAATATTTCCATAGGTAAACCTTATATAAATAATGCGAAAATAGAACTTGAAGTTGTTTCTCACAAAAGGGATAAAAAAATCTTAGTTTATAAGATGCGTCCAAAAAAAAAGACCCGAAGAAAAATGGGACATAGACAAGAACTAACGAGAGTTATGGTAAAATCAATATCAATTCCTAAAAACACTCCCAAATCATCTTCGAATACAGAAGCTGTAAAAAAGACTACCAAGTCAAAAGCTGCAAAAACTTCAAACTAATTAAAACTAATGGCACATAAAAAAGGTACAGGCTCAACTAGAAATGGGCGAGATTCCAACTCGAAAAGGCTTGGAGTTAAAGCTTATGGAGGACAAAAAGTCACTGCAGGATCTATCATTATTCGCCAAAGAGGTACCTCCTTTTTACCAGGAATTAATGTGGGTAGAGGTAAAGATGATACTCTATTTGCTTTAAAAGAAGGTACAGTAAGTTTTGAGAGTATAAAAAGAAACTTAAGAAACAGAAAAAGAGTTAATATAGTTCTCTAATACTTCTTATAAGATCTTGTAGTTATAAGAATAGGATGAAAAACTTCTATATATTTTGATTGAAGAGTCTTAAAAAATTCATCTATAATTTTCTTATCATCAATATGAAAGGGGTATTCGTTGTTTTCTCCTTTATAAAAATACCAATTAAATAATCCAATAGAATTTTCATCCATTACTTCATAAAAATAATTAAGTTGTGAGGAAGGATTAGATAAATGCTCCAATACATCAAGGCAAATAATAGTATCAAATTTTGTTATTTTTGTTTCTTCAATAGTTTTAAAAAAAGAAATTTTTTTTTCTACTCCTAACTTTTTAGCCCTATATTCAACAAAATTTCTATTTGTTTGATTTATATCCACAAAAAAAACATGTTCAACTTTTGATGACATCGCATTAGCCAAAGCATGAGTCCCAATACCTCCACCAAAATCCAGTACAAAATTTTTCGAAAATTTCTGCTGAAGCTTTAGTGTATCTGCAATATAAAATTTACTTGAAATATGCCAAGACGATAAATCAGCTAAATGCATATCACCAACAATATCTTTATAAAAACTTGAAGCTTCTCTCAAATTTTCTCTAGGATGAAGATTTGCTAAATTTGTTTTTGCGTTTTTAAGAAACTTTTCTAAGTCTTCGCGGCTTATGGAGAGAAATTCCATTAAGTGTGATTTCAAATCAAACGCATCATCCAAAAATTCTTTTAATATATGTTCATCTTTTTTCAATTTTTTATTTATTTATACTTCTATTAAAAATAATAAAATAGTAAGAATTAATTTTCAAAATAAATTTAATAAGTAAAATGATATTTAATAATGGTTTCCTCATAATAAATAAAGAAAAAGGATGCACCTCACATGATTGCGTAAAAAAAATAAGAAAATTATTTGATATCAAAAAAGTTGGTCACACTGGAACCTTGGATCCCCAAGTTACAGGTACATTACCAATAGCAATAGGTAGTGCAACAAAATTTATTCAATATTTACCCCAAGGCAAAACTTATATTGGACAAATCCAACTAGGGATAAGCACAACTACAGATGATATTCAAGGTGAAATAATAAACAAAAAAGATTGGCCTATTTTAAGTAATAATCAATTAAACAAATATTTAGATAAATTTAGAGGCATTGTCCAACAAATTCCGCCAAAAGTATCCAGTGTCCACATAGATGGAGTAAGAGCTTATAAAAGGTTTTTAAATAATGAAGAATTTTTATTACTTCCAAGAGAAGTAAAAATAGATGAATTGGTTCTTAACCAATGGGACCAAAAGAATGGAATTTTAGAAATAAAAATTTCATGTTCATCAGGAACTTATATAAGGGCAATTGCTAGAGATTTGGGCAAGCTGTTAGATTCTGAAGGATGCCTACTAAACCTGAAACGAATTTCGGCTTGCGGATTTCATGAAAATAAATCAGTAAAAATTTCAGATTTAATTAATTCAAAAGATAATAAAAAAAGTTTTATAATTCCTACAATTTCTGCTCTTGACCATATTCCAACAATTGTTTTAAGTAATGCAGGAGAAATAAATTTTTGGCGAACGGGTAGAGTAATTAATCTTAAGCATAAGACCGCTAAAAACTCGCGATTTGATCACAAAAAACCTATAAAAATTATTGATACTAAGGCATGTCTCTTAGGAATTGGTTTTGTAAATGAAAAAAATAATAAATTACATCCAAAATTGGTTCTCAATGCAAAGTAATTTCATAAGTGATTTTTATCGAAAGGTCTTATTTTTACGCCTTTATAAAAATGCCTTAAAATCATCTCAGCTTTTTTACCTTTAGAAGCCATATATTTTGCACCCCATTGACTCATACCAACACCATGACCCGAACCTTTTCCTACAACTATTAATTTTTTTTCAAGAGTTAGATTGGGGGTTTTAATATCAGAAATATTTTTTTCTTCAATAAATTTAAAACGTACTAATGTGCTTTTGAGATTCATTTTTTTTCTTAAATCTACTCCCGATATTGGAGAAGAACCATACTTTCCAAAAAGTTTTGCGTTTTTTACTCTGCCAGAATTTGTGATGTTTAAAATTTCAATTTTCTTAATTCCTCCTATCTTGGGAAATAATTTATTTAATTCTTGACTAGAAAAATTTTTTTGCCATATTAGTTTTGGATTGTTTTTATCAAAATCCTTTACGCTTACTAAATAAGGATATTTGTTCTTCCATACATCTTGACTATTTTCTGTCATACCTCCAGAGCTACTATGAAATAAAGCATTAATCAATTTATTTTTATGAATCAAAACTAATGATCTTGTACTTCTTACAGCTCTTATAGTTTTAAAAGTTCGTGATTCTAGACCATTGTAAACTTGATTCTTCTGAGTAGAGTCAATATCATAAAAATAATTTCCTTTCTGCTTTAACGCATAAGTTCTTGAAGCAATAGCTTGTGCTTTTAATGCCTCAAAAGGCCATTTAGTAGGCATTTCCGAACCAACTACACTACTTAAATACTTTTCAATACCAAGAATATTTATAACCAATATCTCAGAATCAAGTACTATTAGATTCAGCTTACCAGGATATCTTTTCTGTCCCACCCAGATACCTCTTCCATCTATTGAGTTAACCTCAAATTTCTCTTTATTTTTCAGATCATATATTTTTTGTTTATTCTTATCAAAAAATAATGTTATTTTGTTATTTACTTTTTTTAAAGTTAAACCTTTAATTTTTTTGTTTGAGAATTTTTGTCCCTTAATAATTAGTGGAATTGATTTATCTGATCTAATTCTTAAATTATTATTTCTTGATACAAGAACTCTTATCAAAGGCTCTCTTAAGGCTAGTACAGGAAGATTCTGTAAAAGACAAAAAGATATGAGTCCAATGAAACAAAATTTATTAGAAATTTTTATAGTTTTTGAGAGCACTTTGTTTGAAAAACAAATTTTGTATTTGCCTAAGTTTGACTAAAAGTCTAAATTTAATCCATATTTAAAAATAAAAATATTTTAATAAGTGAACATCACATTCTTAGGAACAAGCTCTGGAGTCCCAACATTAACAAGAAATGTATCATCTCTAGCACTTAAATTATCTCAAAGTGCTGAAGTATGGCTTTTTGACTGTGGGGAAGGTACACAGCATCAAATAATGAAGAGTAACATTAAATCTTCACAAATAAAAAAAATATTTATTACACATATGCATGGAGATCATATATACGGTTTACCTGGCCTTCTAGCGACATTAGGATTATCAGGAAATAGTAAAGGGATTGAAATTTATGGTCCTTCAGGGTTGAAAAGTTTTGTTGTTTCTTCGCTTAGTACTAGTTTTTGTAAGCTATCGTTTCCTTTGAGTTTTATAGATGTAGAAAATTTTGCCTCAAACAAAAAAACTTTATTTGAAAATAATGATATTAAAGTAAATTGCGTTGAGCTTAAACATAGAATTCCTGCTTATGGCTATCGCGTCAGCGAAAAAGATAAGCAAGGAATATTTAATATTAAAAAAGCTGAAAATGAAAAAATACCGCCTGGACCAATATATGCAGAATTAAAAGCAGGGAAAATAGTTAAATTGGAAGATGGAAGATCTTTTAATGGTAGTGAGTTCTGTGGTCCACCCAAGAAAGGCAAAAGTTTTGTTTACTGTACTGATACCGTTTTTAGTGAATCCGCGGTTTACCTTTCCAAAAATGCTGATTTATTAGTTCATGAATCTACATTTTCAAAAGAGGATGAGAAAATGGCTCACGAAAAATTACATTCAACAACAATAATGGCTGCTAGAACCGCTTTGTTATCTAATACAAAAAAATTAATTATTACACATTTAAGTCCAAGGTATACGCAAAAAAGTGCAATCACACCAAGCGATCTGCTTAAAGAAGCTCAAGAAATTTTTCCTGAGACTTCTCTCGCAAAAGATTTTTTAACCGTCGAAATTAATTAAACTGCAACAGTTCGTGAGCAGCAGGTTTGTAAACGGCCAACCCATGAAATAATAGTGATATGGTTTTTTTTAATTTGATGTTGATCGAAATGGTTACTATTTTTTCGTCACTAAAAAAGTCTTTTAAAACACTTTTTATTTTTCTTCCCTTGATTATTGGTTTAATTTTAAATCCAATATCTGCAAATGCACTTTACCCAAGTGATCCCTCATCAGTAGATGTACTGAAGGAAGATCTTCATGGTAAAGATCTCCAAAATACTGAATATGTAAAATATGATTTATCTGGACAAGATCTTGGGGAGGCCAACCTTCAAGGAGCTTATATGAGCGTTACAACTGCTAAAAATGCCAGTTTTAAAGGTGCTAATATGAAAGACCTTATTGCGTATGCAACTCGTTTTGACAATGCTGACCTTTCAGATGCAAACTTAACCAATGGTGAACTAATGAAAAGCGTCTTTGATGGTGCAATTATAGATGGAACAGATTTTACTGATGCGAATCTTGATTTATCACAAAGGAAATCTTTATGTGCCAGAGCAACTGGAACTAATTCACAAACTGGGGTTGATACTATTGATAGTCTAGAATGTACTGGTTTAAAAGGATATATGCCTCCTACCCCAAAAGGATAAAAAATATACTAGTTAATTTCTGGCAATACATTACCAGGTTCTCTTGAACCTGGTTTTTTACTGTACCACCATTCTTGAATTTCAGAAGAAAATTTCTTAGAAAAGAGTGTTATGACAGTTTCAACGGGTTTTGTTCCAGGTTCAAGTATTTGAACTGAATATGATGGACATTTTCTCGATGCCATATCAGCTACAAACCTTGCTCCAATCCTTCTCCAACTTGGCTCTTTGCTTCTCCAAGAAAGTCTTGAGCAAGGCCAAGGTAATTCCTCCCTATCGTATAACCTACAACAAGGACCAATTACTCTATAGCTAAATTGACCACCATAACTAGAATATATAGCTCCAGATTTAAAAAAATCAAACTTACTCATAAACGCAAAAAAAAGCCACCTCTTTAAGAGAGTGGCAGATAAAAATAATTTTTACAAGTAAATAAAATTATTTATTTATAATTAATATAATTCTTCCTCAGCATGTGTAGTAATTGTAACGTCAGAAGATGGATAAGCTACACATGTAAGAACAAAACCAGCCTCTAATTGATCATCATCTAAAAAACTTTGATCTGATTGATCAACTGTTCCTGAAGTAATCTTTCCCGCACACGTAGAGCATGCTCCAGCACGACAAGAGTATGGTAGATCAACACCCTGCTCTTCAGCAGCATCAAGTATGTATTGATCGTCAGGAACTTCAATTGTTGAATTGAGACCTTCACTTTCACTGATTAGTGTAACTTTGTAAGAAGCCATTTAAATAAAAAGTTGTTGGTAATTAATACCTATTAACTACATTTTTAACATTGATTAGGTCGATATGTGAGATTTTGAAGTAAAAAATGACACAATAAAATGTATTAATGAGGATTCATAAGGAAAACTTATGCATTAGTTTGATTGCTGAATTTTTGTGCAGCAATACATACCCAATCCTTTTTAGACGATACGTCAATTATTTTCAAGTAGTTTTGGTTCAATTTAGTCATTATTTCATCTTTTTGTGAATTCAAAATTCCACTTAAAATAACCTCTCCATTATTTCTTAAACTACTAGTTATAAATGGAATTATGTCTTTTATGACTTCAGCAAGAATATTGCATAGCACGATATCGAAATTATTAAATGAATTTTCTCTAAATACTTCACTAAATGATCCCAAATACGTATCCAGGGTATCTAAACTGCCAAAATTTAAGTGGAAATTTGATTTAGTAGAGTTTATTGCCAGATAATCATTATCCACAGCGCAAATTTCTTTAGCTCCAAGAAAAGCTGCGGTTACGCTTAAAATACCACTACCACTTCCAATATCTAATACCTTTTTACCTGAAAAAAAAATATTTTCCATTCTTTCTAAACAAAGATATGTCGAAGGATGGCTACCTGTTCCAAACGCTGCTCCAGGATCTATTTTAATTATTTTCTTATTTATATACTCATTTTTAGTCTTCATCCAACAGGGCAAAATTACTAAATTATTACCTATCAATTCTGGGCCCCAATACTTTTTCCAACTATTTAACCAATCTTCTTCTTCAATAACAGTCCATTTGAAAAATTTATTAAAAGAACATTGTATATTAAATAGTTTGCTAATTTCTAGTTCAAGATTGTTCCTCTTACTTTCATTCCAATTTTCTTTTAACAACCATATAATTACATTTCTTTCGTTCTTTGTGTTCAATAAATATTCAAATGAATAAGTATTGATTCCTAAATCATTTAATTTCCAAATTATAATATCTTCTAAATTAGAATCGATACCAAAAATAAGTTTATACCAATTTTTAAGATTCATAAACTTAGTAAGACTCTATTCATAAAGTAACTGGATTAGCATTTGTAATTCCTTCAACTTTAAGAATTGACTTAAGTAAATCATTGGGGATCGGATCATCAATACTCAGAACCATAACAGCCTCTCCTCGAACAATTTTGCGACCAACTTGCATAGAGGCAATATTTACATTGTGGCCACCCAACAGAGAACCTAACTTACCAATAATACCTGGCATATCTCTATGTCTCGTTAACAACATATATCTACTAGGAGATACATTAACTGGATATTGATCAATACTAATAATTCTTAGTTCTCCATCTGCAAAAATACTTCCTGCTACACTATGCTCACCATTATCACCAAAAGTAGTTAAATGAAGTGATCCACTAGCAAATTCAGGTCTCGCCTCATCTTTATTTTCGACTACCGAAATACCTCTTGAATCTGCTTCTACAGAAGCATTCACATAATTAATCCTATCTCCCAAAGCTTTACTTAGAAGGCCTTTTAGACTAGCTATTATTAATGGCTGAGAAGGATGTTGAACAAATTCACCTTGAAGCTTTACTTCTAGTTTTTGAATTTGCCCACCTGAAAGCTGGCTTATAAGCAGACCCATTGTTTCAGCCAACTGCAAATGAGGTTTTAGACTATCCATAATATCAGGGCTCAAACCTGGAATATTTACTGCAGTTCTAGCAGATAAACCAAGCAAGACATCTCTTATTTGTTCTGCAACATCAACAGCTACATTTTCTTGTGCTTCCCGTGTAGATGCCCCTAAATGTGGGGTAAGTATAAGATTCTTTTCAACCTTCAAAAGTGGTGAATTAGATTCCAAAGGTTCTTTAGAAAAGACATCTATTGCAGCACCTGCAATCAATGATTGATTTAAAGCTTGTGCTAATGCCTCTTCATCAATTAAGCCTCCTCGAGCACAATTAATCAATTTTGCGCTACTTTTCATACTTTTAAGTACGTCAATATTTACTAAATTCTCTGTCTCTGGTGTGCGAGGCAAATGCAAAGTTACATAATCAGATTGTTTGAATAAATCCTCTAGTTCAGATAGTTTAACTTGTATTTGTTGAGCCCTTTCACTTGATACAAAGGGATCATATCCGTAAACTTCCATTCCTAATGAATTAGCAACTTTAGCTACATGAGCACCAATTTTCCCTAAACCTACTACACCTAATTTTTTCTTATAAAGCTCATTACCAACAAATTTCTTTCTTTCCCATTTACCTGACAAAGTACTAATATTAGCAATTGGAATATGTCTAGATAAAGCCAACATCATAGCTATAGTATGTTCAGCAGCAGCTATTGTGTTGCCCCCTGGAGAATTAACAACAAGAACTCCTTTTTGCGTAGCAGCCTTAACATCCACATTATCAACGCCAACTCCTGCTCTTCCAATAATTCTCAGTTTACTTGAAGAGTTAATAATTTCTTCGGTCACTTGAGTACCAGAGCGAATCATTAAAGCATCATAATCTTTAATAATGGAAGCTAGCTCAGAGTCTGAGATTCCTATCTTCTGATCAACCTGAGCAACTTGTGAAAGAATATCGATTCCTGTTTGATCAATTGGATCTGTAATGAGAACTTTTGTCATTTAAGATTGGTTCTTTAATCTTTTACTTTAACTTAATCTATAGTGTATGTATCTTATTTTATTAATTTGAATAACACACAAACATTTGAGGATTGAAATTTGACTAAAAGTATTGTGATATTTGAAGACATTGATAAATGTATCCAACTATTTGAAGTTTTCAACGAAAAATCAGTAATGCTGTCTGAAGCTATTTTGATCCCACCAAAAAGTGAGGAAATATCATCAGATGAAACAAAATTGCTAAATGAGAAAGCAAATATCTTATTCAAATCTCAAAAATTTGAAGATATAAGAATTTTAAATCCAAAACTTGATAGAAAGATTAGACAAAAAGAAATGAGTAGATGGCTAATGCCATTTGGTTTTATAGCTGGAATAGCTTTTTCTAATATGACAAATTTATCTACTTTCAGTTTTCTTGGTTTGAATAACATCGGTGAATCCCTCATTGGAGGACTTTTAGGAATGGGTTCAGGCTATTTAGGTAGTGTTGTTTCTTCTGCGAGTATAAACATTAATAGAAATAAAGAGTTGAGACCAATTATTAATTTTAATAAAGAGGGTAAATGGCTTGTTCTGCTTGAAAATCAAATTGGAGCTGAATTACCTTGGGCTTTGATAAAAGAATCAGAAGCAAAAGATATAATTTTTTTAGAAGGATAAATGATTGACTTAAAAGAAATCTTAATAAATTCAAATTACAAAAAAGAAACTGAGGAATTAATAAATATTGCTAACTTAGCTTACAAACACTGGGAAACTTATTGGACTGGGTTTAATTCAACTTATGTTTGCGAGGAGATTTTAAAAGATTTTGAAAATTTAAATGATTTCAAATTTTTTATTTATGGAGGATTCTCCTCTTCACAAAGATCTAGGATAGCTTGCTTTAGAGGAGATAGCATTCCTGAAGAGGATGCTCTAAAAAATAATTTTCCAGCTCAAGGAATAAAAATTAATGGAAATTTTTTATTTGATAATGCTACACAAGATGATTTTAGATCCCTCTTAATTGAAAATGGGGTAAATCAAAGCAAAGTAGGAGATATATGGACTATTGGCGATAGGGGAGCACAAGGGATAATTGATAATTTAGATATTGAGCATCTAGATGAAAAGATTTTTTATTTAAGAGACGTTAAAGTAAAAATTAATGTATTAGGGATAGATGAATTACAAATACCTTCTGGAAGAACAAAAAAACTTGTCAATACAGTAGAAGCTTCAACAAGATTAGATGCTATAGCTTCAGCTGGCTTTAGGATATCACGAACCAAAATCATTGAAAGGATAGAAAATGGAATGCTCAGATTAAATGGAAGCAAAGTTAATAAACCAACTATTAATCTAAAAATTGGCGACAAATTAGAACTTGAAAATAAAGGATTTATTGAAATTCTAAATTTAGAAATAACCAAAAGAGAACGATGGAAAGTTAAATTACTTAGAAAATGAAACGCAACCTGCTATTTTCTTATAAGGGGAATAAAAAATTTCTTCAATTTGGGCGATTAGCTCAGTGGTAGAGCACTACCTCGACACGGTAGTGGCCACTGGTTCGAATCCAGTATCGCCCATTAAAACTTTTGACGACTTAGGTTAGATCCACAGAAAATAATTTCATTTTTTAGATTATTCAAAAAGATGAAACTTAATCAAATAATTAATCTTCACAAGGGGCTCACTGCATTTGTAGTGATAGGTCTTATGATTTTTTTTGATAATTTTACAATCGCTCCCTACGTTTATTTAGCTCTGCACGGTACTTATGGATTACTTTGGCTTTTAAAAGAAAAGATATTCCCAGATCCTTATTTTAAAGAAAAAATCAATTTTTTAACTTCAGTTACTGGTTTTATTTTCCTTGGAAGTTACTGGGTTGCTCCGTACATTCTTATCTCATCTCAGAAATCTGTTCCAAATTTTGTAATAGCTGCTTCTGTATCTATAAATATAATTGGTGTGTTTTTACACTTTGCTAGTGATGCCCAAAAATATTTTTCTCTTAAATTAAAAAAAGATCTAATTAAAGAAGGATTTTTCGAAAATATAAGGAATACAAATTATCTAGGAGAAATACTAATTTATCTATCATTCGCCATCCTCTCAATGAGTTTCGTTCCATTAGCAATTCTTGCAGTATTTTTCTCTATAGTTTTTCTCCCAAGAATGATAAAAAAAGATAAATCACTCTCAAAATATGATTCATTCGAAGAATACAAAAAGAAAAGTGGTCTTATTTTGCCTAAATTAAATGCTTGATAACAACTTACCAAGTTGGAGACAAGATTTAAAATCTTCTAGAAAAAAAGAGGGTAAATTACCCTCTAATAGATGGATACAGCTTGCAACAGTTAGCGAAGAGAATGAGCCAAGATTAAGAACAGTTGTTTTCAGAGGATGGCATAAAGATAATTCAATGATAATTTTTACAGATAGAAGAAGTGAAAAGATTGGGCATTTAAAATCCAACCCTAATGCAGAAATATTATGGTTCTTTTTGAAATCCAAATCACAATATAGATTTAAAGGAAAAATACGTGAATTAATTGATAACAAAAATTATTGGGATTCATTATCAGAAAAATCAAAATATTCTTGGTTTTGGGGGTCTCCTGGAGAGAAAATAAACCCAAAAGTCCAATCTACTCATGAAATATTATCCAATCTACCCAAGTCAGAAAATTTTGTGGTTCTAAATTTTGAAATCGATTCAGTAGATCTTCTTAAATTAGAACAGCCTGTTCATAAACGATATCTTTGGGAAAAGGTTAAGAAATGGGAAAAAGTGGAAATAAATCCTTAAATATTTCTAAATTGTATATTTAGGTTGAAAAAAATATAGTGATCAGTCAGTTTTAAAAAAGAAGTATTATTTATATGAATTTCTCAGAAATTCCAGAAAACCCTTTTATTTTTTTATCTTGGGTGACTGCTATAGGGCTCTTTATAAGTCTTTCTGAAGCAACGATTAAGATAAAACTTGAGAAGAGAAACAGTTATCGGAAAAGGTTAGAACTAATAAATAGTCTCTATCCTAAAAAGTTAGCTTGAAGTATCTGAAAGTATGTTTGCTTGCAGGAATTGAAACAAACCACCCTTGCTTGTTTCTTCTTTAACTTCAACTTGCTTAGAAGGTTTAACTTTTGTTGAAGGTATAGTTTCCTTTTCATCTTCTGATTTCAAAATTCTGATGATGACTTCATCCAAGGAAAAATTACCAGGCCCTGTTAATGCAATTGAAGTTGCTGAAGCGAAATACAAAAGTAAAAGCTCTAGTAAGAAAATATTAAAACCTGAAGTAACAAGTGCATGATATATAGCTACAGAAATTGTTCCAACAATTGCCAAAGCTCCAAATCTTGTAGCTAAGCCGATAATTAGTAACCAACTACCACCTATTTCTGAAAACGCCGCTATGTATGATAAAAATATTGGGAATGGAAGATGTAATGGCCTGACAAAAGCATCAGCGAAATTTTCTATATTTGCTAATTTTTCATATCCGTGATGAATAAGAACAGTCCCAGTTATAACTCTAAGAATTAATAAAGCAGTATCTTTGCTAAACGACTTGGTAAGAATTGTTGAAAGCACTATAAAAAAATTATCCTTAAGTAAAAATAACTAGTCACAGTATCCATCGTGGATTTAAGAGCAAAAGTCGCGCCTAAATAAGTATTTATACTTAATTACCGAAAGGGTTATTTTCTGATTAGGAATTCAACTAAGTTAAAAATTATGTTTTGAATAATTTTCTAATATTCTCTTATTTATTTTTGGAATATTTTCTTTAAATTTGAAAAAACCTTTTTTAGCAAATTTCCAAGCAAATAAATCTTCATCCCTCACAAGATTAAAAATTTTTTTATGGTGTAAATTTTTAAACTCAGTTATGAAATCATAATTTTCTCCCACTCCAGGATAAATAATGTCTATTTCGTTGGTATTTTTAAAAGTATTTTTCAGTGAATAAGGATCAATCTGTTCAACATTATCAAAATCCTCTACAAATTCAGAGACCAAATCTTGTTTAAATTTCAAGACAGATTCAGACAATTTAATTTGTCTTTGTTCATTTTTTAAAAGGATAATGAATACTTTTTTATAGCTTGTAAGTAAATTTTTTAGGGATGCAAGGTGCAGATCATTTTCAAACATAATCAGATTATCTGATTTAGGATACATATCATTTTTATAAATCTCATCTTCTAATGGTATTTGATTAGATTCTTCAAGAAAAATTTGTTGATTACTTATTTTTTCTGCATTAAATCTATTATTTGAAAATTTTCTGAGGTTTGATGATGAAAAAAGATATTGTTTTCCCTTCGTTTGCAATCCTCCGACCCATCTCCAGCTAAGGAGATTAGATGCAGCATCACCATCAAAAAGATATTTAAAGAAAAACTTTGCTCCCAATTGCCATGGAAGGCCTAAATTAAATATCCAAGTACTCGCAAACCACATTCTTGTATGGTTATGCAAATAGTTGTACTGCTTTAATTCATGGACCCAAGAATTAAAAAAATCTAATTCTGTATTGCCATTAATTGCACTTTCATATAGCTCATAATCAAAATCGAGATTATTTTCTGAAATAAAATTTCTCCAAACTTTAGGTCTATTTTCCATCCACCCTTTCCAGTAAACTCTCCAAAATATTTCTTCAACAAATTTATTTGCATTTTTGATTTTGTACTTACTTTTAATATCATGAATCAGATCATATTCCGATAAAATTCTATGACTAATAAAAGGCGATAATTTTGAAACTGAACTTTCGTTATTTGGCCCAAAATCAAAATTTCTTAATTTTGCATAATCATTAATTTTGTATTTCGCAAAATTTTCCCAAGTATTTTGGGCTTTTAATAAAAATGACATTTTCTCATAACTTTAAAAAATTTTTTTTTGTATTGATAGAAAATTCAAAATTCGCCTGCAAATTAATTCTTAAAATTTTCTATTTCACTTTTAGGTAAATATGTTTGATTAAAGTATTTAATTTAAACGTCTTATCAGTACATTTTATACTCCTAAATCGCTCTCTGCGTAGGAGGATATTTAGTGGTCAATTACTTTTAAAATCTAATTTTAATTTTCAAATCTTTACTCAAATGATTTTTCTAAAAGATTTTTAAATATTTATCAAAATTATTATGAATAATTTATTAGTTAGAAATGTTAAGTATCTAGATGAACAATACAGATTAGGTGAAGGCATAATTTCGGATGATGCATTTAAGCAACTTGAAAAGCTCTTTATTCCTGTTGATCCAGAGCCTGACTACTTTAATCAAAAAAATAATAAACTTTTGCCAAAATTAGCTAAAGAAAACTATAAAGAATTTTTGGAAAGTTTATTAACAAAAACAAGATTAAGCATTCAACCAAAAATTGATGGTTGTGCTGTTGCAATTAGATATATAGATGGCAAATTTAATAAAGCTATTACAAAAAAAGGATTAGATGTCTCAAGCAAAATTAAACAAATTAAAAATGTCCCCGATTGTATTCCTATCAAACGAGATTTTCAAATTAGAGGTGAACTATACTCTACAAACCAAGTTGCCGGCATTTCCCAAAGAATTACAAGAAAATACCTCAATGATAAGAAAGGGATTGGAGAAAGTCTCCGCTTTTGCTGTTTCCAAATACTTAATGGAAGACTTAATCAATACGAAACCCTTAACTATCTTAAAAAATGTGGCTTCAGCACCCCTGATAGTTACTTCACAAATCATACAAGCGAAATCCAAATATATAAAAAAAATTGGTTAGAGAGAAAAATATTTGCGAAATATCCAACTAACGGGATAGTTATAAAAATAAATAGTAGGAAATTACAGTTACTTAGAGAGAAAAGTTTATCTCAAAATAACGAATGGCAATATGCAATTCAAAAATAATATTAAATAGTAACTTCAAAAAGAGCTCACGATACTTACTTCCAGTATTTACAGTGTAAAAGTAATTAAATTTTGGTTAAATTCCAAAGTAATTTGCAGGATTACTAAATGACTGCCACTATTTCAAGACCTAAAATCTCTAACTGGGAAACATCTAATATTCCAAACCTTACAGGCAAAACAGCGCTAATTACTGGTGCTAATAGTGGTCTTGGATACTACACTGCAAAGGCCTTAGCAGAAAAAAATGCTCATGTTGTTATAGCTTGTAGATCGCTTGAAAAAGCTAATCAAACTATCAAAAAACTTAAAGGTCTTAATCCTGAAGGATTATTTACACCTTTAGAATTAGATTTATCAGATTTAAAAAATATTGTTGAAGTGCAGTCCAAAATTTTTGATAATTTTGAAAATTTGGATTTACTGATAAATAATGCAGGCATTATGCATCCGCCTAAAACTCTTAGTGCCCAGGGATATGAAATACAATTTGCAGTTAATCATTTAGCTCACATGCTTTTGACGCTAAAGCTGCTTCCAATTATTGAAAAAAAAGAAGAATCTAGAATAGTGACGGTTACTTCTGGAGCACAATTTTTTGGCAAAGTTGGTTGGAAAAATCTTAAAGCTGAGAACTATTACAACAAATGGGAATCTTACTCTAATAGCAAATTGGCAAATGTAATGTTTGCTTTGGAACTAAATGAAAACTTAAAGCACAAAAATATACTTTCTTTAGCGGCTCACCCAGGAATTGCAAAAACAAATCTCTTTACTGCTCAAAAACCTAATCCTAGTCCATTAGAAATTTTCTCCTTGGAATTATTTAGCCCTATTTTTCAAACTGCTGAGATGGGTGCTTTACCTCAACTTTTTGCATCTACTTCACCAGATGCAAGAGGCGGTGACCATTATGGTCCAAGATTTAATTTCAGAGGTCATCCAAAACTATCCCCTACTTCTCCTTTCGCTATGAATAAAAAGGAAAGAAAAAATTTATGGGAGAAAAGCCTTGAAATACTTAGTAACTTCTTATAAATTTTTCATTTTTACTAACTTTAGAAAATACTTCAAGATATGTAATTCACTCTCTGAGAGTTTCATAAATTCTGTTAAGGCATCATAATTTTTTTCATCAATTTTTTTTGACAATTTAATTAAACTATCATGGTTTTCATTAACAAAGCGCTCAGCAATCTGAGACGGAGTTAAACCCTGTTCAATTAATTCACCTGGAACATTTTTCTCCCACTTTTCATAAAACCAAGAGAACCAATATTTTGCAGTATTTTCTTCCATTAATTAACTTTTCTTTGGCAAATACTATCAATACTTGAGAAAGATCTCATTATTGAATTACCCCTTAAACACAATTAATATAAATGCAATTATAAATTTAATGATAGATAATCATTCTAGTCAAGAAAATATTAATCTTGTAATTGGATTAGGTAAATCTGGATTTTGGGCTGCCAAGTATTTGAGAAGTATCAATAAGAGAGTAATTGTTTGGGAAAGTAAAGATGGGATAGAATTCTTAGAAAGAAAAACAGAATTAGAAGAGCTTAATATACTAGTTTTTTTGAATAAAGAATTTGTATTTGAAGAAATTCAACCTTTTGTGAAAGAGATCGAATCTGTTGTTGTAAGTCCATCAATACCTTATGACCATATAACTATTATTGAATTAAAAAAAAAGGGAATTAAAGTAATTGGAGAAATTAATGTTGCATGGGAAATTTTAAAAGACACAAATTGGATAGGTATTACTGGCACTAATGGCAAGACTACTGTTACTCATCTACTAAGCCATATACTCTGTGATACTGGATTATATGCTCCTTTTGCTGGAAATATTGGTACACCTTTATGTAAATATGCTCACTTCAAAAAACATGAAAAAATTGATTGGGTTGTAGCTGAATTAAGCAGTTATCAAATAGAAATATCTCCAGAAGTAAAACCTAATATTGGAATATGGACAACCTTCACAGAAGATCATCTTGAAAGACATAAAACACTTGAAAACTATTTCAACATAAAAAAAAGCTTGCTAGAAAAATCTGATTTTAGAATTTATAATTATGACGATAAAAACCTAAGAAATCACTACAGTTCGCTATCAAGAGGGGTTTGGATAACAACTAGTTTCGATAAATCAAATTTTATTAAATGCGATTATTGGATAGATGATCAAGCATACATTGTTGAGAGAGGAAAGAAATTATTCAAACTTGAACATTTTTCTTTAAAAGGAATGCATAATCTTCAAAATCTTTTATTGGTAATTGCAGCAGCAAGAAAAGTTGGATTATCTGGGAAGAAAATTAAAGATTCTTTATCTAATTACAAACAATTACCCCATAGGATGGAAACAATTTATAAAAATAATGGTCTGGAAATAATTAATGATAGTAAAGCTACAAATTTTGACTCATCTATTGCAGGAATAAGTTCAATTGAAGGTCAAATAATAATCATTGCTGGGGGTAGATTAAAAGGGTATGAATATAGTGAGTGGATCAAAGTTTTAAAGAAAAAAGTTAAATGTGTTTTCCTTTTTGGAGAAAGCTCAAAAGTCCTCAAAATGGCGCTTATTAATGAAGGATTTAAAAAAAATATTTTTGAATTTTCAGAACTGAAAGAGCTTTTAAATTTTGTTTTTCATTATTTACAAAATAATAAGGTTGGAACATTATTATTCTCACCTTCATGCTCTAGTTTTGATCAATTTAAAAATTATGAAGAGCGTGGAGATTATTTCAAAAAACTAATAAGTGAAAAATTAAAGTTTAATAAATCCATTTTTTGTTCAAGTATCATTTCGTAATTTTCAGGTCGGTCATCACAACCGTCTCCCCTCTAGCAAATATTCACTTAATTAGTTAAATTCTGACTATAAATTAATTACTAGTGATGAGTGAATCTAACAATTTACCTCAAGCAATAAGTCATAAAAAATTAAGTTACTTGATGCTTAAGGCTCAAAAGGATTCTCATTTTTCTGATCAATTAGCAGAAATAGAAAGCCCCGAAAAAAGAGAATTTGAAGATTTAATAAATAATTGGGAAGCTTCAACTAAGAAATTAGTTAATGAGTTATCAAAAAGAAAAGAGAATTTACTAAAAGATAAATCACCGAATTCTTTAATTGCTCTTGGTGCTTTAGAAGTCCACCTTAATATGGCTTTGCAAGCCTTAAATGCATTTAATAAGGGAATTGATGGGTAAAAAGTAACACATAAATTACAAGGAAGGCATTGAAAATAAGAGAAAATCTAGGTCTTTTTCAGTATCTATAGAGACATCATCATAATAATTAACTTCAAAACCCAAGCCATCTCCAGATTCGAAACATATATTTGAATTAGAGTTTTTACTTTTTAATAAAAGATTACCTTCTATTATTTGTATCCAATTATATTTATCGATTTTAAATGGCAATTTTTTTTCTTTAATTGGCTTATATTTACAACGCCATAAAGAGATACTTTGATTTAGAAAAAGCTTATTATTTTTAACGTCTTTGTAATTAAAAATAAGATTATCCCACAACTTTTCACTTAATGAAATTTGATCATATCGGGGTTTGATATTTTCTTTTTGAGGGTATATCCAAATCTGGAACAACTTACAGGTCTCATTTTCTTCATTCTTCTCGCTATGAGAGATTCCAGTACCTGCAGACATAACTTGTACTTCATCTTTGTGAATTTTTCCAAGATTATTTAACGAGTCTCTATGAGTTATGGCTCCTTTTGTTACGACAGTAATTATTTCCATATTTGTATGAGAATGTGTATTAAATCCTGCATTAGGAGAAATAATATCTTCGTTTATAACTCTAATTTTCCCAAAATTATCCCATTTTGGATCTCTATGCTCTGCGAAAGAAAATGAATGCATCGAATTTAGCCATTCTCTAGTCGATCTAAATCTTTCTTGAGATTTCCTTATTTTAATTATTTTCAAAGACATAAATACTAAGAAATAAATATGATGAATTTGTGTAAATTAAATATTTTTAAAAATTATATATTATTAATAAGTGAAATTACTTTTTATTTATTTGTTAATTTTGCTTTGTGCTTTATTTGCTTTATTAATTATTTTTTTTGCCTCTTCTCTTGTCGAACATTTTTCTGCTTCAACGTTTAAGTTTTTTAGTTTATGTAATTGCTTTGAAATTTTCATATAAGTTTAAATTACCAAGTAGAAATTAACACATATTTAATGGAATAGCTAAAAATACTGGTTTGCATTTGAACCTTAGTAACTAAAAATAAGATTGGAGGATGGAATTATCAGAACAATATAGAGGATGTATTGGATTATCTTTGATTGTTTTTTTAATAAAAAGCGGTCCGAGAGGGTTATCAAAATTATTTTTCCTAATTAAATTATATTGCATTATTTTTTTTGCTATTTTTTTATTTCTATTCAGAAATTTCCCTTTGTTTCCCCAACCCAACCATAAATCACAATTTTTATCTTCAGACCAGTGTTTTAAGTTTTTATAAATATGATTGTTGTTTAGATAACCCACAGGGTTTTTGTGATTAAAAAGTTTCTCTGGTTTGCTTGAAATAAGAGCAAATAGATTGATTAATTTTATTTTGCCGTAATTATTATTTTTCGAAATTTTGATTATCTTTTTTGTTGTATTATCCAAGAAAACTTCATCCGATAATGAGGGATTTAAACCAATAAAAATAATTTCTTTTGTAGATTTAGAAATCTTATAACTTAAACTCCATCTATATAGTTTGTTAGCGCTAATTGAACAATTTCTTTTTAAAAAATAATTTTTCAACCTAAACCTACACCTCTAGCCATAAGAGTTGCAAACAACGGTATTGTCGCAAAGCCAACTAATTCTGTGGTAATTATGAGTCTAAACCTCTTAACAAGATTCTCTGAAATTTCTGGTAATTTATTTTTGCTTAATGGAATAGCCCAAAGGATATAGGTTGTTGTTGGGTATAAAGAAAGTAACCCTACCAAAATGTAAAGAGAAACCTTTATCCAAAACACTGGATTCCCTGTATAAAAATCACCTCCTTGACCAAAATACTTAACGCGCAATATACCAGTAAACAATATTGCAACTCCTGCCAAACCATAAACAACATCAGCAATAATCATTGAGATCGTCTGATTTCTATTAAGGTCTACTTTGAGGGTCAATCTTTCAAACAATAATGATCCGAAACACAATATAATTCCCAAATAATGGATATATGCCACTAATGCACTTTTGGCAATTTCGCCTGTGAATAAAGTTCCTAATAACATTTTCTAGTCAAAATTTATACAATACTAACCACCAAATGAAGAATTTGTTTAGAAATTTCCTATTAACTTATAAGCAAGGTATTGAATCTAAGACTTTAAATACCTCCTTTCACCATCTTTAAAGAAATCTTTTTTGTTCCATACTTCGATCACATCTGGGAAATGTTTTTCCATGCAATTATCACAAACCCCATGACTAAATCTAATATCACTAATTTTTGATAAATATTTTTCCAAGTGCATCCAATCACCCTCCTTATTTTTTACTTCTCTGCAATATGAACACACAGATAAAATTCCTTCCTGTTTATGCAAATTAGACAATGCGTCTAACAAGTTTAATGACTTTTTTCTAAGCTCTAAGAATGAAACTATTTGCTTGGATAATAATTCCATAATTTTGAATTGTTGGGTAGTTAGATTTCCTGGCTTTCTATCTATTACACAAAGAGTACCAAGTTTATTCCCATCACTATTTCTAAGGGGAAAACCTGCATAAAAACGAATCTTTGGATCTCCAGTTACCAATGGATTATTTATAAATCTTTCATCTTTGAAAGCATCATTAATAATTAATGGATTATTTTCTTTTATTGCATGGGTACAAAAAGACCAATCTCTTCTGGTTTCTGATATTTGAAGTCCAACTTTGGATTTAAACCATTGTTTATCTTTATCTACCAAAGTCATTAAAGAAATAGGCACATTACAGGTTGTAGCTGCAATTTTTGTAATATCGTCATAGCATGATTCTGGCTTGGTTCCCAAAATCCTGTATTCAGCTAAAGCTTTTAATCTTCTTTCCTCTTCTTCTTTTTTTGATACAAGATTCTGCATTAATCTTCACCAATAATTAAAACTTTAAAATTAAATTTTCTTCAAAAAACTTTTTTCTACTAATACTTAATAAAAAAAAGATAAACTTATTGATTTGTTACTTTATGACTTAACTTAGAGACTGCCATCCCAGCAATCCATCCACTTGTCCAACAATGTTGAAAATTAAATCCACCCGTAATCCCATCAACATCTAAAACTTCTCCAGAAAAAAATAATCCTGGACAAATTAAACTCTCCATAGTTTTAAAATTAACTTCATTTATTTTTACGCCTCCGGAAGTAACAAATTCCTCTCCAAATGGCCCTTTACCCGAAATGATATATTTATCCCTCGTAAGAATGTTTATCATTTTATCTCTTTCATCCGCCAGTAAATCAGCCCACTTTTTATCTTTATCAATATCTATTTTATTTAATAAAAATATCCATAATCTTTTTGTTAATAATGGCACAGGTCTACTGTTAATTAAATTCATCCTACCTTTTTTAAATCTTAAACAATTAATTTTTTCTTTTAACTCGTCATAACTTAAAACTGACCATTTAATGATTAGATTAAATTTATATTTTTGGCTAAAAAGTTCCCTCGCTGCAATTGATGAAAGTTTTAACACTGCTGGGCCACTAAAACCCCAATGAGTAATTAGTAAATCCCCTCTATTTTGAAAGGTCTTATTGTTTAATTTAATTTCTATATCTATACCTTTTATAGATACGCCACTACATTCATTTAAATTTTGTTCTTTTGTAGAAAAAGTAAAAAGAGATGGTACAGGTTTAACAATGTTGTGTCCAAGATTTTGAGCCAATTTATAACCGCTTGGGTGGCCACCTGTACAAAGAATAATATTTTTTGTAATTATCTTTTCTTTTTTAAGACTAGAAATATTAAATGAATCATCACGAGTTTTTAAAATTTCCTTTACAAAAAATTTTGTTAATAACTCTACATTTTTTGATAAAGCACTTTTTCTCAAACAATCAATAACTTCTGCAGAAGAATTAGATACTGGGAATACTCTTAGATCTTCTTCAATTTTTAATTTTAACCCTTTTTTCTCAAACCAATCAAATACATCTCCAGCAGCAAAACGATTAAATGATTCCAAGAGCTGAATACCACCTCTAGGATAATTTTCAACTAATTCATTTGGTATCCATGTAGCATTAGTGACGTTACATCTTCCCCCTCCACTAATCCTTATCTTCTCCATAAATTTTGAAGTACCTTCAAGAATTATTATTCTCTTTACCCCATTTTCAGCAGCAGTTATTGCTGCCATAAAACCGGCAGCGCCGCCTCCTACAACTGCTAAATCAAAAGGTTCCAAAAACTTATCCTTCAGTATTTTTTAATCTGATAATAGCAAGGAGATACCAAGAAAAATTATTTTAAAAAACTATAAAAAATATATAAAATATATAAAAAACTTAAGAAACTTAATAATAAATACCTTCAAATTAATAATCTTTTGAATTTTTAAAAAAATCAACGCAGTCGTTATTTTAATGCTGTAACTTAATTAAATGAGTCCAATATTTTCTTACGTTAAATATTCTGAGGCTAGCTTTCCTATGACTGGCCAATACACAGCTCTTCTTTTAATAACTTCCGTTATTTGGGTTCTACTTTGGTTGGGCTACAGGCAGAACAAGATAAATGATGAGATCAAGAAAAAAGAAAAAGAAGAAAGAATTAATGCAAAAGTTCAAAGGAGAAAAAAGTTAGAAAGTTTATACCCTAATAGTAAAAAAACTGTTTAAAATTAAGAAATAATAATTAAGTCAATATGAAAACAAATAATTTAAAATCTTTAGTCCAATACTTACCAGGGCTCTTGATTCTTAGTTATGTATTCTTTTTAGCATTAACTCAATTTATAAAATAAAATTTTCTAAAAATAATCATTTTGATTGGAATCCTTTCTGCTTTTGGAGCCGCTACGTCTTGGACTTATGCATGTTATATTTGGCGCTTACAAACTCAAAAAAATAAATCAATAGATATTAATTTAATAAAAAATATAATAGCTTTTTTAGTTTTTACACCTGCTTTTATAAATCTCAGTTCTGAAACTGAATTAAAATATATATTTATCCTTCTTATTAGTGGAATAATAGGTATTGGTTTAGGTGATACCTTCTACCTAAAGTCATTACAAACAATTGGTACAAGAAAGACTCTATCGGTAGAGACTCTTTCTCCTTTAATGGCTGCTTTGTCGGGAGAATTTTTTATTAATGAAAATTTAACCCCTAAATCATGGATTGGAGTAATTATAGTATCGATTTCGCTTTTCATAATCCTCAAAAAAGGGAATGATTTTAAGGAAGAAAAATCTCCATTTTCAGAAAAAAATAACCTAAAGATTTACGCTTTTCCTTTCTTATCAGTATTGTGTGCTGTTGTAGGAGGTCTTTTTTCAAGGATAGTTTTCCTTCAAAATAATTTATCCCCTTTCCTTACAACTGAGATTAGATTATTAGGTGCAATAATTTTTTTAATTAGTTTAAAAAGATTTAAAATTAATTTTTTCTTAAAAAATATAGAAAAAAATCAAAAGAAAAGATTTTTGCTTTCAATATTTCTAGGAACCAATATAGGAATATTGCTACAACAAATTGTATTTAAAACTCTTCCTATAGCAATTGGATGGACTTTATTAAGTACATCTCCAGTAATTTCTTTGTTTTTTGCTAAGAATGAGGAAAGAAAAATTACAAAAAGAACAATATTCTTTACTTGTTTTTTATTTTTTGGCTTAACATTAATAATTCTTTAATCTCGGATTTAATGTAATAAATACTCATGTTAATAGAAATAACTTTAAATAAAATTATTTTAGAAAAAACTCAGATAATGAAAATCTTAAAGAAAAAAAAACTTGGAACATTTGAGGTTTATTTTATTTTCTTAAGCTGTATTTATATCGGTTTTATATCTTATAAATCATTATTGAACATTTTTTTTACTTGAAATTAATTAATTCTTTGAGCTGATTTAATTAACTTGCCTCCATCTTGGTCATCATCATCATTTGAAGTAAAAAATAAGAAAAATATCCCAAGAGAAGCTATAGATAAGGAAATTGATAATACAGAAAGCTCATCCATAATTAATAAATTTTTTCAATAATAAACCAAAAAAAACAAAAGTCAGTAAAGAAATACACATCCTAGAAATAAAAATTTCTTTTATTTGTAAAATAAAATAAAAGTAAATTCGAACTATATCGTGAAAGTTCTAATAACTTCCCCCTGCAGTGCAAGTGTAATCATTCAATATGGAATAAAAAATTGGCCTATTTGGGAACGTGAGCCAAGCAAATTTCAATGGTATTACGATGACAAGGAAATTTGCTTAATTATCAAAGGCCAAGCGACTATAAGTACCCAACAAGGTGATTTTTATCTTATAAAAGCTGGAGATCTAGTTGAATTTCCTGCGGGACTTTATTGTGAGTGGGAGGTAACTAAGAGTATTAAAAAACATTATCGATTAGGTAGATAATTGTAAGGAAAAAGATTTTTACTTGTTTTTTTATTAATTCAATGAAGATAAAATATAATTAATAATTAATTTCCAAAAGGCAGACTGGTATTATGACCTTTACTGATCAAGAATATTTTGATGTTATCGAGAAAAACGAAACGGTAAAAGACGCTTATGAAAAAATTAAGCAAATTTGCATTGATCTACAAAAACAAACAAATTGTCCTGAAGAGGATCTAGAAAATTTTCTTGAATTTATTTCTAGACAATGGAATAAATAGTATTAAAAAGCCCTTAAAAAATATTCGAATTAAATTTTTAATTTATTTTACTGGCTGAATAGGTTTTAATCCAATTCCTTTTTTGGCTTAGTATTTATGCTTGAAGTTCCCTTAGCAGCAGAAACAAAGAAAAAGAAACCTACAATTCCTGCTATACCGAATATTGCAGCCAAAGGATCAAAAGTGAAAGAAAACATAAAATTTAAAAAATTAAGATAAATAATAGTTTTCGAATTCTAATTGCACAATTAATGTAAAGTAACATTTGCTACAAGTATGCATTTCATTAGGTCAAAATTTAACAAATTAACAGGAATCATTCGAAAAATATTTTCAAATTCAGTACACGGGAGATGAATATGTATACGGAGCTACCTATGGAGGGATTAAACAACCACATATCCACACATTAAATTTCTTTTGTTTATTATTTATTAATGCCTGAACTACTTCCAACAACTTCATCTATAACTCCTTTAGCTGCAATAGTCTGGTGTTTCTACCCTGTTGCTTTGCTGATCATTGTTGAACTTTTTCTTGGAGGTGGATTCGATGATGATAATAATGACGATCAAGACGGAGGTATGATGATACCTGCTTACTCCGCTTCTAACTTCAGAAAC
>QCIL01000012.1 GCA_003216725.1 Prochlorococcus sp. AG-402-L18
AGACAGAATGGTTTTGATCAAATAAATTTATGAAAAAAAAACTAGTTGCTTTTACTCCATTGTTTGGGGCATTAACTTTCCCTTTAATAATTCCAATTACTATTGCAAAATTTGGGACAACTTATGGAATTCTAAGTGCATTATTGATTTCTTCATTTTGGTTTATCGCTATGTTAAGAACATCCGAAATGCCACATTAATTTAGTTAGATTTCCAAGAGTATCTTTAAATTATGACTCAAGTAAATATAATTAATATAGATTCTCCATTTCTAGATCAAAAACCAGGAACTTCTGGTTTAAGAAAAAGTACTCTACAGTTTCAAGAGGAACATTATCTAGAGATATTTATTGAAGCAATATTACAATCATTTCAATATCTAGAGAGATCTACCTTAATAATTGGTGGTGATGGCAGATACGGAAATCTTGAAGCAATAGAAAAAATAATTCAAATATGCGTAGCTCACAAAGTTAAAAAAGTTATTGTTCCTAAAGATGGTTTATTATCTACACCCGCAACATCTAATTTAATTAGAAAAGAAAACGCCATTGGAGGTATTATTCTTTCTGCAAGTCATAATCCAGGGGGGATTCATGGTGACTTTGGAGTGAAGTTAAATGTTTCTAATGGGGGACCTGCTCCAGAAACGATCACTAATAAAATATACAAATCTTCTCAATTACTAACTAGTTATAAAATATGTAACGTCCATTCACCAGATTTGAGTAAATATGGAACTTATTCTTTTGGAGACACTATTTTAGAAATTATTGATGGATTGAAAGATTATTCTTTCTTAATGGAGACAATTTTTGATTTTGATCAAATAAGCGATTTTCTGAAAAAAGACTTCTCATTCATCTTTGATGCGATGAATGCGGTCACAGGTCCTTATGCAAAAAATATTTTTGTTGAAAAGATGGGTCTCTCAAATGACTCTGTTATGAATGGGATTTCATTAAAAGATTTTGGTGGTTTACATCCTGATCCAAACCTTACTTATGCATCTCATTTAGCTGATTTATTATTAAATAAAAAGTCTTATAGTTTTGGTGCAGCTTGCGATGGAGATGGTGATAGAAATATGATTTTAGGTAGAGGTTGTTTTGTAAACCCTAGTGATAGTCTTGCAATTATTACTGCTAATACCAGTTTTGTTCCTGGTTATAAAGAAGGTATTACAGGCGTAGCAAGATCTATGCCTACTAGTTCTGCAGTCGATATTGTGGCTCGTGAATTAAGTATTCCTTGTTTCGAGACACCAACTGGTTGGAAATTTTTTGGGAATCTTTTAGATGCTAATTTAATTAGCATTTGTGGAGAGGAAAGCTTCGGTACAGGTAGTAATCATGTAAGGGAGAAAGATGGATTATGGGCAGTTTTGTATTGGTTACAGGTTCTAGCAGAAAAAAAATGTTCAGTAAATGATTTAATGCAAAATCATTGGAATCAATTTGGACGAAATTATTATTCAAGACATGATTATGAGGCAATTCCATCAAATATTGCTGATCAAATCTTTGGCAATTTAACTTGTATGCTCAAAAATCTTAAGGGAAGTAAGTTTGCAGGTTCTTTAGTTAAAGAGGCAGATAACTTTTCATATTCAGATCCTATTGATAATTCTATAAGCGAAAATCAAGGCTTAAGAATTATCCTTGATGATAATTCTCGAATCATTGTTCGTCTTTCTGGGACTGGAACTAAGGGTGCAACATTAAGGCTTTATTTTGAAAAATTTTTCACCCCTAAACAAAATCTCTCTTTAAATCCTCAAGTGGCTCTGAAACCTCTTATTGATGATGTAGATAATTTATTAAATATTTCTAAACTTACCAAGATGGAAAATCCTACAGTTATTACATAGATCTAATAAATGGACAATTATATTTAATTTATGTATTCAGAAAATTTATTTACTAATAGTGATCAAATAGAGAGTAATGCTCCCTTGGCTGATAAATTAAGACCAAATAAGTTAGATGATTTCTTTGGTCAAGAATCAATATTGAATGATAATTCACTGTTAAGAAATGCCATATTAAATGATAAGGTTGGCAACTTTATTTTTTCTGGTCCTCCTGGCGTAGGCAAAACTACTTTAATACAAATTATTTCTTCTAATACGCGTTCAAAAATCATTAAATTAAACGCAGTATTGTCAAGTGTAAAAGAATTAAGAAATGAAATCTCAAAAGCAAAAGAAAGATTAATTAATACCAAAAGGAAAACAATTTTATTTATTGATGAGGTGCATAGATTCACATCAATTCAACAAGATGCTTTACTACCTTCAATTGAGAATGGAACAATAACTTTTATAGGTGCTACAACTGAAAACCCTTTTTTTGCAGTTAATAAAGCTCTTGTTAGTAGATCTCGTATTTTTACATTAAGTCCTCTAGGAGAAAAAGATTTGCAGAAAATAATAATGAAAGTAATTGATTATTATTCAAAGCTTCAAGATCCCAAAATGGTTCATATTTCAAAGGATGCTATAAGTCATTTGATTAAATTTTCTTCCGGTGATGCACGAACTCTTATAAATGCATTAGAGATGGGTATAGGAATGACTGCTAAAAATGATGCTAAAGAAATTAATATTAATCTTTCTATAGCTGAGGATGCAATTCAACAGAAAAATATTGTTTATGATAAAAAGGGTCATAATCATTACGATGTAATTAGTGCATTTATAAAATCAATTAGAGGCTCTGATCCTGATGCAACTTTATATTGGCTTGCAAATATGATAGAAGCTGGTGAAGATCCTAATTTTGTTTTTAGAAGACTTCTTATTTCTGCTAGTGAAGATATAGGTATTGCTGATCCTAATGCTATTGTCGTTGTTCAATCTTGTTATGATGCTTTTGATAGGGTTGGTTTTCCTGAGGGCATATATTTTATGTCACAAGCTTCCTTATATTTAGCCATTTCTCCTAAAAGTAATAGTACAAAGAGTATTTTTAAGGCAATAGAAAAAATTAAATCTATAAACTTTTCTGAAGTTCCAAATCATCTAAAAAATAATTCTAATAGTTATAGAAATCCACATAATTCCTTAAGTAATTGGATCGAACAAGAATATCTTCCTAGCTTTTTAAAAGGTTTAAAAATTTGGAAACCTAACAATCATGGTTGGGAAAAGATCAAATACGAAGAGTTACTTAGTCGAAAAGAAATTTCAAATTCAACTAAAAACAAACAATCTTAGTAATCTATTGAGGTTTGTTTAATTCACAACTAAAGTTCAACTCAGAAAGTTAATTTTAATCAATATACATCCTATTATTTTTATATAAAATTAGAATTTATTAAATGTGTTTTACCACTAAGTTGAATGTTAAACATTACTTATACTACTTGGGAAACTTTTCTATATGTTTATATTTACAAGTGATTTGAATTTAAAATTTTGAATAAAAATTCAGAAACATTTTATAGTTTTATTTTTCTTCATTCTTGCGACATCTTGTTCACCTTGTAATCTAAAAAACTAAATTTTTGGTATTTTATATTTATATTAATTTTAAAATTCTAATGATACTTAAAGTTGGCGATAAAGCTCCAGAATTTAATCTAAAAGATTCTTTTGAGAAAGAAGTTTCCCTTAAAGATTTTCGAGGTAAAAGAATAATTGTATATTTTTATCCAAAGGATAATACACCGGGATGTACCAAAGAAGCTTGTAATTTCAAAGAAAATTGGGATTTGCTTAAGAAAAATAATATTGTGGTTCTTGGAATTAGTAAAGATAATGCGACTTCTCATCAAAAGTTTATTCAAAAATTTGATCTACCTTTTATACTCTTAACTGATCCTGAACCATATACAGTTTCTTCTTCTTATGATAGTTATGGACTTAAAAAATTTATGGGGAAGGAATATATGGGCATGATGAGAAATACTTTTTTAATTGATGCTAATGGTAATATTGAAAAAATTTATTTAAAAGTAAAAGCTGCAATAATGGCAGATCACATAATTGAAGATTTGGGGTTAAATTAAATTTTTTGAGATTCATAGTGTATTATCATTCCTTCCATGACTAAATTAGGTGCATTAATTATATCTTCTTTGTTAGTTCTTAAAGTCTCTGTAATTAAGCGGGAATCTCCTCCACATGTTATTAATATGTCTCGCTCCGGATTAAATGAATTATTTATAACTCCAGTAAGAGAATTCATAACACCTTTAATAATTGCAAGTTCTGTATTAATTAAAAAATTTTCTTTAGGAATTGTATATTTTTCGGGAACTTTGAGATTTTCCGTATTTTCTTCCATTGATTTTAATTGTGTTAAAAAACCAGGACTAAGTTGACCACCGATAATATTCCCATTGGAATTTAATTTTGTTAATGATAATATTGTTCCAAAATCAGCTATTAGCAAATTTTTTTTTAAAGGATTTTTTATCGTCTTAAGAGCGGCTAAACAGGCAAGAGCTCTATCAACTCCAAAAAAATCAGGGAGATTTGATAAGTTAATATCTTTAGTTTTTATTTCATTTTCTTCTTTTAGCGTAAAATTTGGAGATTTTCCTACCGATGCCCAAATAAGTTTATGAAAATCGAAATTTTGAGGCACTTTATAATCTTTATTAGTATGAAAGAATTTATATCGATTTTGATAATAATTAGCCCAATGAAATCTACTATTGCCCACTAATAAAAAGTTTATATTTGAGACCATTATCTAAGTATCAATTTAATTATTGGTGTGTATTCCACATTCTTGTTTTACGCCTCCAAATCTTGTCGCTCTGCCTTGTTTGTTTACGCCATCTGGTTCGCTCGAGTGCCAGTCACCTACAGTAGAGTAACCTTTTTTAAAAAGAGGATGAGCAGGTAAATTATTTTCTTGCATATAGTAAAAAATATCTTTGTTTGTCATTTTTAATAATGGCCTTAAAGAGAGTCTCTGACGAATTATTGCAAGTAATCTCATTTTGTTTCTAACTTCAGTTTGGCTTGATCTTACTCCGCTTGCCCAACATTTAATGTTATTTTTTTCTAGACCTTTTTCTAAAGGTTTTATCTTTCTTAATTCATGATATTTATCCAAATCACTTCTTTTATTAGTTTCCCAAAGTTTTCCATAGAGGGATTCCATTCTTGCGGGAGATAGTTCACTTTGTAATACTTCTACTTCTAAAGATAAATAATTAATAAGTTTTTCAGCGTATTGGTAAGTTTCTGGAGGTAAGTAACCTGTATCTATCCAGAATATTTTGATTTTTTTTTGTAGAGAAGATTTACTAACAATATTTAAAAGGACAGATGACTGTATTCCAAAACTTGTTGTTATTGCAAATTGATTATCAAATTTCTTATAACCCCATAAAAGCATTTCTTGAGGGTTCATATCGAGTAATATTTGATTATATTTATTTAGATTGGATGAACTCTCTTTTTGGATTTTTTCAATCATTCTTAAGGTTGGCTATGGGATTAACGTTATTTCGCTCAATTTGAATTTTATTCGTTTAGTTTAATAATACATTTACGCGATACAATATTAAGCTAATGAAATCAATACCACAACCAATAGTAATAGTTGGCGGAGGTTTTGGCGGAATGACACTTGCTCTTACTTTAAAGAGCAATAATCCTTCCTTACCAATTCTTGTAGTTGATTCTGAATCAAACTTCGTTTTTAAACCTTTACTATATGAAGTCTTTAGTAAAGAAATAAGAACATGGGAAGCAACTCCTAAATTTGCTAATATTTTTGCTAATTCAGGGATAACTTTTTTAAAAAATTGTTTGACAAAAATTAAATTCAAAGAAAATATACTTGAATTTAGCGATGAATTGAAATTAAAGTATCAATATCTAGTTCTTTGTACTGGATCAATTCCTAATAGTTTTTCAATAAAAGGCGTTGATGAAAACTGTTATTTTTTTAATGATCTAAATGATCTAAATAAATTAGAATCTTTGTTCAAGATATCCCAAACAAATTCTCTAAATAAGAAGTTATTTATAGTTGGCGGAGGACCTTCTGGAATTGAGATAGCTTGTAAAATTAAAGATATGTTTAGAGATCAGTATGAAATTAATATAGTGGAAAAATCAAATGAAATTTTAAGTAAAAACAAGATTTTTAATCGCGAGCAAGCCGAGAAAGCATTAGAAAATAGGAAAATAAATGTTCTTTTAAATTCGACTGTTAAAGAAGTTTCTGAAAATTTAATTACTATATCAAATGATTCTGGGACAGCTAACATGGATAAAAATATTGTGATTTGGACTGCAGGTGTTAAACCTAATTTGTCTTATTTGGATGCTCATGATATTTCAAAAAAAAATGGAAGAATTCTAGTAAACGATAAATTTCAAATAGGAAATAATAAAAACTGTTTTGCGATAGGTGATATTGCAATAATTGATGGGATGGAGGATTTACCAATAACCGCACAAGTAGCTATGCAAGAAGGAAACCATCTGGCTCGAAATATTGAATTATTAATACACGAAAAAGATCTTTTACCTTTTGAATTCCAGGATAATGGTGAAATGATTAGTTTAGGCATTGGTGAAGCATCAATTTCTGGACTTGGATTAACTCTTGCAGGTAAATTAGCTTTTGATTCAAGAAGACTAATATATGCTTCTAAATTACCGGATATTAGTGAAACCTTTAAATCTGCCACTTCATGGGTATTCCAAAAAAAATCTATTTTTAAAAGATATTTTCAAAAAGATAATTTTAGTTAAACTTTTTTGAAATATTGTTTTTGGGTATATTGGGTTAAATAAGTTTTATATGAATTTAATTTTTTTTGTTAATAATAATTTTGATGCGTTAATAACTGTTTTAGTGCTGATAATGTCAATTATTTTATTTATAAAAAATACCATTGCCCCAGAATTAACTGGTTTGTTATGTGTTGGAATATTTATTGCTACAGGAGTTTTATCTCCAGAAAAAGCTTTGGCTGGATTTGGAAGCCCATCTTTAATTACACTTATGGGTCTATTTGCAGTGTCATCTGCCTTATTTAAAAGTGGTGCCCTAGATAGAGTTAGAGAATTGATTTCTTCAGAAAATGTAAAAACACCTAGAAAATTAATTTCATTAATCGCTTTTTTGATCGCTCCAATATCTGGAATTGTGCCTAACACTCCAGTAGTTGCATCATTGTTACCTTTAATTGAGGGTTGGTGTGAGAGGAGAAATATTTCGCCTTCTAGGGTTCTTTTACCTCTCTCTTTTGCAACTTTATTAGGGGGAACGCTTACATTATTAGGTAGCTCGGTCAATCTTCTTGTGAGCGATATTAGTCAGCAACTGGGTTATGGAGTCTTGGAATTATTTAGTTTGACTTCTATCGGTATTCCTGTTTGGTTATTAGGTACCACATATATGATCTTAGTTTCTGATTTTTTATTGCCAGATAGAGGGAGAGATAAAGATTTTATAAAACATGGTGATATGAATATTTACTTTACTGAAGTTACAATTCCTGCTGAATCTGAATTAGTTGGTCAATCAGTAAGAAATAGTAGATTACAAAGAAGATTTGATGTTGACGTTCTAGAGTTGCAACGAAATGGTAAAGTTATTCTTCCACCTCTGGCTGATCGAAAAATAGAGCCTCAAGATAGATTAATTATTCGTGTTACGAGATCTGATTTATTGCGTTTACAACAAGAGCATACAATTCTTTTGGGCGAAAATAAAAAATCGTTTAGAGCAGGTACTCTTTTTTCAGATGAAGAAGGTACAAAAACTTTTGAAGCTTTATTACCCGCTGGTTCAACTTTAGCCGGTGCAAGTTTGAGAGAATTAAGATTTAGGCAACGTCATAATGCAACAGTGTTAGCTCTTAGAAGAGGACAGCAAACCGTCCAGGAAAGGCTAGGTCAGGCTGTTTTGAGAGCTGGAGATGTTCTTTTACTGCAGGCTCCTCTAGATTCAATAAGAGGTCTTCAGTCGAGTAATGATTTGTTAATTTTGGACCAATTGGAGGATGATTTACCTGTTTTAATAAAAAAGCCAATTTCTATAGCTATAGCTATAGGAATGGTTGTATTGCCCACAATTTCTAATATTCCATTAGTTGGAGCAGTTCTTTTGGCGGTAATTGCTATGGTAGCTTTTGGATGTTTGCGTCCTGCTGAGATACAAAAATCAATTAGATTAGACGTTATTCTGTTACTTGGTTCTTTATCTTGTTTTAGTGTAGCTATGCAAGCTACTGGATTAGCAGATTTAATAGCTGTCAATCTCAACTTTGTTTTAAATGGTTTGCCGCTTTATTATTCATTAGTAGTAATTTTTGTTTCTACTGTAATTCTTACTCAATTTATAAGTAATGCAGCATCTGTAGCATTGATATTGCCTGTTGCTATTGAGTTTTCTTCAGTCCTTGAAATTTCACCGAATGCTTTAATAATGCTTGTTTTGTTTGGTGCTAGTCAATCTTTTTTAACTCCTATGGGTTATCAAACAAATTTAATGGTTTATGGGCCTGGAAGATATAGATTTTTTGATATTGCAAAATATGGTGCAGGATTAACCCTTATAATGACATTAACAGTACCAGCTTTAATAATTTTAAATTTTAAATAAATAAAAAAGTGAAAAAAAAGAACGCTGTTTATAAGTTTAAAGAATTCTATAGGAGGTTATCTGTACCCCAATTTACTATAGTTACTGGATTAATAATTATCTTTTTTGGAACCTTAATTTTAAGTTCTCCATTATGTTCTTCGGAAGATGTTGGTTTGTGGGAAGCATTTTTTACTTCTACTTCTGCAATTACTGTAACGGGTTTAACAATTATTGATGTTGGTTATGATCTGAATATTTTTGGACAAATTTTTCTGGCGTTTTTGCTTTTATCAGGTGGCTTAGGATTAATGGCTATTACAACATTTTTACAAGGATTTGTTGTAAAAGGCACGCAACTTAGAACAAGATTGGATAAAGGAAAAACTCTTGATGAGTTTGGTGTGGGTGGAATTGGCAGGACTTTTCAAAGTATTGCTATTACTGCAACTGCAATTATTTCTTTTGGAGCTTTTGTATTATACTTCTTTGGATTTTTAGAAATTCAAAATAAATGGGAGAGACTTTGGTCTTCAATATTTCATAGTATTTCTGCTTATAATAATGCAGGTTTTTCTTTATGGTCCAATAGTCTTCAGGATTATCGATCAAATTTTATAGTAAATATTGTATTTATCTTTCTAATTGTGATGGGAGGACTTGGTTGGCGAGTTATTGATGATATTTGGAGCAATAGAAATAATCTTTCATATAAAAAATTAAATCTTCATTCTAGATTAGTAATTAGGACAAGCTTGTCCTTAATAATATTTGGATCATTGGGGTTTTTCACAACAGAGACATTGCTAAATAGTCAATTTTTTAGTGGTTTAAATTTTTTTGAAAAAATTTTATCGTCTATTTTTGAGACTGTTAGCGCAAGGACAGCTGGATTTACTAATTTTCCAATATCATTGAATTCAATCTCAGATACTGGCCTTTTGTTATTAATGACCTTAATGTTTATTGGGGCAAGTACTGGGGGTACTGGAGGAGGTATAAAAACTACAACTTTTATTGCTTTGATGGCAGCAACTAGATCAACATTGAAAGCTCAAAAAGACGTAATTATAAGTAATAGAGTAATTTCAGATAAAGTTATTCTAAAAGCTGTTGGTATAACAGTAGGTTCTTTACTTTTTGTACTCTTAATGGCAATGATTTTAAGCACAACAAATACTTTTATTAAGAAAGAATCATTTACATTTTTAGAAATTCTTTTCACTTGCATTTCAGCATTTGCAACTGTAGGTTTTGATATTGGTTTGACAGCTAAATTAAATCATTTTGGACAATTTATTTTAATAATTGGTATGTTCGTTGGAAGGCTTGGAATTCTTTTACTTTTAAGTGCTTTATGGCAAGCTCTATATAAGAGTAGAATAGAGAGGCAAAAAAGGATTGGTTATCCAAAAGCTGATCTTTATGTTTAGCCCTTACTAAATATTATTATGGCTGATTGGTGGCAATGGTCTCAAAAAAAAGAACAAGAATCACTAACTTTTGCTGTAGTAGGAGTTGGTAGATTTGGAACCGCTGTTTGTAGAGAGCTTATTAATAATGGCGCTGATGTTTTGGCAGCTGATTATTCTGAAAAGGCTATTGATGATTTGAGGCAATTAGAACCTTCTATTGAGGCTAGAGTTATAGATTGTACTGATGAAGAGTCTATGAAAGAATCTGGAATATTAGAAATGAATACAGTTGTAGTTGGTATTAGTGAACCTATTGAGGCAAGTATTACTACCACTTTAATAGCAAAAGATAGTGATGGAACGAAGGTAAAACGCGTAATTGCAAGAGCTACAAGTGATTTACATCAAAAAATGTTGAAAAGAGTTGGAGCTGATAAAGTTGTTTTTCCTTCTAGAATGCAAGGTGAAAGGCTAGGTCTAGAACTAGTGAGACCCAATCTTATTGAAAGATTAGAGTTGGATAATCAAACTGGAATCGATGAGATCAAAGTTCCTGAAGATTTTATAGGAAGATCATTGAGAGATTTGAATTTAAGAAAAAATTATTTAGTAAATGTTCTTGCCGCAGGCCCTGCAGAACAATTAACTGTCAATCCTCCTGCTAAATATATCTTGGAAAGAGGAAATATTTTAGTAGTTATGGGAAAAACTGTAGATTTGCAGAAATTACCTAAAAATTAATTATTCATTATTTGATTTTTTAAAATATCTTATTCTTTTAGGGACGCCTTTTAGTCTTTTAACAGGTTGTTGTTCTAATTTATCTCTAAAATTATCAGTATCAATTTTTATATCTGATACAAGTTTTGCCCCTTCTTTTGCTAAATATTTTTTTATACCTTCTTGTATTAAAACTTTTGCCATGTTGCTTACAGTTCTCGATTCATTCTTTGCCAGAATATTAAGTTCTTCACAGACTGATTCTGGAAGAACGACTTGAATTCTTGGGGATTTAGGCTTCCCGTTGGTCGAATTTTGGCGGGTTGCCATGAGTAAAACTGAATAACTGTTACTTTTAAGTATACACAGTTAGTCAAGGATACTATCTTTGTGTATACTATTATTAAGGATATTCGGCCTTATATAATCAATTCTTTGCGAAAAATATGACAAATTCAAAAAATCTTGATGCGCCTAATAGGTCATTAAAAGAAAAAAAGAAAAAAAAATTAATTCAATCTGATGTTTTAAACAATGAGAATAGTGATGTGTTGGTTTCTGCCGTGATTAGTCCGTATTTATTGACACATCTTCATCAAATTCTTCAAAGATCTGAATATCATGCTCAGAGAGATGGCAGAATCTCACATGCAGCGAATTTTGCAAAGCTTAGAAAAGTTTTATGCTTAGATGCAAGAAGTATGGCAGATGCTTCAGCTAAAGAAATTAAAGATAACGATCAAGATTTAACTATAAATAAATATAATGAACGAAATGTCGCCTGAAGTAATAATCTAAAGACATCTACAAAATAAAATTAATGACCAGTAATGCTGAAAAACTCTACAGCTTAATAGCGAAAGACACTAAAAAAAAACAAAGTTTGTTTTTATTGGCTTTAAATAATCCAAAATCTGCTCTAGAAAAAATATGTGAAATAGGCGACGAACTTGACATTAAGGTTACGAAAGAAGAAGTTGTTCAATATTTAAGTAGTATTGATGATGAGCAGACTAAATTGTGGTTAATTAAGGCTCGTGGTGGTCTATAGTTAATGGCTTAAATAAAGTTTCTTTATTTGTTGCAGGCTTTATTCTTTTGTTGTAGCCACCTCCACCAGCTAATGTCCAAAAAAACCAATAACTTGGTATTGCTAAAGCTGCCGCTATGAAAATTACAACGATTTGCTCTATTTTTTTCATAATTTGATTTTATTCCACTAAATATTTTTTTGGTTGATAAACTTCTATTTTTGTAAAGTGATTAGATTCGAAAATGTAAGCAAAATTTACTCAACTGATGTTGTTTTAAAAAATATTAATTGGGAAATTAAAAAAGGGGAAAAGATAGGATTAGTTGGTTCTAATGGAGCAGGCAAATCTACTCAGTTTAAAATTTTGATTGGAGAAGAAGAACAAACAAGTGGTTTAGTCCTTAAGCAAGGAAATCCTAAAATTGCTCATTTAAAACAAGAATTGGATTGTGATATAAATCTAACTGTTAGAGAAGAATTAGAAAGTTCTTTTAAAGATATTCAAATGGTGTCAAAGGAACTCACCAATATTGAAGATCAAATGAAACTTATAGATTTTGACAAAGACAGTTCAAAAATGGAAAAGCTTGTAGAAAAACTAGCAAAATATCAAAGAGAATTTGAAGCCTTAGGTGGTTATCAAATGCAGTCAGAAGTTGAAAAAATTATACCAAAATTAGGTTTTGCTCCTGATGATGCTGATAAATTAGTTGGAAATTTTTCAGGAGGATGGCAAATGAAATTAGCTCTAGGAAAAATTATTTTACAAAAGCCTGATTTACTATTACTTGATGAACCAACTAATCATTTAGATTTGGAAACTATTTTTTGGCTTGAAGAATATCTACTTTCAATAAAAATAGCAATTATATTAATAAGCCACGATAGGTACTTTTTAGATAAATTGTGCAAAAAAATTATTTTTATAGATAAAGGTGTTTCTGAAACTTTTAATGGTAACTATTCATTTTTTGTTGAACAAAAATCGTTGAACGAAGAATCTCAAAAGAAAGCCTATCAGCTGCAGCAAAAAGAGATTGAGATACAAGAAAAGTATATTGAGAGATTTCGAGCTAGTGCGACAAGAAGTACACAAGCTAAAAGTCGTGAGAAACAATTAAAAAAAATCTCAAGAATTGAGTCGCCTACTTTAAGTTTTAAAAGCCCTTCTTTTACTTTTCCGGCATGTCCTCGTTCAGGGAAATCAGTTCTTCAAATAAAAAATCTATCGCATAGTTTTGAAGAAAAAATAATTTTATTTGATGTAAGTTTACAAGTCTCAGCTGGAGAAAAAATTGCAGTTATAGGTCCTAACGGATCTGGTAAATCAACTTTGCTTAAATTAATTATGAAAGAAATCATACCTGAGATAGGAGAAATAAAATTAGGAAAACATAATATTATTAAAAGTTATTATGAGCAGAATCAAGCTGAAGCTCTGAATGTTGAAAGCCAAGTAATAGATTTAATATATGCTAAATCACCTGATTGGACGCAGGAGAAAGTAAGGACATTTTTAGGAGGTTTTGGTTTTCAAAATGATTCTGTTTTTAAATATGTTTACCAACTAAGTGGCGGAGAAAAAGCGAGATTAGCTTTGGCATTGATCATAATGAAGCCTAGTAATTTTTTACTTCTTGATGAACCAACAAATCATTTAGATTTACAATCTAAGGAAAATTTAGAATTTGCACTAAAAGAATATAAAGGGACAGCATTTATTGTTTCTCATGATAGATATTTTATCTCAAAGGTTGCAAATAGAATTATTGAAATTAAAGATTCCAATTTTATTTCTTATAATGGAAATTATGAATATTTTTTAGAGAAGCAAAAAGTCAAAAATAGCAAAGCATGATTTTTTAGAAAACTTAACAATCCAATAGGCAAGATCACTTATTTATCTTTACATAATTAATTACTATTGTTTAATCTGAAAATTACAAATGAATTTATAGAATTAGTTATGAAGAATTTTGACATTAATGAAAAAAACTATTTAATTAATGACCCTGTAGAAAGTTATTTTGAATGTATTGCTAGTTGTGATATAACTGATGGCATTTGTATATCAAAATGTGTAGAAATACTTAAAGATCCTGAATCTTAAATGTTAATTCTTAGATATATTTTTAATGTCAGTAGGTTTTACTTTTAATTTAATTAAATTATTTCCTCTTTTTAAGGTTAAATAAAGATATCTGTCGATTCCGTTTTCACTTATTAAACGAACCACATCTGAAGAATTTTTAATATTTTTATTTCCAACTTTTAAGATTATGTCATTTGTTAAAATACCGCTTTTCTCAGCAGGACTATTAGGAACGACGAAACCAATTTTGACTTTATTTTGTTCTGAATCAAGGTCTGTTTCATCAATTAAGTTTATTCCAATCATGGGGTGAACAACTCTCCCGTTCTTAATTAGTTGGGAAGCTATATCTTTTGCTTTATTAATTGGAATGGCGAAACTTAAACCTGCTCCTGGTCCGGATCTAATAAGCGTATTAATTCCAATAACTTCACCATTGCTATTCAATAAGGGTCCACCAGAATTACCTGGATTTATAGCAGCATCCGTTTGAATCAGTTCAAATCTTTTATCATAAATACCTAATTCTGATACGTTTCTATTTAAATTACTTATTATTCCTAAAGTGACTGTATTTTCAAGTCCAAATGGATTACCCACCGCAATTGCCCAGTCACCAACTTGAATTTTATTTGAATCACCTAAGACTGCTTTTGGCCAAGGTCCTTTACCTTCAAGCTTAATTACTGCTAAATCTGTAAGTAAATCTTGCCCTATTAACTTTCCTCTAAATTTTTTCCCAGTTGATAATCCTACAATTAACTTTTCAGATCCATTAACAACGTGTGCATTAGTCATAATAAGGCCATCTCTAAAAATAAATCCACTTCCTTGGCTTTGTTCTATTCGTGGTTGATCCTCGTAAAGTGGTTGTATGCCAAAAAATCTCTCGAAATATGGGTCTAGAAAAATTCTTGAATCTCTAGAAAATTGTTTTTTGCGAACAAATCTTTGTGTTTCGATGGTAACTACTGAATCTCCTGTTTTTCTTATTGCATCTGTTATGAAGGAATTGCTTGAAATTTGCGTATTTTTCAATAAATTTGAATTATTATTTTGTTTTGAAATGACTTTAGATGTACTTAATAAAAATAAAAATACAGAAAAAATTATAGATAAATTTGTATGATTTATTTTTTTTGGTTTAAGTTTTTTTGTCAGTCTAAATAACATTCTCATGTATTGAATTATATTTATGCTAATTGAAATTTTAAATTTCTAAAATATTTTTTAGAAATTCTAAGGACTAGTTTATTTAAATTAGCTTATTTTATTTTTTAACAGTTATTATAGGTAATATAAAAACTTATAAGTTTTATGTCTATTTTATTTCCAATCATTTATTCAGCTGCTCTTACATATTTAGTTTGGAAAGCATTTAAGGTTATGTCTAATGGTTGGAGTGCAATTGATAAACCAAATCAATTTAAAACCAATTTAAGGCAGAATAAGTATAAAGTTCACCCTGAACTTCTTGATAAATCCGGAAATATTACCCAAGAAGAATTATTGACAGTTAGATTTTCTAATGATTCTGATTCTCCTTTGGAAGAGAAAGGCACTAAAACTGATTAAAAACTTCTTAAATTTATAAGGTAAGCTAATTGGAATTAAAAACAAAGATAGTTACATCAGTACTTAGATCCCTCAAGTTACCTCCGAGGTTTCGACTCAAAATGGTTAAGGAAGATCCTGTAAGGCTAGAGTTAACTCTTACACCTTCATATGGTAAAAATCCTGTAATAGTTGGTTTAGTAGAGTCACTTGATTTAGTTGCTAGAAGAGATAGAGAAGGCAGAATGCCTAGAGATCTTCAAGGAACTTGGGATTGGACAGTTAGACATGGAAAAGTAAGCACCGGTGGTTGGAATCCTATGCTTAAAGAGGCTTTACAAACGATGTTTGAAACAGGATTGCCTGCAATAATATATGAAGAATTAACTGGAGAGGAATATAGACCTGTTGACGGAATTAAACATATTAAATAAATCATCGTCGTTTTTCATAAATTAAACCGTCGAACGCTAAAATATCTATATTGAGATAAAAAATTTATTATGAATGAGGAGAATCAACCAAGATTTGGTTTTGTCAATTTCGCTGAAACTTGGAATGGCAGGATGGCAATGATGGGAATATTAATTGGACTAGGAACAGAATTAATTACAGGTCAAAGTATACTTAGGCAAATTGGTATTGGTTAAATTTTTTCTTTACAGCATAAAAAAAATTAATTTATTTCTTCAGCGTTAACTTCTATTGTTGTTTCACTAGGATTTACATCTTTTAAATTATTTAAATTTATTTTATTAAGGTCTCCACCACAATTCATACATATATCGTTATTTCCTAATGTGATTGAGCCACATTGACTACAGGAAATGATTTTTGAATTTAAGTTATAAAAACTTAAAAGTGCAATTATTAATAATAAAAGAGGTATCAAAAATAAAAGCAATAACACGTTTCCTAAAATACCTATAATCAACTTAAATCCTAATATCGGCATACATAACAAAAAAATTATGGCAAAGGTTAATATTGTTTTGTTGATTTTTAATAGAGAGTTCATGTTTTAAAGTTTATTTTTTTTATTGTTTAATAAACTACTTGCTATAACTACGCTCCAACATTGTCCAAAATATAAAATTACACCTAAAAGCCATACCCACAGAGTTAGTACGAGAAAGCCACCTATAAAACCATAGGCCTGAAATCTAACTCCAAGAGATAGAATACTTTTGCTCACAGCAAGGTTCAGAGTGGTTAGTCCAATGCCTATAAGAATGGATCCAGGTATAAGCGGTTTTAGAGGGACTTTTCTACTAGGTAGTAGAGCTTGAAGTAGGAGTGCCATCAATGAAAATCCAAGTAACGGAAAAGCAAATTGACCAACCTGTAGGAGAGGTAGTTTTATAAATATTTCAGATAAAAAATTACTAGAATTCGATAAATTCTCTAGAACTGTATTTGGAATCATTCTAATATTTGCACTAATCTGGTCCAATACCATTAGGAAGCCTATAAAAAATACTATAAGAAAAGCTTCAATTCTATTCCTAAGAAATTTTGATGCTTGTTCTTGCCATGCAGCATTCACTTTTCTAGAAGGAAGTTCATCCTCCCAAAGTCTGTCTGAACCTCTTTGCAAAGATAAGTAGGCATTACCAGCAGTAAATAATAAAAACATAGCTCCTAAAATACCTGCTCCAAATCGTTTATCAATTAATTGGAATAATGTCGTTTCTACTAATTCAACAACAGATGGAGGTAAAATTTGTGCTGCAACTGAAATTATTTGTTGATCTAAACCTTCTTGCTGACCGAGAAACCAAGAAGCTATAGATAATGAAATTAGAAGAATTGGGAAAAATGACTGGAGAGTGTAATAAGCAAATGCAGCACTTAAATCTATACAATCTGACTTAGTCCACCTTTCACAAGCTCCCCACAAACTTTTGAGAATCCACCGTGAACTATGCTGCATATTTATTCTCTTCAAAAACATTACCTTAGTCTTTTAGTATTGTATCTAATGAGAATATATTTCAAGTTTTTTATATATTTGATGATCTAACTATTTTCTAATAATAGATTGCCCCATGGTTTTAGAATGTTAACCTTTTCTTTTGATATGGCAGCAATTAAAGGAAAATTAGTATCTTTCAAGTCTTGACCTGCACTTAAATCGTAAGGGTTTGTGTCTAGCCACTCTATTGAACAATTTAATTCCTCCAGTAATAGCAAGGCTGCAGCAATATCCCATATTTTTGGGGTAGATTCTATAGCCCCAAAAGTTTGACCCATTGCGACACTTGTTAAATTTAAACTTGATACACCAAGGAGTCTTATTTTCCCAGGAAATGTACTATTTGGATTTTTTTGTAAGATTTTAATAGATCTGCTACATAAAGATACGCATTCACTTTGTTGTTTAAACCTCTTTATTTCTAATTTCTTGTTGTTCAGCCAAACACCTTTACCTTTGATAGCTAAAAATTTTTTTTTCAAAGTAGGAATAATTAAAAAAGATGATTGTGGTAAGCCTTCAACAAATCTTGCAACAGATATTGACCAATATGGTATTCCGGCGGCAAAGTTTGTTGTGCCGTCTAGTGGATCTACTATCCAATAAGAATTTGTCTTTGGGACAAACTTTTCGCCTTCTTCACTCAATACACCCTCATTTGGCGTTATAGAAGATAGCCCATCTACAATAGTCTTATCACTCCATAAATCACAACTAGTAATTAAGGAACCATCTGATTTATTGTTTGCATTTATATTGCCAAAGTCTTTAAGTTGTCGTTGGCTCACTAATTCAAATAAAGAATCTAGATCTTTTAATTGTTCATCTGTGAGTAGCTTTGAATTCATATTTTAAAATCGCAAATAGATTCTATATCATTAGGCGTATCATTATTTTTCTTCATACAATTATTACTCTTTTTAAGAAAAGTCAATCTTTCTAGTTCATCTAATTTCAAATTATAGTTGTAAATAGCATCAATATTTTTCGACTTGGCATTACTTAATTCTTTTTGTCTTATTAGAACATCTTTCAAAGTAGATATTCCAACACCGTATCTTAATCTAGAAAGTCTTAGTGATTCTGTAGTAGATACTATTTCTTTAAGTGAAGTAAGTATTTTTTCTTCATTTAATTTCAAATTTAAATAAGACCTATTTATACTTGTCTTAAGATTGTTTTTTATATTATTAAAAGCATACTCTTCAGATTTTGCTTCAGCTTTACTAAACTTGCTTAAGTTTTTATTTTGTCCGCCATTAAAAATATTCCATGTAAAGTTCAAGCTAATAGTGTTTGTATATGAAGACCCAGATTCACTAGGATCTATATTAACCGCTAAGGTGTCGCCTTTGGAAAATACGCTAGAGAATGTATTACTTATATAAATATTTGGCTTAGTTGCATTTGAATAATTATTTGCTTGGCTTTTTTTTATAGATTCTTTTAATAAAATGTTCTTTAATGAAAGATTTTTAGCAATACCATCATCGATATTCTTATTTAGTTTATAGTTCCAGTAACCTGTTAATTTTTGTTCTTCTTTAACCTCAAAATTACCTTTGATATCAAGAATTTCTTTTAGCAATAATTTGTTAATCTCATGTTCAATTTTTTTGTTATTTAAACTCTGATTGTCTCTTGATAATTGAGCATCAGCTTCAAGGACTTCAAATTTTGTACCAATACCAGCATCGAATTTTGATTGAGCATCTTTAAGACTGATTTCTGATAATTGAAGAGTAAATTTCTTATTTTTGATTTCCTCTAGAGATTTTTGATATTTATGATATCTAGCTCTTCCTTCTTGAATTAAATCTTTTCTTTTGATTTCATAATTATTTTTTGCTATTTCATAATTATCTCTGGCTATTTTGATTTCTGATCCTCTAAGTGGATCAATTAAATCCCATCTAATATTTATGGAGGGATTGACGGAAAATTGAGAAGTCTTTGTTGTCTGCGTATTGCTATTAAAGTTTTTAGCGGCAATATATTTTGGTATTCCAATGGCTTGCAAATCTGCTGAAGGATATTTTTTGCCAATTTTGCTCGCTATATTAAAAGTTGAAGCGGAAATTAATTCATTTAGAGATTTAAGTTCTGGGTTTTTTTTTGTGATTATTTGCGAAATTGCTAAATAGTCTACGTAAATAGTATCTTCTTTCTCATTGATTGCTTCTTCAATAATATTTCTAGATTCATTTGAGTTTACTTTTTGACCATTAAAGTAAATACATAATGGAAAAATTAAAATTGGACGTATTAATTTTCTAAACATGATGTAAAAATTTAAGTATTTGTTGTGCCAACTAAGTTACTTATAATATCATCTGTGCTATCAACAACGTGAATCTTGGTGTTTAATTGAGTTGAGACTTCAGCAACATTTTTATCATCTAAAAATAAATCACTATTATGTTTAAGCATTATTGATGGTATGAAAATCTCATCTCCAAGATCTTTATTCTGCAGCCCTATAATTAAATCCTGACCTGTTAAAAGTCCTGTAACTACCTGTTCTTGTCCCCAATAAATACTGGGTAAACCGTATAAATTAACCTTAAGTCCAACAATTTTATTTAGTTTGTCAACGAAAGGAATCAGTGCTTCGTAAACTAATTTCCCCACAACCCAAGTAACTTTTCTTTTTGTTTTTACTTTGTTTGGAAGAGATTTGGTTTTGATTTCTAATGTTTTCAGAAAACTTCTTATGGAACCAACACCGTTTGATTCTTGGGGCATATTTTCATATGATTTATAACTTGGTAGTTTTTTTCCTGCTATCAAATACCATTCGTCTGAAAGCCAACAAAATCGAGTACCAAGAATATTTTGAAGAGATTTCTGAATTTTTTCTATTTGATTAATAGTTTTACTTGCATATTCTTTGGTTATTGATTTTAAATCATCATTATCAGGTCTAAATTTTGTTAGACCAACGGGAACTATTGCTGTAGATAAAACTGTTTTAAAATTATTTTTGTGGAATTGTGCTAGATCATAAATTGATTTTTTTAAAATCGTCCCGTCATTAATACCTGGACATACAACAATTTGCGCATGTATTTGGATTGAATTTTTTTCAAACCAATTTATTTGTTTAAGGATATTACCTGCTTTTTGATTTTTTAATAATTTTTCTCTTGTTTTGGGATCAGTTGCATGAACAGAGATAAAAAGAGGAGATAACTTCTGAGTAGATATTCTTTCCCAGTCCTCTTTTTTTAAATTTGTAAGAGTCAAATAAGAACCATACAAAAAACTTAGCCTATAATCGTCATCTTTTATGTAAAGAGTCTTTCTCTTCCCACTGGGCTGCTGATCTATAAAACAAAAAGGACATCGGTTGTTGCATTGTTTTATTGAATCAAATAAAGCCTCTTTGAAAATAATACCTAAATTTGCATCTTGATCTTTTTCAATACTGATGTTGTGAATTATTTTGTTTTTATCTAAAACTGATATGTTTAAAATTTCTTCACTTATTAAGATCTGAAAATCGATTAAGTCTCTCGGTTTTTTGCCATTTATACTAATAATTGAATCACCCGATTCAAAACCAATTTCGTGTGCAATTGAATTATGTTCAACACTCTCGATTTCTGCAGGATTAATTTTGTAATCAATATTTGGAACTAAAAGATCATTTAAAGTTTCTTTTTCGTTAAGTTCTTGCCACACAATTAGAAAACAATTATATAACTTACATATTTATTCTAAACTTATATAATCCTCAAAGCATATTAAATACTTTTAAAATAGTAAAAATAACCTCTTATTTAAGCCCCCTTAATTTCTAAGATGTTTTAATTCCATTTTAGAAATTATTTAATTTAATTTAAGTACTTTAAAATTTAAACTCATTGAAAGAATTAATTACCAAAAATTTAGTAGTCCCAGATAATTTGAAACATAATCTTCATGATGAATTTCGAGTTTTGAAAAGTAATTTTTTTGAAAGGCCTATTTCTTTAAGATTATGCTCTTCTTTTTTTGTTATTTTACCTATATTTTTGCAAGCACCATGGGTAAGATTTGCTCCTACTAGTGCTCTTTGTTTTACATTCATAATAATTTTGGTTGGTTTTACTTTATCTAGAAATGAATCTAATAAATTTTTCATTATTGGTTCATTATTATTAGGCGTTGCTGGAAGTTGGCTTGGAGGCTGTCTGTTCTGGGGTTGGTTAAGTGCATATCCAATTCTCCATATCCTTGTTGAAGCAGTTGTATTGCCATTAGCGATTGTTGGATTGAGTACAAAATGGAAAATTGGTTCAAGTTTTTATATCTCTTCCTTGTTTGGAACAGCTATTACTGATTTAACTATATTTATGACTGGAATAATGGATCAATGGAGGGAAGTTATTATTGCAGATTCTGAGACTGCTCCAAGTATTCTTCAGAAGGCATCAGAAAATCTTATTCATGTACAGTCTTTATCTATAATTATTTTTGTTGCAATTATTTTATGGTTAATATCGAGAGAAATTTTTAATTTTGCCGTTCCTTATTCGATAAATGGCAAAGCTTTTTTGGTTTCAAGTTACGTCATTCAAACTACTTTAATAGTTGATGGTATTTTTATGTTATTAGCAATTATTCAACCAAATCTTAGTGGTTTGGTTTAATGTTAAGGCCTCCATTTTCTCAAGAACCAATATCTATAAATAGTTGGGATGTGATTGTCATAGGTGCTGGTGCTGCAGGATTAATGACTTCTCTTGAACTGCCTGAAAATTTAAAGGTTCTTCTTTTAAATAGAAATACAAGTAAGGCATCTTCTAGTAGATGGGCTCAAGGAGGTATAGCATCTGTTGTAAGATCAGATGATTCATTCGATTTACATGCAGAAGATACTTTAAAAGCTGGAGATGGTTTATGTGATTTTAAAGCTGTGGATATGCTTGTAAGAGAGGCTCCCGAGTGCGTTGATAGATTACAAAATTTAGGTATGATTTTTGACCAAAATTGTCATAAATTAGCTACAACTTTAGAAGCAGCTCATTCTCGCAGGAGAGTCTTGCACGTTAAAGATCGGACTGGAAGAGCACTTGTTGAAGTTTTAGAAGACCACGTAGAAAATAAGAAAAATGTTTTGCATTGTAGAGGCGTTAGAGTGACTGAATTACTCATTGAAAATGATGAATGTAAAGGAGTTCAGGTGCTTGATGGGTCAAATTTATATTGGATTACTTCTCGAGCAGTTGTTTTAGCGACCGGTGGTGGCGGACATTTATTTACAAATACTACTAATCCGCAGCAATCTTCTGGAGAAGGTATAGCTTTAGCGTGGAAAGCCGGCGCTGCTATTGAAGATTTAGAGTTTATTCAATTTCATCCCACTGCATTAAAGTTTTATGGTGCTCCTTGTTTTTTAATATCTGAGGCTCTTAGAGGGGAAGGTGCTGTTTTAATTGATAAAAATGGTAAAAGTCCAGTTATGCATCTTCTAAATAAGGACTTAGCTACAAGGGACCAAGTTAGCCGAGCAATAATGAAAAATATGAATGATAATAATGTTGATCATGTAGGTTTAGATCTTAGATTTATTGATCCAAAAAAAATTGTTCAAAGATTTCCAACAATTCTGAGTCGGTGTCAAGATTATGGCATTAATCCTTTAAATGAAGTTATACCAGTGGCACCTGCCGCTCATTATTGGATGGGTGGAGTAAAAACTGATCTTAATGCATCTTCTAATAGAAAAGGCTTATATGCTGTTGGAGAAGTTGCTTCTACAGGGGTCCATGGCGCTAATCGATTAGCTAGTAATTCATTAATGGAATGCCTTGTATTTGCAAGAAAAATGTCCTTAATAATGTTGAATAGTCCTATAAATTTAAAAAAATTAAATAGATCGAACAAAGATTTTAATATTAATGATCCTCAGGAAGATTTTATTTCTAGAATTTCTATAAAAATTGATGAATTAAGAAAATCATGTTGGGATAATTTAGGTGTTTCTCGCAACGAAATTAATATGATTGGATTTTTAAATAATATTCAAAATGATTTTGAACAGTTGAAAAAAAATCCTTTTTTAATTAATCTTGAAAATATAGAAATTGACCAAAAAGTTAAATTAAGTGAGCCTTATAGAAGGGGATTGAATCTTTTACTTGATTTGCAAAATAGACAAATTACAACGTTAACTTTATTAAAAGCATGTCTTTTTAGAAAAGAGAGTAGAGGAGGCCATCATAGAGATGATTTTCCCGATAAAGATTCACAATGGCAATGCCACACTAGACAACAATTAGATCAAAAAATTAAGAAAAGATTTATTAAAAATTAAGATCTCCCTGATAGTTGGTTTTTGTGGCTAATTCATTCAAGTCACGGGTACCACTAATTATTTCTTCATTGATTTCCCAAGAAGGAAATCCAGTTATTCCTTTAGTTTGGCATAGCTCATACATATTATCTTTACCATCTTTAGCACATTCAACTACTTTTAATTCTTTAACTGCTTCCTTACCAAATAATTGTTTCTGATCGTGGCAATGCGGGCACCAGTATGCACTATACATAACAATATTGTTTTCACTTAAAAATTTTGCAAATTTTACTTTCTGGGGAGAGCTTGTAGTGGTAATTATTGGCGATACATTTTCAGGAGGGCTTGCAAAATCAATAGCATTAGAGGGGTCAACGTTTGTTGACCAAATTAGGCCCCCTAGCAGTACACTAATGGCTACAATGAAACCTCTAAAAATCATAGGTTCTCTACTTTCAAACTTTGCTCCAATCATAGAAATTATAAAGATGGAAAACGATAAAATTGCTGAAAGTATACAAAAAAAGCAATATGCTTGAATTTTTAAAAACATTATATTGATTAATAAAAAGCTAAATGTTGATGACGCACAAGATATTAGAAATAATGACCACCATAAAAACTTATTTAGTTTTTCTTTTGGGGAAATTAAATTAAGCGAAAGTATTATTGTGATAACTAATATTGATAAATACGTTATAAATCCAGCTAATGAGAGAGGTATATTAACTTGATTATTTTCAAATAAAGTACCCCAAGGACTATTTAAAACTGTTGCACAACCATTATTTTGTATCCCTGGGCATGAAAGCGAAGTAAATAATCCCCAGTTTTTTAAAGTAATAGAACCCGTGTCAACTATGCCTATAGTGCTAAGAATTGCGATTATGATTTTTGGCCATTTCAAATCTTTTTTATTTCTTCTGTTTAAAGTCTTAAGGGACATACAAAATTAAAGTTTGTAATTTACATTATCTATTCTAATATTATCTTGGCATGAAAATTATATACAAAATACTGCTTTAATCTTTTAATTCTTATTTTTTTAAGTTGTGAAACAAAATAGTCTCAATGTAAAAGAAAAAAAACTATCTAAGATTGCATTCAGTCATGTTGGTTGCGAGAAAAATCTTGTTGATACTGAACATATGCAAGGCTTACTAGATAAAGAGGGTTATCAAGTTGACAGCAATATAAATGATGCAAATGTTGTTGTTGTAAATACTTGCAGTTTTATTGAAACAGCAAGAGAAGAATCTATTAGAAAAATTCTAGAATATATTAATAAAGGAAAGGAAGTAGTAGTTGCTGGCTGTATGGCCCAACATTTTAAAGATGAACTTCTTAAAGAAATCCCTGAAATAAAAGGTTTGGTTGGCACAGGAGATTATCAAAAGATAGCCAAGGTTTTAGACAGAGTAGAAAAAGGGGAAATTGTTAATGAAGTTTCAAAAATACCCGAATTTATTGCAGATAAGGAAATACCTCGTTTTGTAGATAAAAACAAATTTGTTGCTTATCTTCGTATTGCTGAAGGTTGCAACTATAATTGCGCTTTTTGTATTATTCCTAAATTGAGAGGTCCTCAAAGAAGTAGAACAATAGAATCTATAGTTTCAGAAGCCAGAAGTCTTGCAAAGCAGGGTATTCAAGAAATCATTTTGATTAGTCAAATAACAACTAATTATGGTCAAGATATTTATGGAAAACCATCATTAGCCAAACTTTTGAATGAGCTTTCCAAAGTTCCAATTCCTTGGATAAGGATACATTATGCTTATCCAACGGGTTTAAATGATGAAGTTATTAGCGCTTTCAAAGATTCAAAGAATATATTGCCTTACTTTGATTTGCCACTTCAGCATAGTCATCCAGATGTGTTGAAGAGTATGAATAGACCTTGGCAGGCTTCTTTGAATGAATCAATTTTGGAGAAAATTAGAGAAGAAATTCCATCTGCCGTATTAAGAACTAGTCTCATCGTTGGTTTCCCAGGAGAACAAAAAGAACATTTTGAACATCTTCTCGATTTTTTGGATAGGCACAAATTTGATCATGTGGGAGTGTTTATTTTTTCACCTGAGGAAGGAACTGCAGCTTTTGATTTGCCCAATAAAGTATCTCCAGAGGTTGCAGAGGCTAGAAAAGATAACGTTATTTCAGTTCAACAAAATATCTCTAAAGATAAAAATCAGTCATATATTGGTTCAAAAATGAAGATTTTGGTAGAAAAAATATCAGATAATAAAGAATTAATAGGTCGGTCTTACAATTTCGCGCCTGAAATTGACGGAAACGTGATTTTATCTATCAATGCTAATCATGATTTGAAAAACTATATTGGTAAATTTGTTGAATCAAGTATTTCTTTTGCGGATGAGTATGATTTATATGGTGAGACTATTAAAATTTTGTAGCTTTTTTAAATTAATTTAACTGCTCTTAAGAGCTTATCTAATGCGAAAGCAGCCCCAAAACCAAAACCAATAAATGCAAAATAGAAAATGATGTTCATTAATTTTTTTATTTTTATTTAATTTAACATCAGATGAAAAGATTAGATTTTTTCGTTTAATTTCTTAATCTTGGATATATGGTAATTTTTTGTATAAACATTCTTCTGCTTTTTGCAGTTCCCTGCCTAAATATAGAGCATGATCCAATCTGGTTATTAAGTCATTTCTTTCTTCAGTGATCAATATTCCAAGTTGTTTAGCACTAATACCTTCAAAAACTTCATTACTAACTCTTTTATTTTGAGAGTCGCATTTAATTGGTTCATTTGTTTCGGGGTCAAGCGCATATCCGTCATCATTAATATTATTTAGAAAGTGCTCTAAAATTATTTTTTTTTCTTCTAAATCTACTTTTATAATAAAATAACCGTTTGGATCTAAGTCTATATATCGGTTGGATAGATTATTATCGATCTTTATTTTTTCATCGAAACTTTTATTAGAATACATTCTTAGAAGTTAATAAAAAACTATATTAATAATATAAACTTTGGTAAAGCCAAATCATTTTTTATTTAAAGGGCATAGATTTATTTTCAAAATTAATTTCCAATTCGGTTTGTTTATTCACTTCATTTAACCAAGGATAAATTATATTCCCCATATTTTTGTCAAACCACTTATGCAAGCTAATGGTGCTTTTTGCAAAAAACCCCCTCCGCCTTTTATGTTTACCACCCGCTCCAGGATCAAACAAATGGATACTATTTTTTATTGCCCATTCAATTGGCTGGTAATAGCATAATTCAAAATGTAAATTAGATATGTCTTCTTGACTACCCCAATATCTACCCCATAAGTTGTTTTGATTTTTAACGCACATCGACATAGCAAAAATTTCAGTTGAATCATGTTTTGATGCACTAAAAAGTAAAAGATTTTTTTTATTATCAACCAGTGTTTCGAAAAATTTAGATGTTAGATATTTACTTCCCCAAACTCCCCACCTCGAACAATGCTGTTCATAAAAATTATGCATTTTTTTGAGGATTTCTTGGTTGATATCATCTTCATTAAAAATTTCTACTTTAATGTCTTGTTTAGTAATTGATTTCCTCTCTTTTTTTATATTTTTTCTCTGATTAGAGTTAAATCTGGATAGAAAATCGTCAAATGTTTTTTCTCCATTGCTCCTCCATTCACTGCTAGAGTTTATCCATTCATAGTATCCCAAAGATTTAAGATGGTTGCCCCAGCTTTCATCAATATATAAAAAATTACAACTTAGGATTTTGTTTGTAATCGCAAAGCTTTCGATATGGTTTATAAGTAAATTTGTAATTTCTTTCTTGTCTTTATTTTTTTTATAAAGAAATTGATATCCATTTACAGGACTATAAGGACTCATTCCAATTAATTTAGGGTAATAATTTAAATTCAGCTCTTGAGCCAATCTTGCAAATGATTGGTCAAAAATGAATTCTCCATAGCTATGATTTTTTAAAAAAAGTGGTGCAATTCCAAGTATTTCTTCATTTTTATAAGCAACAAAATATAGAGGCTGCCAACCAGTTTCTCTTGAAACACTTTTTGATATCTCAAGGTTTTTAATCCAAGTCCATTCATAAAATGGATTATTAATTTCATTTGCTAATTCATTCCATATCTCCTTGGAGATTTCCTTAATTGACAATTTGACTTCAACTTTATGTATTTTTTGGTTCATTTATTATTCAAACTATTTCAAATTTTTTTGTAATGAACATGGATTTCATTATTCATTAAATTTTTAATTGATTTTATTTCCCATAGCCTTTTGAGATTAAAAATAGCATTTGTTTGTTCTGGAGGGATCCATGTATATCTACCTCCAATAATTCGTGGAATTATTGTAATTTTTATATCTGTTATTAGATCCTCTTTTATAAATGAATTTATAAGTTTTGCACCTCCTAAAAGAGCTAAATCATTTATCCCTTGTTTTTTGAGTGAAATTAAAGTTTTTTTCCATGAATCTTCGAAAAAGAGTTCTTTCTCGAATTCATTATTCGACGAATTATCAACTTTACTTGAGCTTATTAGCCATCTTCTAATTGGTTGACGAAAGTATTTCCAATTACTGTTAAATTTTTTGCTATTTGAAGCAACTATAGAAATTGGTTGGCTTTTTGATATATTTACTTCGTCATTATCAGTGAGTTTTTTAACTAGGTAAGTTGCTTGATGTGCTATTAAAGTACCTAAACCAAAAATGGTGGCGTCAACCATTGATAAGTTTTGATTTAATATTTTTTTATCTTCATCGCTGCCAAGATGCGATTCTCCACCTCCAGGAAATGCAATTCTCCCATCAAGACTTGATGCTATAACAATTATTACTCTTGGGATATTCAAGTTTGCGTGACTAAACTATTTTCAAATTTTAACTTCAAAGAATTGGTTAACTTTTGATCAACATAAATTTCTGCAGCATTATTTGGACTCTCCTGGAGTCTTATTTTGTGTAATGTTGCACCAAGGTTATGTATTGGTTTTTTAAGAATATCAGAAATATATAAAGCTATATTTTCAGCAGTTGGAACACAATTATGGAAAAATTCGATGTCTTTATTAAGAAAAGTATGATCAAGTTGTTCAACAACTAAATCGTTAATTATCTCTTGGAGGGCAGATAAGTCGCAAACCATTCCTGTTCTTTTATCAATGTCCCCTTTTACAGTTATATCGACAAGATAGTTATGACCATGTCCATTAATTCTGGCACATTTACCATAGATTTTTTTATTTTCATCAAAGGATATCTCTTCTTTTGCAAGTCTATGAGCGGCTGCAAAATGAGTTTGTACTGTTAAAAATGCTTCCATGTTTTTTCCAAAATAATCTGCCCATAAATTTGGGTTTTCATAAAGTCTTAGACTTGTAAGAGGTAAATCATCTTTCAGACGACTCCAAATGACCTTTACTAATGCTTCAGTTGTGGGAAGTATACCCTCTTGATTATTAACATTAAATTCAGGCCAGACATCATTTAAAAAACGAAAATCTAATTGTCCAGTAACCTTATCTTTAATAGAGTGTTTTACATCAGATAGATTAAGGACCATTCCATCAGAGTCTAGTTCTCCACCCATTGAAACAATAAGTTCATAATTATGACCATGACCTGGTGCAATACTGCACTTTCCAAAAAGAGATAAATTTTCTTCTGGGCTTTTTTCAGGAAGCCAATAACGGTGACTAGAACTAAAGCAGGCACGTCGAGTTATGACGCATTCACGTCCTTTTCCATGAGATGGTTTGGATTGTGTAGAAGTCATAACTATCTGCGATAATACTATCTTAAGGTTTTAAATACGCTTTTGTCTTTATGGAACAATCCATTATAGAAAAAACAGTTCATGCTATTAAGGGCAGAAGCATATTTTTAATAGGAATGATGGGTTCTGGTAAGTCACAAACTGGTTTGAAGTTGGCTGAATTAATGAAGTATAAATACATTGATTTAGATACATTAATAGAGAAGTTGGCAAAAAAATCTATCAATCAAATTTTTAAGGATGAAGGAGAAGATAATTTCCGTGAATTAGAAGCAAACTGCCTTAAAGAAACTATCAAAATTCCTTCATTAGTAATCTCAACTGGGGGAGGAATAGTTACCAAATCGGAAAACTGGGGAATCTTAAGACAGGGAATAATTGCTTGGATAGATCTCGATAAAGATATAGCAATTGAAAGATTGAAAAATGAAATTGAAAATAGGCCACTTCTTCAGGGAAAGAATCTAAATGATCTATATATGAGCATTTTTCAATCTAGAGAAAATTTGTATTCTCAAGCAGATTTAAGAATTCAAGTAAAAAAAGAAAATATTGAACAAGTTGCTATGAAAATAATTAATGCAATTAATAAAGAAATAATCAGTTAATCTGGTTCAATTCTTACTGCAAACCATTTGATAACGTATCCTAATTTTATTTCTAATTCATAAGTGCTTTCCAATAATTCTTCAAAAAATTCCTGATCAGGATCTTCTATATTTTGATATATTGTTTGTGTTTCTGTCTTACTCAGCCAATTCTTCAACCATAAAATTGCTTCTTGCTTTGATACAATTTTTTCTTTTGAATCTGGCTCTAATAATACATAATGATCTGATGATCTTATTAGTGGATTTGACATAATGAAAATTCTTCTTGGATTAATTCTTTGCTTGATATTTCAAGGAATTTTTTTAGAAAGTTCTTTTGCTCTAGAAGATTCTAACGTACGAGAGTTTTTGGAAAATCGTATAAATCAATGGCCAGAATTATATTTGCCAAATTTTACATTATCGGATACTTCCAAGGATTTAATTTATCCTAAATGGTTCGAGGGGAATTGGCTTGTTACTTCTCAGGATATAGTTAATGATTCAGAAGAGCCAGTTATTTATAAAGTAAATTTCTTTAAGAATGATTCAGATTTAATTGTTGGTAATCGTGCAAAAAATTCTGAATCTATTGGAAAAGCAATATTTGGTGAAACCTTAATCAAGGTTGTAAATGATCCTCAATCTATTAATAATCAAATTACTTATTTAAAAGATGATTTATATATTGATTCAAGAATTAAAGGGAGAAATCAGATTCAAGATAATGATATTTTTTTCGCAGATGAGCTAGTTATACAAATAGCACATAAGCCAGGTGCTTCAAGGATTAATCAGGTAGAGACTATTAGTAAATTTCAAAAATGTTCCCAAGAAATATTGGAAGTTGATAATTCAATCAAACCATCAATTTGTGGAGTACAATATATTGCTTCTTATGGTTCAAAAGTTGGTGATCCTTCTGTTCATGCTATAAAAACAAATAAATATAAATTGAAGTTTGAATTTATTGAGAGTTAGCACTAAAAAGATATTCTTCTAAGTTGTTCCTCCAAATGAAAAGATTTTCTAAATAAGGGTTGTTTATGTATTCTTGGCTCCCCTCTCCTGAAAGAATTGGTCCTGCAGACTTTGGAAATTTAATAAGGGATAATTGAGCAGCAATTGAAATATCTGCAATTGATAAACTGTCTCCAACTAAATATTTCTTGTTAATCAAGGATTTTGATAAAGCTTCCAGTAATTTTTGGAGTTCTAAATTATCTTTAGAAGACAAAACTACATTAGAAATTTTACTAAGATTTTCAAAAGGTAATTTATCAACAATACTTTTAACTGAAGAAGGTATTTCATCTGGAAGTAATGCCGTTCTTAGCTGTGGATTTTCTATTGCAGATTTTATTAAAGCTTTTCTACAAGTTGTAGCCATTGTAGTATCTGCCCAGTCTTCAATTAGTTTGCATTGTGCAAATAATATTGGATCCTCCGGAAAAAGTGGATTGTTTTCATTTTTTTTATTTATATATTCGCAAATAGTTGAAGAGTCATAAATAACTTGATCATTACTATCGACTATTACAGGTACTTGTTTTTGACCTGATAATTTAAAGATTTCAAATTGGCCTATTCCAGGTGTTACCTCTTCAACTCGATATTGTAGTTTTTTTGCATGAAGAGCCATTCTTGTTTTTAAACAAAAAGCACTATGCCTAAATTGATATAATGTAATCATGCTGTTTAATGTTTGTTAAAACTTAGCTAAAAAAGTAATCTATTTGTGGAGCTGATGGGCGAATTTTTCTCTAATGTTGCGAGATATCCAAAGTATTTGATATCTATCATTGTTGGGGGACTTGTTGCTTTGCTTGAACCTTTATTCAAGAATAGATCAAATCCACTCACAATAGTAGGTTTGATATCTTCTCTCTTCAGTGCTTTCATAACTGTTTATTTTGTCTTGCAAGCGATGACAAACCCAATAAATTTACAACCATAATGCCAAATAATTACCGTCTTGCAAAAGTTTCTTCTCTTTTGAAGAAAGAAATAACCCTTATTTTGCAGAATGATTTAGAAAATGATCTTATTAGAGATCATTTCGTCAATATTTCTAAGATTGATTTATCAGGTGATTTGCAACACTGTAAAATTTATATAACTTCAACTGCTCAAGAGAAAGTGAGGAAAGAGATTGTTGAAAATTTGAATACTGCTAAAAGCTCTATAAGGCATAGTTTAGGAAAAAGAATTGAGATGAGAAGAGTTCCAGAGATAATTTTTAAAGAGGATGTTGTTCTTGATAAAGGATTATCAGTCTTGAAACTTCTCGATGAATTAAAAAATAAAAATCAAAATCATAATGTTGAGGACAAGGATGACAAAAGTTGATCTACCCCTTGATCAAAGAAATATAATTATTACTCGATCAAAAGAAGGGATATTGGATATAAAAAAGATATTCATAAGCAAGGGCGCTAATGTATTTGATTTACCTGCAATAAGTATTGCTGATCCTGATGATTTGAATCCTCTTGATGAAGCATTAAATCAAATAAATGATTTTCATTGGATTATTTTTTCCAGTAGTAATGGGATCAAATTTGTGGATAAAAGACTTAGATACTTTAATAGTTCATTAAAAGAATGTTCTAAAAAAACAAAAATTGCCGTAGTCGGAGAAAAAACCTCAAAAACTCTTGATGATTTTGGGATTAAGGCTGATTTCATACCTCCAGAATTTGTTGCTGAAAGTTTAATTGATAATTTCCCAGTATCTGGTTATGGACTTCGAGTTTTTGTACCAAGAGTTCAAACAGGTGGTAGGAATTTAATTGCAGATCAATTTAGAAAGGCTGGTTCTCGTGTATTTGAGGTTGCTGCATATGAAACTAGATGTCCTGAATCAATTCCGGAAGAAACAATTGATATTATTTCTAATCGAAAAGTCGATGCAATTATTTTTTCAAGCGGTAAAACCGTAGTAAATGCTGCTTTTTTACTAGAAAAAAAACTTGGTAAACAATGGTTAGAATATTTTGATCAAATTAAGTTATTAACTATTGGACCTCAGACAACAAAAATATGTAACAAGATTTTTGGAAGAGTTGATAGTCAGGCACAAAAATATACTTTTGAAGGACTACTAGATGTAGCAATTAATATTTTTAATTAGAAAAATTTTTTGTATAGTTCTTTTCAACTAAATCTTTGAACCTATCAATATTGGTCTGTAATTCGTTTGTAACCATTTTGCCTAAAATATTTTCTTCCATAAACCGAGCAATCATTTTTGGTAGTTCATAAGTTATTGCTAAATTTACCGTTGTAATTTGATCAGTTTTACTTTCGAAAACTACTGATCCCTCAGTTGGTAAACCTCCTATTGATTTCCATTTAAGTTTGCTTTTTTCAACCCTTTCTGTAATTTGAGCTTTCCATTTAAACCTAAAGCCATTTGCAGCTAAAGTCCATTCTGTTAAATCTGGTAACGTATTAGTTTCTTCGTCAAGTGTTTTTACAGATTCAATCCAGCTCATCCAAAGTGACATTGAGTCTAAATCGCTCCATGTGTCCCATACATTTTCAAGAGGCGCATTAACAACTGTTATTACGTCATGTTTTAGCCAAGTACCCATGAATTAACTTACTGCAAGATTTTTTGCTAATTCGGCTTTCTTCTCTAAAATTGCCGCGGCAGCTAAATGCCCACTCATTGTAGCTCCCTCCATAGAGTCTATATAATCTTGTTTTGTATAACTACCAGCCATGAAGAAATTAGATATAGATGTTTTTTGATCGGGTCTGAAAGGTTCCATACCAGGAGCTTCTCTATAGAGTGATTGTGGAATTTGTACCACGTTACTCCAAAGCAATTTAAGGTTTTTTGAGGATGGGAATAGACGGCGAACCTCTTTATCAATTTCTTTTGTAATTCTTTCTGTGGATCTTCCCATCCATCTATCGCCAGGAGTTAAAACACATTGGAGAAGCGATCCCATATCTTTTTTTCTATAGTCTACTGGACTTGCTAGTGCTAAATCAGCAAAACAACTGAAAGAGGCATCAGCAGAATAAAGAAGGTTATCTAGTCCAATTGGTTCGTTTCCAGTATTATCTTTTTGCAATTCAGTAACCCAACCGTCATATCTTAATTGGATTGTGGCAACAGCTACAGCTCTAAGTTTTTTTAAACCTTCAAATTCTTTAAATTGATACCATTCTTTTGGAATTATTTTTTTTATTCCAGGAACATCACAGGCAGCTAGAAATTTATCTGCAAACACTGCCTTAATTCCTTCAGGAGAAGATATTTTTAATTGATTTACTAAATAAGAGGAAGATTCCTTTTCATAAATGATTTCTTCTACCTTATGGTTAAGATGTATTTTTGCTCCTTTGTTTGTGATGTAGTCGACGATAGGTTGCGTTAACCACTTATGTGGGGAACCTTTTAAAAGATTAAGTTTTGAGGCTTCTGTTTTTGAAGCAAACATCATGAATATAGTTAGCATGCATCTTGCTGAAATATCTTTGCAATTAATAAAACCTAATGCATATGCGATAGGATCCCACATTCTTTCTAAACTTTTTTCACTTCCACCATGGTTTAAAAACCATTCTTTAAAACTAATTCTATCTAGATCTCTAATTATTTTCATTGCGCCTTCATAGTCTATCAATCCTCTAACTATTGGACTTGTCCCTAAAGCTAAGGCATTTCTGAACTTATCTATCCAAGTAAGTTGTTCGGTGGTAAAAAAAGCTTTAAGTCCGTTAAATGGAGCACCTAAAGGGAATCTGAAGTCTAAAGATTTTAAATTACCACCATTATTGATAAATAGATGAGTATGATCTTTCGGGAGTAAATTGTCTAGAGCTCCCACTTTTTTCATTAATTTAAAAAGATTTGCATAATTGTAAAAAAATACATGTAAACCCATTTCTATGTGGTTGCCATTCTTATCTTCCCAACTTCCCACTTTACCTCCCCAAAATGACCTGCTCTCGTAAATTTCTACTTCGTGGCCTTCATCAACTAAATTGACTGCTGCTGTAAGACCAGCTAAACCAGAACCAACTATTGCAATTTTCACTTTTTCTTAGAATTATAACAAATCAAGTTTGGATAACGTTTGTTCTATGCATCCTATCGATTAAGTTTTTATATTATAAATAGTAGAAATCCCTTGTTTATGGAAAATGTAGAAGTTAAACAGGAAATTAAAAATTCTGATGATGGCAAAGGTATCTTAATTACGAATGATGCTATAGAACAAATTTCAAATTTATTGAAGGGCCAAAGTGATAAAAAAGCACTAAGGGTAGGAGTAAGATCTGGCGGTTGTAGTGGGATGAGTTATACGATGGATTTTATAGGAACTGATGAAATAAATCCTGATGATAAAGTTTATGATTATTCATTAAAAGCTGATCAAAGGTTTCAAGTAGTTTGTGATCCTAAAAGTCTTTTATATATTTATGGAATGCAGTTAGATTTTAGTAAGGAATTAATTGGAGGTGGCTTTAATTTTGTAAACCCCAATGCCTCTCAAACTTGCGGTTGTGGAAGCTCTTTTGCAGTTTAATAAATAATGAATAACGAAATTAATCCCATCGAAGAGGATTTTAATGCAGCTTTATCAAGATATAAAGCAGGGCAAGATTTAATTCCAATCGTTCAAGATTTTCAAAAAATTATACAGCAAATTCCAAATCATTTTGCTGCTTGGACTTGTTTATCATGGCTTCAATTACTTTTGAAAAATAATGAAGAAGCTTTGTCAGCTGCCAGACAAGCTGTTCGATTAAATCAGCAAGATCCACAAGCAAGAATGAATTTGTCTTTAGCTCTTTTGGCTACTAATAATAAAGGTGTTAGGGATCATATTGAGTTAATAAAAAAAATGTCTATGATGATTCCAGATGTGAAAAGTGAGTTGAAAGAATCTGTTGAAGACGGATTAAGTAGATATCCAGATTGGCCTGAGTTAACCAAAGTAAAAAAATGGTTGGAATTTTAAATTGTTTAAGATTTTAATTTTAAGTAATGGGCATGGAGAAGATCTATCTGGCAGTCTAATAGCTAAACAATTCATAAAAAGTGGTTATTCTGTTCATGCTTTGCCAATTGTTGGTATGGGAAACCATTACGAAAAAGAAAAAATTAAGATTATCGGTAAAACTAAGGAATTTAGAACTGGAGGAATTGGTTATAATTCTCTTAAGGGAAGACTTACTGAGATATTAGGAGGAGAAATATTTTATCTTCTAAAAAGATTATATTTAACTTTTAAAATTAAAAAAAAATATGATTATTTTTTTGTAGTTGGAGATATTGTGCCAGTTTTTTTTGCATGGGTTTGTAAGAAAGATTTTTTTATATATCTAGTTGCTTATTCCAGCCATTATGAAGGGAAGTTGAAATTACCATGGCCTTCTAAATTGTTCTTGCTCTCACAAAAAGCAAAAAAAATATATACAAGAGATTCCCTTACAGCTAATGATTTAACATTGCAATTAAAAAAGAAAGTGTCTTTTTTAGGCAACCCATTTATGGATAAGTTTTTTCCTAGAAACAAAGAATTAAATAAAGATGAATTTAGTATTGGATTATTTCCAGGAAGTAGATTCCCTGAGATTTTAGATAATTTTGTTTTGATTTTAGAGGTATTAGAGGTAATGTCAGATTTAAGATATTTTCAAAAAATTCAGTTTAATTTTGCAATAGTTAATGCTCTATCTTCATCAAAAATAAAGGAGATATTTCAAAAAAGAGGATGGTTCAAAATAGAAAATATAAAAGATAATAATCTCTTGAAATTCCAATATAAATTTTTAGAAGTGAATATATATTGGAATAATTTTGAAAAAATATTATTGAAAAGTAGATGCTGTATTAGCATGGCAGGAACAGCAGCAGAGCAAGCGATTGGATTAGGAAAACCAGTTATTCAGATTGAAGGTAAAGGTCCACAATTTACAAAAACTTTTGCAGAAGCGCAAAGACGTTTGTTGGGAAAATATGTTTTTTGTGCCAGTAATTATAAAGACAAAAATGATCAAATCAATCAGACAATTAAATTGATCATAAAAATAATTTACCTGATACAGCTAAATAAGAAGTTTATGATTTCATGTAATGCAAATGCTAAAAAAAGACTGGGTGAAAACAAAGCTTGTCTTAAAATGGTTGATGATATGAATAATGTTATAAAAAATGAGTAAGGAGAATAATCAAAATAAGTTAAAACAAATTATCGATAATTTGTTATTAATAAATTTATTTATAGTCATTTTTTTTGCAATATTTTTTATTTTTGCAATCATCATGCAATTTAATGGGATATTTATTTTTATTAATTTTATTCAGATAGTTTGGAATCCTCTTGTAGTTCCATTGATAACAATTCTTATTATTGGTGCTTTAGTAAACGGTATTAATTCTTGGTTGAGGCGTAAATTGCTTTCTCAAGAAGAGGATATTTAAAATTATAATTTTTGATTTTACTGCTAATTACTTTTTGTCCTTCTAAAACAACTTTCGCTCCATCTCCTAACAATATTTTTAAAACCGCTCCAGGCACTGGAAGTAAATTAGGTCTATTGAGACATTTGCCTAAAGTCTGAGAAAATTCTCTCATTAATACTGGATTTGGTGCAACAGCATTAAATACTCCTGAATACTTTTTATCAACTAATGCTTGAATAATTAATGCACATAAATCAGTTCTATGAATCCAACTCATCCATTGCTTACCATCTCCAATTGGTCCACCTAATCCAACTTTAAATATAGGGAGCATTTTTCCTAATGCTCCTCCGTCTTTCTCTAGAACAATTCCAATTCTAAAAATAACTAACCTTGAGAAAAATGGTTTTTCAGCGGCGACTGCTTCCCATTTTTTGCAAAGATTAGATAAAAAATCTTTTCCTCCAGGACTATTTTCAGTGAATTCACTAGAAAAACTTGTACCGTAATAACCTATAGCTGATCCATTAATAATGACTTTTGGGTTTATTTTTAAATTTTTAAGGGTCTTCATCATAAATTTCGTTGTGTTAATACGACTATTTTCTATCTCCTGTTTTTGTTCAGAAGTCCATTTTTTTTCTGCTATGGGTTCTCCCATTAAGTTAATAATTCCATCTGTCTCCCTTAAAATATTTAGAAGATTTTCGTTATTCCAGTTCTTTTCTTTTGATAAATCTATTTGAAAAAATTTAAACTTATTGAAATCTAAATCAAGCTTTAATTTACTAATGGGTTTTCTACTTACAATGTATATTTCGTGATTTTCATTGAGTAGTGTTGGTACTAATTCTTTACCAACAAATCCAGTGCAGCCAAGTAGTAAAAGACGCATATCTTATAGAAGTTTATCATTTAAGGCTATTAAATTTTTTAGACATTTGTAATTATTATTCCGGTATAAATTTTTTCAATAGTTTTCAAAGAAGTTTTTGTATAATTGATTTCAGATAACTTTCTTGAATTTATTATGACAGATTCTATCCCTAAAAAACCTCTTAAGAAAGGAAATTTAGTTTATGTGGATAATAATCTTTATATAAAAAGTGTTGAATCAAAAGCTAGTGACGTAGATTTGCCAGATTATATTTTTGAAGGACCAGGAGAAATTTTAAGTATTAAAGATGAATATGCTCAAGTTAGGTGGAGACGACCAGTTCCAGATGTGTGGTTTAAACTTGATCAATTAAAAGAATACCAAACTTCAGAATAGATTTTTAAGAAATCTTATTTTTTTTCTCATAATTCATTTTTAATTGTATCCTTTTTGCTTCCTTCATCATTTCTTTACCGTCAAACAAATAATCATCTACGTAACCTTGCGTATATCTGTCTAACTCTATTAAAGAATCTTTCACCTGAGAAAAACAATGATAAAGATCCAAACCTATTGAAGAAATAGAATGTGGTACTTTTTTAGAATTATAAATTTTGTCTACTTTATCTATTTTTTTTTGGGAAAGACTAATATAAATACAAAAATTTTTCATTAGTTTGTCATCATAAGGATCAGCTGATAATTGCTTTAGTTCACTATTTAAAGGTTTTATTATTTGAGAAATCACTCTATTAATTGGCTGATAAATATCTTTTATCCAAGTTTCTACTTCTTTATCTTTGATTGAAGAGCTGTATTTTTTTAAATTAATTTTCTCTTCCCATTGTTCATTTAGATTTGTAGATGCTTGGTTCGAAGAAAGTAATTTTTTATCATATGTTGCTTTTTTTTGAGGATCATTAAGAGTTTCCCAAGCAGTTTGTATTGCAAGAAATCTATCTTTCTGTCCTCCTGCATCAGGATGATGTTTTTTTACTAATTTACGATAAGAAGATTTAATTTCTTTCATGTTTGCATTCTCTTTTAAACCTAATTCTTGATAAAAATTAATAGTCATAAATATCCGTCTTTTCTAGCTTCAATTGAAGTATTAGATTCAAACATTGCCGTAGATAAATATCTTTCTCCAAAACTTGGAAGAATCACAACTAATCTTTTTTTGTTAAGTTCTTCTCTTTGACCAATTTTGATAGTAGCTGCTAATGCTGCCCCACTACTTATACCTGATAATAATCCCTCAAGTCTGGCTAATAATCTTCCAAAATAGAATGCTTCATCATCATCTATTTTTATAATTTCATCAATTAATTCAGTATTAAGAACTTTTGGTATAAAGCCCGCTCCAATTCCCTGAATAGAATGAGGACCTGCTTTTTCTCCTGAGATGACAGCACTTTTTTTTGGCTCTACAGCATATATTTTGCATTTAGGATTGACTCTCTTAAAAAAACGAGCACAACCTGTTATTGTTCCTCCTGTTCCTACACCTGTGACTAATCCATCTAGATTATGGTTTGTTTGATTCCAAATTTCTCGCGCAGTTGTTTTTTCATGGATTTCAGGATTTGCGAGGTTTTCAAATTGATTAAATTGAAAGCTATTTCTAATAGATGTTGATAATTCATTTGCTAAATTTAAGGCTCCTTGCATTCCCTCTTTGCCAGGGGTTAGTTGCAGTTCTGCTCCATAAGCTCTTAACATTGCGCGTCTCTCAATACTCATAGTATCTGGCATTGTTAAGATTAGTTTGTAACCTTTTGCAGCAGCAACCATTGCTAAGGCAATCCCGGTATTGCCACTAGTAGCCTCAATTAATACAGTTTTACTTGGTGATATTAACCCCTCTTTTTCAGCTGAATTCAACATCGAGTAAGCAATACGATCTTTTACTGATGCTGAGGGATTAAAACTCTCTAATTTTCCTATTATTTCTGGAAAACAATTACAATGTCTTCTAATACGTTCTAATTTGACTAAAGGTGTGTTTCCAACTAGAGAAGTAATATCACTTGGTATATCCATGAAAAAAGTTCAACAAAGTTGAAAACTATTTTTATTATTGTAGATAAAAATATCTCTCTTTAATACAAAATTTTTTAAATGAACTTAATTTTAAACCAACTTCTTAGAAAAGATTGTTATATAGTTGATTTATAGTTTTGAATTTACAACAAATTTTATGTATTCTCTAGAAATAAGTCTTAGATATTCTCCTTTCCCGCTATCTATTCAGAAGAAGAGTTATGAGGATGTTAAAAAAAACTATGATGAAATCAAAAATGCCATTATTGGTCATAATCAAGATTCATTTATTATTGAATTAAAGTGCGACAAAGTTCAAGATAAATTGATAGCTATTAATACTAAAGAAATTATTGCTGTACAAATATACGAAAAATCTTCAGTAGCTGGCGGTTCAAAAAGACCCGGTTTTTCACTGGATTTATGAAAATTAAAATTGATGATTCTTCGCCAAAGAAAATACCAAATATAACTTTTAAAAATGTTAGTTTTTTATGGCCTGGAAAAATTAAGTATTTAATAAAAAATTGTAGTTTTTCAATAAATAATACGGGACTATGGATGATTGTTGGAAAAAATGGAAGTGGAAAAAGTACTTTATTTAAGCTTATTAATGGTATTCTCAAACCAAGTAGAGGATCCATATACAGTTTGGCAAATATGGGGATGGTTTTTCAAAATCCTGACCACCAAATATTAATGCCAAGCTGCAAAAGTGAACTTCTGATAAATATTAATCAAAAATTAAATCAAGCAGAAATAGAAAGTAAAATAGCTAATGTGCTAGATAAAGTTGGATTGAG
>QCIL01000013.1 GCA_003216725.1 Prochlorococcus sp. AG-402-L18
GCGCTAACTGAAAAATGCTTTTGCGTCGTATAGGATTTCATCACTAATTTCCGAGATACCTTTAGAAATAGCATATTTTTCCGTATTTGATTTAACTTTACCTCTTACAAAAAATGGAACTTTTATTAATTCAGCTCTACCAGATTCAGTCCAAATAATTCCTTCTTTACTATTTTCATCTTTTTTCTCATCAGAATTTATAAAATCTTTTGTTTTCGTCGCTGTATGTCCTAAATGGCTTTGGTGACCATCAACAAACTCAAAGTCATGTTTGAACATATCAATAAGATGCTCTTCTAAGCCCATCATAAGGGGATGTACCCAGTCATCAAAAATCACATTTGCTCCTTCCCATCCCATTTGAGGGCTATATCTTGCGGGAACATCTTGAACATGCATTGGAGTACTAATTACTGAGCATGGAATACCAAGCCTTTTCGCACTATGCCTTTCCATTTGGGTCCCTAAAACTAGTTCAGGGGCAGCCTTTTTCATGGCATCTTCCACTTCTAGATAATTGTTGGTTATCAAAGCTTCTACATTAAGATCTTTTGCAGTAGCTCTTACTTGTCTGGCCATCTCCCTGCTGTATGTTCCAAGACCCACTACTTCAAAACCCAATTCTTCCTTAGCAATTTTGGCTGCTGCAATTGCATGTGTTCCATCACCAAAAATAAAAACTCTTTTACCAGTTAGATAATTAGAGTCAACTGATTTTGAGTACCAAGGAAGTTTTGATTTATTTTCTAATTCTTCTTTATTCGTTAAAGGAAGATCTAATTTCTCATGAACTTCATTTATGAATTCAATTGTATTTTTTATTCCAATAGGAATAGTATTCGTATAATCCATTCCAAAGTTCCGTTTGAGCCACTCACATGAAGCTTCAGCAATTTCTTTATAAAGACAGATATTTATTTCAGCATCAATTAGTCTTTCAATATCATCAGGACTAGCACCTAGTGGAGCAACTACGTTTGTATCTATACCTTGTTCCGAAAGTATGCGTTGGATTTCGATTACATCATCCCTACACCTAAAACCTAGCAATGAAGGGCCAAGTATATTAACTTTTGGCCTCCTACCTAATTCCTTCCACCTGAGGGGATTTATTTTATCTGAAGAACTTACTTTATCTTTTAAAAGGGTTCTTGTTAATTGATAAAAGGTTTCTGAGGCCCCCCAATTTTCTTTCTTGCTATAAGCAGGTAATTCAAGATTCACAATCGGCATATCAAACCCCATCCCTTTCGCAAGAGCTCCAGGTTGGTCTTGGATAAGTTCTGCTGTACAACTTTCTCCAACTAAAAGAGTTTTTGGTTTAAATCGTTCTACGGCTTCCTTAATATTTTTCTTAACTAATTCTGCAGTATCTCCTCCTAGATCTCTAGCCTGAAAAGTCGTATATGTAACTGGGGGCCTTTGCCCTCTTCTTTCAATCATTGTAAAAAGAAGATCTGCATATGTATCTCCTTGAGGGGCATGAAGCACATAATGTATATCTTTCATTGACGATGCAATTCTCATAGCACCAACATGTGGCGGTCCTTCATATGTCCATAGAGTTAATTCCATAGTTTTTTAATGCGTTACTAAAGTTTTTGAAGTTAGTATTTGATTCCTTTTTAAAGGTTTGGAAAAGAGACCAGCCAAATCTGCGGCTTGATCAATTCCGTGAATTGGACTGAATACCATTTCTATTGACCACTTAGTACTAATCCCCTCCGCCTCAAGAGGGTTAGCTAAACCCATTCCACAAACTACTAAGTCTGGATTAGAATCTCTCACCCGATCTAATTGTTTTTCTACATGTTGCCCTTCAACAATTTTTGTATTATCAGGTAATAAATTAATCTCTTCTTTCATTAAATCCTTATTTAGGTAAGGGGTGCCTACCTCTATGAGATCCATTTCGCATTCATTATGCAAAAATCTTGCTAAAGATATCTCTAGTTGCGATTCAGGAAGAAGAAACAATCTTTTCCCTTTAAGTATTTCTTTGTGAGATTCCAGAGCAAGTTTTGCTCTATTTATTAGAGGCGAAATAATTTCATGAACTTTAAGTTCACTAATTTTGAAAGCTTTCGCTGCAGCTAAAAACCATTCAGTACTTCCTTCGATACCAAGAGGAAATGGAGCCGAAATTATATCACAACCACGATGTTTTAGATCTCGAACGGTATCACTTAAATAAGGCTGAGTTAATAAAACTTTTGTATTTTTGCCAATCTTTGGTAATTCTGTTGATTGACGGGGTGGGAAGCTTTCAATATTTGAAATTCCTAAATTTCTAAAAATCTTCTTAAACCTATCCTCTACATTATTTGCAAGAGTCCCAACTAATAATAATTTCTCCTCATTTGATGACTCCATTAATGGAATTAAAGCTTTTAAGGCGCCATCCTCTCCTTGGGTAAAAGTTGTTTCTATCCCACTGCCAGAGTAATTAACGAATCTCACTTGACCTAAAAATCTTTTATTTAATTTCTCTGCGACAGTGGCAAGATCTAATTTGATTACCTCACTTGGACAAGATCCAACTAGAAAAAGAGTTTTTATTTCTGGTCTTCTCTCAATAAGATCATTTACCACTCGATCTAATTCTTCATGAGCGTCAGCAAGACCAGCAAGATCTTTTTCTTCAAGAATAGCCGTCCCAAATCTTGGCTCAGCAAAAATCATAACTCCAGCAGCGCTTTGAATTAAATGAGCACATGTCCTTGAGCCAACAACGAGAAAAAATGCATCCGGCATTCTTCTGTGGAGCCAAACTATTGAAGTTAACCCACAAAAAACTTCCCTAGGCCCCGTTTCCTTATTAAATTCAACTTTACTCATTAAAAATTTTGGAGAGCTTATATTTTAAGCTTGCATAAACTTTTTAATTTAAGAAAGTAATTAATAAGTTCTCTTACAAAACGAACACATTTAAAAAACTTATATGAATGTTTAAAAACTTAAATGGAAATTATAAAAAAAACTTTTGGTGCGTATTTTAATTTCTGTAGAAGGAATTTCCTTGACTTGTTTTTGAAATCTTCCACACATTTCTAGCTATTTTCGTTGCTAATAATCCTGCTCTTTCCAACTTAGATTTCCCGGGCTTTGCCCCAATTAAAGCTGTCACTTCTGAAGTAGTTAAAGGGGCCCCAGTATTTATAGCTAATTGCGTTAACTCCAATCTATCTCTAAGGTTTTTAAGATTTACTTTTTCAATTTTATCTTCTTCTAACCAACTAAAAGATGGGTCTTTCTGAGATAGTTTTTGCATCAAGCTAAGGCTAACTAATCCAAGAGTTTGATCAGGAGTTAATTCTTTTTCAGTACCAGAAACAGTTGGTTCTTTTTTTTGAGAAGTTCCCATAGAAATGCATATCTTTTACTTGAAGTTATCGTTTTGTGGGAAGCATGCAAGTAAATTTAATAGAAAAAATGAACCATTATCCGTTATAGTCGCGTGAATGGAACCAACTTCTAGTTTAAACAGAGGAAAACGAAAAAAAGGCAGTTCTCTTGTCACAGGATCTGAGGTACAATCTCAGGCCAGTGGTGCAAGCTGTTTTATTACAACTGATTCAGAAAAGTCTTTGGTATCCAGACAAGCAAGTCAAGTTGAGCAGATTGAGTTGAGAACATATGTTTTTTTGGATTCTCTTCAACCTCAACTAGCTGCATATATGGGGACGGTTAGTAGAGGTTTTTTACCTATACCTGGAGATTCATGCCTTTGGATGGAAGTTTCACCTGGTATGGCAGTGCATAGAGTCACTGATATTGCCTTAAAAGCTAGTAATGTAAGACTTGGTCAGATGATTGTTGAAAGAGCATTTGGTTCTCTTGCTCTTTATCACAAAGATCAAAGTACTGTTTTACATTCTGGGGATGTTGTTCTAGATGCTATTGGAAGTGAAGTTAGAAAAAGAACCAAACCTTCAACAAGTTGGACAGAAGTTATTCGAGCTATTACTCCAGATCATGCCGTTTTAATAAATAGACAAAACAGAAGTGGATCAATGATTCAATCTGGAATGAGCATGTTTATATTAGAAACTGAACCGGCTGGGTATGTCTTAAAAGCAGCTAATGAAGCAGAAAAAGCATCAAATATCACTGTTGTAGATGTAAAGGCAGTTGGCGCTTTTGGTAGATTAACTTTAGCAGGGAAAGAAGGAGATGTAGAAGAAGCGGCAGCTGCTGCTATAAGAGCAATTGATGAAATTTCAAATTATTGAGAAATTTTTATTTAAACCTTTTTTTAACTTAAACCTATCTCTTTTTTTAAAAAAGGTGACATAATTTTTGCAGCTTTACCTCTACTACCTAATTTATTTAGTTGTGATTGTGAGAGCTCACCGTAAACACAATTAGCTTCTTTAACCCAAAAAATAGATTCGAACTCCCCATTAGGATATTTGGGTTTCTTAAGAATTTCTCCCCAACATATTCCTGTTGTATCTTTAACTAAGTTTCCTAAGGGATCGCACAAAACCATACAACTTATAAATCTTGCACTCCTATAAGGACTATCAGAAAGTTCATTAATTAATTTTTTAATTTTCTCATCATTATTTTTGGCATATCGAGCAGAATAAATTCCTGGTCGACCATCTAAAACATCTACTTCAAGACCCGAGTCATCAGCTAATGCCCAAGTTTTTGTCTCTAGAGAAGCTGCCTTGGCTTTAAGTAGTGCATTCTCAAAATATGTTTTCCCAGTTTCTTCGACATTTAAATATTCTGGTTGCTTCTCAACCTTTAAAGATAAAACATCCAGCATCTCTGAAATTTCAGATACTTTTCTTTGATTGCCACTCGCAATGGTTAGAACTGGAAGGTTCAAAATAATATAAAAATTTATTGTGAATATTATCTCACTTTAAAGCTTGATACGGAGACAGGAAAGGTTGAACATTCCACACCTGTGTAGACAGGGCCTGTCTCGTACGGAAATAACATAATGTAAATTTTTTCTTAACACAATAGTATGTTTTGATGCACTAACTAATTTTCATAAGTATTGACATATCAATAGTACCAAGGGTGATAAGTTTAACTTATGAATTATAGAAAAAACATTAATGGAGATTTTGTCGAAAACGCTTGACTTATAAGTACTTAATGAAGCATTCTTCGAATTGAACATTCCACATTTAGTATTTAGTAGACAATGGCTACAGAAACAATGGGTATCGCTCTCGGCATGATCGAGACACGCGGACTTGTACCTGCAATCGAAGCAGCAGACGCAATGACAAAGGCAGCAGAAGTTCGCCTTATTGGTCGTGAATTCGTTGGTGGCGGTTATGTCACAGTATTAGTAAGAGGTGAAACAGGTGCAGTTAACGCAGCTGTAAGAGCTGGTGCTGATGCTTGTGAAAGAGTTGGTGACGGTTTAGTTGCAGCTCACATTATTGCTCGTCCTCATAGAGAAGTTGAACCTGCTCTAGGTAATGGTGAATTTCTTGGTCAAAAGGACTAATTAAATAAAGCAAGATTTATAAATTTTGCAAAATAATTATTTTCCCTACACAGACCTAAATTTATCCTTATGAGTAAGAAGTATGACGCGGGGGTAAAGGAGTACAGAGATACCTACTGGACTCCAGAATATGTACCCCTAGACACCGATTTACTAGCCTGTTTCAAATGTACAGGTCAGGAAGGTGTTCCAAGAGAAGAAGTTGCAGCAGCTGTTGCCGCTGAATCTTCAACAGGTACTTGGTCAACAGTTTGGTCCGAGTTACTTACAGACTTAGAATTTTATAAAGGACGTTGTTATCGAATCGAAGACGTTCCTGGAGATCCTGAAGCTTTCTATGCTTTTATTGCATATCCTTTAGATCTTTTTGAAGAAGGCTCAATTACAAACGTATTAACATCTCTTGTAGGAAACGTTTTTGGATTCAAAGCTCTAAGACATCTACGTCTAGAAGATATTAGATTCCCAATTGCTTTCATTAAAACTTGCGGTGGTCCACCAAACGGAATCGTAGTTGAAAGAGATCGACTTAACAAATACGGAAGACCTCTACTTGGTTGTACCATCAAACCTAAATTAGGATTATCTGGTAAAAACTATGGTCGAGTTGTATATGAATGTCTTAGAGGCGGTCTTGATTTAACGAAGGATGATGAGAATATTAATTCTCAACCATTCCAACGTTGGAGAGAAAGATTTGAGTTTGTTGCAGAAGCAGTTAAGCTTGCTCAGCGAGAAACTGGAGAAGTTAAAGGTCACTATTTAAATTGTACTGCTAACACTCCTGAAGAACTCTATGAAAGAGCTGAATTTGCAAAAGAGCTAGATATGCCAATCATCATGCATGATTATATAACTGGTGGTTTTACTGCAAATACTGGATTAGCTAATTGGTGTCGTAAAAATGGCATGCTTCTGCATATTCACAGAGCTATGCATGCTGTTATTGATAGACATCCAAAGCATGGTATTCACTTCAGAGTTCTTGCAAAATGTTTGAGACTATCCGGAGGAGACCAATTACATACTGGAACCGTTGTTGGAAAACTAGAAGGTGATCGTCAAACAACTCTTGGTTATATAGACAACTTAAGAGAGTCATTTGTTCCTGAAGATAGATCAAGGGGTAATTTCTTTGATCAAGATTGGGGTTCAATGCCTGGAGTATTTGCAGTCGCATCAGGTGGTATCCATGTTTGGCATATGCCTGCACTTCTAGCGATCTTTGGGGATGATTCCTGTCTTCAATTCGGTGGAGGAACACATGGTCATCCATGGGGTTCAGCTGCTGGAGCTGCAGCTAACAGAGTTGCTTTAGAAGCTTGTGTAAAAGCCCGTAATGCTGGTCGCGAAATCGAAAAAGAGAGTAGAGACATTCTTATGGAAGCTGCTAAGCATAGTCCTGAATTAGCTATTGCTCTAGAAACTTGGAAGGAAATTAAGTTCGAGTTTGACACTGTCGACAAGCTTGACGTTCAGGGTTAACTCAAGTTTCGAAATTGAGGAGATTTATTCTCCTCAAACTTCTTAAAATCTCGTTTTTACGAGTAATTACATTCACATTTTGATTAATTATGCCTTTCCAGAGCACAGTAAGCGACTATCAAACAGTTGCAACCCTGGAAACATTCGGTTTCTTACCACCGATGACCCAGGAAGAAATATATGACCAAATTGCCTACATAATTGCTCAAGGTTGGAGTCCAGTTATTGAGCATGTTCATCCAAGTGGATGTATGCAAACTTATTGGTCTTATTGGAAACTCCCATTCTTTGGGGAAAAAGATCTTAACTTGATCGTGAGCGAATTAGAGGCATGCCATAGAGCATACCCTGATCATCATGTAAGAATCATCGGATACGATGCTTACACTCAAAGTCAAGGAACAGCTTTTGTAGTTTTCCAAGGACGTTAAAGCTACTTATGGTAGTAAATAACTTTCTCCATAAAAACTTAATTTTTTGGAGAAAGTCTTTTTAAAAAGTTTCACAATTGAAGGTTATGTCAATGAAAACTAGTAGAGAAATTGCATTAGAGAGAAGAAAAGCTATGAGTGATAGCGGGAAAAAAGCTGTTGCTAATTCTTCTACTACCAAAGACAGAGTTCGCACATCTGATGATATGCAAATTTCTGGGATAAAATCTTCAATTGATACAAATAGTACAAATACTTCGAAAAAACATATCCAAACAGCAAAAATGAATAAAAAATCCTTTTCTAAAAATTTATCCAGCAAAGAACTTGTAATTGAAAGAAGGAAAGCAATGTCAACTCATGGCAAATCAGCTATAAGTTCATCTGATAGAACTCGTACAGAAGCTAATAAAACGATCCAAGTAAATGAAATTAAAATAACTCCAGATAAAAAGCCTGACTCATCAAATTCTGTCAAAACTGAGAGTAAAGTTCTAAATACTAAAATTAAAAGAAGGGTAACTCAAAAAAGAAAACCTATCACCAATACAAGTAGAGATATTGTTTTGGCAAGAAGAGAAGCTCAATCTAAACATGGCAAATCAGCTTCAAAACAAAATAGTAGTGCAGCATCTTTGGCTAGAAGAGGAGATCCAGATTTATCAAGCAGAGAAATATCTCAAAGAGTTAGGGAATTAAGAAGTAAAACTGGAGCAACCTCAAAAAAAGGAAATGGTAAATGTAGACCATGTGGTCCAAATAAAAATGGATCAAAAATGAATATTGCTGATGCAAGTTGGAAAGTTGGTAAAAGTGAAACTAATTCTGGACAAACTGTAACTGGAACACAGGCTAATAGATCGTTAAAAACTACTGGTAATGAAGCTAGTACATGTAGAAGCGTCACAGGTACGCAATATTTGGGATCCGAAGTACTTAATCAATTTTGCCAAAATCAACCTGAATATAAACAGCCAACTAGATCCTCAGTAACTTCAACATCAGCTGGAAATAAAGTCACAGGTAATGAGGTAGGAAGATCTGAGAAAGTTACTGGCGATGAACCTGGAACTTGCAAAAATGTAACTGGTACTGAATATAGTTCTGCAAATCAGTCAAAGGAATATTGTGGGGAAGTTCTCCAAAATCCCTCAAAGGTTAAACATAGTAGTACAGCTGACGGATTAAAAGTATCTGGGTCTTTACCTGGGAGATCTGCACTTGTAACTGGAGATGAGTCAGGATCTGGTCATCAATTAACAGGCGATCAATATCTTGGTTCAGAAACTAATCCTAAAGGGAGATCTCATGAAAAAGTCGGAAAATACAATACATTAAATGGCAATGCATTAACTGGTACAGGAGTAGGGAGGTCTGAATTCGTTACTGGTAATGAACCAGGAAGCTGTAAAAATGTAACTGGCGATGAATATATTGGTTCCCAACAATACGAGTCATTCTGTAAATCCAAACCAAAAGCTGAAGCAATGAAGGTTGGAGTTAGTCTCTCTAATAACGCTAATGAGATAAGTGGAACCTTAACTGGAAGATCTGAGAAAGTTACTGGCGATGAACCTGGAACTTGCAAAAATGTAACTGGGACACCATATGCTGGATTAGATCAAGTTGAGGAAAATTGTAATTCTGACTTAATAAATGAATTAAAAGATAAAGGAAAGATTTATTTAGGAGGTAGCTCTAATGCACGTCTTACTGGTATACAACCGGGTATCGGAGGAAGTATGACTGGAGCAGGTAAAGGTGCGTGTCTAAATCCAACAGGCACCCCTTATGTTGGCGGAGATCAGTTAGGCAACAATTGTTCCAATCATTCATCCGAAAAAAATTATGCCAATAGTGAAAAAAATTCAAGCTCTTGGGAAGAATTTTCTGTAAATTCTCCCTCAAGAGATAAATACTCTGATAAAAAAAGAGATGGTGTAACAGGCAATGAGTATGAAAATGGCTCAAAGATTACAGGCCCATTCGATATGGCTAAGGACACAGTAACAGGGACAGAACAATTTAGGTTTGACAAAAACAAAAATTCCCTACTTACGCCAAAAAAAGATTTAAAGGAATTTGACTCTTCAAAAGAGAGAGCACAATCCAGAATTACTGGCGAGGGTCAATCTGCTGGGTTGAAGATAACGGGGGATGATTGGGCAAGAGGAAACAGGGTAACGGGTACTGAAGGAGCTTCAGCAAGAAAAAGAAATCCTACAAGACCAGGCATGACGAGTGCAATGCCAGTGATGGATATAAAAAGGAATGATGAAATGAAAGAGCCAGATTTCTTGATAACTGGATCAAGTGGTAATACTCGTGAAGGACAACTTGTTACCTTTTCAGGTGGTGCACGAGGGTAATTAAATAATGCCTTTAAGAGGACTGGCAAAAGCCAAAAACTTCACATTGGGGCCTACAGCTCCAATGAAAACTTTTACGGAAAATATTCATACACAAACTAAAAAATCAAACGATTTAGGTAATTCTGGAAAATCTCATAAATTAACTAACAGTATCCAGAATGAAAATTTATATAGGTATGAAAGCAAAATAAAAAGTGATTTTGATGATATTGTTCCTACTCTAAAGAAAATTGCTCGAATACAACATCATGAAGATTTCATAAGTAAAGCTCAGGTAATATCAAGAAAAAATTTGGGAATAGACCTACCACTTCATGTATTAAATAAATCTTGGGTTAAACCTCTCGATATGAGAGCTCTATATGCATGGTGTGCTTTCAAACAACATGAGAAACTTAGTGACAATTTTTTTAAAAATGATCCTCTTGAAGGGGCTTCAGGAAGTAGAGGTGCTGAAGATTTTGAAAAATTTCTTTTAGATTGCGGAATACATTTACTTGATATAACTCCTTGTTCGGATGGTCGATTAGCTCATTCAGTAGCATATGTAATGAGAATACCTTTTAGTTCAGTAAGAAGAAGATCTCACGCTGGCGCACTTTTTGATATTGAAAATACAGTCAATAGATGGGTAAAAACTGAACACAAAAGGTATAGAGAGAATATCCCTAATGAAGCCCATAAAGATACTAGGTACTTAAAAGTTGTAACTTATCATTTTAGTTCTGTAGATCCTTTGCATCAGGGATGTGCAGCTCATGGGAGTAATGACGAGTTAGCTGCGGAAGAAGGTAGAAGTAAACTATATGCTTTTAAAGAGGCTGTAGAGAATAGCTTTTGCTGTGGTGCTTCTGTGGATTTAATGTTAATAGGACTTGATACAGATACTGATTCATTAAAAATACATATGCCAACTAACAATGGAGGGATTGATTTAGAAAAAACTATTTCTACTTTAGAAATTTATAATTCAACAATAAACTTTTCAAAAGAGGATGCGGAAAGAGAAATTTGTCAGACAATTTCTAAGCAATTTTCAAAAGATAAACTCAGTGGTCTGGAAAAATTTATTTATAAATTAATTGTCAATAACATTTCTCAAATTGATTATGTAAAGAGTTTTCATAATGGTTCTTATGAAGATATTGGACATGCAGAAAGGTTTATTGGAGTAGGTATAGGTTTTAAAGAAGTACACCTAAGAAATTTAACTTATTTTGCTCATTTAGATACAGTCGAAGAAGGTGCTCCAGATTTAGATGTAGGAGTGAAGATTTTTACTGGACTAAATGTTTCTCAAGACCTACCAATCCCAGTAGTGATTAGATTTGATTACTCCGGCAAAGTACCCGGCGCAAAAGAGAGGGCAATAAAAGATTGTGAAAGAGTTAATAATGCGATATCAATTAGATATAAAAATTTAGTTGATCAAGGTTTGTTACATACTTGCTCTACTATTAGAGATAGAGACAACATTCATTCCGCCCAAATTATTGGAATGTCTTTAGATAAAAAAACAAAGGAGGCTCACTAATTATGTTAATTTGCAAGGTTGTAAAACCACTTGTTTCTACCAATAGGATTCCTGGTTTTGAACATAAACATCTACAGGTTGTTTTGGATGGTTCTTCAAATAAGGTTGCGGTAGATGCTGTTGGTTGTAAGCCAGGAGATTGGGTTATCTGTGTTGGAAGTTCTGCTGCTAGAGAAGCAGCGGGAAGCAAATCTTATCCAAGCGATTTAACGATTGTTGGAATAATTGATCATTGGGATCCTGATAAGTCATAAAAAAGGAGGATAGAAATTGTGGAAATTATGAAGGTATTAGGAAGAATGGTTTGTACTCAAAGAGTCGCTGGCTTAGGTTATATGAATTTACGAATTTTAGAAAATAATAAAGGAAAGAAATTAGTTGCTGTTGATCCTGTTGGCGCTAGAGAGGGCAACTGGGTTTTTACTTCTAGTGGCTCTGCCGCTAGATTTGCTTGCCCTAATCCAGAAATTCAAACCGATTTAACTATTGGAGGCATTATTGATTATTGGGAGAGTGACTAAAAATCTTAACTTCAAAAATTTATTGAGAAACTTTGTTGAAGTTATAGTGTAATTAGTTTTTAAAAAAAAATTTAATGTGGAATGAAAGAGAATCACCTTTGCGGATTGAAAAAAGATTTGAATTTGAGCAATACTCAAAAACTAGTAAATTTATGGAGAAAATTGAGAAATTATGTAAAGAAAGGGATATCTATCCAAATATCAGCTTCGGTAAGAATTTTGTAAGTCTTTCAATATTTTTAGATAATAAAGAAATATCAGACAAGGAAAAAGACTTTTCAATAGATATTGATAAATTTTATTTAGAAGATTAGTCCTTTTTAATAATTATTAGGCTTTGCAATGTCTCTTTTGATTAAAGCCATTAAATATGTTGGTGCTTTATATCTACCAGGTAGACATCTATTTAAAGTTTCGAGATGACTCCAACACACTGTCTTTTCTATATCTTTAACTGAGTTTCCTTTTAAGATTAATAGTCTAAGAGCTTTGCAAAATAAAGGATAACCTGCTTCTAGTTCATCTATATTTAGCTTTGCTGCTGACATAGATCTAAGATGAATTATCAACTAATAATCTAAACAACTATGGTGCACATTTGGTTCATATTTCAAATTTCTCAATAATTAGAAATTAATCTAGAAATGCGACGCAATCTATTTCAATTAAAACTCCTTTTGGTAGAGATGAAACTTCCACACAGGCCCTTGCTGGAGGATTCTCTACATTAAAAAAATCACTATATATTTTATTAACAATTTGAAAATTACTTAAGTCCGTTAAATAAATAGTTGTTTTTATTACATCCTCAATTTTGGCTCCTCCAGCTTTAAGAACTTCTGCAAGATTTTTTAAAACTTGAATAGTTTCCTTCTCTATATCACCTAAACATGTTATTTCATTTAAAGCTGGGTCTATAGCAATTTGACCAGAACAATAGATAAAATCCCCAGCTTTTATTGCTTGATTATAAGGTCCTACTGGATCTGGAGCATTTGATGTTTTAATTACTTGTTTGGGGGACATTTTTTTAAAAAGATACCTATCTATTTAAACCCATAAATCTTTATTTGCTCTTAAAAAAGTAAATTCTTCTAAATTTTTCGCTCTTAAGAAAAGGTTAATTCTCATCTCATCAGCAAGCTTACATGGAATTGTAAGTTCTTTAGAAGCAATTTTTCCCTCTACTTCTCTAAGTTTAATTTTAAGATTATTATTTGTGGGCTCTTGAGCTAATGCCCACTCTAGATTATTTTTTGTATATTCATGCGCGCAATAAATAAGAGTATTTTTTGGTAATTTTTTTATTCTTTTCAAGGAATTAAACATTTGCCTGTATGTACCCTCAAAGACCCTCCCGCATCCTGCTGAAAATAATGTATCACCTATGAAAAGAACTGGGTTTTTATTTTTTAAGTAAAAAGCGATATGTGACTTTGTATGCCCAATTACTTCGATAACTTGAACTTCTTGATTTAAAATTATTAAATTATCTCCATCTTTTACAGATAAGTTTTGAAAAGGGATCCGATCTTTTTCTTTAGCAGAGGCTATAACTTTAACGTTTGGCCATTCTTTAATTAGTTCTTCAGTACCTCCAATATGGTCAGAATGATGATGTGTTTGGAGAATAGCCTCTAAATTCAGATCATTAGATTTTATATATTTTATTACTGGTTGAGATATTGCAGGATCTATTACTGCTATTGATTTATTATTTTTCCATAGCCAAATAATATTATCATTTAAAACTCTTAGTCCAATTATTTTTTGCTCTTTATTTAATTCCATTATTAGCTTAAGATTAAAAAATCTTAGAAAAATGATCTATGATCACTATAGCTTTACCCAAAGGTGCACTGCTAGAAGATTCGATTTCAATATTTAAAAAGGCCGGATTGAACTTTTCCGCTGCACTACTTGAAGACAATAGATCATTGACTATTGAATCGGAATGTAAAAGAGCAAAGGCTTTATTAGTAAGGAACGGCGATGTCCCTGTCTATGTAAGTTATGGACAGGCTGATTTGGGGATTGTTGGATACGATGTATTGCAAGAATCTGATCTGCAAGTTGCTAAATTGCTAGATTTGCAGTTTGGAGGTTGTTCTATGTCCTTGGCAGTCAAAAATAATAGTGACTATTCAAAACCTACTGATTTACCCGCTAATTGTAAAGTGGCAAGTAAATTCACAAAAACCGCAAGAGCTTATTTTGATCGTCTCAATCTACCTGTAGAGATTGTTCACTTAACAGGTTCTGTAGAACTTGGTCCAATTACTGGAATGGCAGAAGCTATTGTTGATTTGGTTGCAACAGGTAAAACTTTAAAAGAAAATGGTTTATCTAAAATAGATGATCTTTTTTATTCAACGGCCAGGTTAATAGCTAATCCTTTGGCGATTAGATTAGATAGTGATCCTCTCCGAGAACTAATTTTATCAATAGAATCTTTGAAAGATTAGTAGGGCGCTAAACTTAATGTTTTTAAAAGATTTTAAAAGAATAAAAAAGTTAGGTAGATATTTAACTAAAGATAAAAAGACAATTTACTTAATTTTAATAGTCTTATTGCCTGTCTCTTTTGCAGGAGCAATTCAACCATTATTAGTTGGTCAAGCAATAACGATTTTGAAAAATGAGAGCACAGATGTTTGGTTAAGCAAAACGTTTTTTGGACAATCTATTAATTTAATAATAGTTACTTTGTTCGTAACCGTTTTATTGAGATTAGTTTTACAAGGATATCAATCATATAATATTCAGGCTGTTGGACAGAGGTTGACATCAAGAATAAGGAGAGAACTTTTTAATCACTCGATTTCTCTCTCTCTTGGATACCACGATAAAATGCCTGTTGGTAAGTTACTTACAAGACTAACAAATGATGTAGACGCATTAGCTGAGGTTTTTGGAAGTGGCGCTGTTGGCGTTATTGCTGATTTTGTAAGCCTTATAGTGATTTCATTGACAATGCTTTCAATAGATAAAGGACTTGCGATTTTACTTCTCCTAACTCAATTACCTGTAACTTATTTTATTTTGTGGCTTCAAAAGCGCTATAGAAAATCTAACTATCAGGTAAGAGAGGAATTATCACAACTTAACTCTGATTTCCAAGAGAATCTTCAAGGATTAGAAGTTGTCCAAATGTTTAGGAGAGAATCTTTTAATAGTAAAAAATTTTCTAATACAGGAAGTGCATATAAGAAAGCTGTTAATTGGACTATTTTTTACGATAGTAGCATTTCTGCATTTATTGAATGGATATCACTTGCTGCAGTTTCATTGGTGCTAGCCGTGGGGGGCTATTTTGTAACCTTCGGAAATATTGGTTTAGGCACTTTAACAACTTTTATTTTATTCTCACAAAGACTCTTTGAACCTCTGAGACAGTTAGCAGAAAGATTTACACAAATTCAAGGAGGACTAACTGCTGTAGAGAGAATTAATGAATTATTGGAAGAAGAAATTGAAATTAAAGACTCTTCTTTAACTCAATGGATTAGTAAAAGAACCCAAGCCAATGATTATAAATTCAAGGGTAAAATTGAATTTAAAAATGTTAATTTCTTTTATAAAAAAGGAGAAGTTATAATAAATGACTTATCTTTCGTAGTTCAACCTGGAGAACATGTAGCTTTTGTTGGACCTACAGGTTCAGGTAAAACAACAATAATAAGACTATTGTGCAGGCTATATGAACCTCAAAGTGGACAAATTTTGATAGATGATACAGATATCAAGGAAATACCAATAGCGAGGCTTAGAAATATGCTTGGCGTTGTGTTGCAAGATACTTTTATATTTAGTGGCAACGTAGCTGATAATTTAAAATTAAGTACTAATATGGATAATCAAGACCTTGAAAATATTTGTAAACAATTAGGTTTGGATACTTTATTAAGAAAACTACCCAATGGCTTGAAGACTTCTCTAAGAGAAAGAGGAGGGAATCTTTCATCTGGAGAAAGACAACTCCTTTCTGTTGCACGAGTAGCCATTAGAAACCCAGTAATTTTAATAATGGATGAAGCTACAGCATTTATGGATCCTTCAACAGAAGCAACTTTACAAAAAGATCTTGATCGGATCTTAGAAAAGAAAACTGCTTTAGTAATTGCGCATCGATTAGCAACTATTGAAAATTCCGATAAAATATTAGTTCTAAAAGGGGGCAGGTTAATTGAAGAAGGTAGCCATATAGAACTAAGATCTAAAAAGGGTTTGTATTATCAGCTTTCTGAGCTTCAAGAAAAAGGGTTTACAAGTTTTTAATGATTTTTAGGAACCAAGGGTCATCAATTAAGAAATCTAAAACAATCTCAAAAGAAGAGCTTTTTAAAGTTTATGGTTCTAATTCTTATGAGTTTATTCATCAAATTAAAGAAGAAATATTCGTCTGTAGTAAAGATAAAAGTTTTGATCTTATAGAATTAGATCAACTATTACAAACTGTAGGGTGGAGTAGGAGGCCGATAAGGAGAGTAAAAAGGGCACTAGAATTTAGTATTTTAGTTGTTGGCTTATGGAGTCATGATGAAAAGTTTCCTAGACTTGTAGGCTTCGCAAGATGTACTGGAGACGGAGTTTTAGAAGCAACTATATGGGATGTTGCGATTAATCCTGTTTATCAAGGACTTGGCTTGGGTAAAGAATTAATGAAATATATTTTGTCAGAATTAAAGAAGATTGGAATATCAAAAGTTACTTTATTTGCTGATGCAGAAGTTGTCTCGTTCTATAAGAAACAGGGTTGGGCATTGGAACCAAAAGGGAGTAAGTGTGCATTTTGGTACGCAAATTAATTTAGTTTTTGTAGTAATCATTATATATAGATCTTATAGAATCCCCCTCAAACCATCTTTTTCTAAATTTCCAATTTTTAAATGCTTGAAAAAAAATATTTGTTTTTTCCCATTTTCTACTGCTTGTGTATATTGAATTGCCTAACATTTTTAGATCATTTTTATTACGTAATCTTCTAATAAAATCTATATCTTCCATAATTGGTATCTTTTTAAAACCTTTATTTTTAAAGTAGGTTTCTCTAGAAATTATAAGACCTTGATCTCCATAAGGTTTTTTAAAAATGGAACTTCTTATATTTACAACTGCTTCAAGCAATCTATAAATTATCTTTTTATCGCAAATTTTAAATTTAAAAAAATAAATAAAATTCTCACTACCTCTAGTGATTGAGCTAATTTCGTGAAACCAATTTTCTTTTAGTCTTGAATCAGCATGTATAAAAAAAAGCCAATCACCATTTGATTTTTGGGCTCCAATATTCAATTGTAAGCCTCTATTTTTTTTATTCGATTTATATAATTTTGCTCCATAGATAGTTGCAATATCTTTAGTTTTATCTTTACTATTAGAGTCTACGATAATGATTTCTATCTTTTTTTTAAAAATTGATAGATCTGAAAGTAATAATGGTAGGTTATTTGCTTCATTATAGGTTGGTATAATTATTGAAAGCTTTGACAAATTAATTATTCTCTATTCTCTATATCCCAAATTGTATCAATATCTGTTTTCCTTTTTAAAAAATCATACTTTAAGGCCGTTGATGAAAAGTTATTAATTGTTCTTTTAAGTACATCTTCTTGACTCCATTTTATATTAATAAACGGAATGTATAAATTTTTAATTAATAATCTTTCTGAAAATGCAATTAACCAATATCCTCCATCATTTGCAGGGCCAATAATAAGATCATTTTCTTTAAGTTTGTTTATGGTACTTAATAAATCAACATGACACAAACTCGGTAGATCAGTCCCAATAATGATTGTATTTTTTATTTGAGTTTTAAAATTTGATTTTTTATGAATCAGTATCTGTCTTTTCATTTTTTCTCCTAAAGAGCCTCTACCTTGTAAGTTAAAGTTTTTAATTCCTAACTGATTAGACCATCTCCTACTCTTATTAAATCCAATCCCAGATATTGCTAAAGAGATATCAATCAATCCTTTTTCTGCAAGAGATTTAGCAACTAAAACAGTATGTTCAGTCATTGTTTTTTGTATATTGGCAGCATTTGTTTTCCCAATAGCCTTTGATAGTCTTGATTTACAACGGCCATATCCATGCCATTTCATCATTATAATGAGGAGTGTTTTATCCAAGACAAAGATAAAAAAATTTATATTTAATATAAGTAATAATTAAAAAAAATTTTTTGATTTGTATTAATTTATAAACCTCATTGTTAATAAATTTTAAATTTATCATGATCTTGTGATTAGAGAATGGCCAATTAATAAATTCCTACTAGATTGAATATCTATAAGAGAAATTTAGTGCAAGCAACAAATCCTATTTGGGCGGAAGTTCAACAATTATTGCAAAAGAATTTAAGCAAACCTTCATTTGAAACTTGGATAAGGCCAGCTAAATTTGATTGCTTTGAGAATGGATTATTGACTTTGACAACTCCAAATAATTTTTCTAGCGATTGGTTGAGAAAGAATTATTGTGAAACTATTGAAAAAGCTGCAGAAGAAATTTGTGGACATAAAGTAAAAGTAGTTTTTAAATCTGTTAATAATCCAAGTAACTCTAATTCCCTTAATGACCAAAATTTAGATTCTAAAAGTCAAACTTTTCCCAGGAGCCAAGGCAATAATTTAATAAATAGATCAAAAAAAATTAACTCTTTAAATTCAAGATATGTTTTTAAGAGATTTGTAGTTGGTCCTAATAGTCGCATGGCGCATGCTGCAGCTTTAGCTGTTGCAGAATCGCCAGGAAGAGAATTTAATCCTTTGTTTATTTGTGGTGGAGTTGGCCTTGGAAAAACTCATTTAATGCAAGCAATTGGTCATTACAGAGTTGAGATTGATCCTGAGGCCAAGGTTTTATACGTTTCAACTGAAACTTTTAGTAGTGATCTAATACAATCCATCAGAAAAGATGGAATGCATGCTTTTAAAAATAAATATAGATCTGTAGATCTATTATTAATTGATGATATTCAATTTTTAGAGGGTAAGGAATACACACAGGAAGAATTTTTTAATACTTTTAATGCTTTATATGAGGCAGGTAAACAAATTGTAATTGCTAGTGATAGGCCTCCTAGTCAAATTCCAAAATTACAAGAAAGACTAGTCTCTAGATTCTCAATGGGTTTAATAGCAGATATTCAGCCTCCCGATTTGGAGACACGAATGGCGATTCTCCAGAAAAAAGCTGAACAAGAAAAGATGAACCTTCCAAGAGATTTAATTCAGTTTATAGCAGGAAGATTTTCTTCAAATATAAGAGAATTAGAAGGGGCTTTTACAAGAGCAGTAGCATTCGCATCTATAACTGGATTGCCAATGACTGTTCATTCCATTGCTCCAATGCTTGATCCTAATAGTGTTGGTGTGGTTGTTACTCCCAAGCAAGTAGTTGAAAAAGTTTCTGACTTCTTTGATGTCACAGCTCAAGAATTAGTAAGCTCTAGCAGAAGAAAGCCAGTAAGTCAGGCAAGGCAAATAGGTATGTATTTGATGAGACAAGGAACAGATCTAAGCCTTCCAAAAATTGGTGATGAATTCGGAGGTAAAGACCATACAACTGTTATGTATGCAATAGAGCAAGTTGAAAAAAAGTTATCAAGTGATCCTAACGTAGCTAGTCAAGTACAAAAAATAAAAGATTTACTTCAAATAGATTCAAGAAAAAATTTATAATTAATCAAAAATAAAATTTCTAGGATCTTGATCATATCTATGTTCGAGAGGTATCTTATCTATTTCATTGTCATTACTCAATAATTCTATTTTATTTAATGATTGTCTTAATAACCTCGCAGAAATAATCGGCATATCTCTTGGTACTGAGATTCTATTTTTTAGATAACTTAGAGATTTTCCTGAAAGTTTTTCAGGTATTATTACTTCATCTGTGATCATATAAGTCAATGCTGATTTCAATGATTCTTCAAAGAATTCTTTATTATAAGGGTTTACTTTTATTAAGTTATCTTTATGCTTTATTACTCTTTTAAGAGCAATTTTAGAGTAATGTACTGAATCATAATTTTGATTTAGTTCAAAATTACCGAGGCCCTCACCAGTATCTATTAACTTAGAGAAAGCAATTTGTTTTTCGTTACTCTCTTTGTAACATCCACCCATTTGTGGAGGTAAATCATGAGAGTGAGTATGAAAATCTCCCTGAGTACCTCTGTAAGCACTCGTTCCTTCAAAAAGAGTTAGCCATTTATTAATATAAAGGTAATTAGATCTTAAATTAAACCCCTTATAATATGTTAAAGAAGCATTCATTCTCTCCATATAAGGAATAAAAATTATATCTCCAACACCAGGCTCTATTTCACCTGAATTAGATACTGATGGATCAATAAACCCTGATTTTGATTTGCTCAAGATTTCTTCAAATTTAGAAATGGATTCTTTAAATCTTTTTTTTCTAAAAGAGTTATCTATAAAGTTAAAGCTTTCTCGACAAAGCCAATTACACCATGATCTGAAAATTTCTCTTTCTAATTCTCGAGTTTCTAAAAGGTCGCCTGATGTTATAGGAGATCCAAGTGCTCCGAATTCTTTTTCTAAAAAAGCAATTATATTGTCGCTTTCAGTTATAACTTGACCTTTAAATTCTATTGCTGGTAATTTGCCTGATCTGACTTTATTAAGAAACCAACTTTCTTTTTGACCGTAGCAAAACATATTTATTTTTTTTACTCTATAAGGAATTCTCTTGAATTCAAGCCATAACCATATTTTCTGACAATAAGGACACCATGAATGCCTATCTCTATAGAGGGTAACTAAGATATCATTTTCGGTATGACCGAATAATCTTAAATTTGCGTAGGAATTATTGATACCATTGACTCTATCGAGATCTTCAATTTCAAATTTATTTAAATCTTCCCATTTCAGAATTTTATTCATTCTTTAAATTTAAGTTATAAACTTAATTTATAGTAATTGAATAAAAGTAGTCTTGGAATTTCAATTTGATTTAATTATTGTTGGTGCTGGATCTGGTGGATTGGCTGCAGCTAAACGTGCCGCGAGCTATGGGGCAAAAGTAGCAATCATAGAGGTAAATAAAGTAGGAGGTACTTGTGTAATAAGAGGATGCGTTCCTAAAAAATTGATGGTTTATGCAGCTAAAAGTAAAAAAAATATGATTTCTTCTGAAGGATATGGATTAAAAAGTGAAGGTATTATTTTCGAATCAAAAATTCTTTTGAAGAATGTTAGGGAAGAGGTTTCCAGATTAAGTAATTTACATAAAAATTCTTTAAAGAAATTGAATATAACAATTTTTGAGGGCTTAGGAAGGTTTATAACTCAAAATGAATTAGAAATAATTTGTCCGAAATCAAAGAAAATATTAAATAAAGTAAGTTCAAAAAAAATTCTTATTTCAGTTGGAGGAAAGCCAAAGAAATTAAATATTCCTGGAATAGATTTGGCATGGACAAGTGATGATATTTTTGAATTAGATGGATTCCCTGACTCTATACTTATAGTTGGTGGAGGATATATTGCCTGTGAATTTGCTTCTATTTTCCGAAATTTAGGGACTGAAGTTACTCAATTAATTAGAGGTAAATCTTTACTTAATGGTTTTGATGAGGATCTTTCTTCATGCTTAGAAGAATCAACTACCTCAGCTGGAATAAATATAATATCAAGTCATCAATTGAAGTCTATACGTAGAGTAAATGAGAATTTGGAATCTACCCTGGACTCAGGAGAAAAAATAATAACTAAGAATATCCTGATTGCTACAGGAAGAGAACCAAATCTCATGCCTTTAAATTTAGATTTTCTAAATTTAAAGATGGATGGTTCATATTTAGATGTTGATGAATTTAATCAAACAAGTAACCCTAATATTTTTGCAATTGGAGATATCATAAATAAACCAAACTTAACTCCAGTAGCAATAGAACAAGGCAGAGTGTTCTCAGATAATTTTTTTAATAACCAAAAAAGAAAAGTAAATTATGAATATATTCCTAAGGCCGTTTTTACTATTCCTGAAATTTCAACAGTGGGTTTAAGTGAGAAAAGAGCGAAAGAGATTTATGATGATAAAAATATAAAAATTTTCAAATGTAAATTTACGCCTATGTCTAATACTTTTATAGAGAATAAATCGAAATGTATGTTAAAGATTATTGTTAATAAGCTAACTGACAAAGTAATTGGATGTCATATGTTTGGAGAAACATCATCTGAGATTATTCAAATGGTATCAATTTCATTAAACGCAGGAATAACAAAAAAAGACTTCGATATTACAATGGCTTTACACCCAACGATCTCAGAAGAATTTGTGACTATGTATGGCTAAATTTATGATTTAGAAAATTTAAATTTTTCTTGAGCGAAGATCAAAATCGTAATTAATGAAAAGTAAACAAATAAACCTATCCTTAATTCAGAAAGATAGTTAAATCTATTCAAATAAAGTATCTTATCTAGTATGTAAAAAATATAAATATTAAGCAGAATAAATCCTTCAATTCTGGTGATTTTACCTTTGCTCCAGAAAATTGGTAAGCACGCAAAGGTAGTTAAAACCATAAAAGGTAGGTCAACTTTTATTAAGCTTTGTTCAATTTCTAAGCCTTTAAAGCCTGAGAAAATACTACAACTTCCAAGGATTAAAAGTTGATTCAGCAAATTGCTTCCTATCACATTCCCAATTGCAAGGTCTGTTTTACCTTTAAATGCTGCAATAATTGAAGTTACTAATTCTGGCAGAGAAGTTCCAGTAGCCACAATAGTTAAACCAATAACAATCTCGTTTACCCCCAAAAGAGTAGCAAGCGTCTGAGAACCATTTACTAAAATGTTTGAACCAAAGCTCAAGAGAAATATTCCAAAGATCAATTTTAATAAAATATGTATCTTCCCATTATATTTATCTTTAAATTCCTCTATCACTGGTTCAGCTTCTTTTGTATCTTCCTCTTTCTCGTTAATGGTATTAATTTCCCATATTGTGTTTAAAATTAAACAAAATATTAGGAAGATCCCTGCTTGCAATGTCAATAGGCCTGTTGATGACATTGCCCAAACCGCACAAGAAATAGCCATTAAAAGAGGAACATCTCTTCTAACTATTCTGCTTTTAACTTTAAGAGGTGTTATCAATGAGCTTATACCTAGAACTACAAGAACATTAAAAATATTGCTTCCTATTACATTGCTAGCAGCAAGCGAATCACTGCCTTTTAAAATCGAACTTAGACTTACCAACAACTCAGGAGAGCTTGTACCGAGTGAAACAACTGTTAATCCAATTACTATTTGAGGTATTCTCAAAATTAAAGATAAGTTTACGGCTCCTTGAATAAAGAATTCTCCTCCAGTAAAAAGTAAAACCACTCCTAATATTATCTCTATTATTGGAAATAAAAAATCACTCATGTTGAAGCTTTTGTTTATATATTTAAAAATTTAATTGATTAATTACTATCCTCGAATATCTATAATTCATTGTCAAATTTAATTTGCTGTTAAAATTGACTAAATAGTAAAAATCTTGAAGACATTAACCATATTAAAACCTGATGATTGGCATTTACATTTAAGAGAGGGTCTGATATTGAAAAATATCATTCATTTTACATCCGAATATTTCGGGAGGGCTATTGTTATGCCGAATACTAAAACTCCCATAACATCTATTGATAGTGCAATTTCTTACAAAAAATCTATTGCTGAAGCATTGCCAGAAAGCTCTAAGTTTGAACCATTAATGACTATGTATCTTACTGATGAGACTGATAAAGGAGAACTAATAAATGGTTTTAACAATAAAATCTTTTTCGGTGCAAAATTATATCCTGCTAACGCTACAACAAATTCCAGTCATGGAGTTAAAAAAATAGAAAATTTATATAAGATTTTTGAATTAATGCAAGATTCTGGAATGCCTCTTTTAATTCATGGGGAAGTAACTGATTCAGAAGTGGATATTTTTGACCGGGAGGAAGTATTTATAGATAGAGAACTTTCTCAAATAGTAAAAAGATTTCCAAAATTGAAAATTGTTTTAGAACATATAACTACATCTTATGCTGTGGACTTTGTTCAAGAAAATAATATTGGAGCTACTATCACTCCGCATCATTTGCACATAAATAGAAATGCAATGTTTTTTGGCGGCTTAAATAGCGATTTTTACTGCTTACCAGTCGCTAAAAGGGAAAAAAATAGGATTGCCTTAAGGAAAGCTGCTACAAGTGGCAAAGAATGTTTTTTCTTAGGAACTGATTCTGCTCCTCACCTAAGAGAGTGGAAAGCTTTTTGTGGTTGTGCAGGTATCTTTAATTCGCCGGTCGCAATAGAAAGCTATTTAACTGTATTTGAAGAGGAAAACGCTCTAGATAATTTTGAAAAGTTTGCAAGTTTAAATGGCCCAAATTTTTATAAATTACCTCCAAATAAAGAAAAATTAAAATTAGTTTCTAGACTTAATAAAATTGAAGAATTTATTGACGTTTTTGAAGAAAAAAAAATTGTAGGACAAATAAAACCATTTCATGCAGGCCAAATTTTAAAATGGCAAATCGAAGGGACAGTAAATTAAGAAATTAGATTTAATCTGATCATTCAACAAAAGTGTAAATTTTCCAATTTTTTCTGGTTAATTGAGATGCTTTCGGCTACGATAAAAAAGCGCAAATTCCTCATGGGAGTGTGGCGGAATTGGTAGACGCGCCGGACTTAAAATCCGTCGAGCGCTTTAGCTCGTGGGGGTTCAAGTCCCCCCACTCCCATTATTTAATTATTTATTTTAGTTCTTACGATAACTTTTAATAATTGTTATGTTTAACTAAATAACCAAAATCAAAATGGAAAATATTTTCAATAATTCATTTGCTACTTTAATTACTTATATTGCGGTTATTTCCCTCTATTTATTAGTTATTCCATTATTGCTATTTTACTGGATGAATAATAGGTGGAATGTTATGGGAAAATTTGAGCGGTTAGGAATTTATGGATTAGTATTTCTTTTTTTTCCTGGTTTAATTTTATTTTCTCCATTTTTAAATCTCAGGTTAAAAGGAAGTGGTAAAGGGTAAATAATTGACTAAAGGTAAAGTCTTACAAATAGGTATCATTATCTCATTAATTGGATTAATTAGTTATAAATTTGCACCAAAAATTGGTATAGATAATTTTTCAGGAAGTACTATCTCAAGTTGTATCCTTATTATTATTATTGTTACTTGGGTATTATCTTATTTTTTTAGAGTCGTAAATGGGAAAATGACGTTTATGGAACAAAGAAAGCGTTATAGAAAAAAATATGAAAAAGTTATTAATGATAAACTAGAAACCAAGTTCAATGCATTGTCAAAAGAAGAACAGGAAAAACTTATGGAGGATTTAGAAAAACATCCAAAAGTTTAAAAGAAATATTAAAAAAAAATTTCAAAAATTTATTAAAAAAACAATGATTAAAAAAGATACTTTTTCAAAAATAGAAGAAAGGTTTGCTGAGTTAAAGTGTGATAAAAAATTAGCTTTGATGCCTTTTATAATGGCTGGCGATCCAAATATTGAAATGTCAAGTGAGATTCTATTAAAGTTACAAGAGAATGGCGCTGATCTAATTGAATTAGGAATTCCTTATAGCGATCCTTTAGCTGACGGTCCAATAATTCAAATTGCCGCTTCTCGAGCCCTAAAATCTGGGACTACACCGTTGAAGATAATTAAATTGTTGGAATCTTTGAAAGGTAGATTACATCTGCCGATAATACTTTTTTCCTACTTTAATCCTCTATTAAGTTTTGGGTTTGAAGATTTTTGCAAACTAGCATCTAGTGTTGGAGTCGCAGGATTAATTATTCCTGATCTCCCTTTAGAGGAAGCAAACAAGTTTTCAAAAATAATTAAAACTTTTTCAATGGACTTAATACTATTAGTTGCTCCAACTACTTCCTCAGAGAGAATGAAATTGATATCTAATAACACAAAAGGTTTTACTTATTTAGTAAGTGTGACTGGAGTTACTGGTGAGAGAAGCAAAATGGAAAATAGAGTAGAGAAGCTTATTTCAAAATTAAAAGAAATAAGCAAAAATCCAGTTGCGGTTGGATTTGGAATATCTTCTCCCGAACATATTAAAAAAGTTAAGAAATGGGGGGCAGATGGAGTAATTATTGGCAGCGCATTTGTAAAGAGAATTTCTAATTCAAATGAAAAAGATGTTCTTAATAAAATTGGGAACTATTGTCGGGAAATGCGTGAAGCAGCAGACCAAAAAATATAAATTTGAAATTTACAATGACAATCTTATATTAAGAATTAACTTTCATAAACACTCACAGCTTTTTTAATTTTAAAAAGTTAAATAACTATTTTAATTCTTCGGTTGGTAATAATCTTATTTGTTTTCTACCTAGTTTAATTTCAAATTCATCACCTGCTTTTAAATCTAAAAGTGCTGTATATGCTTTACCAATTAAAAGATTTCCATTGCCTTGAACTGTGGCTATGTAACTTAATTTTCTACCACCTTTACCAATCCCTGCTGCTCCAGAATCACCTAAGCTCACACCTTTTGCTTCTAGAAGAGCTTCATAGAATGCTGTGAAATTTAAACGCTCTCCACCGTTTTTTTTTGTGGAAACATATCCACAAGCACGCACAAGATCTGACTTGCTAACTTCTCCAAGTTCTTTAACCTTAGCAAGCAGATCACTACCAGTGAGCATAATAAATTCATAAAAGTTCTTCTCAATTAAGATAGCAATTAGTGTGTAAATTGTGCAATTATTGGTTGTATTATTCTATTAATTTAATTTTAATAATGGAAAAATTTATAGTGTTTGGTAAGTACTGTGAAGGTGCAATAAAAAAACGAGAACCTTTTCGGGAGGAACATCTTCAAAGACTTAGAATTTTAAAAGAAAGTGATATTTTAATTACTTTAGGACCAACTAAATGTACTAAATATTTATTCGGTATTTTTAATGCCCAAGATGAGATTGAATTAAAAGAATTAATAGAGAGTGATATTTATTGGCAAAAAGGTATATGGATTTCTTTTGAAATTTATCCTTGGGTACAGGCTTTTTAGAGCTTAAATTTTTATTCAGGAAGGATAATTTAACAATAATTTTGTTAGTTTAGTATTTTATTTTAAATTAATAATATAAAATAATCTTTTAAATTTTGCTAAATACTTTTTAAATATATTTTTTTATAAAGTTGAATTATTTTAATGAGTATAGAAATAGTAGATAAACATTTTTATTAAAAGAATACTTTATATACTTATATCTTTATCTATTTGTTTTACTACAGAATCTAAATCTAATTGATTATAAGGTTGGGTTTCATGTGCTACAGAATCTAAATCTAATTGATTATAGGGTTGAGTTTTCTGATCCTCTTGAGAAGTATTTTGTTGATTATTCAACCAATTTTGTTCTATTAGAATAAGATTTTTTGCGATATTGAACATACCTCCTTTTTTATAAAATTCTTTTACTTTAAAAGTTATTTCAGAAATCCTGCTTGATTTAAGACTTAGGGCATTAGCCAAATCTTTTTGATTATATCCATGTGATTTTAACCATTCTTTAATGAAATTTATTAGGTCTTGTTCTTCTTGTTTGGATAATTTTTTCATTTAGTAGAATGGAAATATTTTATTGAGTTTTCTCTCTGCCCTTAATCTTATTGAAGGGGTCATATATTTACTCCATATACTCAAAACAGCTGTTAGAGCAACAAAATCATCACTGAAACCTACTAAAGGTATAAAGTCAGGGAATAGATCAAAAGGCATTATTAAATAAGCTAATGCCGCCATTAAGGAAACTCTTACTTGTGCAGGAGTGAAAGGATCTATTGCCATTTCTAAAACTTCTAATGCAGGCTTTGCTATAGTCCTTCCAGACTTGATAAGGATTTTTATTATAATATTTTCATCAATTGAAGAGCTTTCTAGGACTTCAGCATCATAAATCTGTTCTTGATTGTTGGTATAATTGTTATTCATATTAAAGATTTAACTTTCATACTTTATATAACTAAAGTTAGCTAATACTATCAACTAATCCATTTTGTATGCCTGCTTTTCTAAGTTTTCTTAAGGCTCTTTGAACAACTTGCCTGCAATACTCTCTACTACAACTCATATGCCTTGCAACTTCTGCTAAAGTTCTCCATTCACTTGAACCATCCAAACCAAATCGTAAGCTTACAATTCTCCTCTCTTTCTCAGTTAAATTTGCTTTATCTAATAACTTCCAAGCCGAGGCTGTCCTTTCGGATAATTCGGCTAATTCCATTGGGGGAGTTTGATCACTTGGAAGAATATCAACTAACTCGGAAGGATCTGATTTTGATTTAACAGTACCTTGGAGACTAACAGTAATGCTTCTCAATTCACAAGAAAGGAGTTCGTCAATTTCCTCTTTGGTTATTTTCATTTCTTCAGCTAGTTCATAACTATTTGGTGGAATACCCTTAAGTTGCATAAGCTTTGATTTTGCTGATCTTAGTTTTGTAAGTTTTTCGTTAATGTTAACAGGGATTCTTATCGTTCTACTTTGAGTTGATAATGCTCTATTTAAACCTTGCCTAATCCACCAATAAGCATAGGTAGAAAATCTATGTCCTCGTGACGGATCATATTTTTCTACGGCTCTTGTAAGGCCTAATGTCCCCTCCTGAATTAAGTCCAGTAATTCTAATCCTTTCCCTTGGTATCTCTTGGCAAGGTTGACAACGAGTCTTAGGTTGGCTGTTATCATCTCGTTTTTAGCTTTTTCACCAATTTTGATCTTTTTTCTTTCAGCTTCGGAATATTCACAAGCAGGGCCTTTCCCTCCTGCCTCTTGACATCTATTAACAAGTACCACCATTTCTTGGACTTTTCTGCCCATAGTGAGTTCTCTTTCGGGAGTCAAAAGTTGATGACGACCTATTTCACCAAGAAAATCGCTTAATGAACTCACGATTTACCTCATTGTTGATATATTCAACTTATAGTTAAATCATTATTAAGCCATACATGTAATAATTAATTAATAATTAATTAATAATTATTAATTAGTTAAATTGCATTTTTTTCAAATTTTTTGGTTAAAAAACTTTAAATTGTAAATTTTAATTATTTAAATTTTTCTTCTTGATTCTAGAACAGCAAGTACATCTCTCCAATCTACGCCTTTATGCATAAGAGCTACTTGCAGATGATAAATTAAATCAGCAGCTTCATTTGAGATTGAATTTTTATTATTATCTTTGCAAGCCATTATAAATTCTGCAGATTCCTCTCCTATTTTTTTCAAAATAGTATTACTGCCTTTTGTTAATAAATGATTTGTGTAACTTTTTTCTGATGGATTTATTGATCTGTCGTTAATCGTATTAAATAATTCAGAGCAAATATTTGAGAAGGGAGTTGTTTTTTTCTCTTTTTTATCACTTTGATAAATTTGGATTTCGTTGAAAAAACAACTTTTTTCCCCAGTGTGACATGCTCCTGAACCATTTTGTTCAATCAAAAGGATTAGTGCATCATTATCGCAGTCGAATCTTATCTCCTTAAGTATTTGAGTACTTCCACTTGTAGCTCCTTTTCTCCAAATTTCGGATCTTGATCTACTCCAATAATGAACGTTTTTGGTTTCAAGTGTCATTGTCAAAGATTCTTTGTTCATCCAAGCAAGCATAAGAATTGATCCGTCAAGCCAATCTTGTGCTATTGCAGGGATTAATCCATAATTATCAAAGCGTAGATCCTCTATCGAAAAATTAGTTGAATAAGTCATTATGTTCGTTATGTTAAATACTATTCAATGTGTTTTATTAGAAATTATCCTAACAGTTAATTGATGTATATTCATTCTCTGAAATTTTCATGCAGCAAAAGTTACGAGGATTTCCCCTGTTCACATAGGCAATGGCGCCATGAAGGCCACTGCAGATTTGTGCATGGATATTCAAGATCATTCACCTTTTGGTTCACTGCAAAAAAATTAGACCTAAATGGTTTTGTTGTCGATTTTTCAAGTCTAAAGCCCCTTGAAAATAGACTTAAGGAGCAATTTGACCATACTTTTTTAGTAAATAAAGATGACCCTTTGTTGAATTACTGGGAAAAATTACATAACTTAGATGCTTTAGATTTGAGAATTATGGATAATGTGGGAATGGAGTTCACTTCTGAATTGATTTGGAGATGGGCTAATCAATACTTAAAGGATAAGGATAAGGGCAGAACATGTTGTTGGAAAACAGAATCGAAAGAAAATAAATCTAATAAAGCGAGTTATGAGGAAATTCCTGATTGGTTTAAATCTTAGATTAAAGTTGTTAAATTTTAAGTCATATAGAGTTCTTTAATTTAGATCTTTAATCAACAATTATCTCTCCATTAACCAGATAAATATTAATCTCGTCTTTATTAAGGTAATGATTATTCAATATATTGTTTGAAATTTTTGTTTCAATTTGTTTTTGAATAATTCTTTTTAAAGGCCTTGCACCATAGACATAATCGAAACTTTTTTCGACCAGTTCGTTAATTGCCTCATCCGTAATTTTGAATTTTAAGTTTTTTTTGTTAAGTCTTTTTTCTAAATTTTGAAGCTGGATTTTTGCAATTTCTTTTATGTCGTTTAATTCTAGATTATTAAAAATAACTATTTCATCAAGTCGATTTAAAAACTCAGGCTTGAAAAATTTTTTAAGTTCATAATCTACAACTTTTTTAATTTCACTTCTATCTTCTTTTCTAACTGATAAATCATTTATTGATTGACTTCCTAAATTACTTGTTAGAACAATGATTGAATTTTTGAAATTTATTGTACGTCCTTGACCATCTGTAATGATTCCATCATCAAGAACCTGTAAGAGAATATCTAAGATATCTTTATGAGCTTTCTCTATTTCATCAAGAAGTATTAATGAATAAGGATTTTTGCGTACAGCTTCAGTTAGTTGACCGCCTGATTCAAAACCTAAATATCCAGGAGGTGCACCTATGATTTTGCTAACTGAATGTTTTTCCATATATTCAGACATGTCCAGTCTTGTAATTGAAGAATTTGAATCGAATATAATTTTTGCTGTCACTTTACTCAGCTCTGTTTTCCCAACACCAGTTGGACCTAAAAAGAGGAAACTGGCTAATGGTTTGTTTGGATCATTTAGACCAGTCCTTGATCTCTTAATGGAATCTGCAACAGCTCTAATTGCACTATCTTGACCAATGATCTTTTCTTTAAGGACTGACTCTAGACTTAAAAGCTTTTCTTTTTCTGATTGGTTTAAGTTTTGAACTGGAATTGAGGTCCACTTTGAGACAACTTCGGCAATATCATCAAAAGTCACCTCTTGCCTTAAAAGACTTGCCGCTCCATTATTTTGAGAATTTACAAGGGAATCACTTTTTTCTTTTAATTTTTTTTGTAAAGAATTTAAAGTTCCAAATTCTAATTCTGCTGCTTTGTTGAGGTCAAAATTCCTTTTTGCTTGATCTATTTGAAATTGAACAGATTCAATTTCTTCTTTTATGGTGCTAATCTCATCAATTTCATCTTTTTCTTTTTTCCATTTCGCACCTAATTCTGCCTGTTTATCTTTAAGGGATATAAGTTCATCATTGATTTTTTTTAATCTTTCAACAGAAAAATCATCTATTTCTCTTTTTAAAGATAATTTTTCCATCTCAAACTGAAGAACTTTTCGATCAATTTCATCAATTTCTTCAGGTTTTGAAGTTATGACTATATTTAATCTTGATGCCGCTTCATCGATTAGATCTATTGCTTTGTCAGGAAGAAATCTATCGTTAATATATCTTTCGCTAAGGGTTGCAGCTGCAACTAAAGCATTATCAGAAATTCTCACACTATGATGAACTTCGTATCTTTCTCTTAATCCTCTTAATATTGATACAGTATCATCTATTGAAGGAGCATCAATTTTGATTTTCTGAAATCTTCTTTCTAAAGCAGGATCTTTTTCTATATTTTGTTTATGTTCATTAATAGTTGTAGCACCAATACATCTAAGTTCACCTCTTGCAAGCATTGGTTTTAATATGTTGCTTGCATCTAAAGAACCTCCGCTAGCACCAGCTCCAACAACTGTATGAATTTCATCAATAAAAAGAATGATTTTACCGTCTGATTGCTTGACTTTCTTTAGAACATTTTTTATTCTTTCTTCAAATTCTCCACGATATTTTGCCCCAGCTATAAGTGAACCCATATCTAATGAAATTAGTTGCCTATCTTGAAGCGCAGAAGGTACATCGCCATTAATAATTCTTTGAGCCAACCCTTCAACAATGGCCGTTTTACCAACACCAGGTTCTCCTATAAGAACCGGATTATTTTTTGTCCTTCTACTCAATATTTGAATTGTTCTTCTAATTTCTTCATCCCTACCAATAACAGGATCTAAGATCCCATCCCTTGCTGATTGGGTTAGATCAATACCATATTTATCTAATGACTCATTAGAAGAATCAAAGTTATTTTTTACTGCAGGATCTGACTTCATTTCCTTTAAAGTTTCAAGAAATTCTGGGATACTTTTCTGATTTAAAATTTGAAATCCGTATTTATCATCATAAGTCAAACCGTAGATTAAGTGTTCTGTTGATATCACTACATCATCTAAAATGTTCTTGATATCATTCGCTTTCAAAAATATTTTGTAAAGAGTATCCCCAATATATAAATTGTCTTGTTTGGTTCTCATTTTCGCTTTTGAATTTAATGAAGACAATATTTCAATCTCTATCTTTTTAATATTTACTTTATTTTTTTCTAAGATTTTTTTTGTAACTTTGTCTTTTTTAATAAGAGCTAATAATAAATTATCTGAGTCTACGTTTTGTTGGTGATTTTTGTAAGAAATTTCTTTGGCAAAAATAAAAGAGTCCCAAGCAGAATTAGAAAATTCGCTTGGAACTATTTTCATAAATCAAAAATTGATATTACTTTAATAAGTATTAATTAAAAAAAGAGTATTCAACTATAGAGAGATTTATTCAACAATAACTTTACCAACCATTCCAGCACCTCTGTGAGGCTCGCAATAGTAATCATAAGTTCCAACAGTATCAAATGTTTCTTCCCAAGATTCCCCTGGAGCAAAAGCTAGGTCTGCATGACTTAATTCCTCATGGCCATCAAAAACAGCATTGTGAGGGGCAAGTTTATTATTGACGAATTTAACTGTATCACCAGCACTAATGGTTACAGTACTTGGTTCAAACGCAAGCATTCCAGCATCAGTACCAAGCTTTACTTCAACAGTCTTAGCTGAAACTGATGAAATACCTAGTCCAAGAGTTAAAACTATTGCAAATAACCCTGCAAAGATTGAACGTAACATAATTAAAATTTGCTTATTTACTTATATTACAAGGCTTTGGTAACCTAACTGCGAGAATTTTAATTGTTATTACAGCTTGGTAACTTAGATAACCTTAAAATATCATTAAGTGACTTGGCATAACTTTTTAGTTTGAAAGTCTCAGGATTAGTTATGGGGACATGATTAAAGTCATATTTTTTGATACTGTAGCTGTCCCACGGAGTAGTTTGGATGGGGAGAATTCTTAATAATATTTTTAGAATTTTTTTTGTAAGGGGTATCGCAAAAAATCTCTTCATATTATTTCTTCTTAAAAGTGTAATTATGGCATCATCAATTGAAATGAATTTCTGACCTAGAACAAATTTTCTAAAGCCTCTGTATTTCTCATCTTTATAATTTAAAATTAGAAACCCGCAAATCTGGGCAATATCATTTGCGTGTATAAAGTGAAATTTAGAATCCAGTTTTAAAAATCTTGCTAACCAAAGCCATTTCCCAATTTCTTTCAATCCACTAGTTAAATAACTCACAGGATATTTACTTTTCTTGCCAAGATTTCCTCCGAAAACTAGGGTAGGGAAAATAGCGAACGTTTTTTCTGCAAATGAGCTTTCTTTAAGTCTCTGGAAACATTCATATTTTGTTTGTATGTACTCTGTTCCATAGATCAATGATTCCCTCATTAATTCTGTTTGATTGTCAAGAATGCTAGCTGTTGAAAAATAAATAATCTTTTCTAACTTTTTAATATTAAGCAATTCAAGTAATTCTTCAAAAGCTTTAATATTTACTTCGTAGGCTCTTCTTGGATCTCCCCAAGCTGTAGCAGTATGTATTAGGTAATTAATTTGACTAATTTCCTTTTTATACCTATACGATTTTCTGATATCACACACTATTAACTTGACTTTTTTATTTGCTTGAATAGAAATTGGCAACTTACTTTTGTCTCTTACCATGAGATAAAGTCTGAAATTTGTGTTTTTTAAAAACCAATCAACTAAGTATTGACCAACACATCCATTCGCACCTGTTATTAGTAATTTTTTATATGCCAAGACTTTGACTAGTAAGTGAGTTTTTTCCCATGTTCAAAAAATGTTTGAGCATTTTCTTCTGGAGTCCCAGGTAAAATCCCATGACCCAGATTAAGAATATATTTCCTGTTTTTAATTTTGTTGAAAGTATTATCTATTCTTTCTTTTATTGATTCTTTGTTCCCGAATAAAATGCCAGGATCAACATTACCTTGAATTCCTATCCCACTAGGGATCCTTTTACAAGCCTCTTCAATATCTACTGTCCAGTCTAATGAGATTATATCTACTCCAGTTTTTGCCATTCTCTCTATAACGCCGGCACTTCCTGAAATATAAAGAATCACTGGTGTTTCAGGGTATTCCGCTTTTACAATGTCAACAACTATTTTTTGATACTGCCCAGCAAAGATATCGTAATCTTGTGGGCTTAGTTGGCCTGCCCATGAATCAAAAATTTGTACAACTTGCGCTCCAGATTTTATTTGATATTTAAGATATTCACCAATAGATTTTGCAAAATGATCAAGAAGTTTATGAAGTAAATCTGGTTCATTAAAAGCCATAGATTTTATTAAAGAATAATTCTTACTGCTTTTACCTTCAACTACATATGCAGCAAGAGTCCAAGGTGCGCCAACAAAACCTAAAACTGTTGCCTCATTATTCACATCTTTTTTTAGTGAAGAAAGAACTTGCCCTACAAAACTTAAACTCTCACTTGGATTTAATTCTTTTAAATTTTCTATTTGGTTAAGAGTTCTTATTGGGTCCTCAATTATTGGACCTTTACTTTCTATTATTTCAAAATTTATGCCCATCCCTGGAAGAGGTGTGAGAATATCTGAAAAAAGGATTACACCATCTGGTTTGAAAGCATGAAAAGGCTGCATTGAAATCTCATATGATAGTTCTGGGTTTTCAGACCTCTCTCTAAAGCTTGGGTAACGCTCCCTTAAATCTCTGTAGATTTTCATATATCTTCCTGCTTGCCTCATCATCCATACTGGAGGCCTATTTACTTTTTTACCTAATGCGGCAGAAAGTAGTAGTGGTAAATCTTGACCCATTTTTCAATTAGATATGTTTAAAAAAAATTAAAATTCCAACTTAAAAATCTTACAATGTAAAGCAGAGCAAAAGGGTTATATGAACATTTATATGAAGCACTAAATTAAATGTGTCTCCTTATTTTTTTAATTTATGCTTGAAGATACTTACACTTAATGGAGGTAAAGCAAGTTCTAGAGCATTTTGATAATCATGAATATTGTAATTTATAGTTTCTTTCCCGCCCATATTTCCTTTATTACTGCCTCCGTATCTAGAGCCATCTGAATTAAATATCTCTTTATAGAATCCTTCTAATGGAACACCTACTTTGTATGAACCATGAGTATTAGGTGTAAAGTTAGCAATAACAACAAGCCACTCATTAGTCTCGTTTTCTCTTCTCATAAAACTTATGACTGAATTAGATTTGTCATTACAATCAATCCATTGGAATCCATAAGGATCAAAGTCATTTTTCCATAATGCAGGTTCATTTTTATAAAGTGCATTTAGGTCATCAACCAAGTTTCTGATTCCTTTATGAGGTTCAAATTCTAGTAAATCCCATTGAAGATCATCCCAAACATTCCATTCTTGCCTTTGTCCAAATTCCATTCCCATAAAGATTGTTTTTTTACCGGGATGGGTCCACATATAAGTTAGTAAAGCTCGTGTATTTGCATATTTCTTCCAGTCGTCACCCGGCATTTTATGTAAAAGATGACTTTTCCCATGGACAACCTCATCATGACTGAGAGCAAGCATAAAGTTCTCTGTATAGTTGTATGTTATTGAGAAAGTTACACTATTTTGATGGAATTGCCTGAACCATGGATCTATCTCAAAATAATCGAGCATATCGTGCATCCAACCCATATTCCATTTTAAATTAAACCCTAATCCTCCCATGTCCGTTGGTTTGGTGACCATTGGCCAAGTTGTTGATTCTTCTGCGATAGAAAGTGCCCCTGGAAAATGTTGGAATAGTACATGATTAGCTTGTTGAAGAAATTTAACGGCTTCTATATTTTCATTCCCACCATTTTCATTAGGTATCCATTCTCCATCTGGGCGGAGATAGTCTCTGTATAGCATTGAAGCTACAGCATCTACTCTTATACCATCAATGTGAAATTCTTCAAACCAATATACGAGATTGGCTACTAGGAAATTTCTTACTTCGTTTCTGCTGTAATTAAAGATTAAAGTCCCCCATTCTTTGTGTTCACCAATGCGTGAATCCCCATGTTCATAAAGATGACAACCATCAAAAAATGCTAGACCATGCTTGTCTTTTGGGAAGTGACCAGGTACCCAATCAAGAATTACACCTATGCCTTCTTCATGACATTTATTTACAAACGCTCTAAATTCATTTGGAGTACCAAATCTACTGGTTGGTGCATACCAGCCTGTAACCTGATATCCCCAAGAACCATCGAAAGGATGCTCAGATATTGGCATTAGTTCAATATGAGTGAATCCTCTTTCTTTTACATATGGGATGAGTTTTTCGGTTAATTCTGGATAAGTTAATAACCTCGTTCCAGGTTTTAAGTCTGCAGCTAGTACAGGGTCTCTAAGATTCCCATTGTCTTCAATATATTTATTATCTGTTGATTCATGGAGCCAGCTTCCTAAATGCATTTCATAAACTGAAATTGGCTTGTTAATTTGATTAGAAGAATCTCTCTTAGAGATCCAAGAACTATCATTCCAATTAAAGTTTTTCAATTTTGAAACTATTGAACCATTTTGAGGCCTGATTTCGTGAAGGAAACCATATGGATCAGCTTTTTCATAAATATGACCTTGTTGAGTTCTTATTTCGTATTTATATGTATCCCCCTCTTTCATTATTGGCATGAATAGTTCCCATATTCCCCCTAATCTTTTTTGCATTGGATGATGTCTTCCATCCCAAGAATTTATATCTCCAATTATCGATATTGATTTCGCATTTGGAGCCCAAATGCAAAACATGACACCTTTTTGATCAGTTTCCTCAATGAGATGCGCTCCCATTTTTTCCCAAATATGATGATGATTTCCTTCTGCAAAAAGATGTCTATCAATTTCTCCCATCCACTCTTTTCTATAAGACCAGGGGTCATGTTGTGTGTGAGTGATCCCCCCTCTTGAAATATTTATTTTATAATTAGAAAATGGATTTTCAGGTAAGATTGCTTCAAAAAGCCATTTATGGTTAATGCTTACTGCCTCATAGGACTTATTTTTAAAGTTTATTTTGACTTCATCTGCTTCAGGCATCCATACCCTTACTACCCATTGCTCTTCATAAAAATGAGGACCTAATATTTTTAATGGATTATCATTGCAACAATTTTCTAGGTTGATAGCTTCTGATTTAATCCAGTCTTTTTGATTTGTCTCCATCATGACTGGTACACGTTAAGGATTTATATTATCAAATGATTAACCAAAAAAATAATTATTTATTAAAAAAAAGGAGTCATTTTCATAAATGTTTTATTAAGGATAAAACTTAAAGTAATTATTCTATGGTTTGCTGAAGGAGCTCCAATATTTCCTTCTCCAAATCCAGGATTAACGCCAATAGCAGGGTAAGCTGCTGCTGATATAGATAATCTAAGCTTGCTACCTTTAATTAAACAAATATTTGTAGGCTGCATTGTGATTTGATAAATGCATTCTTCGTCTATTTTGGAATTTTTAACCCTTAAGAATCCAGTTGAAAATTGATTTACCTTCTCATCTTCTTCTTCAACTAGAGATAAAGCAAGGCAGATATCGAAATTGGGCTGATCACTTTTTACAGGAATTTCTAATGTGGGAACTCCTGTGAAATATTGATCTTCCTCAAAAGAATTGGTTTGAAAAACACCTACATCCAGACGTTTATCGATAATATTTCTATTAAACTTTCCTGGATTTGGACCTAAATGACCACCGTCAGATGGAGTAGGTCTCCATGGGTCACTAACAATTGTGAACCACCCTGACCCCTTTGAATTTATGGTCAGACTTCCATCTTCAACATCTATATTTGCTGTACCATCGCTTTTAAGCCCAAAAATATTTTCAGTGTAAAATTTATCATCTAATTCTTCCCATTTATTTAATGAAATATTCCATATTTTCTTCTCAGCTTTAACGTCCTTAAAATTAAATTTTTCATCTGATTTTAAATGTTTATTGAAAAATTTTAATAAAGATTGTTGTGATCCCATCCACCAATTAAGGTGCGTTGCATTCCCAATAATTATCTCTGGACTCCCACCTGCTTCTTTGGATTTTTTATAAAGATCAAATGCACCTTTTAAATGCGGATCCCAAAGTCCTCCAATAATTAACATAGGTTGTTTAATCCATGTTGAAATTGGCTTAATTTCTTCAAAGGGGTAAGCATTATTTAAATTTTTAAGCCATTCCAAAACAAAGTTATTAGGATCATATTTTTTTAAAATATCAAGCCCCTTCCTTAAGTAACTTTTATTTTCTAAGGCTAATCTTATTTCTGCCCACTCAAGTGAATTATTTTCTCTCTTCATTTTTAGTGCTGCAATTTGCAGACCCCAGGCAATATTGTTATGCCACCAATATGCTCCTCCATCTGAGCACCAATGATCTTTAATATTAATCCCTGTCATTGCAGGAGATAAACAATCAGGGGGCTTTGAATTTATTTCACCGGTTAGTTGAGTAAATCCTTGATATGAAAAGCCATATAAGCCAAGTTTCCCATTACATTCTTTTAGAGATCTCACCCATTCGTGCGTTTCTGAAGTATCTCTAGCTTCTTGTATGAAACCATTAAAAACCCCTTCAGAAGAACCCATACCCCTAACATCTTGAATTATTACCATGTAACCTTTTGACGCCCACCAAGAGGGATGGGAATAGGTAACTGTGGAAGCAATTTCTCTTCCATATGGTTGCCTCATCAATAATGCAGGCCATGGACCATCATTATTAGGCAACCATATTCTTGATATGAGCTTAACTCCATCTCTAAGCGTTAGAGACTTGTCATAACATTTTGATTGATACATCCAAGTTTTAGATAATCTCAGGGCAGTGCAGCCCAATTACATAAATAGAAAATATCTCTGCATTAACTGGAGTTAATTTATTTTTTTTTGAAACATATGCTATTGCATTGTCTGAACTAGCAGAAATGCCTTTTGAATTGAACTCTTTAAACTTATTACAAAGTTTTATAGCTTCACTTGGATTCTTTTTTACACTTTCTAATAAGCTCGATTGACTTAAAACGGGATATAAAGGGGATAAAAATAAAAATAAAAAAAATAAA
>QCIL01000014.1 GCA_003216725.1 Prochlorococcus sp. AG-402-L18
AATAATACTTGTGATTTTACAGTTTTTTATTATTAGCCTCCATTTTTTTTATTGGAAATTTATCCCAGAAAAACAAATAATTCAAGTTAGTCCTTTTTCTTATTTAATGGGAATTTTAATTATCATAATCGCTTTCATAATGATGGTAGTTGCGATTAAAGACTTAGGAAGAAATTTATCACCTTTCCCAAGGCCTATAAATAATAGCACTCTTGTTAATTCAGGGATTTATAGATTTATGCGTCATCCTATGTATTATTCTTTAATATTTATTTCCTTAGGCGTTTTCATAACACAGCTATCTATTTATTATTTAATTTTATCAATAAGTCTGAGTTTAATAATTAAATTAAAGATTGATTTAGAAGAGAAATATTTACATAAAAAATTTAAGAATTACATACTTTATAAAAATGAGGTCAAATATTAATTAAATAGAGATATGGATATTAATAAAATTAAATTAGATAATAAATTTAAATTAATAGAAGCAAGTGCGGGAACTGGCAAAAGTTTTACTCTGGCTCACATAGTTTTAAGAAATGTTTTAGAGAAAAAAATTAACCCTAGTGAAATACTTTTATTAAGTTTTACAAAAAATACATGTTCTGAATTACGAGATAAAATACTTTTGAGATTTAAAGATTTAAAATTATATTTACAAAATCATAATGAAAGTAAGATAGATAAAACTCTTAAGGATTGGTATCTAGAATTTAAAGAAAAGGAAAAATCTAAGGAAAAAATTATATCTGAAATTGATAATTTTGTTAATGAAATTTACAAGTTACAAGTAACCACATTTCATGCTTTTTGTAATAATATTATTGATGAATATAGTATTGAAATAGGTGTCACTCAAGATCCATGCATTGAGAATAATTTAGATGATTTGTATAAAGATGTAATAGATAATTTGTGGATGGAGGATTTCTTAAACCTTCATCCAAAAATAATTTCAGCAGTTACCCAAAAAAAAATAAGTTCTAGATTTGGAAGTAGAATCAATAAGTCCTTTTTTGTCGAAATTTTAAAAAATATTGATCAAGAAAATATTTGTAAATTTCAAATAAATAATAAATATAAGATTATTGATTTAGATAGTTATTTTAAAAAGTTTTTGTATTCTAGTTGGAATGAGTTTTGTGTTGAATGGAATAAGAAAGGTAATGAATTGTTTTTACAACTTATAGAGTTGGGAAAATTAATTAAGGATAATGGTGGTAAAAGTCAAGTATATGCAGCAAAACCGAGAAATGATAAGTTTAATCAAATAATTTGTTGGATAGGAGAGATTAATAAAAAGCTTGATTCAAATAATGTGATTGAGTTTCTGTCTGATATTTCTAAAGATGATCTCTTATTTAAATATTTTTATAAAGAAAATATTTATAAAGAAATTAATAAACATAATTTAAAATTAGATTTTACTAAATTTAATTTACTACAACATAAAATTTATAAAATAAAAGAAGGTTTCTATACTGAATTTGTAAGAATATTTACCCAATTAGCTTATATAAAATTAATTGAATTAAAGAAAAGTTTTTCTATTTTTAATTTTAATGATCTTATAAAGACTGTAGAAAATACATTTCTAGATTCAGAAATTAGTAATAATAGTACTCTATCTATAATTCAAAAAAGATTTAAATGTGTCTTAGTAGATGAGTTTCAAGATACAGACAATACTCAGTGGAATTTAATAAAAAAGTTCTTTAATACTAAAAATCATTTTTTACTTTGTGTTGGTGATCCAAAACAAGCAATCTACAAATTTAGGGGTGGAGATATTGAAACTTATTTAGATGCAAGATCAAATGCAATTGAAGTTTTTAGTCTTACAGATAACTATAGAACCTCAAAAAAGTTACTGGATGTTATTAATAAACTTTATAAAAATGGACTAAAAGAATCAAAACTTAACTATAGAAAATTAACATCTAGAGTTAATGAAAATATTAATTCTGAATTTAAATCTAATGATGTATTTGAAATTGTAGAATTTTCAAAAAAAGATTCTGAGATAGAGGATCTTGTAACTCATTACATAGTTAATTTTATTTTAAATAATAAAGAAGTTGATATTAATAAAATTGCCATACTTACATTAAATAATTCTCAATGCTTAGATTTGAAAAACAAATTAAATCATTTTAATATTCCATGCAAAATCCAAAATAAACAAAATATTTTTGATACGGAAGCAAGTTCTCTATTATTTTTATTCATTGACTGTTTAATAAATCCGAGAAATTTTAAAATTATAACTTTGCTTGCTACTTCAAAATTTATAGAAATTGAGTTAGAAGAATTACTTGATGATGGAATTAGTAAAAATTTAGCAATTTTGCTTAATAAATGTATTACTTGGTCCGAAGAACTAAGGGAAAAAGGTTTTTTGAATATTGTTAATGAAATTCTCATAAATTATAAGTCATCCTCAATAATTCAAGATTTAGATTTAAATTCAAATTTATTTCAACTTTCAGAAATTGTTGAAATAGAATTAATTAAAAATGATTTTAATCTCAATAAAGTTTTTAACTGGTATAAAAATCAGTTAGATCATTCTCTAAGAATTTGTACTGGAGAAGATTTTTTGGCGAAGAATTATAATCTTCAAAATGGAATTAATCTTTATACTATTCATAGCAGTAAAGGCCTCGAATTTGACATGGTCCTATGTCCATATCTCTCGATTATTTCTAATAACTTAAATAAAATTAAAGGACCTCTTTGGAAATCAAATATTGATAGAAACATATACATTAATATCTCTAACAATTATCCGAAAGTTGAAAAATTTAAACTAATAGAAGAAAAAGATTTATTTAAAGAGAGTGAGAGGTTAATTTATGTAGCCCTTACAAGGAGTAAATATAAACTTATAGTTTTTAATGATTTAGAAGATACAAATAATATTTTAAATAATGATTTAATCAATAATTTGGAAAATATTAATATTTACAAGTCTGCTTTTGAAGATAGGATAGAAGAAGAGAAAATTAAAGAAATTTTTGCTAAGTTTCGAATTAATGGATTGATTAATAATCTTTGGAAAATCGAGAAAGTTAATAAAAAAATATCTAAAGAATTTAAAAATGATCAATTTATTTCCTATTCAAGTTATTCTTCTTGGATACGTAAAGATAAAAATATTGATGCAGTCATTAATCAATATAAGGATTATGAAGATAATATATCAATTATTAAAGACTCTGATTTTAAGAAATCAAAGAATTATCCTAATTATTATTTTTATCCAAATCCACTAAGTGAATTTCCAAAAGGAACTATTGCCGGAACTTGCTTGCACAAAATAATTGAAAGATTTGAATTTAGAAACAATAGTAATCAAGAATTAATTGATTTAATTATTGAGGAATTGAACTTTCATCAAATAGATCCTTCTTTGGCTTTTAAAGTAAAAGATGCGATTTTAAGAATTATAAATATATCTTTAGGAAGTAAATTACAAAATAAGAAACTAGTTGATATCCCGAATGAATACTTACTTAAGGAGGTTAAATATGATTTAACTCTATCTTATGGAGGAAGAACTATAAATTCTGATGACATATCAAAATGTTTTCTTTTAGATCAGGAATATGAATTTGGTGAAGAATATGCAAACAAAATAAATGATCTTCAAATTATGAATAAAGGCTTTCATTCAGGATGTATTGATTGTATTTTCCCTATAGGGAATACATTAGAAGATAGTAAATGGTGGGTAATTGATTGGAAAAGTAACTTAATTTCTGGAAGTGATAATAGTGATTGTTTACCAATAAACTATAACTATAAAAATATGAGGGATGAAATGATTAAACATCATTATCCCTTGCAATCTCATCTTTATTTATTAGCCTTGCATAGATTATTAAAGTGGCGACTAAAAAATTATCAACCACATAAACATTTAGGAGGATATATTTATTTGTTTTTAAAGGGATTACCAGATTTTGAATTGTTTGAAAAATCTAATTCGAATGATATATCTCCAGGTGTTTTTATTAGTAATGCTCCTTTAAAGCGAATTAATTATTTAGATAAACTTTTTTAGAATGATAAAAACGACTATGGATTTTGAAAGATTCCAATATGATCATATATTTAATTTAATCTTAGGTATTTTTGAATTCAATGAAAAAAAATATGGTAATTTCGTAAAAGATACAATAAAGATTTTATTAGAATTTGAAAAAAACGGCGAAACTATTATTGATGTAGATAATAGTTTAATAATCTTTGAAATATTAGAAGATGGTTGGCCCAATAAACATTTAGATGTTCTAAAAAATATAGGCTTGATAGGCTCTCTTAATTCTCCATTCGTATTATTAGATAGAAAATTATCGCTTGCGAAATGGTCAACAAAGATAGAAAGAGTTATTAATTTATTTTTAAAAAAAATTGATACCAATATTTTAACTAATTCGATAATTTATGAAGATTATAATAAAATTAATCAAATTAAAAATATATTTAAATATTCAAACTTAGTTTTCCTTCAAGGAGGACCAGGAACAGGTAAAACAACTTTAATAATAAATTTAATTTTTGAACTTCTGGGTATTGACAACTTTTTAAATATTGGTTTGTCAGCTCCTACAGGTAAAGCTACAGCTCGTCTAAAAGAATCTCTTAATAATAAAAAAAATATTTCCTCTAGTAAATTTTTAAATCAAATAGAATTTCAAACTTTACATAGATGGATTTTAAATTCTCAAAATAAATCTCTTAAGTTGAAATTTAAACTAAAAGAACTTGATATTTTCATAATTGATGAAATGTCAATGGTTAATATCGATTTGATTGAATCAGTTTTAAGTTTACTAGCAAAGGACTGTAAAATTATTTTAGTTGGAGATAAAAATCAATTGTCTCCAGTAAATAACTGTTCTATTTGGAATTATTTGTTTGAATATTGTGAAAATAATACAATTAACTCTTGTGTAGTAAATTTAAATAAAACTTATAGAAATATTGGAGATGTAGCATTAATTAGTAGTTTAATATTTAATAATAATTATTCTTTACTCAATCAAAAGATAAAAGAATTAGAAAAAGATAATAAATCAAAAGAAGTTAATATTATAAAAAGTAGAGGAAAAGATATTCCAAAAAATTTAATTTTTTCAATTACAAGTCATCTTAATAAGTTAAATATTTCAACTTCAAATTTAAGTAAAAAAAAATATATATTTGATGAGAGAATTGATAATTTATTGCTTAATGAAAAAGATTTACTAGACAAGATATTCCTGGATTTGCAAAGTCACTTGATTTTATGTGAAAAAAATTCTGGAATATGGGGGGTTGAATATTTGAATGAAATTATTTTTGGTCAAAAAAAACCCTATGACCTCAAAAATCTGAACGAGGGTGTTCCAATCATGTGTACAAAAAATAATAATGAACTTGGATTGTCAAATGGCGATATTGGCGTACTTATCGGTTTAAAAAATGAAAGAAAATATCTTTTTAGAAAATTTAATGATAATAATGAAGAAATTGTTGTATTAATTGATCCATCTAATTTAGAAAATGTTGTACCTGCAATAGCTATTACAATTCATAAATCTCAAGGAAGTGAATCTGAGAAAGTAAGCATTTTATGGTCCCAAAAATATAAAATAAAACAAAATAAGATGGAACTGAAAAAAGAAGATGAAAATATCTTTTGCAGAGATAATTTTGAAAGAAGGCTACTTTATACTGCTGTTACAAGAGCGAAAAAATTTCTAGATATATATTATTTAAATTAAACCTTATTTTTGAGAAATTAGTAAGATTTTAACCCCAAGATGTTAGATTAATAACTCGGCTCTGAAAGGCTAGTCAACAATTAAGTAAATTTAGATATTTGTTGAATGCCTAATCAGATGATAATTGGGCATTTAAAATGGTTTTAAAAAAAGATCGCAACTCAGTTGATAATGGGCAGGGTAAATCTGAGAATGATGATACTTCCCTACTTGAAAAAAAGAACTTAGAAAACAAAACAAAATTCAAAACGCCACCTTTAGAAGTATCAAAAGAAAATGATAATGAGAATGGATTTCTCGATTTTGGCTTTAATCAATCGATCTTAAATTCATTAAGAAATAAAGGATACAAAAATCCAACACCTATCCAAAAAGCTGCAATTCCAGAACTTATGTTAGGTAGGGATTTATTAGGCCAAGCTCAAACTGGAACAGGAAAGACTGCAGCTTTTGCATTACCATTAATAGAAAAACTTTCAGATAATAAAGAATTAAATGCCAAGGTTTTAGTTATGACCCCTACTAGAGAGTTGGCAACTCAAGTGGCAGAATCTTTTAAAAGTTATAGTTCTGAATCAAGTGATTTTAAGACAGTTGCAATATATGGAGGCACTGACTATCGAAATCAAATTTCTGCATTAAAAAGAAAAGTTGACGTAGTAGTTGGAACCCCTGGGCGAATAATGGATCATATAAGGCAGGGTACTTTTAAAATAAATGGCATAAATTGTCTTGTTTTAGATGAGGCCGATGAAATGTTAAATATGGGTTTCCTAGAAGATATTGAATGGATAATAGATCAACTTCCGAAAAATAAACAGATGGTATTGTTTTCAGCAACAATGCCTAATGAGATTAAAAACATAGCAAAAAAATATCTAAATGATCCCGCCGAAATATTAATCAAAAGTGTCAAAAAAGAGACCCAATTAATTTCTCAAAAATTTCTATATGTCCAAAGGCATCATAAATTAGATGCTTTAAAAAGAATACTAGAACTTAATAACGAGGGAGTTATAATTTTTGTAAGGACAAAATTACTTACTACTTCAATAGCTGAAGCATTAGAGAATTCAGGTCATACTGTAGCAGTGCTTAATGGTGATATTCCTCAAAATCAAAGAGAAAATACTGTAGATAGATTAAAAAAAGGATTTATTGATATTCTTGTTGCAACTGATGTAGCAGCCAGAGGATTAGATGTCGAGAGGATAAAACTTGTTGTTAATTACGATTTTCCTTTTGATAAAGAAACATATACTCATAGAATTGGACGAACTGGAAGGGCAGGCAGATCTGGAGAGGCAATTCTATTTGTTAACCAAAGAGAAAGACATTTTTTAAGAAACTTAGAAAACTCAACAAGAACTAAGATTGAAGAAATTAATATACCAAGCAATAAAATAATAAATGAAAAAAGGATGGAGAAACTTATAGAGAATGTTAATGAGAGTTCTTTAGCTAAAGAAGAATATGAAGAAAATAAAGCTTTGATTATTGATGTACTAGATAATTTAAAAGAAAAATACTCTATGGATGACTCTAATATTGCAATGGCGGCGATTAATTTAGTAATAGGCAATAAAGCATTTTTTGTAAATGAAGATGATTCTTGGATTCATAAACAAAATAATACTGACCGAAATAGATCAAATAGAAATGGTAATATTCGCATCAGAAATTCAAATAGAAGAAATAATTATCAAAATGATTCTTTTGAAACCTACAAATTTAACTTCGGTAAATTTGATGGTGTCAGAGTTGCAAATATTATATCCTCAATCTGTAATTCAACTAATATAAATGGCAGATCCATAGGAAAGATCCAGATATTTAATGATTATAGTTTGGTTGATTTACCTAGAGATCTGCATAGAGAAACTAAAAATAAATTAAAAAAAATTAAAGTAAGAAACTAATAATAGATAATGAGAGCTAGCAAATATAAATTCTTTCTTTTGGTGAATTTAATGATTCTATTCAACTCTTTTAATAATTATTATTTAGCTCAAACGAAACAAAATTCAATTATAAAATTATTCTGTCTTCAGAGTGTCAAGGAGGAGATGTTGAAAGCAGAAATGGTATATAGTGAAGAAATGGCAAAAGAAATCTGTAACTGTTACCACGAAGAATTTATAAAAACTGCAAGCCATCAAGATGCAAAAACAAAATGTAAATTAGAAATTAAAAATAACTTAAATCATAATAGAAAAATTTAATTGCGATCTTATGAGATCTAAGAACAATCAGAATCCAATTATTAGACTTTATTTGAATCTTATTGAAGAAAGAAGATTACTATTTTTTGCTTTTTTTAGTTCCATAATTAATAAAATATTAGATTTAGCCCCACCTGTAATAATTGGTCTTGCGGTGGATATCGTTGTAAAGGAACAGAATTCATGGATTTCTGGTTTTGGGATAAAAGAAGTTCCATTACAATTAATTTTTCTTGCATTTGCATCAGGAATCGTTTGGTCAGGTGAATCTTCTTTTGAATATTTATATTCAGTTTTATGGAGAAATTTGGCTCAGCTATCCCAACATAAATTAAGAATAAAAGCTTATGAGCATATACAGGAATTAGATATGGATTTTTTTGAAAATGATAATACTGGAAGATTATTATCTATTTTGAATGATGATATAAATCAACTCGAGAGATTTCTAGACCAAGGTGCTAATCAAATTATTCAGTTATTTATAACTGTATTAATAATTGGGGGCACTATGATTTTTGTTGCTCCAAAAATTGCTTTATTTGCTTTCTTTCCTATTCCAATTATATTTTTAGGATCAATTAAATTTCAAAGGAATCTTGCTCCAAAATATAGAGATGTAAGAAATAAAGCTGGGCTTTTGGCATCAAGACTTAATAATAATTTAAGTGGAATTCTGACCATTAAAAGTTTTACTAAAGAGAAATGGGAGCTAAATAGATTAAATAAAGAAAGTCTTGCTTATCAAAGAAGTAATAAGGCTGCAATAAAATTATCTTCAGCTTTTATACCTCTCATAAGATTTGCAATATTATTTGCCTTTATAGCAATTCTATTAATTGGAGGGTTCCAAACTTGGAATAATACACTTAATGTAGGTACTTATAGTTTTTTAGTATTTATTACACAAAGACTATTATGGCCTTTAACCACTTTGGGACATGTTTTAGATGATTTTCAGAGATCTATGGCATCAATAGATAGAGTAATTGATCTCATAGATACGCCTATAAAAATTAAAGATGGAAAAATAAAAGTTGAACCTAAAGATGTTAAAGGAGAAATTATTTTTAATAATATAAATTTTAATTATCCTAGAAGAGATTTAACTTTAAAAAATATAAATTTCAAAGTTGAAAAAAACTCAACATTAGGAATTGTTGGGTTAACTGGTTCTGGTAAAAGTACAATAATAAAACTTCTTCTTAGGATTTATGATAGTAATAATGGCTCAATAACCTTAGATGGCATTTCTATTAAAGAAATAAATTTGAGGAATTTAAGAAAGTGCATATCTCTAGTAAGTCAGGAAACTTATTTATTTCATGGTAGTGTACAAGAAAATATAGCTTATGGCTCAATTAATCCAAGTTTTAAAGACATTATTAAGGCTTCAAAGATTGCCGAAGCTCATAAATTTATTGAACAATTGCCAGAGGGTTATAAAACCATAGTAGGAGAAAGGGGGCAAAGGCTCTCAGGAGGTCAACGCCAAAGAATTGCCTTGGCTAGAGCTGTTTTAAAGGATGCACCAATATTAATATTAGATGAGGCTACGGCATCAGTTGATAATGAAACAGAGGCTTTAATTCAAAAATCATTATCTAAAATCACAAAAGAAAGAACCACTATCGTAATAGCTCATAGATTAAGCACTATAAAAAATGCGGATAACATTATAGTTATTGATAAGGGTAGAATCGTTGAAAGTGGAAAACATGAAAACCTTTTAAATCAGAACAAAACATATGCTGATTTATGGAATGTTCAAGTAGGAATTTAATATAAAATTTCTAAAACTATATTAGGAAGTTAAATGATTTAATTACATTACTAAACATTCCTTCAATTTTATTCCATCTTTCTTCATTTGTTCCTACAGCAAAAGTATAAAGTGTTCCTCTATCAATTACTACAGTTGCAAGTTCATGTCTGGCCTGTGCATTTAGATTTAATTCATATTCTAAATCATAGAAAATATGATTCGATGCCTTCCTCTCGCTAGCATTAATCAGTTTTACCTCTCTACCTGAACCTTCAGGAGCTATGACTTTATCAATTAATGTTTGACCTACTTCACTTGGACTTCCCAATTGCTCTAATTGAACTTCTTTATTTACATCAGAAATTACTAAACTTAATGTCTCATTACTATTGATTAAATCATGATAAATAATTTCAGGTCCTCCATCTACTTTTACTCTGGTCCATCCTGTTGGATATAAAAATGCATATCTTCCATCGGGGCTTTGATAAGCTTCTAATCCTGCATTAACACCTCCACTACAAGCGCTAAGTGTTAAACATAAAACAATCAAAAATAAATATTTGAAAGGGTTAAATTTAATATTTTTCAATTTGTTTAAAATTCCTAACTAAAAACATAATAAGACATTAAAAGCAAACAATTATGGCAATTCAGAATTTTGCGTCTAAATTATTGCTAGAAATAGTTTAATTTTGATTACTTACACCAAACCGCTTTCAAAATTAATTGGTCATTTTGAGAAATTCCCAGGGATTGGTCCAAGAACAGCTCAACGATTAGCCCTATTTATTCTAAAACAACCTGAAAGTACAATAAGGGATTTTTCAAAGGCTCTGTTAGAAGCTCATAGTAATGTTGGGCGTTGTAAAAAATGCTTCAATTTGACTTCAGAAGACGAATGTGAAATTTGTAGAAATACTGGAAGAAACCAAAAACTAATCTGTGTTGTAGCAGAAACCAAAGATTTGCTTGCTTTAGAACGCGCCAGAGAATTTAAAGGTGTTTACCATGTTATTGGTGGTTTAATATCTCCAATGGATTCTGTTGGCCCTGAACTCTTAGAAATAAGAAGCTTAGTAGAACGAGTTGGTAAATCTGAAATAGATGAGATTATATTGGCATTGACTCCAAGTGTTGAGGGAGACACAACAAGTCTTTACATTGGGAAATTGTTAGCCCCTTTTACTAAAGTTACGAGGATTGCTTATGGTCTCCCAATGGGCAGTGAACTTGAATATGTAGATGAAGTTACACTTGCAAGGGCATTAGAAGGAAGAACAAAACTAAACTAGATAATGAGACAAAATAATCAAACCAATCAAGAAAAAATCTTAAGGCTTCCTTCTTGGATAAAATTTCCTATTAGTAAAGCTTCAGAGTTCGCAAAAATACAAACACTCATCAAAAAATCAAATATTCATACGATTTGTGAAGAAGCAAGATGTCCAAATAGAGCAGAATGTTATGCCTCAGGCACAGCTACTTTTTTACTAGGTGGATCTATATGTTCTCGTTCTTGTGGGTTCTGTCAGGTAAATAAAGGAAGGCCTAGTTCTATAAATAAAGATGAATGTATTCAAGTCGCTGAAGCAGTAAAAGTACTAAATTTGAAATACGTTGTTTTAACATCTGTAGCTAGAGATGATCTTCCTGATCATGGAGCAAATCTATTCATATCTACTATTAATGAGATTAGAAAAATTGATTCAACCATAAAAATAGAGGTTTTGACTCCTGATTTATGGGGAGGGGGTAATAATTTTAATGAAACTAATAATCTTCAGACCGAAAGATTGAAAATGATCTTAGAAAAAGATCCAATTTGCTTTAATCACAATCTTGAAACTGTTGAAAGACTGCAAAAAGAAGTTAGGAGAGGAGCAAATTATAAAAAATCACTAAGTTTGCTAAAGAAGTCAAAAGATATTGCTTCTCATATTCAAACTAAATCAGGCATTATGCTAGGTCTTGGGGAAACATTGGGTGAAATAAAACAAACAATTTATGATCTTAAAAAAATAGATTGTGATCAAATAACAATCGGTCAATATTTAAGACCTTCATTAAATCATTTGCCAGTAAAGAAATATTGGAATCCATCAGAGTTTGAATATTTATATCGCTTTTCTAAGGAATTAGGATTCAAGAAAGTATCTTCTGGCCCCTTAGTTAGAAGTAGTTATCATGCTGGTTAACTTTTTTTAATTAAAGATAGTTTCTTTTCAAGTTTTTTCAGTATAGGAATAGATTCTCCTGTCATAAGTGTACCTGCACCTCCCCAAACCAACCTTAAAAAAAGATCCATTGGGCTTGAACCTACTTCTTTCACAATATTGAAGCCTATTAGCTTGAAGTATCTTACGAGTTTTTTACTATATCCTTCACTATCAAAAATAGCTAAAAGTCTTGCTTTGCAGCTTGATTTTTTTTCAATTGCCCAAGCCAAAGTTGTTGCCCATATTAATTCCGAAACAAAAGCGGGCGCTTTACTAAGGATTCTTAATGTATCAAGCTGAATACCTTGATTATTTAAATAAGTCCACCCTTTCATTTCTGCCCAAATCTTTATAATATTTCCTTTTTGTTCTGCTACAACGATTCTAAAAAAACATAATCCAAGAGTTTCTCTAACTTGAATTTTAATTAATAGTCCAATTGAACTTGCTAATTTTTCTAATTCTTCAACTTTCATGATTTTGGAAAAATTAATCCTGATAGTTTTTTTGATTCACCACTTTTAATCTATCGATTTGTTTTTGTCTTTCTTCAAACCTTTTTCTATCATCATCGCTGAATTGATTTATGCAGAAATGACATTGAATACCCTCCCTATACTCCTTTCTTTTTTGATCTTGAATTGAAACTGGCATTCCACATGCATGACAAATGGAATAGGAACCTTTTTCTAATTTATGATCTAAAGCAACTCTTTTATCAAAAACAAAACATTCTCCTTCAAATAAATTTTTATCTTCTGATATGTCATCAAGGTATTGCAGGATTCCCCCTTGAAGGTGATAAATATTTTTATAGCCTTTTTTTTTCAGTAAACTTGTAGCTTTTTCACATCTAATACCTCCTGTACAAAACATGGCTATATTTGTAGATTCTTTGTTTTCTAATTGGGTATCTAAATGATCATCCACCCACTTTGGGAATTCACTAAAGTTTCTTGTATTTGGGTTTATAGAATTTTTAAATGATCCAATAGACACTTCATAATGATTCCTGGTATCAATTACTATTGTATTTTGGTTTTGTATTAACTTATTCCAATTAGCTGAGTCTAAATAAGTTCCACTATCTTTTAGAGGATTAATTTCTGAGACACCCATAGTAACAATTTCTCTCTTGATTTTTATTTTTAATTTTTTGAAGACTTTCTTTTTTGAAAAGTTTACTTTTATATTCAAATTTCTATTTTCTGTATATTTTGTAAGTAAGTTGATAACAATTTTAATTACATTTTTCTCAGCACAAATAGTCCCATTAATACCCTCACTTGCAAAAATTAATAAACCTGAAAGATCGTTTTTATTTTCGATTTCTAATAGTTTATTTTTGAGATCAAGAATTAAGTTTTCTTGAAATGGAAAGAAAGAATAAAGAGAAACTACTTTATAATTTTTGCCTTTCATAAAGAAGATAATGTTTTTTTACAAGTTTCAAACTCTTTATTGAATAAAACACCTACTTCTCTAAGTAATTCTCTATCTGATTGAAAAGAAGGGTTAGAAGTAGTAAGTAATTCATCTCCATAAAAAATAGAGTTTGCACCACATTGAAAACATAAAATTTGAGATTCCTTAGATAGGTTCTCTCTCCCCGCACTTAATCTTATTTTGCTTTTTGGCATAAGAATTCTCGCAGTTGCTACCATTCTTATCATTTCTATTGAATCTACCTCTTTTTTATCTTCTAAACTCGTTCCTTCTATAGCTACTAGAGAATTAATAGGAACACTTTCTGGATGTGGATTCATATTTGACAGAACTTCCAATAAAGATGCTCTATCGTCAATATTTTCTCCTAGCCCAATAATACCCCCACAGCATACATTGATCCCAGCCTTTCTTACTCTTTTAATAGTGTCTAATCTATCTTGATAAGTTCTAGTTGTAATAATATTTTTGTAATATTCTGGGCTAGTATCAAGATTGTGGTTGTAAGCTGTTAAACCAGCATCTGCAAGTCTTGAGGCTTGTTCATCAGTCAGCATTCCTGCAGTAACACATGCTTCCATTCCCAAATCTCTCACACCCCTAACCATTTCCAACATTGAATTAAATGACTTGCCATCTCTAATTTCTCTCCATGCCCACCCCATACAAAATCTCTCGGCACCCTCTTTTTTTGCTGTTTGGGCTCTTTTTAAAACAGTCTCAACTTCAAATTGAGGATGACTTTTAATTTGGCTTGCACTATAAATCGATTGACTACAATATGAACAATCTTCTTCACATCCACCAGTTTTTACACTATAAAGTGATGCTAATTGGACTTTGTACTTATTAAACTTCCTGTGAATGATTTGTGCGTTCCACATTAAATCAATTAACGGTGAATTTAAAATTTCTAAAATTTCTTCTCTAGACCAGTTAAATCTAATCTCATTAAATATTTGATTATCTGAATTTATCATTTTTATTTAAGAAGAGTAATATGAATCTTCGAGAGATTCATTTGATAATGATTTTATACCTCCAAAACGCCGATTTCTCGATTGGTAATCAATTATTGCTTTTAAAAATTCAACCTCGTTGAAATCTGGCCAACATATATCTGTTATGTATATTTCAGAATAAGCTAATTGCCATAACAGAAAATTGCTAATCCTTTTTTCGCCACTTGTGCGGATAAGCAACTCAGGGTCTTTAGGTCCTTTAATTGATAATTCTGATTCAAACAATTCTTCATTTACTTCATTAGGTTCAATTTCTCCTAGAAAAGATTTGAGGGCTAATTTTTTCGCCACTCTAACTATTTCTTGTCTACCTCCATAATTAATGCAAATATTTAATAAAAAATCCTTATTATTTTTTGTAAGATTTTCTGAATTTTTTATTACTAATTGTAATTTATCTGGGAAAGGTGTTAGATCTCCAATAAAACTTATTTTGATTAAATTTTTGTGAATTTGATCTATTTCCTTGGTGATAACCTTCTCAAATAAATTTAATAAGAAATCAACCTCTTTAGCAGGTCTTGACCAATTCTCAGTTGAAAAAGCATAAACGGTTAAAGCTTTACAACCCAAGTTTTTGGATACTTTAATTATATCTTTTAATACATTCACACCTTTGTTATGTCCAAATGATCTCGGTAATCCTTTTTTCGTAGCCCATCTGCCATTCCCGTCCATAATTATTGCAACGTGTTCGGGTATTCGAAGTTTATCTATTTTATTAGATAACTTAATGGTCTCATTAGCAGATATATTATCCAGTCTCATAGGTTAATCCTTGATTTTGTTAAGGCTTTCTTGTTTATCTGAATCATTTTCATTTGTAATATTATCATTTGGGTTTATCATTTGTGTCGAAGTGGTTTTAATTGTGGATAATTTTGAAGTGTTAGATGAGTTTTGATTACCTACCAATTTTAAAAGAAGTTCTTGCAATCTACTGCTTGTTATAGGTCTTTCAAGTTTTCCTTGATTTGCTAGTGATAAAGTACCGGTTTCTTCTGAAACTACAATACAAATGCACCTATCAAATCTTTCAGTAATACCCAGTGCAGCGAGGTGCCTTGTCCCGTATCTACTAATCCCCTGTCTAGAAAGAGGTAAAATTACACCAGCAGAAATTATTTTGTTACCTTTTACTAAAACCGCACCATCATGTAAGGGAGTGTCAGTAGCAAATAAATTGATTAAAAGATCTGTGGATAATTTTGCTTCAATATTTATACCTGAATAAAGAAAGTCTTCAGGTCTTAAATCACTTCCTAAATCAACGACGATTAAAGCCCCTTTCCTGTTTTGGGAGAGTTTACCAGAAGCTTCTACTAACTGATTAACAGTAGTTGATCTTGCCCTAAACTCTTTTGGAGGATTACCTAATAACACAGCTAACCTACCAGTTCCTAATAACTCCATCAACCTTCTGAGTTCGCCTTGCCAGAGGATAGCCAAAGATAAGGAACAAGCAAGAACTAAAGCATCAATTAATTTTGAAGTTAATGGAAGATATGCATATCTTTGTAGAAACCATGCGAATGATACTAAAAATAGATAACCCCTTAAAAGCCATAATGTTCTTTGTTCTTTAACTCTTGAAAATAAAAGAAGCCCAAATCCAGTAGCAAATAAAACGTCTAATAGAAATTTTAAATTTATAAACCCCCAGAAATTCACATTAAAAAAAACATTTTCTCAAATGTACCTAACTTTACTTGATAAAGCGATCAGGTAATACATCATATTTTAAAAGATCAAGTGGTGTCTCCCTTTTTTGGATGATTTCTGCTTCTCCATTATTCACTAATACAGTTGCAGGCTTAGGAATTCTATTATAGTTAGAGCTCATAGAATAATTATATGCTCCTGTCCCGAAAACACAAATCAAGTCTCCTGTTTTACATTGTCCTAATTCAAGTTCTTTGAATAAAACGTCTCCAGATTCACAATGCTTTCCAGCAACTGTATATTTGGCTTTAAATTTCTCATCTAGATTTAAGGGATTATTAACTAAACAAGCAGAATAATTTGACTGGTAAGTGATCGGTCTAGGATTATCACTCATTCCTCCATCAACAGATATATAAGTCCTTATTCCTGGAATCTCCTTAAAAGAGCCAATTTTGTAAATAGTTACTCCTGCAGTTGAAACGATTGATCGACCAGGTTCACACATTAGAGTTGGTAATTTTAGGTTATTTTTTTCGCAGGCTTTAATAACTGATATAGAAACGGTTTTAATCCACTCTTCTATGGAAGGAGGATCATCTTGTTCAGTATATTTGATACCTAATCCACCTCCGACATTTAATTCTTTAATGTTATGGCCAAAACTTTTAGCTTCTAAAATTTTATTTACCATTATTTCCCCAAGATCTTTATGAGGATCTAATTCAAAAATTTGCGAACCAATATGTGCATGTAATCCAATTAATTTTAAATGTTTAGTTTTGTTTATAAATTTAAAAAGATTTTTTAAACTCTCTATTCCGAAACCAAACTTGCTATCGAAGGAACCTGTTCTTATATATTCGTGAGTATGACACTCAATACCTGGCGTGAACCTAATCATAATGTCTAAATCGCAGTTGAAAGATTTTGATATTTCTTCCAATCTTTTTAAATCATGATTATTATCAACAATTACTTTGATTTTGTTTTTAACTGCGAATTCAATTTCTTTATCTGATTTATTATTGCCGTGAAAGACAATCATTTCATTTGGTACCCCGCCCTTTAAAGCCGTTAATAGTTCTCCTTCAGAGACTGCATCAAGTCCAAATCCCTCTGATGCTATTAAATTACTCATAAATATTGAACTGTTTGCTTTAGATGCGTATATCGGTAGAGATTTGCCAGGATAATGTTTTTCTAGCGCTTTTTTGTAAGCTCTACATGAATTTCGCAGAGTAGATTCGTCCAATATATAGAGTGGTGAATCATATCTCTTTATTAAATCATCTATAAAACAACCACCAATAGATAGTTTCCCATTAATTTCTACTTTTGTTGTTATTGGTACAATATTTTTATTTGGACTATTTAAATCAATTTTATTTTCAAGGAATGAGATTTTTTCTTTCATAAGATGAATTTTCTTATTAATTATTCTACTACTTTCATATCATTTTAAAGTAAGGTGAAGATTTTATAGCTTCTAGTAGATATTTAAAATTACTGCGATGTTAAAAGTTAAAGAATTATTTAAAAAAGATATTGAATTATGTTTTGAATTTGACTTAAATTCAGTTTCTTTATGGAGCAAAAAACAGTGGCTTGGTGAGTTTAATAAGCAGGGATCAAAGATATTTGCATTATTTTTATCCAAAAAAATAATTGGAGTTTGTGTAGTTCAAATAGTTGTAGATGAAGCTCAATTAAATTATTTATCGATAAATCGAAGATTTCGAAGGAAAGGTTATGGAACTTACTTAATAAGCCACTTAATTAAGACATGTGAGGTGCAAAATTTAAAAAAATTATCTTTAGAGGTATCGGAGATTAATTATGCAGCTAATAAACTATATGATAATTTTAATTTTCTAACAGTAGGCAGAAGGATAGACTATTACAAAGATGGTTCCAATGCCTTTTTAAAGGAAAAATTTTTATAAAGAAAAAAAATTTCATTAATTGTGCGGATTACCATAATCCTTGAAATCACTTCAATAAGAAGCTATATCATCAATGAGACAAAATTTTGATTAAAAATATTTAATTTTAGTTATTCATAAAAGCTCATTCTGAACACAAAATTGACTTAATACTGGTAGGTTAATAGTAGAAAGCTTAAATCTAATGTTCGAGAGATTTACAGAAAAAGCCATTAAAGTCATTATGCTTGCTCAAGAAGAAGCAAGAAGACTTGGACACAACTTTGTTGGTACAGAACAAATATTGTTAGGATTAATAGGTGAAGGTACAGGAGTAGCTGCCAAAGTACTTAAGTCACTGGGAGTTAATTTAAAAGATTCAAGGATAGAAGTCGAGAAAATTATAGGCAGAGGTTCTGGGTTTGTTGCAGTTGAAATTCCTTTTACTCCGAGGGCTAAAAGAGTCTTAGAATTATCTCTTGAAGAGGCACGTCAACTAGGACATAACTATATAGGAACTGAGCACTTACTTTTAGGTCTTATAAGAGAGGGTGAAGGAGTTGCTGCAAGAGTATTAGAAAATCTTGGTATAGATTTAACAAAAGTTAGAACTCAAGTTATAAGAATGTTAGGAGAGACAGCTGAAGTTGGATCAGGAGGTAGTTCTCCCAAAGGTAATTTGAAGACAGCTACTTTAGATGAATTTGGTACAAATTTAACAAAATTAGCTAGTGAATCTAAATTAGATCCTGTTGTTGGGCGTCATGCAGAAATTGATAGAGTTGTACAAATTTTAGGAAGGAGAACAAAAAATAATCCTGTTCTTATAGGAGAACCAGGTGTTGGGAAAACGGCTATAGCTGAGGGACTTGCCCAAAGAATTCAGCTAGGAGAAATACCAGATATTTTAGAAGACAAAAGAGTTTTAACATTGGATATAGGACTTCTAGTGGCAGGTACAAAATATAGAGGTGAATTTGAAGAAAGATTGAAAAAAATCATGGAAGAGATCAAATCTGCCGGAAATGTAATCTTGGTGATTGATGAAGTTCATACTTTAATAGGAGCTGGTGCTGCTGAAGGTGCAATTGATGCGGCAAATATCCTTAAACCTGCTTTAGCTCGAGGAGAGCTGCAATGTATAGGAGCAACAACTCTAGATGAATATAGAAAACATATTGAAAGAGACGCAGCTCTAGAAAGAAGATTTCAACCGGTAATGGTAGGCGAACCTTCTATTGAAGATACAATTGAAATTTTAAAAGGTTTAAGAGAAAGATACGAACAACATCACAGACTCAAAATTACAGATGAAGCACTAGAAGCAGCAGCTCATCTTGGAGATCGTTATATATCTGATAGATTTTTACCTGATAAAGCAATTGATCTGATTGATGAAGCCGGAAGTAGAGTTAGGTTAATAAATTCTAAACTTCCGCCTGAAGCTAAACAAATTGATAAAGAATTGAGAATTATCCAAAAACAAAAAGAAGAATCTGTAAGAGATCAAAATTTTGATCAAGCAGGCCAGTTGAGAGAAAAAGAGATGGAGTTATCTGCAAAAATAAAAGAACTATTGGAAAATAAGAAGGAAACTAATGAAGAAAAAGATTCAATAGATTCAAGTAAATCAAATATTGATGCGCCAAATATACAAAATCCTCTTGTTGGAGAAGAAGATGTAGCCCACATAGTAGCCTCTTGGACTGGTGTTCCTGTTCAGAAATTAACAGAAACCGAATCTGTCAAACTATTAAATATGGAGGAAACCTTACATCAAAGATTAATTGGCCAAGATGAGGCAGTCAAAGCTGTTTCAAGAGCTATCCGAAGAGCAAGAGTTGGATTAAAGAATCCTAATCGACCAATAGCTAGTTTTATATTTTCTGGACCTACAGGTGTAGGAAAAACAGAATTAACAAAAGCTTTAGCATCCTATTTCTTCGGTAGTGAAGAGGCTATGATAAGACTTGATATGTCTGAATTTATGGAAAGGCATACTGTTAGTAAATTGATTGGTTCTCCTCCTGGTTATGTAGGTTTTAATGAAGGTGGTCAACTCACCGAAGCAGTCAGAAGAAGACCATACACTGTAGTTCTATTTGATGAGGTAGAAAAAGCTCATCCAGATGTTTTTAATTTATTATTACAACTTCTTGAAGAAGGTAGGTTGACAGATTCAAAAGGTAGAACAGTAGATTTTAAAAATACACTTTTAATAATGACATCAAATATAGGTTCAAAAGTTATTGAAAAAGGAGGAGGTGGCTTAGGCTTTGAATTCTCAGGGGATTCATTAGAAGATAGTCAATACAATAGGATCAAATCACTAGTAAATGAAGAACTCAAGCAATACTTTAGACCTGAATTTCTGAATAGACTCGATGAAATAATTGTCTTCAGACAATTAAACAAAGATGAAGTTAAAGATATTGCAGAAATTATGCTCAGAGAAGTTTTTTCTCGTTTAAATGATAAAGGCATAAAGTTGGAAGTTACAGATGCATTTAAAGAAAGACTTGTAGAAGAAGGTTATAATCCTTCTTATGGAGCCAGACCTTTGAGAAGAGCTGTTATGCGCTTATTAGAAGATAGTTTAGCTGAAGAGGTTTTATCAGGAAGAATTAAAAATGGAGACAAAGCTTTAGTCGATATTGATGAAAATAAGAAAGTTACAGTAAATATTTCTTCAGAGGAATCTCCTCAAGAACTAGCCGGAGCTAACTTTTAAAGTTTAATAATTTTAAATGCAATTAATATCTCCAGAAAAAATTTTTAGGGGTGAAGGAGCTTGGTTAAATGCTATAAAAGCTATTAAAAACTTTTCTAAACGCCCATTAATCCTTGGAAGAAGTTCATCAACATATAAGCTTAGAAATCAAATTTTTCAAGATTTGAAAGATAATAATTTAGAAGTTTATACAGCTAATCTCAAATTTGATTGTTGTTATGAAGATATTGAAAATGTAAAAAATATCTTGATTGAAAACAATTGTGATTCAATTATTGCTTCAGGTGGAGGCAAAGTTATGGATGCTGGTAAATTGTTAGGAGATCTTCTTTTACTTCCAGTCATTACTATCCCTTTAAGTGCATCAACATGTGCAGGTTGGACTGCTTTATCAAATATTTATTCAAAGAATGGCCAATTTATTAAAGATATTAATTTAAAATCATGTCCAAAAATATTAGTTCTGGATCATCACTTTATTAAAACTGCACCAAAGAGAACCTTAGCTAGCGGTATAGCTGATGCACTTGCTAAATGGTATGAATCATCCTTGACCAGTTCAAATTGCAATGATGGTCTAGTACAACAAGCAATTCAAATATCGAGAGTTTTGAGAGATCAATTATTTATTGATGGAGAAATTGCCTATAAAAACCAAACAGATAAAAATATTTCTTGGTGTAATGTAATAGAAGGATGCTCTCTTACTGCAGGATTAATTGGAGGAATAGGAGGTGAAAAGTGCAGAACAGCTGCTGCACACGCTATTCATAATGCAATTACTCAGATAGTTTTAGATAATAAACCCCTTCATGGTGAGATAGTTGGAGTCGGAATATTATTGCAATTAAAACTAGAAAAAATTAAAAATAATAATAAATTAGCTGATCAATCAATAAAACAACTTTTAGTATTTATGAAAAAATTGAATTTGCCAACTACTTTTGCTGAACTTGGAATAGATGTATTCGAAAATAATAATTTATTAAAAATAGCAGAGTTTACATGTAGGAGTAAATCTGAGATTCATTCTTTACCTTTTAAAGTTTCAGTGCAAGATATAGTTCAAACTATTACGTATTTCGAAAAGCAAGAAATAAAAGTATTGTGAATACATATCTTTTAACCCATAACGATAGACTTAATGAACTAAATATTGATTATTTTGAAAAAGCAAAAGTTTCTCTAAAAGATCCATTAGGATTGATGATTGCAAATGATGTAAATTGGATAAAACTTGAAAATAATTGGAATCATTCGAAATTCCCTGTTGTTATTGGTGGGAAAGGAGATCCTATTATCTTTTTACATGGTTTTGATAGCAGCTTTCTAGAATTTAGGAGAATATACCCATTATTAAAAAATAATTTCCAAGTTATCATTCCAGACTTGTTGGGGTTTGGTTTCACTCCAAGATTTGCAACTACTAAATATTCTCCCACACAAATAATTTCTAATCTAAAAGATATTCTTAATGCATTAAAAATAACAAAAAAAATAAAAGTTGTTGGAGCTTCTATGGGAGCATCTGTAGCATTAAAACTTACAAATGAGATTCCAAATCTCATTGATAAAATATTACTTTTATCACCTGCAGGATTATTTGGCGAATCTAAAAAAATCCCTTTCCCACTAAATCAAATAGGAGCCTCTTTTTTAAGTTTGCCTCAAGTTAGAAAAAGTCTTTGTAGACAAGCATTTGCTTATCCAGATAGAAGTGTTGGTTCAATGGAAGAGCAAATTGCTTCAATTCATTTAGGTTGTTCAGGTTGGAGAAATTCATTAGCCTCTTTTGCTAAAAGTGGGGGGTTCTCAGGATCATATAAATTTATTCAAGATATACCAATTAAAACTATATGTGGTGAAAATGATCGTATTCTCGGGGAAAGAGAAATTAATAATATAAAAAACATAAATAAATTAAATTGTATAAGTTTAAAAAATTGTGGTCATCTTCCTCATGTCGATTTGCCACCACTATGTAATAAAATTATTCAAGATTTCTTCCATATCAATAAAAACTATAATTCAATCTAATAATTCTAAATTAAGATTTATTTTCAATACCATTTAATGTTTTGGAAGAGTCTAATTTCTAATGTCGAATTGTTATTTGGGATTAATTTAAATACTTCAAAATTACAATAATGTAATAGATTACAGAAGGGGTAAAAATATAACTATCTATTCTATCAAGTATACCTCCATGTCCTGGTAAGAAAGTACCAGAATCTTTAATTTTCGCATCTCTTTTCATCATTGATTCAATTAAATCTCCAACTAATGCCATTAGTGAGACAATTATTCCGTATGCAATTCCAACTAAAAGTGAATTTCTCCAATTAAATAAGAATGCAAAGAATGTTGCTAAAATAATAGAACATGTTATTCCTCCAATTAAACCCTCAATAGTTTTACTTGGAGAAATCGGTGATAGAGATCTTTTCCCAAATACTTTGCCAATGAAATAAGAACCTATATCACTGGCTACAATCAATAAACAAGAAATTAAAGTTAAGTAAAGACCTGATGAATTTGATATTATTTCAGAGGAATTAAATCCATTAGAAGTGAAACTAGCGATTGATTCTAATGATCTTAATTTAATCCAATAACTAGGTAAAAAGCCTAAATAAAATAATCCAAAAATAGATGCTGCAATATCTGAAATGGTACCAGTTTTTGGTTGTAATAATAACCATGTGCATATTCCCACAGAGCAAATAGGCAAAACCGAACTGGATATTTCTTTATCAACGAAACCTAAGACTTCAAGATAAGAAAAAATTATAATTACGAAACATGAAAATAAGGTTGTTTTGGTGGCCGGTTTAATTCCTGACAACTCTGCCATTCTAAAAAATTCTAGTAATGCCAAATAAGTTAGTAATGAAATTGCTATTGTGAAATACCAACCACCTAGTAAAACAACAATTAAGCCAAATATACCTATAAGTAATCCGCTTCTTAATCTCATATTTGCTTTATGTATTCAAAACTCTTATATATGAATTTACCAGATCCCTGTTATATGAGCTTTGATTTTTTATCCAATTGATCCTATCAGTATTTATTCTTTCACCAGGAACAATTAATGGAATACCTGGAGGATATGGACATATAATATCTCCCGATATTTTGCCTGAAGATTCGCATAGAGGTATACTGGTCGTCTTACTTGTCCATGCTAATCCTATGGAAATTTCCGGAGATTGAATTAATTTAAATGGAGGTTTTATAACTTTTAATTGTTTGGAGTTTTTAGCATTAATAAGTAATTTTTTCCATAAGTTTTCAAATATTTTTATGAAGCCTCTTTGATTGGTAAATCCTAAGCAAAAGGTTATGGTCATCTTTTCAGGCAATTCAGCAATAAGTCCATTTCTATAAAAAAATTCATCGGCGGTAAAACCATCTATACCAAATGCAGATGTATTTAATACTATCTTTAGTGGATCTTGGGTTTCAATTAAAGGTATATTTCTTTTAACTAATTCGTGGAAAATAGTTTTTGCTTCATGAATTCTTCTTTGAAATTTATCTAATCTCTTTTTATTTTGCCAATCTTTTAAAGACTCTTCACAAGAAGAAAGCAAAAGAGAATTTGGGCTAGTTGTTTGTAATAAGTGAATGCTTCTTGTTAATTTGTTTTCTTCTATTAAATCACCATTAAGCCAGATGATTGCTGTTTGTGTAAGTCCATTAAGAGATTTATGTAGGGAATGTACAACTAAATCAGCTTTTGATCTTAAGGCGGATTTAGGTAAATTTATATTTTCGCAAAAAAGAAAATATGAACCATGAGCTTCATCAACTAAGACAGGAAGATTTTTTTCATGACAAATCTCAATTAAAGGTTCTAAATCTGATGCATATCCCTGATAGTAGGGGTTTACAAGAAGAACCCCAACAATTTTATTCTTTTCAAAATCTAAATTCTTAAAGACTTTAGTAAACCATTCTTTAGAAATAGGTTTGTAATGTCCAGTGACGAACGAAAATTCTAGGTCGAAAAATATTGGATTAATGTTTTGAAGTGCACAAGCTTTGATAACACTTATATGGACATTTCTTGGCATGAGAATACATTCTCCTGGATTTGCCATTGCAATTATTCCTGATTGAATTAATCCAGAAGCTCCGTTAACACCAAAAAAACATTTTTTGGTATTGAATTTTTCAGATATTGATTTTTGTGCATCAGCTATTAATCCTTGCTTCGAAAGTGTTGAACCGATTTCAGGAAGTTCAGGCAAGTCCCATATCCCTGGAGGACTATTTAATATTTTAATTAATTTTTTAGGTAGAGCTTTACCTCTATTATGAGCTGGAAAAAAAAGTGACTTTAAGAACTTTTTAGTCAGAAAAGATGAAATACTCATAAAGTATTATTGACACATATAGAATAAATGAAAAAAGTTATTCTTTCATAATATTAAATTTTAATGGAAAACTTAGATTCGAAATATTCTGCTAGAGGAGATTTAATTTGGTTAATTTTAAGGCCATGGATATTAATACCGAGAATTCTATATATTCTTTTAACTTTAATTTTTTTAGCAATAAGAATACTATTTCAAGGCAACAGTAAAAATAAAAGTGTACAGAAAAATCTCTCTAAATATCTTTTTGATGTAATCACTGAATTGGGGCCATGTTTTATTAAATTAGGGCAAGCATTATCAACGAGACCAGATCTAGTTAGACAAGATTGGTTAACAGAGCTAACAAATCTACAAGATAATCTACCCCCTTTTGAACATAAAATTGCTCTACAAATTATTGAAGAAGAACTCGGATCTCCTGCTAATGAAATATTTGATCACTTTCCAGACCAACCTATAGCATCAGCAAGTTTAGGACAAGTTTATAAAGCAAAAATAAAAAATAAGACTTATTGCGCTGTAAAAGTACAGAGACCAAATCTGCATTTTCTCATACGAAGAGATGTTGTCATACTTAGAATTCTTGCAACTACATTCTCATCATTCTTACCTTTTAATGTAGGTGTTGGAATTGGAGAAATAATAGATGAATTTGGAAAAGCACTTTTTGAGGAAATTGATTACGAGAAAGAAGCTAAAAATGCATTAAAGTTTGCCAATCTATTCAAAAATAATCCAAATGTTTTTATACCTAATTTAGAAAAAGATTTTTCTTCAAAAAGAGTCATTACTACCTCTTGGATAGATGGTATTAAGCTAAGGGATAGGGCAATTTTAGAGGAAAATAATTTAATACCATCTTCTTTTATAAAAACATGTGTCATAAGCGGTTTACAACAATTGTTTGAACATGGCTATTTTCATGCAGATCCTCATCCTGGAAATATGTTTGCTCTGAAAGGCGGGAGTGCTGATAGTGGTAACTTGGCTTACGTAGATTTTGGGATGATGGATACAATTTCAGATTCAGATAGAATTACACTTATCAAAGCAATTGTTCATATTATAAATGACGAATATTTACTTCTGGCCAAAGACTTTCAGAAGTTGGGCTTCCTGACCAAAAATCAAGATCTTGAAAAACTTGTTGAACCATTAAAAGAGGTTCTTGGAGGATCTTTTTCTGCAGAGGTTGGCAGCTTTAATCTTAAGAATGTAACTGATAAATTTTCAAAACTTATGTATTCATATCCTTTTAGGGTTCCAAGTAGATTTGCATTGATAATAAGAGCAGTTGTTAGTCAAGAAGGATTAGCTTTGAGGCTAGATCCTGAATTCAAAATTTTAAAAATTGCATATCCATATATTGCTAAAAAATTACTAACTGATAATTCTAATGAAATATTAGAAATTCTTTTAGAAGTTGTATTTGATCAAAAAGGAAGGATCCAAATAGAAAAAGTTGAAAGCTTACTAAACATATTGTTCAAAGAAGCTGAAAACATGAACTCGGATTTAATCCCAGTAGCAAATGCAAGTCTAAAACTCTTTGTGAGTGAAAAAGGCTCTGAAGTTAGAAAAAGTTTTCTACTTAGTCTCATTAAAGATGACAAATTAGAATTAAAAGATGCAGAAAGGCTGTTTAGTTTAATCAGGGAAACTTTTAGTCCTATAAAATTAGCCAAAAGTGCTTTTCTAAATATCATTTCACCTGCTTAGATTTGTGATTTTATATAAACTTTTTAATTTATAATTTTTGAATAAATACTTTATTAAAATTAAGGGAATTAAAAACCATCTTTTGAATACTTAGAGAATAATTAAAGTGCTTGATTTGCTAAGGACAAATTTTACTAAAATTTCTATAAGTAATCTAAAAGAAGATGGTTGAAAATTAATCAAAACTAATTAATAACAAAATAAATCATGAAAATATTTAATCTTTTTTTTCTAAAAGAAAATAATGAAAAGTTAAATAAAGACAGTAGGTTTTTAGAGGATGATCAATACCGTGAAATTTCTAAATTAGTAAAAGAAGCAAGAATTAAAAACCAACTTTCTATTAAAGATTTATCTAAAAACTCAAAAATTCCAGAATCTACTATTAATTCTATTGAACAGAATATAGAGCACCTTAGACCTGAATATCCTTTTATAAGGTCGATATTGTTAAAGCTTGAAGAATGTCTTTATTTAAAAAAAAACACCCTCTTAGCTTTATCAAATAAAAAAATGAATAGTTTTCAAAAAGTAAATAAAAATTTTGTTATCAGAAAATTCGATTTAATAAATTCTTGGCAGGGATGTTTTTTATACTTCATCTTTTTAATTCTTACACTGTTTCTTATTAATAGATATTTCATTTATAGTACAGAAACTATTGAAATTAAAATAATAGAAGAAAAATCAGAAAAAATATAATTTTAAATTAATTCATTACCCTATCATATTTAATTCCAAGTTCGCTATATTTTTGCAAATGGAATTCTATTTCGTTTAAGCTTTTATTCAATTTCCATTTCCAATTGTTATGTATAGTTCCGGGTGTATTTAATCTGCTTGAGTCATCTAGAGATAATATATCTTGAATGGGAGATATGAAGAGCTTAGCTTTTGTTCGCATACCTATTTCTATTAAATTCCAAGATGCTTCTGCAGAAAAATTGAAGTTATCTTTAATATTAACTTGAGTGTATTTATCTAATGTATTCCACCAAGAAGTTGAAGTTGCATTATCGTGTGTTCCAGTATAAACAACCCAGTTTTCACCAATAATATTTTTAGGAAGATAAGGGTTTTTTTCATTACCATCAAATGCAAATTGTAGAATTTTCATTCCAGGCAATTCATAATTTCTTCGTAACAAATCAACATCTTTAGTTATTACCCCTAAGTCCTCAGCAATTATAGGTAAAAAATCAAAATTCAAATCTTTTTTTAGAGCAGTTAAGAGTTCTCTACCTGGTGAATTAATCCATTTGCCATTTATAGCATTTTTGGCATTTCCATCAACTCTCCAATATCCAGCTAATGCCCTGAAATGATCAAGTCTTAATAGGTCGACAAGCTCAAATTGTCTTTTAAACCTTTTTTTCCACCATTTAAAATTCGTCCTTTTGTGTTTTGACCAATAGTAGGTAGGAGTACCCCAAAGTTGCCCATTAGATGAGAAATAATCTGGAGGTACTCCACTTTGAAAAATTAAATCTCCATTTTGAGAGATTGAAAATAATGATTTATTACTCCATACATCTGCACTATCTCTTGATACATAAAAAGGTAAATCACCTATAAGAGTTATCCCTCTAGATTTGGCGAAGTCTTTAATTGTTTTCCACTGCTTATCAAGATGCCATTGAATAAGTTTGATTTTAAGAATCTCTTGATTTTTCTCTTCTATCCATGACTTCAAAAACTTATTATTTTTATTCTTAAAATCTATAGGCCATTGCCACCATGGCAACTTATTAAACTCCTCTCTGATTGCCATAAATATTGAATAATCTTCAACCCAAGTATTGTTTTTATTCCAGACATAAAAATTATTCTTTCTTTCTTTAGATTGCGAAGGCCATGACTGCAAAAGATATCTTCCTAATTTATTGGATAAATTGTCAGCGATATCAAAATCAAAGTAATCATTATTTTGTTGATATGAAGTTAACTTTTCTAGGTTAGAAATAAGTATATATTTTTTTTCAATTAATTCATTTATGTCAAGAAACCATGGATTTAAAGCGAAACTAGAGGGTGAACTATACGGTGATCCTGTAGTGTCTGTTGGAGTTAAAGGTAAAAATTGCCAGAAATTAATCTTATGTTTAGATAGTTTTCTAATCCAATCTTTTGCACCTTCACCAAAGGTCCCACAGTAGCTACCTCCTGGTAGGCTTGAAGGATGAATTAGTATCCCTAAAGACTTTTTTTGTAAAACTGATTTTAGTTTCATATAATAATTCTCTTAGTTAGATTTCTTATCATCAAAATATTCTTTACTTATCTAAAACTAAAGATATATAAAAAATGTAAATTTAACAAATAACCTTAAAATTGTTTTTTTGAATAATTAAATATCCTTTTAGTTTATTATTCGACTTTAATTTATAACTTGTAACTATTGCTCATATTTAAGTAAATAAATTTTTGCGAAATTAATATTAGGGACTACGATGATATTAGTATTTCAATAATGCAAATTTCGTGACTAGTTTTATCACGGCAGTGCAGAACGAAGAGCCAAATTTTAATCTAGCCAATAGTCGACTAAGGTTAGTAAGTGGTACTTCTAATCCAAAATTATCAACGGAAATAGCGGCATATTTAGGAATAAAAAATGTTCCGCTAATATCAAAAAGATTTGCTGATGGCGAACTTTACATTCAAATTCAGCAATCTATAAGAGGATGTGATGTATTTCTTATACAACCTACATGTGCGCCAGTTAATGATAGTTTGATTGAATTGATGATAATGGTTGATGCTTGTAAGAGAGCATCAGCTAGGCAAATCACAGCTGTTATACCCTATTTTGGATATGCTAGAGCTGATAGGAAAACTTCCGGGAGAGAATCAATTACAGCAAAACTTACTGCAAATTTACTTGAGAAATCTGGGGTTGATAGAGTTCTTGCAATGGATTTGCACTCGGCACAAATACAAGGATATTTCGATATTCCTTGTGATCATATTTATGGATCACCTGTTTTGATCGATTATCTCGCGAGCTTAAATTTAGAGGAGGTCGTTGTTGTTTCTCCTGATGTGGGCGGTGTAGCTAGAGCAAGAGCATTTGCTAAATTAATGAATGATGCTCCATTAGCAATAATTGATAAGAGAAGATCTGCCCATAACATATCAGAGAGCCTAACTGTGATAGGAGAAGTTAAGGGTAAAACAGCTATCTTAATAGATGACATGATCGATACAGGAGGAACTATATGTTCAGGAGCTGAACTTTTAAAAAAAGAAGGCGCAAAGAGAATTTTTGCTTGTGCCTCTCATGCAGTATTTTCTCCGCCCTCCTATGAAAGATTAAGCGCAAAAAACTTATTTGAACAAGTCATAGTTACTAATAGTATTCCAGTATTAGAGAAACAAGTTTTCCCGCAGTTAAAAGTGCTCTCTGTCGCAAATATGCTAGGTGAGGCTATTTGGAGAATTCATGAAGAGAGTTCTGTTAGTTCTATGTTTAGATAATCAATAAGCTTACTTCTTATTATCTTTAAGAATTTTATTAACTTTTTTGGTCACATCTTTAGGCACGCTATCAGGACAGAATTGAATAGCTTTAGTAACAATTTGGAATTCAGCACCTGCAAACAATTTTTGTCTTTCTAACTTTTTATCTCCTAACTCTTTAATTAGTCCTCCGTGTTTCCCCTCTAAAACTTGCACATATGTTGTGGTAGCTACTCCTACAGCCTTTGTAAATTCAATCCCAGCTTTTGATGCAATACATAAATAAGATGCCCCCATACCTCTATATAAATAAAGGTCTTTTTCCGTTGCTGCTGGAAATTTCCTTTCTGCTTTTATTTCTTTATTTAATAAATTTATTTCAAAAAAAATAAGAGATAAAGATATAGGAAATATTATTATTTTTTTAAATCTTCTAGAAAAGAAATTAATATTCATCACAAAGCAGAAAAATTCATTATTAAAGATAACATTTTTTATTTTTAAACTATATTTATTTATTGAAGTTATGTAATAATTTTAATTTCATGATGATTTTCCACAATTTTAAGTTTATTTTTGTTCCAAGAATATATGATCCTATATCTATAATTATCCTCATCAATGAGTCTCGTGTGTTCAAGAATATACCAGTCTTCATAGGAAGACTCAAAAATCATCTCATGTTCATCAATTTGTTTAATGTTAGATATGCCATTTACATTACTTAAGTAAAAATTTTCCCTAATTAGTTGATGACCACTTATAGAAGCGCGCATTTCGCCTTTTTCCTTATACCTAGGATTCTCTTCAAAAAAACTATATTTTTTTTCAGGGTACCAGGAAAATTTATAATTTGATTCCCATTTCTTTTTACTTTCGAGAGCTTCGATATTTATAAACATACATAAATTATAAGTTTTCTTCTCTTCTTCAAGAAAATATGTCCTATTGGATTTCCAAAGTCCAATATTCCTTGAAAACCACCTTTTCAAATTACTATCAATAGTTATTTCAGGTGAGTTATATTCACCGTGATTAAAGTTTTTGCTTTGATTAATAACAACCATATATAAATATGCTCTATTTATTTCATAGCTTATCTGTAAAATAAAGATAAATATCTTAATGTGTTTATAAGCAATAACAGCTTTTCAACACTTCAGGGGAAATCTTTTGAATGAAAAGAAGGAACTAAAATTAATACTTGTAGCTTCTAGAAAACATCTTTCTAGAGGTGATATTAAATCTTTATTAGCTTATTTAGAGTCTGTAGAAAGTGAATTTGAAATTTCTCTACAAATTTCTGAACCTACTGATCAACCTGAACTTCTTGAATTACATAGATTAGTGGCAATCCCTGCTCTAATTAAGATTTTGCCCGCACCGAAACAAATATTTGCAGGTAGTAATATTTTCACTCAGTTACAGACATGGTTGCCGAGGTGGAAACAAGAGGGTTTAACAAAAAATTTAGGTATTAATCTGCAACCCTCAAAACTTGATTCAATTACAACTCAGAAAGAATTTCTTCTTGAGGACGAACTTCTTGTCTTAAGACAGGAAAACGAAACGCTTACAAAAAGAATTGAATCACAAGAAAGACTTTTAAGGATGGTGGCTCATGAATTAAGAACTCCATTAACAGCAGCAACCCTTGCAATTCAAAGTCAAAAACTTGGTCAAATTGATATAAAGAAATTGCAAGAAGTTATTAAAAGACGTTTAGAGGAAATTGAACTTCTATCTCAAGATTTACTTGAGGTTGGAACCACTAAATGGGAAGCACTCTTTAATCCTCAAAAAATTGATTTAGGAAATATTAGTGCTGAAGCAATTCTTGAAACGGAAAAGTTTTGGCGATCTAGAAAGATTGAAATTGATACTGACATACCCTCAGATCTCCCAAGTGTATTTGCTGATCAAAGAAGGATGAGACAGGTATTTTTAAATTTGATTGAAAACGCCCTTAAATTTTCAGAGGATTCGGGGTCAATAAAAATTACAATGATTCACAAAACTAATCAATGGGTTGAAATAACAATATGTGACAAAGGATCTGGAATCCCTTTAAGTGAACAAAAAAGAATATTTCTTGATAGGGTCAGACTGCCACAGACATCTCAGGGAACATCCGGATTTGGTATTGGCTTATCTGTTTGCAGAAGAATTGTTGAAGTTCAAGGCGGGAGAATATGGGTTGTATCAGAGGTTGGTGAAGGATCATGCTTCCATTTCACCGTTCCAGTGTGGCAAGGCCAAAACAAACATCAACAATACTTGACGAAAGGATAGTTTTACTCTTAATTTTTAATAAGCTGTTTAAGCTATTTCCTTGGCCCCATCGTCTAGAGGCCTAGGACACCTCCCTTTCACGGAGGCGACAGGGGTTCGAATCCCCTTGGGGCTATTCTAAAACTTAAAACTATTTTATTTATTTAAAGACTTTGCTTGTTTGTCTACGGCAAGCAGATTTTCTGACAGGTCTTTTTTTAATCTTTTTTCTATCATACCGATTGGCATCCATTGGAAACCTTGTACCGTTAGTTCGTATATTAATGAGTTTTTAAAAGTTTCTTTTATTTTTTGTATTTTCCAACTTCCCTCAAATTTTCTGAAATCACCCTTTATTAGTGTGAATTTTAATAACCCAAGCTCTTTTTCTTCAAATAAGTCAATAGTCACTTCGGCTGAAAATTTCATTCCAAGGAAATCTTGTGCACCAACTTGTTTGAGATGGACATTATTATTTCTTTGATATATTTTTTTGCTTGATAAAAGATTTGGAATATACAGATTCAAACGATCATAATCAGTTAAAACACTCCACAAAGAATCGAAGGTCGCAGAAGTTGTTAATTGTGCTGCAAGTCTTCTTGTTCCGCCAGGAAACTTTTCCATTGTTTGTTCAATTGTTCTGTAATCATAATTTTGTGGATGATTATCAGATTCCTGAGAATTATTCATTAATTAATGATTAATTAAGTAAAAATATTCCTGAGCTACTATACCGATAAAACATAAAACTTTTTGATAAATAACGAAATTAATATTTAAATATTCCGATCTCAAAACGTAACCATTTTTGTAAAATCACTACAAACTAAGCTACAAATTGATAATCTTTTAGAAAAGAAATTTTTAAAATGTATTCACAAGCAAAAGTAATCGCAGGCGGATTAGCTCATATACCTGTAGTTATAGCTGTTTTTTATTTTATTCTCACGACTTTCAATAAAAGAGCTTTAAAATTTGTAGAAGAATCAAAAGCGAAGAAACCTGAGGTAAAAGTTGTGGAACCCAAAAAAGTTGATGTTTCAAAGGCAGAAGTTCAGAAAACAGAAGCTACTAAAGTAGTAAAGAAAAAGCATGCTGATGTGCCAGTTAATATTTACAGACCAAAAACGCCTTATGAAGGGACAGTCATAGATAACTACAGTCTTCTTGAGGAGGGAGCTATTGGAAGAGTAAATCACATAACTTTTGATTTAAAAGACAGTAATCCCTTTCTTAATTATGTGGAAGGTCAAAGCATAGGAATTATGCCTGCAGGAGAGGATGCTAATGGTAAACCTCACAAATTAAGACTTTATTCAATTGCAAGCACCAGGCATGGAGATGATTTTAATGGTAATACAGTTTCTCTATGTGTTAGACAACTTCAGTATGAAAAAGATGGTGAAACTATAAATGGTATTTGTTCTACATATTTATGTGATATAAAACCTGGAGATAAAGTTAAAATTACAGGTCCTGTAGGGAAAGAGATGCTTTTACCTGACGAAGAAGATGCAAACATAGTTATGCTAGCTACAGGTACTGGTATAGCCCCAATGAGGGCTTATTTAAGAAGAATGTTTGAAGCGACAGAAAAAGAAAAGAACAAATGGAATTTTAGAGGTAAAGCATGGTTATTTATGGGAGCACCAAAATCAGCTAATTTGTTGTACGAAGAAGATCTCCAAAGATATCTCTCAGAAAATCCAAATAACTTCAAATATACCAAAGCAATTAGTCGTGAACAGCAAAACGCTAAAGGAGGGAGAATGTATATCCAAGACAGAGTTTTAGAGTCAGCAAACGAACTTTTTAATATGATTGAAGACGAAAAAACACATATATATTTATGTGGTTTAAAAGGTATGGAACCTGGGATAGATGAAGCTATGACAAAAGCTGCAGAAGAAAAGGGTTTGAATTGGGCAGAATTAAGACCTCAACTAAAAAAAGCAGGAAGATGGCATGTAGAAACCTACTAAATTATAGATTTCAAAAAAAGAATAATATTCACGTTACTTTTTTGGTTTAGACACAATAAGTAGCTTATTTTCACAAATGAGAGGATTTTAGAGATAAGACAATTTAAAATATGCCTTCAACTTTAAGTAATCCTCTTAGATTAGGTTTACGACAGGAAAGAGTCATATCTCCACAATCCTTAATAATTTTTGGTGCTAGTGGAGACCTTACTCATAGAAAACTAATACCAGCATTATTTGAGCTTTATTTGCAAAGAAGAATCCCGAGTGAATTTGCGATTATTGGCTGTGCAAGAAGACCCTGGACCGATAAAGAGTTCAAGGAAAAGATGAAAATAAAGTTATCTGAACAAATAAGTGGGAAAGAAAAGGAATGGGATAAATTTTCTAAATATTTATTTTATGAATCTGTTGATTTACAACAGAGTGAGCATGTTGTGAGACTTTCTAAAAGGTTAAATATAATTGATAAAACACAAGCTACTCATGGGAATAGAACTTTTTATTTGTCTGTTTCGCCCAATTTCTATGCAAGTGGATGTAAAGCTCTCAAATCTGCAGGATTAATAGATGATCCAAAAAAAAGTCGTATAGTAATCGAAAAACCCTTTGGAAGAGATTTTTCAAGTGCAAAAAAATTGAATCAAATCGTACAAAGTTGTGCTGATGAAACTCAGATTTATAGAATAGATCACTATTTAGGTAAAGAAACAGTTCAAAATATATTAGTTTTGAGATTTGCTAATACCATTCTTGAGCCAATATGGAACAGAAATTATATTTCAAGTGTTCAAATAACTTCATCTGAAACAGTTGGTGTTGAAGACAGAGCTGGATATTACGAAAGTTCGGGGGCTTTAAGGGATATGCTTCAAAATCACCTAACACAAATGTTAGCTGTTACCGCTATGGAACCTCCTGGAAAGTTTGAACCAGAAGCAATTAGAAATGAAAAAGCTAAGGTTCTACAAGCCACAAAGCTTGCTAATGAAAATGAACCATGGAAATGCTGTATAAGGGGGCAATATGGTGAAGGAGGAAATAGTTTAAATAGGTTAAAAGGGTATAGGCAAGAAGAAGGTGTAAATTTAAATAGTACAACTGAAACTTATGTCGCAACAAAAGTCTTTGTTGATAATTGGCGTTGGCAAGGAGTTCCATTTTATTTGAGAACAGGTAAAAGGCTGCCTAAAAGACTTGGAGAAATTGTCTTAACATTTAAAGATGCTCCGGTTCATTTATTTGAATCAACAATAATAAATCCCTCACCAAATCAACTTATTCTTAGAATTCAGCCAAACGAAGGTGCTACATTTAAATTTGAAGTTAAATCTCCAGGTTCTGGTATGAAATCTAGACCTGTTGAGATGAAATTTTCCTATGATGAATCATTTGGAGAGCCCTCCGATGAAGGTTATGTGAGATTATTAGCTGATGCTATGCTTTCTGACCCAACCCTATTTACAAGAAGTGATGAAGTTGAGGCAGCCTGGAAACTCTATACTCCATTAATTGAATTGATGGATAACTCTCCATGGAAGCTACCTATTCACAATTATGAATCTATGACTTGGGGACCTCCTGAATCTGATCAATTACTCTCTAAAGATAATATTTTCTGGCGCAGGCCTTAATAATAATGAAACCTCAACTAACACTTCAAACCCCATTAGAACTTCCTCCTCAAGAAATTTCTAATTACCTTAATAAATTATGGACTTCTGAAGATACCCATAACTATGGTGCTAGTACTTTTACTTTAATTGTTTGGCAGCCTGCCTGGCTTGAACAATGTTTAGTACAAAATGGATTAATAAGTGGGCCAATAACAGGAAACTTAAATCCAGAGATTGTTGAGGCAGCTAAAAATTTTGTATTAGATGAAGGTTTACCACACACAACTTCGCTTGATAGCTACGAGTTGTTGAATTTATTGAAAGAAAAATTATCTGATAAAAATTTTGAGGACTATAGAGGACAATTTTTTGAATCTTCGATTAGCACTTTAAATCCGAGGAGATTAATAACATTAGCACCAACATTGAATAATAATTCGGAATTAAAAACGTTTGTATCTGCTTATTGTCCATTAAGTGATAGTCTTGGTAACCAACCTATCTGTGGAGACTTGGTTGTTATTAGGGGAGATTCAAACTCAATAAATAAAAAAGGATTAAAAATAATTGACCAACTTTTTATTGAAGAATTACCTTCTTGGTTATGGTGGAACGGAAGTTTGGATGAATCTCCAGAAATTTTTGAATATTTTATAAATAATGGTCCTAGACTTATTATTGATACAGCATTCGGATCCCCAAAAAGGTGTTTAAAAGTTTTAGATCGATTAAAAAGAGCGAAAATTGCTATTAACGATTTAAATTGGGATCGTTTAAAGAGTTGGCGAGAGTCTTTAGCTATGATTTTTGATCCCCCTTCTAGAAGACCCATACTAGATCATATCACTGACATTGATGTTGATATTGCAGGAGAGCATATTATGCAAGCCTTGTTTTTGATTTCATGGATTAGCGATAAACTTGAGTGGAAATTTGTAAGAGTTGAGAAGAATGAAGATTTTATAAAAATTGAATTTCATAGAAAGAATGGGGAGAAAATTATTACTTCTATTAATTCTTTGCCATTAGGAAATCCAATTGTTCATCTCGGTCAAGTTATTGGATTGAGATTAATTTCTAAAATTAGCGATGTTCAAAAAAACAATACTTGTGTAATTCTTGGATGTGAGTCAGTAGAATGTATGAGGCTTGAAGCAGGAGGTATGGCTGATATGCAACTAATAGAACAAGTAGTACCTAATTCTTTTTCTTCTTCAGAGTCTGATGTAAGTAAACTTTTAGGCAGTAGTAGAGGTAATACAAGCCCTCTTTTTGAAAATTCTATAGAAATCGCTTCGAAGATATTTAGTAATCTTAATTATTAATAATAAATGCCTTGTGTAATCTCATCCCCTTCAACTGATAGTGGAAAAACTACATTATCACTTTTAATTTCTTGTTGGGCTTTTTCAAAAGGTATTAAAATACAAACATTTAAAGTAGGACCAGATTATCTTGATCAACAACAACTTAGTTCTATTGGTCAACCAATTTGTAGGAATTTAGATATCTTTTTAAGTGGTGAGGATTGGGTTAAAAAAAATTTTTCTGAACATTCTTTGAAATATGAATTCTCATTAATTGAGGGGGCTATGGGTCTTTTTGATGGATTAGGTGCAACTTCTTTTTCGAGTACAGCAAATGTAGCTAAAATCCTTGATATCCCAATAATTTTTGTAGTTAATGCAAGAGGCCAAGTTGCTTCTCTTTTGGCGATGGTAAAGGGTTTCAGAAATTTTGATAACGATTTATCAATTAAGGGAATTATATTTAATAACGTCAATTCAGAAAGACATAAAAAATTAATCAAAGAAGTTTTCAAAAATGAAGATATAGAAATTTTAGGGTTTTTACCTTCTGATTCAAAAATAACTATTAATAAAGCTAATTTAGGCTTAGTTTCTCCATTTGAAAGATTGCAAAAAATTAATGTTGATTATTTTGCACGTTTTGCTGAACAAAATCTAGATTTAGTTTCTTTAAGCAAATTCTTGAAATCTCCTCAAAAAAAATCGTTTAATACTTTCATAACTAATGATTTTAAAATAGATAAAAGAAAACCAATAGCAATTGCAGAAGATGAAATCTTTCACTTTCAATACCCTGAAACGAAGGAGTTTTTAAGTGAGATAGGAATTCCTCTCATTTCATGGAGCATTTTCGATAATGAAGAAATTCCTAAAGAGGCTTATTCTTTAATTATTCCAGGTGGGTTCCCTGAAAAATATGCTAATCACATAAGTCAATCAGAAAAAAGCTTAAAGTCTTTAAGGGAGTTCCGTAAAAATCATTTTATTTATGCAGAGTGTGGTGGGATGATGATTTTAGGAGATTTAATAAAAGACGAAGAAGGTAGCAAATATAAAATGAGCGGGATTTTACCTTTTGAATCAAAAAAAAGTAAACTTTCAGTTGGATATAGATATCTGAGGGGTTTAGGAAACTCTCCAATAATTAAACAAAATCAATTAATTAGAGGTCATGAATTTCATTATTGGGAAATTGAACGATCTTTTTCAGAAATTGATATAAATAAAGAAGATGACGAGCATAAATTATCTTACCCTTGGGAAATTAAATCATGGGAGACAGACTTTGAAAGTGAAGGATGGTCAGATAAAAGATTACACGCAAGTTGGGTACATTTACATTTGCCAAGTTGTCCAGAAGCCGCAAAAAATTTTATAGAAGCTACTCAAGTTGACTACTCTCGAGCTTCTAATTAATTAGGAAATGAAATATGTTGATTGGGGAACCCACAAATACCATACCAGGTAGAGTGATTAGTGGCCCTAAAAGGCTTCCTACCATGACTTCAAATTTTGTATGGCCAAGCGTTTCTTTTAAATTTAATTCTGATTGAGGATCTATTTTTTTTGATATGATATTTATCTCTGCAGCCTGGATACCTGCTGATTTTCTAACACCACTAGCGTCATACATAATAATAAATGATACTGCAACTGCAAATGCAAATAATGGGTTATCAAATCCTAATTGAAAACCTATTCCTGAGGTAACACCAGTTATTAAGGCAGAATGACTTGAAGGCATTCCTCCTGTTTCGAAAACGATCCCAAATCTAAGTTTCCCAGTTTTAAAAAAATTAAATACTATTTTAAGTAATTGAGCAAAT
>QCIL01000015.1 GCA_003216725.1 Prochlorococcus sp. AG-402-L18
TATGGAAAGAGATTTAAAAGTCGAAATTATTCGTTTAGATAAAAACGAAAATCTACCTAAAACAAAAAAAAGTGACTTAATTTTAATTATGGGAGGACCAATGGGAGTTAAAGATATAGGATGCGAGAGATATCCTTGGCTTAAGTCAGAAAGAGATTTTATAAAAAGCGAATTAGATAATAACAAACCTATAATTGGTGTTTGCTTAGGAGCGCAATTATTAGCAAGTGCTGCTGGAGGTGATGTTGAAATTTTAAAATATGGATCTCCTCCTAAAGCATTACCAGAAATTGGATGGTCTCCAATTTTTATAGATAAATCAAATAATGACTTTAAAGAAATTTTTAAAAAACCCTTTAGCGTACTTCACTGGCACGGAGATAGAATTTTATTACCTAAAAAGTCAGAACTCATTGCTAGTAGTGCGCGTTGTAAGGAACAGTTTTTTAGGATTGGTGATTTCGCTTATGGTTTACAATTTCATATAGAGATGTCTGGGTTAATGATCGATAATTGGATTAAAGAAGATAAAGAATTTGTCTTCAAAGGATTGGGGTCAAATGGTCAGGAAATTTTAAAAGAAGAAAATAGAAAATATATAGATAAAACTTTTTTAAAAAAAAGAAAGCTTTTAATAAAAAAATTGTTTGAATTATTAGAAAATTAAAGAAAGGGAATATTTATCACATAAAAAAAGGGCTTAAAAAAGCCCTCAAAAATTACAAAAAGTTTTTTAGAAGATACCTGGAAGAATTTGACCAGTAAAATAGTAAGCTCCTAAAAGAGCGAACATTCCAAGCATTGCTGCTTGACCGTTAAGCTTTTCAGCTTTTTCGGTCATGAATTTTTTAGCGAGTTCCATAATTAAGTTTAATAGATTTATATATACAAATTAATTAGTTAAAACAAGCAAATGATGTATTTTTTCATACCTAAATTATCTTTTTTTGAAAATTTTATTTTTAATTTATATTTCTTTCTTAATTTTGAAATTTAGGAAACTAATTAAATCCTAATATTTTGGATTTTAATGAAAATTAGGTTTTAGGAAAGTATTCTATTTGTATTTTGATAATCAACCTCTTTTTTAAACATTGATCAGAATAAAGTTCAGATTATTTTTTATGCATAAAGATTTTGATGTAATTCTTATGAAAAACGCTAAAAAAAGCTGACATAGATCTCTACAAAATAAGTACAAACTACAGAAAGGGGATCTTATTAAGCATGATAAAGAGCCGATAAAAGACAAGGGGCAAATGCCCCTTTTTTTTTATCTTGCTATATAAATATTAAAAGATAATTTAACTTCTTCTCCTTTAATAAAATCTTGTGGAATTAACTGAGCTTATCAAGGACTATGTAGCCACAGAATTATTATCAAGATTTGAACTTGACTTTCTTGAGGGAGAGTTATGGGAAACGAAACAAAATATTGCAGAAATAAATACATTTATTAAAGCCCCAAAAAATATCTGTGAGAAATTAGATCTAGATGAAAAATCATGTTGGCAATTATGTTGTGCAGCTGTACTTGACTCTTCAAGGCCATTAAAGAAAGGACAAAAACGAGTTGATGATTTTCAAAAATTAATTAATAAATATGAAATTAGATATATATAAAAAGTTCATAACTTAATCCTATATTCAAATTTTAAGAAGCAAGTGCTTTTTAATCATTGGTTGGTAAGAATAGTTGCAATGTTAGTGAAGCTGTAAAAATAAAAAAAGGAAAGAACAATAATTGTTTAAAAGGTTTTAGAAAATTTAATTAATAATGGTATTTAAATTTGGATATATCCTGCAAAATAATTTTAAATGTTTAGGGCTACTTAAAATAATTATTAAATACGTGTAAGATAAATGAGGTGTTTCTTTGGAAGAGTTTCACCATTAGGGGCTATTTTTAGCCCCTTTTTGAATAAAAATTTTTATTCAAAAAGCCAACCTTTCCAAATAAGCTGATTTTCATGACGATCTTTGTTAAATGAATTCTTAAATGATCCCAGGAACAATTTGTCCTGTTTTTATAAAGGCTTCAACTAAAGCAATAACACCAACAAGAGCTAATCTGCTATTTAATTTCTCTGCGCTTATTTTTTGAGGATCTGTGTTTCTTTTTTGATTTTTATTTTCCATTAAAATAAATCTGGAATAAGTTGACCTGTTGTTACATATGTTCCGACTAAAATCATGAAAGCCATCATGGATGGTCTTCCTATAGCTCTGTCGAAAATGTCTTTATTTAAATTCATTTTGATATAAAGCTAATGAATAAAATATTACTAATTGTAAACAAAAGGTGAGAGAAGTTTGTATCATTTGTTCTAAATTACACTTTATTGAATCAATTCTGTCGCAAAATACTCTAAGATAATTCATTCATAAACTTTATCTTATTATTTATAATGACTAGTAACGAAGATTTGAAAAAAAGGATTGAAAACTTAGAAAAAGAAGTTAAACATTTAAAAGCTGCTTTACAGTATCAAACAAAAAATAAGATGAGATCAATCAATAGTTTTTTTAGTTGAATTAACAGCAAGTTGTATTATTCGATGTTGATTAAAACTATATCTGTAAATTAATTGATATTAAATTCAATGCTATTTAACTAATAGAAGTTTTGCTTTTTGCACTTTTTTTTAATTACGCTTACATTTTTATTTTAGGAAAAGATGATTTTGGAAGATACGAAACAAAATTAATAATTAATGATAAAGTAAAAGAAGAGGTTGAAAATGAGGCAAAACTAGAACAGCAAGAGGAAGTTAAAAAGAAGCAGAATTGAAACTACTTATTTAAATTAAGGATGATTTATTGTTTTGCTTGTCTAAGGGACGATTCTAACAATTAGCGGAGGATAGTTTTTTTTGCAGTTAAAAAAAAGAGAAAGGAAAATATTATTTAAAAAGTAATGGATTTTTAAGATCAAAATATAATCTATTTGAATAAATAAAAAAGTATTTTTAAAAAGGTAATTTAAAAAAATTTTTTATTTATTTTTGATTAATTAAATCTCTCCATAAACAAGCCATCACATAAAAGAAAGAAAGACTTGAAAAAGTAAGGAGAAAAAAAGAATGAGTCAATTGTATATAACTAAATTATTCCAAATAATCCTGCAGTAAAACCAACAGCGGTAAAAAACGTAAACTCAATCAAATCTCTTGGGGCAGAATTCATAAATAAACTGATTTCAGTCATGATTTTACGACTTGAGAGACTCTTTTAAATCAAACTTTTCAGCTTTTTCAATTAGACACTCTGTATCATCTTCAGCGCATTTGATCTCGGCTTTTTTGTTCATGTGGCTACTGCAACCACCTGCCATAACTGGTAAGCCGGTTGTAGCTGTAAAACCAGTTAAACATGTAAAGGCTATAAAAGGAAAAAGTTTTTTCATTTAATTGTTACTTTATGTAAACCTATTATGTTACATAAAAAGCTCAACTGTGAATATTAGAAATATTCACTTTCGTTCCTATTAATTAAATCTTTATTTTTGAAAAGGTTTCTACTAGTACTATTAGTTACTATTGCTTTACCTAGAGCTAGCAATTATGGTATTCGTTTTTGAACGTATCCCAACTGGATATTTTTCAACTTCTCAAAAAAAGCTCCTATAGGTTCAGATTGTTTTAGTTTTAGTGAAACTAATGATGGAAGTCCGTCCGTTTATATTCATGGAAAAAATATCCAAACTTAGAAAGTAAAAAATCAAATAAACCCTTTTCTAGAGTACTTCCTAGACGTCTACAACATCGGTGTAGATGAGTATGACAATCAGATCGAGAAATCAAGTAGAGAAAAGTCTTTCGAGCATAGATGGCATAAAGCGAGAGCTATCTTTTTGAAGAGCAAATAAACTTGTTGACTCTTACCCTTTTCAGCTGCTATAAATATTAGTACACTTGTACTATATAGTTATGGAGGACTGGCAGGAATGGGATTATCTAGAGGACGAAATATTACTAAGAAAACGACGGAAGATTTGTATTACTTGCAATCACTTCAGGTACAGCACGACAAGTTCTTGTGTTACCATCCTTACTTGTCCCTTTCATCAAAAGCTTATTCCTCAAGGAGATCATCTCATTAAGGGATGTAGATACTGGAGAGAGAACAGCCGAATCTTCGCTCCAGAAGCAGCCTAAGTTTTGGACACACGGTTTCTTAGAGAGCATTCAACCTTCTCTATAACTGGTTTTTACATACCTAGCTAGTATAGGTTTACAAATCTGATGTTAAATCAATTTGCTCATATGATTTCTCGAAATCTAATGAAAAAGAATTTAAATCTTTTTTAAAGAATTATTTTAAAACCAGAAGTAATACTCCAAAAACTAAAGTTGAAGCGATAAAACCTACCCCAATTAATCCTGCAATAATTCCAGTATTAAGATAAACCTTTACCGTAGCTAATTCTTTTCCTTCTTTTTTAGTCATAATTTTTTTACCTGAATAAGCACATCCAAGCTACCAATGAGAACATCAATAGAGCAAGGCTAAGAATACTTTTACTATTAGCTTTACCTTGTTTTTCAGTTGATTTAAAAGGGATTAGTGCCATAAGACTCAATAAAACAGAATTATTTCATGTTTTTTTGATTTATCAAGAAATTTTTATACGCAAATAAGTTATAAAAATAATTTTATTTAAAGAATTAATTGCCCCATACCACCCATCTCTTTCCTAAATAGATTATTTAATGGATAATAAATTTATATCTAGATAGATATTCTAACTTCATTCGAACTACATAATTTCGCTGAGATCCCATGCCACAAAAGGAACCTAGCTTCTGGCTAATGAACCATGTGCCAGTAGTTATAGCAATGGATATCAAAAACCCATAAAAAAATGTTCACGATATGTTCACGATTTAATGGCTTCACCTTCGAGTTGGGAATTCTATAAAGAAGAACAAACTAAGATTTTATGGGTCCATATTTGTACCCAAGATTTAACAGGTGTAGCTATTTCAATTAATAAATGGTGGAAGACAAGATATCCAGAGTTCAAAATGAGAATAGTTTCTAAAAAAGAATTCGAAAATATAAAAATTCAGGAGCAGCAACAGCAGCAATAAAAATAATCTTTGGTAAATTTTGATGCTGAACATTTTTTCTATTCAGCTAATATAAATTCATCACATTAATGAACAAATGAATTCTGCATTTACAAAAGTATCAAATTTGAAAGTTAACAGGGCTTCAAAAATAGCTATTACTCTCGCATCATCCACTTTCTTCTTATACGCATTAGGTCAAGCACCAATTTTTAAAAATATTCTTGCAGGTGCTTTTTCTTGTTCTGGCTAAATAAAGTGCTTGTTTACAAGAGATGCTGAGAATCTAGAATACATACTGATTGACAGTCGATCTAACATAGAGGGATAAAACCCTCTTTTTTTATGACAGCTCAAAATTTTATGAATGTTGTTCGATTTAAATTAAAGTCTGATTGTGTAGATAAGTATTTCGAAGTAATAGATAAAACAAGTTTTGAGGGGATGACTCAAAGATATATCGCTAAAACTGGGGATTATGATTACTGTTTTGTCGGGATCTGGAAAAGTGCAGAAGCTATTGCAGCTCAAAGACCAGCTATGATTGCTCACCTTGATGAGGTTAGAGGATTTATGGAAGAGTTGTCTCCTGAACTTGGAGTTACTGACCCTGTTTCAGGAAATATTGTTTCTAAAGTTGGGTATCACGATTGACAGTCGATCTAAAATAAGTAGCAATTAGCTCCTTTATTTATGAAGTTAAAAAATATTTTAAAAACTACTGGGGCACTTCATATTTTATTGGGATTATTAATTATTATCCTACTGATTTTTTCTGTGGAAACTATCGCAGGCAAAGCTTCAAGTGAAACATTGCTTCTTGTAAGAGGGACTGCAGATGTTGTAGCAGCTAGTAATTTAGGGATAGGATTCTTATTGATTATTTGCAGCTCTATCAAAGATAAAAAATCTTTAAAAAAAGTTTTATCAGGTGAACTAGCTTTAATGGCTTGTTTATTAGTAGTAGCCTTATTCAATACTTTTAATGCTGGAACAATTGTTGATGGAGGTCCTCCACCTCCTTTTTGAGTTGTTTTAATAGTGAACCCCATATTATGTACTTATGGATTAGTTAAAAGGAAAAAATGAAACGCTTAATTTTATTTATCCCCTTTATGGCTTTGATGTGGGGTTGTACCAATACATCAAATAAATTAGATACTCCTGAGATTTCTAACACCCAAAGACAGAGAGAAGTTTGTCTGGATTGGTATGGCTACAGAATTGATACCAAGAAAGCAATTAATGATTTAAATCTCAAAATTAAAACCGAATCAGAATTGATGACTTATTGTGATTTCTTTAAGAATGTAGCTGATACAAAATAGTATAGATTCGATATCTGCAATATATTTTTGATTTATTTAATTTCTAACTTCTCCGCCTTCCTCAATATTTGATTCTTCAAAAAAACAAGCGCATCTAATTTTTCTTCTTTTTCTTCAATATTTACAAATTTCATCTCTGCAATTTCAACAATTGCTTTATTAACATTTTTAAGCTGTTTCTTAATAATTCTTTTTGGGGTTTTAATTGATTCCATTGGAATTATCATTTTCTTTATATTCCCTTTATTTTCTTTAAATGCAAGTCCCTCACTCCAAAAAATCTTTTAATTATTTAATTTATAATTTGTTTTTTATATCTCCAAACCTTAAAGCGTTAAAGTAATGCAGATTCCTGAATTTTAATTTCCACTGTTTAATAGAGATTTAAGTTGGCAATAAATTTTTTTTTAAACAACTTTAATTGATCAAAACTGTTTTAACCCCCCATACCATTCATCACTTTCCTAAATAGAAGCTTTAATGGATAATGATTTTATAAAGGCAAATCTTATATTTCATTCACGATTCATTCACGATTTGCAATATTCTCTTAATCCCCTGATATGACTGACGTTAATTACTGGCTAATGAAAAGTGAGCGCGTCTAGCTATTACTGGGATTTCAAGGAATCGTAATTTTTTATCCAAACTTTATCCAAACTTTTAGCGATTGACAGTCGATCTAACCTCGACCCTACTTTTTTAGATAAAGTACCTATATTTTCTTATTGATTTAAAAGTTATTATTTTTGCAAATAATAGGATAAAAAAAATGATGAAACTTGCGATCATTTTCTTACCAATTGTCTTTGCACTTATATGGGCTTTGTTTATTGGGTTAAGAATAAATAAAGTAGAAAATAGAGATGGAAAGAGAAAATTAATTAATTATTAAAAATAAGATTTAAATATAGCTGTCTTCTTCCATCCTTCCTCTTTCTTGCATTTTTCTTATATCTTCGTAAGTATGCGTATATAGGCTTTCACATAGGGGTTGACGATTATGAAAATTCCAATCGAAATGATGAAAGAAATTAGAGAAAGTGGGTACGATAAAAAGCTTGTATATACCTATATAAGAGAGCTATTAGACAGCGATAAAGAAATTAAAGAAAATAACAATCTAGACCTTGTAGACAATTACTTATTAGATAAAAATTTACAAGAACCTGCTCCTGAAATGCTGATGGCAGCCGAGCTTTTAGACGATTACTTATTAGATAAAAGATTTATGAGAGAACTTGAAGATGAAGAATATGATGCTGCTTAAAATAACTATTAAATACGATTGACAGTCGATCTAAAATAAGGGGCATTAGCTCCTTTTTTAATGTCAAACACTAAAGCCATAGAAGATTTAATTAATGGTTATGCAACCAGTGAAGATTCTTCTTTTCTAATACCAAACGTAACTGAGGATTTTTTAGCTGTAAGACCGAGTGGAAATCCAATATCTGCTAAGGGATTAGTGGGAATGTTTGATAGTAAAGACTTAGTTGCAGAATCATCAGAACTAATCAAAACCCACAAAATTGAAATTTACGGTGAGATAGCTTACGCAGTTTTTACTTTAAATGAAATCTTCAGTTATAAAGGAAATCAAAATAAAGATCTTTCAACTTATACTTGCATTTTTAAAAATGTAAATGGTATTTGGAAGTATTCTTGGATGCAAAGATCTCAAGGCACTACTGATATGACCACATGGGAATAAATGAAAAGATTACTACTCCCACCACTGTTCAAACTATTCAATTGATTAAAGATTTAATTAATCATGATTAAATCAATCTTAAGGATTCATGCAAAATATTTGAGACCGATTACTTTATTTATACGACAGTTCTGGTGATCGACTCTACCAAGGTTGACCAACTAGATCTTCACTAATCCATGGTCTGCAACACCACGGTAAATTAACTTATCTAACCTTTACGGAAAGTAAGTTAAGTGATCAGAAATTAAACTTTCGGGATTAATTCTGAACTATCTTAAAAATTAAGTCGTTTGTAAAGCATGAAGAAGTGAGTAATCACTTTTACATCCAAAACTTATTTCTAAGAAAATTCTTAATCTGATTATTAAATAGATCTCCTTTCTGTCGTCACCATTAAAAAAAAGACCTGTAACAGGGTCTTTTTTTATGTCTTAAATTTTATTGATTTACTGTTAATCAACAAATAACTAAATATTTTTATCTCACTCTTTCGCGATCAGTTAATACTTTTTCAAAAGTAGAAAAGAAAGTACAAATGCTATTCAATGCAACCAACAAAAGAACTACTGATCTTCCATGTTGATTTAATTGAAGTGTTCTTTGAGTCATACTCTTAATAATCTTCGTTGTAATCGGATGGACTACCAGTTAAAGAACAAACAACTGATTCCTCTTTTCTCATTTCTTTTATTTCCATTATTGGTCTGCCCATTTTCTTAAGAACATTTATATCTTCTTTAGTCTGACAGCGAGCAATTATGTTTCCTTTTTGATCAAAGCAACTGTAGTAAGTCATTTTATTAAATGCAATTTAAAGTTTATGGTTGATTTCAGTTTTAGCAACGCAACCGACTCATGACAACCATATTTTTAATCTAAGTCAGCAATAGATTTAAATGGCTAAAAAAAAGATACCTCTTTCCGTACCTATATGTTCATCAAACCGCACAAATTAGATACGCAGTATTTTATTCAAATCAATTAAAACATATATAGGACTTTGAAAAATTTAAGAAGGAGAATTTATGAGTGGAGATTTTGAGACTCTTGAAATTAATCAACCAAAAATTACATATCTAAAACCAGAAGACAATACAGAATGGTTAGACAAATTAATTAATAATATTGAGGACATGAAGAACAAAATATCAAAAGATTCTTAGAAATTTAAGAAAAGAAACTTTTTTATTAGATCTTTAGTTTGCATGAGAAGCAATTCAAAAAAGAATTTAAATTTTGTATTTAAGGTAACCGCTTTTTTGTGAGCATTATTCAGAATAAGAGTCCGACTATTTTTTTATGCCAAAAAATTTAGATGAAAATTCTTATGAAAAAAGAATTGAAAATATAGAAAAAGGAAAATCTTATTTAAAAAGCAATGGATTTTTTAAATCAAAATCAAATCTATTCGAAGACATACAAAAATTTATCTATAAAAGGTAATTTTAAAAAAAATTTTTTACTTTTGATTAATTAAATCTCTCCAAATGAAGTGGGTACTTGATGCTAAAAACTAAAGCCTTCCAAATCCCTTAATTCTTTTTTCTGTTTTTGTTTTTAAATATTCATTTTATGACTTAAGTGATAAAAACAATATTTTTTAGAGAATTAATTACCCCATAACACCCCTCACTTTCCTAAATAGGGACTTTGATGGATAATAAATTCATATCTGAAGAAGTTATCCAAACTTTATTCAAACCCTATATATTCGCCGAGATCCCATGGTACAACAGGAACCTAGCTACTGGCTAATGAAAAGTGAGCGCGTCTAACTATTACTGGGATCTCAAAGAATCGATATTTTTTACTCAAACTTTACTCAAACTTTTACAGACTAAAAAACAAACCGATATTGCGTTCGGTTCAAAGTAAGAAAACCCTGAAACTATTAATCTCTTTTGATGAATAGCCTTTAAATAACAAAGACACAAAGCACAAAAACTACATTAAGTAGCAAGCTAAGTGTCTTGGAAGTAATCTTCATTAAGAAAAAAGGTTTTTGTACTCGTGTGCAGGAGTGCGGGGTTAACCTTGAAACCGCTAGGCTCAAGTCCTTACAAAAAGGACAAGTCCTTAGACCATTTATACCGATAAAATATATTCATAACAAGTTTAGGGAACTTGATTCACTAGCTAAAAACTAAAGCATTCCAAATCCCTTAATTCTTTTTTCTGATTTATATCCTGCTTGTACGAATTGAGTATTATCAGTGCCTACATCATAAAGAGTATAATTTTTTCCTGCCCCAATACCGATAACAGCTTTTTGCGGAACTTTCTGCTCTTTCTTACGATTTCCATTTAAATCTTCTACTTCAGAATTAACAGTTCCCTCTGTCAATTCCAAATGAAACTGTTCCTTGCTTCTTGCAGTAAATAATCTGTTTACCTGAAGACGTGTAAGTCTATCAAGAAGTGTCAGTGGCGGCGTATCTAGTGTTAAATTTTCGCCAATATCTTTTGAGCTTCCGTGAATTAAACCACAATCAAGTTCAACAAATCCAAATTGAAGTGCTGCTATCCAATCAAGAAATGATTTGTCTACAGCATTCGTAAGAGACTTAACTACTTCTTCACCCTTATTTATTCTCAAAGTTTCAGCTCTTTGATCCCCACGGTAACCACTTTCCAAGAGGATTTGTTCTTCCCACCAACCATATATACACCATGGTTGTAAATCATTACTTTTTGGATTAATTAACCTATGGAGAAGCCTATTACAGTTTTTTTCAGGACCTATCATATCCCCCAAAACAAAAAGAGTTATATTACCTGGAGTTTTTTTTAAGTCTTTTTGAATAAGTTCATAAGTATCTAGATCCCCTTTAAGACCACTTACGAGTGCCCAGCGTTCTATCATCTTTCACAAACATGAGATGCATCTTCAGCTTGTTCCGCAAATTCGAATCCATTTTTTAAACGCCATGCAAAAATCTGAGGAAGACCGGCATCTATTATTGCTTTACATGTAAGTTCAAGATCATATTCCACTTCTCTAATTTTTACTTCATTTGTGACTTCGTTATGAACAACATAAGTAGCTTTAGTTCCTCCATGCCTTGGCTCTCCTACTGAACCTGCATTTACTATTCTTCGCATCGGCAATTGAATTTCTTTTTCTTGAATATCTTTGGGGGCTGCGTTTTTGATTTTTACAGCAATTGAACCATCTGCTAATTCGCGAATATAAGGTTGATGAGTATGACCACAAAATAGAATCTCTGCTCTGGCATTTTCAACTCTCTCCAGAGCTGCAAATGCATCCATATCAGGTAGAAGATATTCATGTTGACTATTAGGACTACCGTGAACAAAAAGACATTTATCTTTACGAATTGAGTAGGGTAGATTAGCCAGATAATCCTTATTTTCTTTAGTTAATTTATCCGTAGTCCATTGATGAGCAAAATGACCTCTCTTTTCAGCAAGCTGAGAAGGATAACTACAATCGCAAGCATCTAATCCATCAACAACGTCTTCGTCCCAACATCCCTGACAAGTAGGAATTTTTTTATCTCTTATTAACTCAATAACTTCATTAGGTTGAGGACCATAACCCACTAGATCTCCAAGACAGGTAATATTTGTAATTCCTTGGAGTTCAATATCTTTTAAGACAGCCTCTACTGCAGGTAAATTTGCATGTAAACATGAGATGACAGCTTGATTCATTTTTTAGTTAACGGCGAGCAGTTTGTAGTTGTGAATTTCTAAGTGAAGTTTGATGATGATCTAGTACAGCATCATTAAGAAGACAATTATGAATCGTTGATTTTATTGACTCGAAGTTTAAATTTTTCCCTTGTATGACAATTTCAGAACATCTTTCTGGTCTTCCATTAAGAGGGGCAACTTGGTTTAATGTTTGATATTGAGATCCTTGCTGACTGACTATCCAGTTAAACAAGATGTAACGCCCATCCGGCAAGTTCATTAATGCTTTTGCTCTATATACATCCCCATAAGCACCATTAACTAATTCAAACCAAAAAGTATTCAAGCTTGCAGGATCCCAAATATGCTTTTTAAGATCAAGGCTTATTGATTCAATTGCTCTAAAATCTAAAGTATCTTTAATTGATAATTCTGGATCTCTACCAAAATGAAGATATCTATTTGGCTGAAGATTATATTTTTCAAGTTCATTAATAATTCTCAGATCAACTCCATTAATACCTTGAGATTTAGGTATAAAAAATTGTGGAAATTCAATAATAATCAAAATTTTTTCTTTATCTTTCTCTGATATTGAGTTTGAAATAGATAAGTCTAATAAGTTAGGAATTTGATCTTTCAAAAAAGCAAAATCAATTTTTGAATTTATAGCTTGCTCTAAATTAATTTCTGAATAGCCTCCAAGACGTATATAACCACAATTTCCAGAATGATTCTTAAAAGTATTTAGTATCCAATTTGTTTTACCGCATCCCGGCGACCCTGATATTAACCAAACTTGACTCATAAAAAATACTAACTTATGTATAAAATTTACACCATAATGAAAATGAAAATCGTTTTTGTTTTTATTTTTAGATATTAATTGAAAAAAACAAATAGGTTTTTGGAATAAAAATTCAGAGGGCTATATTTCTAACAAAACGAATGATCTTGATGTTATTAAAACTGCCTTGGAACTTCAAACTATTAAAGTGATTTAGCAAACCTATGAGTTTTATATTTATCTGAGTATTTTTACTTATATGTTGAGTTGAAGACTTTAAACAATTAATGTTTGTTTTGGGTTTATATATAAGTCATGGATAAAGAACATTTAATTGATTTAATATCTAATAGCATTATTTCTGAGATTAAAGATCTCGAAATTAATGAGGAAAAATTGATTGCAAATAATTATTTAAATAATCTGAATTTAAATCAGCTTAGAATAATTTCTAAAGAATTTATTTTGTAATTTTTATTGAATATTTATTTAAATAAATGAGATTTACTTCACTATCATTTGAATTTTAATAAGTTAATACCTTTTAATATGAATGATTCAGAAGAATTTAAACCTAGCCTTAAACAAATAAATGAGGATATCAGACCTACATGGGAAGATATCAAAAAACAGTCAGAAGTTTTAGTTAACAAACTTGGTTGCCCTAGATCATTTGTAGGAGGGATGCTTCATGCAATAGCAAGCGACTTCTCTGATATGAAAACTTGGGAATAAATGAAAAACTTATTACTTACACCACTTTTCAAACTATTCAAAAAAAGCACTTTCCTCTTATCACTAAATCAAAACTCTTGCCCTGTTTTAGATGCTGAAGACATAAAAAAGCAAGAACAGAAAGAAGCTATTGAAAGGTTGTACCCGTAAACTTTTAACAGAAATGTATCAGATCATATATACGATGCAGCACGGTCATATGCACCCCATGCCACCCATTACTTTCCTAAATTGTGACTTTGATGGATAATAAATGCATATCTGAAGAAGTTATCCAAACTTTATTCAAATCTATATTTTCGCCGAGATCCCATGGTACAAAAGGAACCTAGCTACTGGCTAATGAAAAGTGAACCAGATGCATATAGTATTGAATCCCTCAAAAAAGAGCGAGTTACATTATGGGACGGTATTAGAAATTATCAAGCTCGAAATTTTATGAGAAAAATGAATTTAGGTGATAAGGCTTTTTTTTATCACTCAAATTGCAAACCCCCAGCGATTGTTGGATTAATGGAAGTGATTGATAAAAATATCATTGACCCAACTCAATTTCAAAAGGACTCTAAGTACTACGATTTGAAATCGGTTCCTGAGAAACCAAGATGGGATTGTGTAAAGGTAAAATTTGTTTTTGAAGCTAAGAAAATATTGAGTTTGCCTGAACTTAAAGTTTTATTTAAAGAGGATGAGTTGTTAGTAGTCAAGAAGGGTAATAGGCTTTCGATAATTCCTGTTAGAGTTGATGTCGCCAAAATAATACTTGAAAAGATTAGGCAATAACAATATTCTAATTGTCAAAATCTATTGGGAACATTCTGCCTATGAAACATTTTGCCTATATATAGTCGAGTTAAATCTCTGTTTTGAAATCCCTTATGCATTAAAAATTCTGCTATGGCTGCCTGTAATATACGGTATTGATCATAATTTGGATGTTGTTCTACAAATTCATTCATAGCTTTTTGTAAAGTTTCCTGTAGCTCACATTTGAAACTAATTATTTCATTTTTTTTATCAACAATTCTCTCAATATCATCACGATTTAATTCTTGCATTACTAAAAATAGAAAGTTAATTTATCTTCCAGTTTTCTTTAAAAAATCTAAATAGTCAACAAATTCAATTAAGGAAGAGTCTCAATCGTAAGAATCATGAGAATCTAGTGAAGACCTGTTCTTTTTAGAATAGTAAATTTTATTAATAAAATCTTCCAAAAAATTGAATTTTTTAAAAATTAATACAGTTTTCCACATGTCATTGTATTGAAAATATTTTTAATGATTTGGCTGTGGAAAAGATGTTAAAAATTATTTTTAATAAGGGGAATTTTTTTTCAAAATTTCCATTTTTATTAATTATTTAATCCATTGATTCCCACATTTTTTTTATTTCATAAAATAAATTTTGAGCTAATGGTATCGGCCAATACATTTCAAAAGAGCGAGTTTGTTCATTACTTTCAAAAACAATTCTTAGATTCCATTCATTTTTTTTTCCATCTAATTCTGCATACCAGGGTAAATCTTCAATTTCTAAATTTATGAATTCTTCATCTAGTAACTCATTACTAATTGCTGAAAGTTGATTATTAAGCTTGTCTAGTAATTTATAAAGTAATTCAAACTCATGTTTCTGCAATTCAACAGCCCATTTATTAGCTCCAATCAAAAAACAAAATTTTCCTTTTTTAAAATCTTTACTTAATCTCCAGTTATTTTCTTCTTCTAACAAAATCAACCAGGAAGTAAATCTGGTTGATCTTGCTCATCACTTAATTCAATGATAGATCTTTGGACTGGTTTTACAGATGATTCTTCTAACAACCCATCAAAATCATCAAATCTTCGTTGTTTTGCTCTAAAGGCTATCCTTACAGTAGTTAGATATCTATTAGTTGATTTTCTAATTAAACTTTCACCTCTTCTAGCGAGATCATTAGAATCAATATTAGAACTATTTGATATGTTCATGAAAATCTTTTTATTTAATTATACAATATATCTTACATTTCAGAACTTTCATTTAAATATTAAATTGCCAAAAAAAATTAATTAAAAAATTTAATATGGAGAAGGATTTTTCAGGAACACTAGCTATAGATTTAGGAAATACTAATACAGTAATTGCTTTTCAAGGGGAGAAGAGCGCCGATTTAGTTTTGATTGAGATACCATCTATTACCTCATCACCTGGAATTGTACCAACAGTTATATGGTACGAGAATGAATCATTAAAAAAAATGATAGGAGTAAGTGCATTAAAAATGAAAAACCATTCAAATTCAGATAAATTCTATCACTTTAATTTTAAAAGGTTAATCGGTAATCCATATGAAAAACTTAATAATAAGATCTTAAGTCCATCTGAATCTGGCGAAAAGTTTTTCAAACTTTTGTGGGAAAAAATTCCCAGTAAATTTCATATAAAAAGGCTTGTTTTAACTGCTCCAATAGATACTTATAAAGGATACCGAAAATGGCTAGTAAGTCTTTGTGAACAGTTGCCAGTAAATGAGGTTGCGCTTGTAGATGAACCTACTGCAGCCGCTCTTGGAACAAATGTTCCTTTTGGTTCCAAAATAATGACTATAGATATTGGAGGCAGTACAATTGACATGAACATAATCAAAATAGATGGAGGGGAAGGAAAAGCAGCTCCAATTGCAGAATTGCTCAAGTTTAGAGGAAATGATGTAAGTGCAATATCAAAGCAAAAAATCAGATGTGCAGAGATAATCAGCAAAATAGGTTCTAAGATAGGTGGGAAAGATATAGATAAATGGATTGTTGATTATTTTATTCCTTCTAATCAAGATGAAAGAAATCTCATTAAAGCAGAAGAAATTAAATGCAAGCTTAGTTCAACTAAAATAAAGTCTGAAACGTTATATTCACTTTATTTATTTAAAAATAAAAACGCTGAAAAAGATTTTTTAATTAATAGAGAATTATTAGAGGAAATAATAATAAAAAATAATTTCTTAAATCATTTAAATTCTTTACTGAAAGATTTATTAAATGAAGCTAGAGGTAAATTTTGTAATATAAGTGATTTAAATTCAATTATTTTAGTTGGAGGGGGTACTCAAATTCCCCTAATAAAAGAATGGATCTCTGATGAAATCAAAGAAATAAAAATTAAATATCCACCTGCAATAGAGTCAATAGCATTAGGGGCTCTGGCTATGACTCCAGGTACAATTATTAAAGATATCTTAAACAAAAATATATCTATAAGATTATTTAATAGAAGAGAAAAAAAACATTTCTGGCATCCGATTTTCATAAAAGGACAGACTTGGCCAACTGAAAATCCTTTAAAACTAATTCTTCAAGCAAGCAAAGATAGTCAAAAAATTTTTGAAATTATTATTGGAGAGACTAACGAAAAAAGAGATTTTAATGTAATTTATGAAAATGGTTTACCAAAATTATCAGAAATTCAAACTACTAATGAAGCTGTTAAATGGAATATGGAACCATTGAAATTGGTTTTGAATAATAGTATAAAAATTGGAGAAGACTGCTTAATACTTTTATTCAGAATTAATAAAGAAGCAATTCTCTTCGTAGATTGTTTAGATATAGAAGAAAATTTTTTAGGCAAATTTAAGTTAGGAAGTATCTTCTAAAGTTCAACTATTTAAGAAAAACGCCTTCCTCACCATCAACTTGATTTAAACATAATTGTATAGTTTCATTTTTACTTGTTGGTACTTTCCTTCCGCAAAAATCAGGTTGAATTGGAAGTTCTCTATGACCTCTATCAACCATTACTAATAACATCACCCTTTTAGGTCTTCCCCATGAAAGAAGAGCATCCATTGCAGCTCTAATCGTCCTACCTGTATAAATGACATCATCAACCAGAATAATCTCTTTCTGTTCTAAAGGTATTGGTATTTCTGTTTTTTTTAACAACCGAGTTCCAACCCTACTTTGATCGTCTCTATAAAAAGTAGGATCTATTATTCCTGTTTTGACATTTAAACCTGTTTTATCAAGTATTTCTCGTCCCAAAACCTCAGTCAAGTAAACTCCTCTCGTAGGAATACCAATCAAAAGAAGATTATTTATATTTGAAACTTTTTCGATGATTTCAAAAGTTAATCGAGAAATAGTTTTTCTAAGTTCATTTTCTTCAAGTATGACAATTCTTTTATCTTGAGTAGACATAACTTTTTAAAAATAAAAATTATTGAATAATTTCAATAAATTAGCAAAAGCTAACTAAATTGAATATAAATTGTATCGATCCACATTTAAAGCTAAATTAAAGATTGGTTCATCAAAAACCCTGGATTTTGATTTCATATGTCAAATATTGGCAGCAAAAATATAAATAGGTCTTTCATTAAAACAAGTCCCGTCGTGCTTGCAATACTCGATGGGTGGGGCCATCGTGATGAAAGCATAGATAATGCTATAAAACAAGCTAATACTCCAGTTATGGACTCTTTGTGGCATGCTTATCCACATACTCTTATCAGTGCAAGTGGTAATGATGTAGGTCTTCCGGATAATCAAATGGGTAATTCAGAAGTTGGTCACCTTACTATTGGATCTGGAAGAATTATTCAACAAGAACTCGTAAGGATTTCAAATGTCATAAAGAACAATCAACTTAATGAAGTTATTGAATTAAGTGAAATGGCAAAATCACTTAAGAAAAAAAATGGTACCTTACACATTACTGGTTTATGCTCTGATGGAGGAGTACATAGTCATATAAATCATTTATTAGGTTTAATAAAATGGGCTTCTCAAGCTAGAATTAAAAAAGTTGCAATCCATGTTATTACAGATGGTAGAGATACCCCTGCAAAAAGTGCCTCTAAATATATTCAACAAATAGAAGAATGTATAAAGGAATATAATGTTGGAGAAATAGCATCTATCTGTGGACGATATTGGATGATGGATAGAAATCTATTATGGGAAAGAACTGAAAAAGCCTTTTTAAATTTAACCGATCCAAATATTGAGATATCTAATATTTCCCCTGAAGATTATTTAAGTAAAAGCTACGAGGAAAATATTACGGATGAATTTCTAAAACCAATAAGAATATCTAATAACTTTCTAAAGGATGAGGATAGTTTAGTTTGTTTTAATTTCCGACCAGATAGATCTAGGCAAATAATTCAGGCACTTTCAGAAGAACAATTTAAAGGTTTTAACAGAAAAAGGTGCCCTAAAATCAATATATTAACTTTCACTCAGTATGAATCAAATTTACCAGTCCAAATCGCGTTCCCACCAGAATCTCTAAATAACTTTATCGGTCAAATAGTATCAGAAAACGGTCTTAAACAATATAGAACGGCTGAAACTGAAAAATATCCTCATGTCACATATTTTTTTAATGGAGGTGTTGAAGTTCCATTACCAGGAGAAGATAGACATCTAGTACCATCTCCAAGGGTCACCACTTATGATAAGTCTCCTGAGATGTCTGCAGAAGAACTAACATTTAGTTGCTCTAAGGCAATAAAAAGTGGTAAATATTCCTTTATAGTAATTAATTTTGCAAATCCAGATATGGTTGGTCATACCGGGAATATGGATGCTGCAATTAAGGCTATTGAAACGGTTGATAGATGTATAGGAAAAATAGTCAATTCTACTGGAGAGATGGGAGGTAGCATTCTTATAACTGCTGATCATGGAAATGCTGAATTAATGAAAGGTCCTAGTGGAGAACCTTGGACAGCTCATACGGTTAATAAAGTACCCCTCATATTTGTTGAGGGTGAGAAAAGAAAAATTCCAAATATGGGAAATGAAATATTTTTAAGAGAAAATGCTGGGTTAGCAGATATTGCTCCAACTTTATTGCAATTACTGGACCTTCCAATTCCAAAAGAAATGACAGGAAAGTCTCTTATTAAGGAAATTGAATCAAAAGGATATAATAAAGTCGTTCAGCATGTTTAAATAAAACTATATAAATTTTAAATATGAGTCAAGTATTTACATGGATTTGGGTTGTATCAGGTATTCTTCTAATACTTTTAGTTTTGCTTCATAGTCCCAAGGGTGATGGGATGGGAGGTATAGCAGCGAGTGGAAGTTCAATGTTTACAAGCGCTAGCAGTGCTGAGGCTTCACTAAATAAAATAACTTGGATAATTTTAACTATATTTTTATGTCTTGCAATCATACTTAGTGCCGGATGGATTTAGTAACAAAAAATAAATAAGATTTAATAGGATTTATTCTTAAAAAAAAAGGGATCGTAATAAACGATCCCTTATGAATAAATATTTTTTTGATTACTTAGTAATCAAAGTCCCCACCCATTCCTGGAGCTCCAGTTGGCGCAGCCTCTTTCTTCTCGGGCAAATCAGCTACAATACACTCAGTTGTAAGGACCATTCCAGCTATTGAAGCTGCATTTTGTAATCCTGAACGAGTTACTTTGGCAGGATCAACTATCCCAGCAGAAGACATATCTACATACTCTCCAGTAGCAGCATTAAATCCGTCATTAAATGGTTTAGATTTAACGTTTTCTGCGATTACGGCTCCGTTTGATCCGGCATTCTCAGCAATTCTCATAAGAGGGGCTGTCAATGAAGCCTCAACAATATTAGCTCCTATTAATTCCTCTCCGGTTAAGGTTTTTTCTGCCCAATCTTTTAAAATCGGAGCTAAATGAGCAAGTGTTGTGCCCCCACCAGGAACAATTCCCTCTTCAACAGCTGCTTTTGTAGCATTAATAGCATCTTCTAAACGAAGTTTTTTGTCTTTCATTTCTGTTTCAGTGGCAGCTCCAACTTTAATAACTGCTACACCTCCAGCTAACTTAGCTAAACGTTCTTGAAGTTTTTCTTTATCGTAGGAAGAATCTGTTTCATCCATTTGTTTTTTTATCTGATCACATCTGGAAGTAACTGCCTTTTCGTTACCTTCAGCAACAATAGTGGTAGTTTCTTTATTGATAGTGATTCTTCTACCTGTACCTAACATTTCTAGTGTGGCACTTTCTAACTTTAATCCGGCATCTTCAGTAATCAATTGACCATTCGTTAGAACAGCCATGTCTTCGAGCATTGCTTTTCTTCTATCACCGAATCCAGGAGCTTTAACAGCCGCAACATTAAGAACCCCTCTCAATCTATTAACTACCAAAGTAGCTAAAGCTTCTTTTTCTATGTCTTCAGCAATTATTACAAGAGGTTTTCCTGTTTTAGCTATTTGCTCCAAAACAGGAACTAAATCTTGCACTAAAGCAATTTTTTTATCTGTTAATAAGATGTAAGGCTCATCTAGAACTGCTTCCATTCTTTCAGTATCAGTCGCAAAGTAAGGAGAAATGTAACCTTTATCAAATCGCATACCTTCAGTGACCTCGAGCTCAGTTGTCATTGATTTACCTTCTTCAAGAGAAATTACACCCTCTTTGCCAACTTTATCCATTGCGTTGGCAATCATTTCACCAACTTCTTCATCATTCCCAGCGGCTATAGTTCCGCATTGAGCTATAGCATTACTATCACTGATCGGTTTAGAATTTTCTTGGATTTTATCAACCAGAAATTCGGTTGCTTTGTCAATACCTTTTTTAAGAGTAATTGCGTTAGCACCAGCAGCAACATTTCTAAGACCTGCCTTTACCATTGCGTGAGCTAAAACAGTTGCTGTTGTAGTTCCATCACCAGCGGCATCATTTGTCTTGGAAGCAGCTTGCCTTATTAGAGCAACACCAGTATTTTCGATGTGGTCTTCTAATTCAATTTCTTTTGCAATTGTTACCCCATCATTAATGATTTGTGGAGCACCAAATTTTTTCTCTAGGACGACATTTCGTCCTTTGGGTCCAAGCGTAACTGCTACAGACTCTGCAAGGATATCAATTCCTTTCTCAAGCGCTCTGCGAGCTTGCTCATTGTAAATAATTCTTTTAGCCATGTTAGGCAAGTGGTTAAATAATAAGTTTTAATAATTTTTGAAACAAATAAATTAGCTTACTACAGCTAAAATATCTTTTTCTGAAAGCAAGACGTACTCATCTCCTCCCAATTTAATGTCTGTTCCAGCATATTTGCTGTAAAGGACTTTATCGCCAATACTCACTTCAGGAGTTTGTCGTGAACCATCGTCATTGAGTTTCCCAGGTCCAACCTGAGCAACTTCTCCAACCTGTGGTTTTTCCTTTGCCGAATCGGGCAAAAGTATGCCCCCAGCAGTTTTTTCCTCAGATTCGGAAACTTTGATGAATATTCTATCTCCCAGTGGTTTAACTGTAGAGACTGTAAGTGAAACAGCTGCCATAGATTAATGGAGTATCATAAAATGTGACGCTATGCGCCAAGAACTTGGAAAGAGTCTTACTCAAACCTTATGATCAACAACATAATCTGTTGAGCAGCAATTAAACCATACTTTAACTGTGCGGTTGGCCGAACCCAGTTAACGAATATGCCCATGAGGTGGTAGTATTTCGCATAAAGTGCTGTCTTAAAATCAGCTAATCATCACCAAAGTAATACAAAATGGTAGCAACTCCATCAACTTCATCACCAACGAAAGGTGTAGTACGTCAAGTAATCGGTCCAGTATTGGATGTAGAATTTCCTGCAGGCAAATTACCAAAAATATTAAATGCTTTACGAATTGAAGCTAAGAATCCAGCCGGACAAGCTATAGCCCTTACTGCAGAGGTTCAACAATTACTTGGTGATCATAGAGTTAGAGCAGTTGCAATGAGCGGCACTGACGGTCTTGTTAGAGGCATGGAGGCGATAGATACTGGAGCCCCCATATCAGTTCCTGTTGGAGAGGCTACTCTCGGGAGAATTTTTAATGTTCTTGGAGAGCCCGTAGATGAACAAGGACCTGTGAAAACTTCTGATACAGCTCCAATACACAGATCAGCACCTAAGTTAACTGATTTAGAAACAAAGCCAAAAGTTTTTGAAACTGGAATTAAAGTTATCGATCTATTAGCTCCATACAGACAAGGAGGAAAAGTTGGTTTATTTGGAGGCGCTGGGGTTGGAAAAACTGTTCTTATACAGGAACTTATTAACAATATTGCAAAAGAGCATGGAGGAGTATCAGTTTTTGGAGGCGTTGGGGAAAGAACAAGAGAAGGAAATGATTTATATGAAGAATTTAAAGAATCAGGTGTTATTAATGCCGAAGATTTATCTCAATCTAAAGTCGCATTATGCTTTGGACAGATGAATGAGCCACCAGGAGCGAGAATGAGAGTGGGTTTGTCAGCATTAACTATGGCTGAACATTTTAGAGATGTAAACAAGCAAGACGTTCTTCTTTTTGTGGATAATATCTTCCGATTTGTTCAGGCAGGTTCTGAGGTTTCAGCTTTATTAGGGAGAATGCCTTCTGCGGTTGGTTATCAACCAACTCTAGGTACTGATGTAGGAGAATTGCAAGAGAGAATCACTTCAACTCTGGAAGGTTCTATTACATCAATACAAGCTGTTTATGTTCCCGCCGATGATTTAACTGATCCTGCCCCTGCAACAACCTTTGCACATCTAGATGCAACCACAGTTTTAGCAAGAGCTTTGGCTGCAAAGGGTATCTATCCAGCAGTTGATCCTTTAGATTCAACAAGCACAATGCTTCAACCATCAGTAGTTGGAGATGAACATTACAAAACTGCTCGTGCTGTTCAATCAACTTTGCAAAGATATAAAGAGCTACAAGATATTATTGCAATACTTGGTTTAGATGAATTATCTGAGGAAGATAGATTAACTGTTGATAGGGCAAGAAAAATTGAAAAGTTCTTATCACAACCATTTTTTGTTGCAGAAATCTTTACTGGTATGCCCGGTAAATATGTCAAATTAGAAGATACAATAGCAGGTTTCAATATGATTTTATCTGGAGAATTGGATGAACTTCCTGAGCAAGCATTTTACTTAGTTGGGAACATTGACGAAGTGAAAGCTAAAGCGGAAAAAATAAAATCTGAAAAATAAATTATTAATTTTAAAAATAACTTTAACTTTCTTAATTAAATTAATGGCAATTTCACTAAAAGTTTTAGCTCCAAATAAAAATATTTATGAGGGGGAAGCTGAAGAAGTTATTCTCCCAAGTACGACAGGGCAAATCGGGGTTCTTCCTGGACATATATCTTTAGTTACGGCTATTGATATTGGCGTATTAAGACTAAGAATGAATTCAAAATGGCAATCTATAGCGTTAATGGGTGGTTTTGCTGAAATTGAATCTGATGAGGTTATCGTTCTTGTCAATAGCGCTGAAATCGGTTCTGAAATTAACATTCAGAATGCCGAAGAGTCTCTCAAAAAAGCAAAATTAAAGGTTAGCAAGTTTTCTGAAAATGAAAAAAGTCCAGAAAAAATTAAGGCACTTAACGAAATTTCAAAAGCTGAAGCTAGAATTCAAGCCTCAAAAAACTAAAATTTAAGCTGTTCCACAGAAAGTAACCTCAGGGAACTTTAACTTTGCTTCTTCTAATCTTTTTGTTTTACCTTCTTCTTGCCAATAATTTATTACTTCAGTTGCCTTATTAAGTATTTCAACCCTCTCATTATCTGTAATCCAACCTTTATTCTCTAATTCACTTTTTAACTTTTCCCAAGCATCTTCTCTAGGCCAAAAGTAGTATGCGGTTAAAGGACTAGGACCTCCTCCAACTATCTGATCAACTGCCAATGCAACGTTATCGGGCAACCATAAAATTTTAATAATAAATCTACCTTCATCAGGCTTTGGGGTATATCCAGTAGGTACTCCATCTTCATCGATTTTTGCTGCTGCCAAAACGGCATTAGCACCCATCATGCCTGCGTTTGGTGAAATTGTTTTTGAATTTTGAGAATCAATTTTTTTTTCGATTTGTCCTTGAACACTCTCATTAACCTTGTCTGATGAAGTCATACACATTTTTGAATATTATTATTAATTTATCAGCTTGTGGACACTATTTGATTAATTCAATTAAAAATTCTTGCTTTTTTTAAATTGACATTCGTCTCACTCGAAATTATCTATCACAAGAAACTTTATAATAATCGTAAATTTTTTTTTCTAAAGAGTCCCAAAGATCTTTTGGTATATCATTTTCTTCTGCAAACATTCCAAGTTGACTAGCCAAGCTTCTTGCCTCAGATAGTTTCTCATCATAAGAATTGTTCTTATCCATAAAATCTTTACTTTTATAATAAAAAATAAATCCAATATCTGGATAAGTCAAATTTCTAAAATTCTAAATCTGAGATTTCTTTCAAAGCTGCGCTACTAAGAATTTCTGGCTCATTTTCTGTAACAAGTACATCATCTTCAATTCTTATACCAATACCTTTCCATTTTTCATCAATCTTTGGCTGACCTTGAGGAACCGGAATCCTATCGCTGATATAAATGCCAGGTTCCACAGTAAGTATCATTCCTTTTTGTAACGAAACATCATGTTCTCCCATTCTATATGCGCCCACATCATGAACATCCAAACCAAGCCAATGACCAGTCCTATGCATATACAAGTGTTTATAAGATCCATCTTCGATTATTCCATCTGTATCTCCTCTTAATAATCCAATTGATTTTAATCCCTCCACTAATATTCTTAAAGCAATATTATGAATATTACTTGCATTTGAACCAATTATTGCTTCATTAATAGCAGTTTTTTGGGCTTCAAGAACAATTTCATAAATTACTTTCTGCTCTTGAGTGAATCTTCCTCCAATAGGAATAGTTCTCGTGATATCACCATTGTAATAATCATTTAACGAACAGCCTGCATCTACAAGCAATAGTTCATCTTTATTTAATTCAGCGTTGTTTAGAGTGTAATGTAAAATACATGCGTTATCTCCTGAAGCAACTATAGAATTATAGGCAGGACCTCTAGCTCCTTGTTCCAGAAAGAACCCTTCTAACAGGCCTTGAATCTGTCTTTCATTAGTTTTTGATGAAATAGACTGTCGAACTAACTCATGCGCTCTTGCTGAAATTTCAGCAGCTTCTCTCATCCTTTTTATTTCAAAATCACTTTTAATTAATCTCATTTCATTGAGATAAATATCAGGAGATTTAATACCATTTGCCCCAGTTCCATGTCTTGAAAGCCCTTCAATTTCACTTGCAAAAATGTCTAAAACAATTTTTTCAATACTTGGATTTTTACCTACAGAAAAAACAATTTCATCTGAACCTTTGATATATTTTGGTAATAGTTTTTCTAAATCATGAATTGAATGAGCTTTATCGGCTTTAAACTCTTTTTCGGCTCCTTCTATTCCCCACCTAAAACCATGCCAAACCTCTTGAATTATATGTTTTGGTGTCACAAATAAAATAAATCTTTCACCTTCAGGATTTTGGGACAAAAAAAGAGCAACAGAATCAGGTTCATCAAAACCAGTAAGATACCAAAAATTACTATCTTGTCTAAATGGATATTCACAATCTGCATGATGCCTAACTAAACTAGCACTTGGTATGATAGCTGCTTTACCATTTAAATTATTTAAGAAAAATTCTCTCCTTTCTTCAAAAATTTTGTAGTTGGACCTTAACATGAATTTTCAGTTGGCGAGTTGAACAAAAAAGTGGAAGAATGAACTACAAGAGACAAATAAACAATTTTAATGGAACCTAGTGTTTACATTCTAATTTTACTAATAATATTTATCTTAGTAGGTTCAGCATGTTGTTCAGGGGTGGAAGCGGCATTTTTAGCAGTCAATTCATTAAGAATTTTAGAATTAGCTTCAAAACAAAAGCCCAAAAGTGCTGCTGATCAATTACTTAAGCTAAGAAAACATCTTGGCAGAACTTTAACAGTAATCACAATTACCAACAATGGATTCAACATAATAGGTAGCCTTCTTTTAGGAGTTTATGGTGGACTAATAATAAAAAGTAAATTGGGTTTATCATTATTCTCAATTATTTTTTATATTTTAGTTGTTTTACTTGGTGAAGTACTACCTAAAGCTATTGGGACAAGATTTTCATTGCAGATAGCAATTTTATCAGTTCCTATTTTGAGAACATTAAACTCCTTAATGAGACCTTTTTTAATCTTAATTGAGCAATTATTTCCAGTTATTACCGCAGAAAATGAAATATCTACTGATGAAGAAGAGATAAGACAAATGGCTAAAATTGGATCCCAGAAAGGTTACATAGAGGCTGACGAAGCAGCGATGATAATGAAAGTTTTCCAACTTAACGATTTAAAAGCCAAAGATTTAATGATCCCCAGAGTATCTGCACCAAGTTTGGATGGATCATCTGAACTGGAGACAATTTCAAACCTTATCATTTCAAATAATTCACCCTGGTGGGTTGTCTTAGGAGATAAAGTTGACAAAATACAAGGAATTGCAAGACGAGAAAGATTACTAACAGGACTTATCAAAGGAGAAAATAAGAAATTAATATCAGAATTATGCGAACCCGTTGATTACATACCTGAGATGATTAAAGTAGATAAGTTATTAACAAGATTTGACATAGATCATAAAGGCGTAAAAGTAGTAGTAGATGAATTCGGAGGGTTTGTGGGGATCATTGGTTCTGAAGCAGTTCTCTCAGTATTAGCAGGATGGTGGAAAGAATAATTATGATACAAGCGGAAATCGATAGACATTATTTGCTCTTAAAAAATTGGTGGGAAAGCGTAGATTTAACAACCTATGAAAAAAAGCATCTGAACAAAGAAATCATATCTTTTAATCAACAACTATTTAGGCTAAAAGAGAAAAAAATAAGAATTGGTTTTTATGGAAAAGCGGGCGTAGGTAAATCATCTATATTAAATTCATTATTTAATCAAAAAAAATTTAAAACAGGAGTTATTAATGGCTCTACAAAAAAAATTGAAATAAATGAATGGCCTTTTAATCATAAGATACTTAAAACTATCGAATTATTAGATTCACCTGGTTTTGATTTTTGTAATGTAGAAAATCCAAAAAATATTTTCACGCAAATATATAATTCAGAACTAATTTATTTCATAATTACTGGTGACATCAATAGAAATGAACTATCTGAAATAGATTTTTTTATAAAAAATGGGAAAAAAATTATTATTATTCTTAATAAAATTGATATTTGGAGTGATTTAGAAATAAAAAAGATTTTAGAAAATATAAAATCAAAGCTTCCAGAAAATTTAAATATTCCAATATTTTTGAATACACAAAATAATATAAAAAGTCACTTAATAGATACACTAAATAAGTATGGTGAAAATTTATTGATATTAAACTCTTTACAATTAGCCGACAAATTATTTTTAAAAATAAAAGAACAAAGATTAAAAAGACGACAAAAAGAAGCTCAAACTATAATAGGCAAATTTGCAACAATAAAAGCATCAGGGGTTGCTTTAAACCCATTAATTTTATTAGACATAGCTGGAAGTTTCGCTTTAGATACAGCTTTAATTAATGAATTAAGTAAGGTTTATGGACTAACTATTAAAGGGGAATCAGCAAAAAATATTATCAAAAAAATTTCACTAAATAATATTCTTTTAGGAGCAACCCAAGTTGGGGTTAATACATCATTTAATGTTATACGTAAAATAATCTTAGCTACAGCACCTTTTACAAATGGATTATCTTTATTGCCATACGGACCAATTTCTATTATTCAAGCTGCAATAGCAGTTCGTTCCACAAGAACTTTAGGTAAATTAGCAGCGAAAGAAATATTCCATAGAAGCAAAGTATGTAGTATCGATCCGTCTTTAATAATACAAAGAATAATCATTAAAGAACCGGAAATTTTCAACTATACAAAAATTTATTTATCTAACAGACTTTTAGAAAATAATTTCGTAATTTTTTTACCTTGAAAAATTTTACAGAAAATAGAATTGCCTTGTTTGGTACAAGTGCAGATCCACCTACAGTGGGTCACAAAAAAATACTAGAAGAGTTGTCAAAAATGTATTCATGTACAATTGCCTATGCAAGTAATAATCCAAAGAAAAAACATAAAGAAAATATTTATTTTAGAAGCCTTCTACTACAAACCTTAATTGAAGATATTAATAATCCAAAAATCATATTTAATCAAAACATAAGCAGTCCATGGGCTATAGATTCTATAAAAAAATGTAAAAGTATATATACCTCTCAAAAAATAGATTTTGTGATAGGTAGTGATTTGCTTACAGAGATTTTTTCATGGAAGAATTTTGATAAGATTTTTCAAGAGGTAAGATTACTTATTATCAAAAGAGAAGGTTATATTATTGAATTAAATACTCTTCAACTTTTAAAAACTCATCAAGTGCTCTTTGAAATTTCTTCTTTAAAAATTCCAAATATTTCTAGCTCATTAGTTAGATTTAAAAGAGATTATTCTGATTTACCTAAATCTTTAATCAAAATAGTAAAGAAGAATAATTTATATTTATAGAGTCAATTAATTTAATGAAATTTTTTCTTGCTCAAATGAATCCAACTGTTGGAGATCTAGAAAGCAATGCTGAGAAAATATTTCATGCTGCTTCTGTGGCCTATCAAAATTCTGCGGATATTGTTCTTACCCCGGAATTATCATTATGGGGATATCCTGCTAAAGATTTACTTCTAAAAAAAGATTTAATTGAAAAGCAATACGTAATTTTAGACAAATTATCTTTTAATGTTAAAAAAAAATATGGTAATTTAAGCGTCGCAGTTGGAATTGCAGAAAGGATTAATGATTCTTTTTTCCCAAATCTATATAATTCTATTGTTCTCATAGAAGATGGAGGGTGGGTAACAATCGCAAGAAAAATTATTCTTCCAACATATGAGGTATTTGATGAAAAAAGATACTTTAGGTCTGAAGAGAAAGTATCCATAATTTCAAAAAAAACCAAAAACAAAATTTGGAAGCTAGGAATAACTATATGCGAAGATTTATGGGTTAATCAAAATATAGAGGGTAGAGGCATTCATAAAGAGAATCCTATCTCTGATTTAAAAAACAAAAAGATTGATATCTTATTAAACTTTTCAGCCTCTCCATTTACCTTCAAAAAACAAGAATTAAGGAACAAAGTTTCAAATTTTGCTGCTAAATATTTAAAAGTGCCTCTCATATATGTAAATCAAATAGGTGCTAATGATAATTTAATTTTTGATGGGAATAGTTTTATTATTAACGAAAGGGGATCAAAAATTAAACAGTTAAAGTCCTTTTCTGAGGATATGACATGTTGGGATATTAAAGAAAGTACAATTTTAAAATGCGAAAATCAATCTTCTGATATTGCTTCAGTTTTTGAAGCACTAGTTCTAGGGGTAAAAGATTATGCAAAAAAATGTGGTTTTAAAACAGCTCTAATAGGATTAAGCGGTGGTATTGACTCAGCCCTAGTTTCTGTAATCGCAACTGCCGCTTTGGGGCGTAAAAACATATATTGTGTCTCAATGCCCTCAAAATGGAGCACAGATCATTCAAAGATTGATGCTAAGGGATTAGTAGACAGATTAAAAATAAATTTAGATACAATTTCAATTGAAAATCTTATGTCTTCTTTTGAGAAATCTTTTAAAGAAAGTTTAAATTTACAGCCAGAAGGGATAACAAATCAAAATATCCAATCAAGAATAAGGGGCACCTTATTAATGGCATTAGCTAATCAGAAAAAACATTTGTTGCTTTCAACAGGAAATAAATCTGAATTAGCAGTTGGTTATTGTACTTTATATGGTGATATGAATGGAGGATTATCAGTTATCGGTGATTTATATAAAACTAATGTTTTTAAATTATGTAATTGGCTAGATAGTGAAGAATCAGCAGAACATAGAAAGATTTACAAATTAGAATATGAGACAGAAATCATTGGTAAAAATATTCTTTCAAAAGCTCCAAGTGCTGAACTTGGCCCAAATCAATTTGATACTGATTCATTGCCTCCTTATCCTCTTTTAGATAAAATTCTAAAGAGCATTATTGAAGAAAAAAAAGACTTTAGTAATCTGGAAAAAGATGGTTATAAAAAAGAATTAATTTTCCAAATTATTGCACTAATAAAAAAAGCTGAATTCAAAAGAAAACAAGCTCCTCCAATACTTAAATTAAGTAGTCAATCACTGGGTAATGATTGGAGAGTGCCAATCGCAATTTCTTATTAAAATGAAAAATCCTCTTACATTATTTTTTGTATTTTATTCAGAGGCCTTTGAATTGATTTAGGGTTAATTCCATGTCTTAAAGAAAGGATAAAACCTGCGGCCTCGAAGTAATTATTTACTTTTATGAGATTTGGACAATTAAATTTTTGATCATCAATATCAATTGAATTTTTATTTCTTACAGAAATAATATTCAACCCTCTTTCAATAGAAGCTAAAACCCCTTCTCCACCTAGTGCCCCACTTGGCACAACAATAGAATCTGTCTGATTAGGGTGTATAGTAATCACCTCTTTATGATCAGGCAACTCTACAAGATCTGGTGCATTGCTTAAACCGATCAGCACAGAGGGCAAAAATGTATATCCTATTTCTTCTGATGCTGCACGAGGGTCTGTATTTTCATTAATTTCGATAGGGATTAAAGCTGGTGCATGAGCACAGGGTACTTTCAAAAACTTACTTATCAAGTGACTGATTACAGCCTCAACTCCTGCTATGGGATCTATACCTTTACCCTCTCGATAAGAATTTGTAATATTTAGATCTAAGTGGTCAGGAAATTTTGCCACAATTGCTAATGCCGTTGCACCATTTTCGATTAACTTTTCACCTGCTTCAATTAAGGTATCAGGATTTTCAATTAAGCCTCCACTTAAACCATTAAAATGTTGATCTATAACTATACCTAAGGGTTTTTTGGTTAGTACATAAGAGTGAACATCAATTCCTAATGTTGCCACGCAGGCATCAGCAGCTTGTAGATGCCTTACTAATAATTCGTGTTCAATACTTGAATCAAAAATTATACCAACTTTCTGCTTATTCACCTTTTTAAGCCCTATTTCTCCTTTTGCAAATCTATCTAAGCTATAGCCTTCCACATAAAAAATATCTTTATGTTTCTCAGAAAGAGAACCCCCATTCATCACATTAGGATGAGTAATTAAACATCCACTTGCAGAAGCTAACAACTTTGCAACTGGGAGAGCATCACCCGCAAATCCACCCAATTCGCAACCAATCCCTGTTGGAATTAAAAAAATCGTTTGAGATATACCCATTTCCTGATTTATTAAATATCTAGAAATTAGATGAATTTAAAAGAACAGCATTAATCCTTATTTTTTTAGCATTTAAAGAATCTACTGAATCTTCAATATTAATAATCGACCACCTAATAATTTCACCTTTGCTCAAAAGATTATTAACTATAAAAGTTCTCAAATTAGCAATCTTTATTGAAATTGGCCAATCTAAATATAAATCCACTATTTTTAATCTCATTTTTGATATTTGCCAAATTGATTATTATATAAGCTTTCTTCAATTTCATCACCCACAATAATATGTAAATTTGATTTTGGATAAGCAACACATAAAAGAGCAAAACCTTTCTTTTGGAGATCTTCATTTAAACCCATAGCATCATTTTGTTCAACTGACCCATCAACTATCTTTGAAGCACAACTAGTACAAACTCCAGAACAGCAACTACTTGGTAAATCAATACCATTTTCTTTGGCAGCAGATATTATATCTTGATCTTCAAGACATAAAAAATTAAAGGTCTTTTTATCAATTTCAACTTTTATATTATATTTAGACATTTTTTGTAATTAAACGGAGGAACCTCCCACAACTTCTAATATCTCCTGTGTAATTGCAGCTTGTCTTGCTTTATTATAAGTAAGATTAAGTGTACTCGCTAATTCTTTAGCATTATCGCTTGCATTATTCATGGCAGTCATTCTACATGCAAGTTCTGAAGCAGCAGATTCTTGAAGAGCTCTAAGGACTTGATTCTGCAAGTATAAAGGCAATAAAGAATCTAATAATTGATCAGGGCTTTGTTCGAAAACGATATCAGAGGGCAATTTCCCTGATTCATTCTTCTGCATATTAGATTTCTCTACAAGTAATTTAGTATCTTTTGTTGTCAATCTAAAAATTTCATCATTTTCTTCAGCTATTCCTTGGGGGTCTAAAGGTAATAAAGTTTGCACAACAGGCGCACAACTTACGAGAGTAATAAACTTTGTATAAATTATTTCTACCCTATCAGTACTTTCTGATAAAAATTCCGCTAAAACTTCACTAGTTATACCTTCAGAATCATCTGCTGTTGGCACTTGTTCTAGTTCTTTGAAAGTGCTTTTTATAGTATATTTATCTAATCTATTTTGAAAATAACCTATTGCTTTTTTGCCGACTAAGATCAAATTTGGCTCATAACCCTTTTTAATTAATTCCGCATATCTTTTTTCTACTTTTTTAATAATATTTGTATTATAGCCTCCACATAAGCCTCTATCGGCAGTTATACAAACTAGAGAAATTGTTTTTACGTCTCTTTTGGATAAGAGAGGAGAATCTACAGCTTCAAATTGAACTCTTGATTGAATATTCTCTAAAACACGAGCAAGTTTGTCTGCAAAAGGCCTACTTTTTAAAACTTGATCTTGAGCTCTTCGAACTTTAGCAGCTGCAACTAGTCTCATAGCTTCTGTTATTTTTCTTGTATTTTTAACAGAAACAATTCGATCTCTGATTTCTTTAAGATTTGCCATGATATCCTCAAATAAATTTAAATTGTGGCAAGCATTGATGATTTAACTTCATTAATAACCTCTTTAAGTGTTGCTTCTAATCCATCATTTAATTTCTTTTCTTTAAGAATCTCTTCTATAAATTCCGATTTATTTAATTTTAAGTATTCCCTAAGTTCACTGGCAAATTTAGTAACATCTTCAACAGGTACCTCGTCAATAAGACCTTTAACCCCTGCATACACAACTGCGACTTGTTCTGCAAGATTTAGAGGAGAGAATTGAGGCTGCTTTAATAACTCTCTTAATCTTTTACCTCTTTCAAGTTGTTGCTGAGTAGCTTCATCAAGATCAGATGCAAATTGTGAAAACGCAGCTAGTTCATCAAATTGCGCTAGTTCTAATTTTAAAGTTCCAGCAATTTTTTTAATTGCTTTAGTCTGAGCGGCTCCCCCAACACGGCTAACAGAAATACCAACATTAATAGCGGGTCTTAACCCTGAGTTAAATAAATCTGCACTCAAGAATATTTGTCCATCTGTAATTGAAATAACATTAGTTGGAATATAAGCCGAAACATCACCTGCCTGAGTTTCAATAATTGGCAGAGCTGTCATGGAACCTCCTCCCATAGCATCTGAAAGTTTTGCTGCTCTTTCAAGTAATCTACTATGCAAGTAGAATACATCTCCTGGGTAGGCTTCTCTTCCTGGTGGTCTTTTCAAAAGGAGAGACATTTGTCTATAAGCCTGAGCTTGTTTTGTTAAATCATCATAAATAACAAGTGTTGCTTTGCCTTGATACATAAAATGTTCAGCAATTGCTGCACCGGTATAAGGTGCTAGGTACTGTAAAGCAGCTGGTTCTGAGGCTCCTGCACTAACTACAACGGTATAATCAAGAGCTCCTCTCTCTCGTAAGACCTCTACAATATTTGCAACTGAAGCTGATTTCTGACCAACAGCAACGTAAACACAAACTACGTCTTGACCTTTTTGGTTGATTATTGTGTCAATAGCAATCGCAGATTTTCCAGTTTGTCTATCACCAATAATTAATTCTCTTTGACCTCTTCCAACAGGAATCATTGCATCAATAGAAGTTATACCTGTTTGCATTGGTTCATGTACTGATCTTCTCTTAATTATTCCAGGAGCCATCTCTTCGATCAATCTAGTATCACTTGTGGGTATCTCCCCCTTTCCATCTATTGGTTGTCCTAGGGGGTTTACAACTCTCCCTTGCATTGCTTCGCCAACAGGAACAGATGCGATTTTACCTGTGGACTTAACGTTACTTCCTTCTTGGACACCAAGTGCTTCTCCCATTAAAACGGCTCCAACATTATCATCTTCGAGATTTAAAGCTATACCTTCAGTACCATCCTCAAATTCCAATAACTCACCAGCCATAACCTGATCTAAGCCATATATTCTTGCAATGCCATCACCAATTTGCAGAACAGTTCCTACATTGCTAACACTTACGGATTGGTCATAATCAGTTATTTGTTGTTTTAGGATTGAACTGATTTCATCTGGGCGTATAGATACCATGGATTTAAGAATTTAAGGTTGATTTAAAAGTTACTTGGAAAGTGACAATCCAAGTTTTCTAATTTGAGAGGCAAGAGAAGCATCAATTACTTTAGATCCTACACTTGCGACGAAACCACCAATAAGAGATGGGTCGATTTTAGTTACAAGTTCTAATTTTTCAGTTCGAGCGATATTGACGATTTTTTGGGTAATTAAACCTTTCTGTTCATCAGTAAGCTCGACTGCAGAAGTAACAGTTGCTAACGCAATATTACTATTTTCTCGGTAGATCTCTAAAAATCTATTAAGAATTGATGTAAGAATTCCAATTCTTTGCCTATCGGTTAATAATTTCAAGAAATTTAGTAAAGAGGAATTAACCTTATTTGAAAAAATTTCAATAATGATTTTCTTCTTGGCTTCTGTTTCTAAAATTGGCGAGGATAGTGCCTTCTCCAATTCAGGGGAATCATTTAATAATTCCAGAATTTGTTTAACCTCGGAAACTATCTCTTCAGTTTGCGAATTTTCATTTACAACTTGAAGTAATGCCTCGGCATATGGTGTAGTAACTGAATTTAAAAGTGGCATTAGTTCACCTCAATATTGTTAATTGATTGAGTTACCAAATTTTCTTGTGTTGTTTTATCAAGTCGATTTGGGAGAGAATCTAAAGCTTTCTTAATTGCAAGTTCAACTGCTTCTTTTCGAAGTTGAGAAATTGCTCTTGATGCTTCAGAGCTTTCATCAGAGATTGAACTTTGTTTAATTCGTGCCATTTCTTCGATTGCTTTTTTCTCACTTTCCATTCTGATTGATTCGGATCTTTTAAGGGAATCTGCTTTTATTTGAGCAGCTTTCTCTTCTGCTGAAGATAAATCTTTCTTTGCCTTCTCTAGAGCTTGAGTAGCATTCAGAAGTCGATCTTCAGCATCTTTTAATTCAAGAAGGATTCCTTCTCTTCTTTTTTGGAGCATTTTACCTAGAAAACCAGGCAAAAATTTATAGAGGCCAAAAACTACTACAGCCCAGTTAAGGATATTAGTTTCGAATAAATTGAAATTTAATCCGAAACCTTCTGTAGCCAAAAGAGGTAAATTCATTTTTCTAAAATCAATCTATTAACAATAAGTTCGCTCAACTCATCTGCTTGTTTAGAAAGTTGATCACGAGCAGCATTCGTCTGACTTTCAATTTCTAACCTTGCTTTTTCTTTTGAAGCATTTGCTTCATTATTGGCAAGTTCTAGTGCTTCTTTATAAAGCTTGTCAGACTCATTCTCGGCTTCGCTCACAATTCTTTGAGCTTCTGAACGAGCACTTTGAAGCTGAATCAATAAATCAGCTTCTAATTTTTTAACCTCTGAAAGTTTATTTTTGGCCTCAATAATATTATTACTTACGAATTTTTCTCTTTTTTCAACAACATTGCCAACTGGCTTAAAAAAGAGAGAATTTAATATGTAAGTAAGAGCAACTACTTGAATTGCCATTAGTGGCAAAGTGGCATTAATATCAAATAATCCACCTTCAGTAGCACCAAAAAAATTAAAGGCCAACATATGATTCAGTTGAAGTTAAAAAATTAAATTTAATTATTGCTAATAAGGAATATAAGCAATAATAACTTTTAGGAAAAAGGATTCGCAAAAAGTAGTACCAAAGCCACAACCAATCCGTAAATTGTTAATGACTCCATGAAAGCGAATGATAAAAGAAGAGTTCCTCTGATTTTACCTTCAGCTTCTGGTTGACGGGCTATGCCCTCAACAGCACCTTGAGCTGCGTTACCTTGTCCAAGACCTGGGCCAATAGCACCTAAGCCAACTGCTAATCCAGCAGCTACAACTGATGCAGCGGAAGTAATCGAATCCATAATTTTGAAATAAAGAGCTTAATACTTGTGATAAATCTTTTTTGTCATACACGCTTGGACATCCTTTGATTTAAGAATGGGCCTGATATTTTCAGACCTACGCGATTAGATATTTTGACAGATTACAGCCCCTTTGTAAAAGTATCTGAATATAAAAGAAGACAGCTAATGATGTTCTTCAACAGCTTCTCCAATGTAGTAGGCTGCTAGAGTTGCAAAAATCAATGCTTGAATCGCACTAGTAAACAATCCTAGAAACATAACGGGTATAGGTAAAATTAGAGGTACTAAAAAGACTAAAACACCAACTACGAGTTCATCAGCCAAAATATTTCCAAATAACCTGAAAGAAAGTGATAAAGGTTTAGTAAAGTCTTCAAGAATTTTAAAAGGAAGCATGATAGGAGTAGGGTGAACATAGTATTCAAAATATCTCCAACCTTTATTACTCAAACCTGCATAAAAATATGATAATGAAACTAAAAGAGCTAAGGCTATTGTTGTATTGATATCGGCAGTTGGGGCTCCCAACTCTCCACTAGGTAACTTTATTAATCTCCAAGGAATTAAAGCGCCTCCCCAATTACTTACAAATACAAATAAAAATAAAGTACCTATAAATGGCATCCAATCTCTATAAACTTTTTCTCCTATTTGTGTCCTAGCAAGATCTCTTATGTAATCCCAAAGAAACTCAAGCAAGTTTTGTAAACCTTTAGGATCATTTTCCATTTTTTTAGTGCCTAAAGAAATAAAAACTAATAAAGCACCTAATAAAATCCAGGATGTCAAGAACACCTGTCCATGAAGTCTGATATTTCCAATTCGCCAATAAAGATGTTGACCAACTTCTAATGCTGCAAAATTTGTTAGCAAGGAATTAAAGAACATTTGATTTGAATAAAAAATTGATGGATTTTGAAAAACAAAATTTACTTAAAAACGTGAAAAATAAAAAATGAGAGAAGGTTTATAAATAAAAAAACCTATCATTGCAGGAAAAATATCCAACGATCCTAGCTTGCTAGCAAAAATAAAGAGGCAAACTGGAACTAATAGTTGCAATTTTGATACACCTGTTGATTCTTTACCAAGTTTCCCTACACTTTTAGCAAGCAAACGTAAGTAAAAAATGCCAGCGATTGCACCTATAAAAATACTGAAACCAAAAGTAAATCCTAGAAAAAATCCAGTTATTGATGCTACAAAGATAGAAACAATAAAAGTTATTCCAAAAATTATTAATTGTAATTTTGTATATTCATCATTTTTAGAAAGCAAATTATCTAATTGAGTGGCAATGCCAGTTTTACTTTCTTTGATGATCGAATTATCAATTAATTGAGGATTTGGCACATTTTCACTTGGAAGATGATCAACCGTTTTTTCATTTGAGTTCACTGATGTGAACATAATTAAAAAAGCCCCTTTTTTGGTTTAGAT
>QCIL01000016.1 GCA_003216725.1 Prochlorococcus sp. AG-402-L18
TGCTAGATGACCAAAATGTGTAGAGAAAAGCTTCTGATAAAGCTTTTCTTCAGTCATACCATCATGACTTTCAAAGTCATGAGCAGTAGCTATTCCGTACCATATTCGTCGGGTTGTTGGGTCCTGAGCTAGACCCTGGTTAAATGATGGAAATTTTGTTGCCATTGAATTAAAAAGGTAAAGATCAGGTAATTAGCCCAGCCCGAAAAGGCGAGCATGGAAGAAAGCCCATGTGGTAGCAATACCACCGACAAGGAAGTGTGTTACACCCACTGCTCTTCCCTGGGTAATTGATAAGGCTCTTGGTTGGATGGTTGGTGCAACTTTTAATTTGTTATGTGCCCAAACAATTGATTCGAATAATTCTTGCCAATATCCTCGTCCGCTGAAGAGGAACATCAAACTAAATGCCCAAATAAAGTGTGCACCTAAGAACATTAAACCGTACATACTTATTGATTGACCATAGCTTGTTAAGACTTGAGAAGCTTGTGCCCAAAGGAAATCTCTTAACCATCCGTTTATAGTAATAGAACTTTGTGCAAAGTTACCACCTGTGAGACCCCAAACATCACTCTGCATTTTCCAAGAGAAGTGGAATATAACTATTGATAAACAGTTATACATCCAGAAGAGAGCTAAGAAAACGTGGTCCCATGAAGAAACTTGACATGTACCACCTCTTCCAGGTCCATCACATGGAAATCTAAATCCCAAAGAAGCTTTATCAGGAATTAATCTTGAGCTTCTTGCGTAAAGGACACCTTTGAGAAGAATCAAAACAGTTACATGAATTTGGAAAGCATGAATGTGATGAATCATTAAATCAGCTGTCCCTAATGGAATAGGAGCTATAGCAACCTTGCCACCAACTTCTACTAAACTTCCATTAAAGACTTCACTTAAAGATTTGTGAGGTAAAGCTTCAGCTGTTCCAGCTAAGAGGGAAGTTCCTACAGCAGATGCCTGAATACTTTGTACCCATTGAGCAAAAATTGGCTGAAGTTGAATTGCAGAATCGCTAAACATATCTTGGGGTCTACCCAAAGCTCTCATAGTGTCATTGTGAATATAGAGTCCAAAGCTATGGAATCCTAACCACATACATACCCAGTTAAGGTGACTTATTAGCGCATCGCGTGCCTTAAGAATCCTATCAAGTACATTATCAATATGTTTGGCGGGATCATAGTCTCTAACCATTGCGATTCCCGCATGTGCTCCAGCTCCAACTATGAATAATCCGCCTATCCACATATGATGCGTAAATAATCCAAGAACTGTCATGTAGTCAGTAGCTATGTATGGATAAGGAGGCATCGCATACATGTGATGTGATACAAGAATACTTATGGATCCAAGCATTGCTAGATTGACGGCTAACTGTGCATGTCTACTTTCTGCCATGAACTCAAAAAGTCCTTGATGACCTTTAGGAGCAGGGAATAATATTGGGTCTCCTTGTTGTGAATCTAATATTTCTTTCATGCTATGACCAATACCATAATTGGTTCTATACATATGACCACCAATTATTGCAATTACACCAAAAGCTAAATGATGATGCGAAACATCAGTCATCCATAAACTACCTGTTACAGGGTTTAGGCCACCCTTGAACGTTAGAAAATCGGAGAAAGCTAACCAATTTAGGCTAAAGAAATTGCCTGTGCCACTTGCTAAACCTGGGAATATCTGTCCAATAATTTGTGGATCACAGAGTTGATGCGGCATTGGCATGTCTGCAATAGTTGCTATTTCTTTCCCATTAATTACTAGAGGAGAACCTGCATCAATTGCATCTAGAAGGGCTGCGGTAGGAGCTCCAATATGAATACAATGACCTGCCCAAGCTAATGATCCAAGGCCTACCAAACCAGCTATGTGATGGTTAAGCATAGACTCAATATCTTGAAACCACTCCATTTTTGGAGCCGCCTTATGGTAATGAAAAATTCCTGCATGAAGCATAAGTGCAGCCATAACTACAGCACCTATTGCTAAAGCCATTAATTCACTTTCATTGGTTATTCCCCATGCTCGCCACATATGAAATATGCCTGAACTTATTTGAATTCCATTGTAGTTTGCACCAAGATCTCCATTAAGCATTTCTTGGCCAACAATAGCCCAAACTTGTTGAGCACCAGGCTTAACATGTGTTGGATCAGCTAACCAACCTGTGTAGTTAGAAAATCTAGCACCATGAAAAAATGCAGCACTCATCCATATGAATATGACTGCAAGATGTCCAAAGTGAGCTGAAAAGATTTTTCTAGTTGCTTCTTCAGCATCGCCAGTATGCACATCGAAGTCATGTGCATCTGCATGCAAATTCCAGATCCAAGTTGTAGTTTTTGGACCTTTAGATAATTTACTCGACCAGAAACCTGGTTTATCTAATTTGGCAAAATCAATAGGTCTTGGATCGGTTTTAACCGGATCTTCCAAAACTTTTTTGTTTTTTTCTCCACTTTCTGGTGGGCTGATGGTCATCTAGCACCTCGAAAATAATTGACATTAAAGCAGACTTGTCGGATCTTGAACCTATTTTTAATAATAATGTTCAAGACAACGAATCAATCAGAGCTTTAGTTGGTTCGTTTCAAAAATAATAAGGCAAAGATTCTTTCGTTATGCATTAACGTAACAAATGTTCTAATGATTGTTACTATATGAATATTTTGTTAAATTCTAGTCTGTGACTATAATATGAGTATTATTACTCAATATTTAAGAAAATATCTTAAAATTTTTTTTATATTTCAAAGAAAATTTTTAAATCCAGTGACAAGATATAATTTCAACGTAACTATCAATAGTTTCTGATTTGAAAGGAATTGCAATAGGTCTATCTAATAATTCAAAAGAAATTTTAAAAAGACTTAAAAAAACCGAATTTGTCAAAGAGATATATATTGCGGGTTCTTCAAAAGATGACGTAAAGGTAAATGAACTTATTAAAGTAAAAAGGCCTCGAGAAATCCTACTTGAAAAATGGCCTGAGATAGATTTAATAATTTTTATAGGCTCAATTGCTGCATCAATACGCATAATACATTCTTTTTTAAAATCTAAAGATCAAGATCCAGGTGTAATCGTTATAGATAACAAATGTTCCAAGATAGTTCCTCTAATTGGCTTACATCAGTCAAATACTCAAAATATTGCATGTCAAATTGCTAATTTATTTGGTGGCGAAATAATAGAAACTAATAATTCTAATGATCAAAACTTATTAAGTCTTGATGCATTTGGATATCAATGGGGTTGGAAAAGATCTGGCAATACAAAGGATTGGTCAAAACTAGTAATTAAACAAGCTAAGAACAAAGAAATATTTTGCAAACAGTTATCTGGTAATAGCTTATGGAAAACTTCAGAATCAGGTGAGATTATTAATCAAAGTAATAAAGAGAAAACTGAGAAAACAGACTCCACATTTCATGTAAGTATATTCGAAAATCATTCAACAACTTGGCATCCCCCCGTATTATGGATTGGTATTGGTTGTGAGAGAAATACAAGAAAAGAATTAATAGCAAACTCTTTAAATAATTTTTTAGGGTCAGTAAATATATCACATTATTCAATTGCAGGATTTGCAACTATTGATATTAAAAAAGATGAAAAAGGAATTTTAGATCTTGCTGAAGAATACAACTTACCTATAAGATTTTTTTCTAAAGAAGATCTTTCAAAAATAATTGTTCCAAATCCATCAAATGTCGTGCAAAAGGAAATTGGCACACCTTCTGTGGCAGAAGCCTCTTGCCTAATGGCAGCAGGAGAAGAATCAAAATTATTAGAAGAAAAAAAAATTTTTAAAAATCAATCTGGGGCAGTAACTATCGCTGTAGCAGAATCAAAAAATCAATATAATCCAAACCATGGCGAAATACATATTATTGGAAGTGGGCCTGGTGATATCTCCTTCCTAACCAATAATGCAAGAAAAGCACTTTCAAGATGTACTGTTTGGATTGGATACAAAATGTATTTAGATTTAATTAAGCCCTTAAAAAGGAGTGACCAAGTTGTAATTGAAAGTAAACTAACTGAAGAAAAAGAGAGATGCAGTAAAGCAATTAAACTTGCCGAGGAAGGAATAAAAGTGGCTTTAATTTCGTCAGGTGAATCTGGATTTTATGGCATGGCTGGTTTACTTTTAGAATTACTTCAAAAAATCAAAAAAGAAAATAGACCATACTTTGAAGTTCATCCCGGAATAAGTAGTGTTCAATTAGCGGCCGCCCTCAGTGGGGCGCCACTAATGAATGACTTTTGTTCAATAAGTTTAAGTGATAAGTTAACTCCCTGGCCTTTAATTGAGAAAAAAATCAAAGGGGCTCTTCTGGGTGACTTTGTATTGGCTTTATTTAATCCTCAATCAATTGAGAGAAATTGGCAGTTAAAAAGTGCAATCAATTTATGTTTAAAATTTAGGCAAGGTGATACTCCCGTTTTAATAGCTAGACAAGTAGGGAGAGAAAATCAATCCAAAAATTTCTTTACTTTAAATACTATTCCTTTTAAAGAAGTAGATATGTTATCAATAATTATTATTGGAAATTCTCAAACGACTTTAATAGATGAAATATTCCTAACTCCCAGAGGATACTTAAAAAATTAAGTTTAGATTCTTTAATAAAATATTTTCTTTGCTTTTTTTTTGTAAGGATACTAATCTTTTAATGAGTATGAAGAAAATTCATTGAAAAATATTGGTTTAATTTTATTTGACATAGATGGTGTAATTCGCAGCGTAGAAAATAGTTACAGACTTTCACTGAAAAAAACAGTTTACAAATTTTGTGGTTGGGAACCAAGTTATGAAGATATTGATAGCGCAAAAAATGAAGGGATTTGGAATAATGACTGGGATTTAAGTTTAGAGCTTATAAAAAGATACGTAAAAATAGGGAAATCGAACCTAAAAATACCTTCAAGAGAAGATATAATTAAATGTTTTGAAGAATTTTACTTTGGCGCAGATCCAAATGATGATAGTAAGTATTGGTCTGGATTTATCAAAAATGAAGAATTATTAGTTGATAAAAAGTTTTTTGAAAAATTACAAAGTAATGGAATTATTTGGGGCTTTGTAAGTGGTGCAGAATCTGCTTCTGCAAAATTTGTTTTAGAAAAAAGACTTGGACTAAAATCACCTCCATTAATCTGTATGGGGGATGCACCTGATAAGCCAGATCCAAAAGGTTTTATTCGTTTATCACAAAAACTTATTGGTGATAAACTTGGTTCATCAAATATTCCCATCGCATATGTAGGTGATACTATCGCAGATGTAAAGACAGTTATCAACGCTAGAAAAATAATACCATCTCAGAAATTTATAAGTATTGGGTTAGCCCCTCCTCATTTACATCTAAAATCTCGATTAAAAGAACGTAATTCATACGAAACCAATCTGCGCAACGAAGGTGCAGATCTGATTTTAAGTTCTATTAATGACCTAAATAATATTAACCTTAATCTATTTAGGGAAGGGGAGATTTTCAGAGATACATCCTTTGGTTGAAGCTTTTGTCTATTAAAAAAAGCTGCTTGTAAGTCTTTTACGCTAATTGAGAATAAATATTGTTAAAGCCTTCAAAACTTGTGTCGCAATTCTCCATCAACCAAAATTATATTAACGCTATGCAACATTAAGCAAAGTAAAACAATCAAATTTATAAATTTTTATTTTTATCACAATATTGCTCACAAAATTTTTGCAACATTATGACTTTGTGAGGCAGCCATAAGCTTAAAGAATTATCGACATCTCTTTCTTTTACTTAATTTTTTTATTTATTTACAACCTTAGGCTATCTCAGGCAACAAATTAGGACGGAGAGGGAGGGATTCGAACCCTCGACAAAAGTTACCTCCTGTAACTCCTTAGCAGGGAGCCGCTTTCAACCACTCAGCCACCTCTCCAATTATTATAGATTATCAATTTTTTTGCTAAGATTCAAAGTTTTTTAGTTTATCGAAATGTCTAATTAACTTGAACTCGAGGTAATCTATTCTTAAAAGAGCAAAGGATTTCCCAAGGAATAGTATTAGATTGCTCTGCCCAATCAACAGGTGAAATTGTTTTATTCCCATCAGATCCGAGTAGTAGCATAGTGCTGCCAACTACAATATCTCTTGAATCTGTAATGTCTACGATCATTTGATCCATCGTTATAGATCCGACTTGCGGATATAGTTTTTTGTTATGAATAACATTTATTTTTCCAGAAAGATTTCTTAAAATACCATCTGCATAACCGATACTAAGTATAGCCAACTTAGTTTCTCGATTACTGACAAATTTTTTTCCATAACTTACTCCTACCCCTTTTCTTATAGTTCTTACAAAAGCAACTTTTGCCTTTAAATATAGTGCCGGTTTAAGAGACAAATTATCAATTATTTTTTTTAAAGGATTATAACCATATATCGATAACCCAATACGTACCATATCAAAATGAAAATTGCTTCCAAGTAGCATTCCTGCTGAATTTGCAAGATGAATCTGAATATCTTTTTCAATATTGATTTTTTTCAACAAAATCTTAAATTTATTCATCTGTAATTGAGTATTACTATTTGCATCTAAAGCATCATCTTCGTCTGCTGTTGAGAGGTGACTATATATTCCTTTTATCAAAATATTTTCAAAAGATTTTATCTTTGCAAAATCATCTACAAATTGATCTGATTGAAATCCTAGCCTTGACATACCAGTATCAACTTTAAGATGAATATTAAATTTCTTACCATATTTCTTACCAATATTATTGCAAATCAAACATTCACTAATACTACTTATAGTTGGCATTAGATCATTTTTAAAACAAATCAATAATTCCTCATTTCTATAGATATTTCCAAGAACAAGAATTGGTATGTTTATTCCAAAAGAACGAAGTTTTATTCCTTCCTTTAATGTTGCTACACCTAATTGAGAAGCCCCGCCTTTAATGGCATATTCCGATACAAATTTTGCATCATGTCCATATCCATCAGCTTTTACGACAGCCATTAATTGGCAATTTTTTTTTAACATTGCAATCAATTGTTTCACATTGCTCTCTATCGCATTACCATCAACTTCTATCCAAGATCTTTGAGTTGGATCTAATATCCCTTCAATACCCATGTAACTATCTAGATGATTATCTTGGTTATTTAAACGAATTTGCATTGAATTTTTCTAAAATAATGCGCTTAACAAAATATACAGTTAGCATGACATGTAAATTGATATTTGGCATGGGCCAGACTCTTGTTCTAAATGCATCTTATGAGCCTTTAAATATTACTTCTTGGCGTAGAGCTGTGATACTAATGATTAAAGGCAAAGCAGAAAGCTTGGAAGAGGATCATGAAAATATTATTCATAGTGGACAAAAACTACCTACTGTTATTAGACTTCGTTACTACGTTAAAGTGCCATTTAGGGAGGTATCCCTCACAAGGAAAAATATACTATTAAGAGATAATAATTCTTGTCAGTACTGTAGTTACCATGGAAGTGATTTATCTATAGATCATGTTTTACCAAGAAGCAGAGGAGGAAAGGATCATTGGGAAAATGTAACAACAGCATGCCTTAGATGTAATGTCCAAAAAGGTAATAGGACTCCAGAAGAAGCAAATATGCCTTTAAAAAGAAAACCATATCGTCCACTGAGCAATCTTAATTTTGAAGCAACGAAACAAATAGACTCTGGAAGGCATAAAGAATGGAGTAAATATGTAATTGGTATGGCTGCTTAATTTAATAAATAAATTTTAATCAATATTGAATTCTTCCATCATTTTTTTTTGTTCTTGAGCTATACAGGCATCAATAACTTCTTCTAATTGACCTGCAAGAATTGGTTCTAATGAAAAGTTAGTCCCCAATCTATGATCAGTAGTTCTATTATCTTTGAAGTTATAGGTTCTAATTTTTTCACTTCTATCACCAGTTCCAACTTGCATTAGCCTTTGTGACCTTTCCTTATCATTGGCTTCCTTCAATTGTATTTCATATAATTTAGCTCTTAAAATCTCCATTGCTCGCTCTCGATTTTGTAACTGAGATCTTTCTTGGGTACAAAATACTCTTATACCTGTTGGTTTATGAAGAAGGTCAATCGCAGTTTCTACTTTATTAACATTTTGACCTCCGGCGCCTCCTGATCTGGCGGTCCCAACTTCTAAATCAGTTGGATCAATTTTAACTTCTACTGGATCAGCTTCAGGCATAACAGCTACTGTTGCAGTAGAAGTATGTACTCTTCCTTGTGATTCAGTAGCTGGGACTCTTTGAACTCTATGAACTCCTGCCTCAAATTTAAGTTGACTATACACAGCTTCTCCCTTGATAGAAATAACTAATTCTTTAAATCCTCCCATATCAGATTCAGAAGCACTAATAGGTTTTACTGACCATCCAATTTTTTGTCCATATCTTTCATACATTCTTGCCAAATCACCAGCCCAAATACATGCTTCATTTCCTCCGGCTCCTGCTCTTATCTCTAACATTACACTTCTCTCGTCTCTTGGATCTTTTGGTAATAAAGCAACTGTCGCTTTTTGGATGAGTTTGCTCTTGTAATTTTCTAAAGAGATCAATTCCTCGTTGATCAATGATTCCATATCTTGATCATTTTTATTCTCTTTGAGTAATTGTCTTGAATCTTCAATCTCTTTTTCTGTTTTAGTTAATTCATTGAAATCTACTACTAAAGGTTCTAATTTTGCTCTTTCTTTTGCTATTGATTCTAATTTTTTTGGATTATTAGCGATATCAGGATCTGCAAGCTGCATTTCTAAATTCACAAAACTTTCCGAAGCAGTCTTTAACCTTGCAATTAATGTAGTGTATTCCACTTTTGGTTTTGGTTAATTATTAATTTTTTAAATTTATATTCTTATTTCTTTCTTTCTTTTTGATCTTCTGAATTGGATGAGCTAGTTGAACCCATACCATATTTTTTCATGAATCTATCAACTCTACCTTCTGTATCAAGTATTTTTTGAGTTCCAGTAAAGAAGGGATGATTCCCACTCCAAACATCAACGTGTAATTCAGGTTTAGTTGATCCAGTGGTCATTACAACTTCTCCATTACAAATAACTTTTGCATCTGGGTACCATTTTGGATGAATTTCGGATTTGGGCATAATAAAATTTTAACGCTTAGAGAATTGTGGAGCCTTTCTGGCTTTTTTGAGACCATACTTTCTTCTTTCTTTTGCTCTAGGGTCTCGACTTAAGTGTCCTTCTGTTTTTAAAGGTTTTCTATTATCTTGGGATAATTCACAGAGAGCTCTAGCAGTTCCTTGCTTTATTGCATCTGCTTGTCCCGTCAAGCCACCTCCGTAAACATTAACGAGAATATCATAAGAATTCTCTAAACCCAAAGTTTGTAATGGTGCTTTTGCTGAACTTAAATGTAAAGGATTGAAGTTTAAATAATCATCACCAGAGCGGCCATTTATTTTTATTTGACCATTTCCAGGGATTAAACGAACTCTAGCAACAGAAGTTTTTCTTCTTCCAGTACCCCAATAAACAGCTTTGTTTTTTATTTGACTATTCATTTTAATTGATTAACAATTTAATAATACAGGATTTTGTGCAGCATGAGGATGATCTGAACCTTTATAAACTTTCAATTTCTTAAATTGCTGCCTGCCTAATGAATTATGAGGAAGCATCCCCTTAACAGCTTGCTCAATAATTCTCTCAGGAATTCTTTCTTGAAGAGATTCAAATTTTTCAACTTTCATTCCTCCTGGCCTTCCAGAATGCCTTCTATATAATTTTTGAGATGTTTTTTTGCCAGAGACTTCAACTTTCTCAGCATTAACAACAACAACGAAATCACCAGTGTCTAAATGAGGAGTAAAAGTAGGCTTATTTTTTCCTCTTAAAACGGTTGCTATTTGAGTAGCAAGCCTTCCAAGTGTTTTATCTTTTGCATCAACTAAAAACCAATTCCTCTGAATAGCATCTATTGATGGTGTAATTGTTTTATTCATTTATGTAAAATTATCAAAATAAAATTATATAGATCTTAAATTCTACATTATTGACTAATAATTAAACAATAATTTGAGATGATTTAAACAAATCGCAAATCACTTACTTTGATGAGATGATTATGTTACGAATAACCTTCAATTGCAAATTTTGGGAAAAGATCATTCCCCTTTATGTTTTTAAAAACATTTTCTTTATAAACTGCATTAACAAAACATAATCCATTCGCAGGAGCTGATTCGCGAATATCATCTTTCTTTTTATACATCCATCTTTCAGTGAACATTTCTGGTGTTATTTTCTTTTCTCCAACTAAAACTAGTTGCCCAACTATTGAACGAACCATTCCATAAAGAAATCCTGTAGCTTTTATATCAATAAAAATTAATTCTTTGACTCTCTTTAACTCTATATTTTTTATTGTTGTGACAGATGTCGTTCTATTACTTCCACTTTTCTGAAAAGCAAAAAAATCATGTTTACCTTCCATACCTTTTAATGCATTTGACATTAAAAATTCATCAAGATATTTTTGATATCTATGCCATGACCATTTATTTAAAAATAAATTAGGGATTTTACTATTATTAATAACGTATCGATAATGTCTATATATTGCTGAATAGCAAGCATGAAAATTTTTTTTCACCTCAACTGATTCAAGTATTCTTATTGTCTGAGGTAATTTATTATTTAATAAACTTGCGTATCGATCACTTGGTATCACAAAATCAATATCAAAATGAATCACTTGTCCAGATGCATGCACTCCTGCATCTGTTCTGCCAGCAGCAAAAGTTTTTATTTCTTGATTTGATATTTTTAAAAGAGATCTCTCAATTTGCTCTTGAACACTATTAGCATTTCTCTGTCTTTGCCAACCTGAGTAATTTGAACCATCATATTGAATTATTAAAGCAACTCTCTTCAAAAGATATTTTTGGATTCTAAGTATTTATCTTGTTGATCAATTTAAACAAGTTCAATAATAGCCATTTGAGCATTGTCACCTTTTCTAGAGACAGTTCTCACAATTCGAGTGTATCCGCCTTTTCTATCTCCATACCTTTCTTGAGCCTTTTCAAATAATGAATGAACTAACTTTTTATCATAAATATATCCAATAGCTCTTCTTCGAGCAGATAAAGTACCTTCTTTTGCTAAAGAAATCATTCTTTCAGCTTCATTTCTTAAAGCTTTAGCTCTAGCTTTAGTAGTAGTTACTCTCCCCTCTCTTATAAGTTGAGTAGTTAAGCCTCTTAAAAGAGCTTTTCTTTGATCTGCAGGTTTACTTAAAAGAGGAATTCTAAGTTGATGTCTCATAATCTCGAAAGTTTGTTAAACAGAAGTTCTGCTTTGCGGGATCGATATCCCTATTCGCTCAAGAGCTTCAATAACCTCATCTGCAGATTTTGAACCGAAGTTTTTTATTTCTAAAAGATCTTCGTAACTAAATCCCATTAGATCAGAAACTGAATTGACTTGAGCTCTTTTTAAACAATTATAAGCTCTAACGGACAAGTTTAGTTCTTCTAGAGGAATTTGTGCTTCAGGAGAAGGTTCTGGTTCTTCAGGAATCTCTTCTACCATCGTAACAGTTGCTAAAGGCTGAAATAACTCAATAAGTTGATTAGCTGCTTCAGCAATTGCATCATCTGGACTAGTAGACCCATCAGTAACTACTTCCATTTTTAATCTTTCTCTTCCAACTCCACCCTCTGCAACAGCAGTTTCATCGATGGTAAAGTTTACTCTTTTTACAGGCATAAAAACAGCATCAATTTGAAGCAAATCAATTGCAGTAGTTTCCTCATTCCTTCGGTCAACTGGTCTATAGCCAACACCTCTCTCAACATGAATTTCAAGCTCCAAATTATGGCCTGCTTGAATAGTTGCTATAGGCTTCTCTCCATCAACAATTTCAACTTGAGAAGAAAATTGAATATCATTTGCCTTGACTTCCATTGGGCCACTAGCAATTAACCTTCCAATCTCAAGTTCTTGATTAGAACTTTTGAGAGAGAGTTGCTTACAATTTAACATTATATCTAAAACATCTTCTCTAACTCCTGGGATGGTGGCATATTCATGATTAATTCCTGCAATTCTCACAGCAGTGACTGCGCTACCTTCAAGTCCCCCCATGAGAACTCTTCTTAGAGAATTACCTAGAGTTGTAGCTTGTCCCCTCTCTAAGGGACCAATTAAAAATGTTCCTGTTTGGGAGTGATCATCTGCTGTTTGATAATCAATTCTGTCAATCTGGTATTGCAACACGGAAAATAAAAAAGAATAAAAGTTTGAGTGTGATGAAAATGGTTAAGAATTAAACGCGTCGGCGTTTAGGTCTTCTACATCCATTATGAGGTAATGGAGTAACATCTCTTATTAGAGTTATTTCTAAACCGGCTACTTGTAAAGCTCTTATGGCGGTTTCCCTACCTGAGCCAGGTCCTCTAACTAAGACTTCAATTTGTCTCATACCTTGGTCAAGTGCTCTTTTTGCTGCTGCTTCTGCAGCTGTTTGAGCAGCGAATGGGGTTCCTTTTCTCGCACCTTTGAAACCACTTGCCCCAGCAGAAGACCATGAAATTACATGGCCAGAAGTATCACTAATGGATACTATTGTGTTGTTGAAAGTACTTTGAATATGAACAACACCATTTGGAACATTACGCTTTGATTTTTTTGAACCTGTTTTTTTAACTTGAGCCGCCATAATAATTTAGATGAATAAGATAATTTATTTAATTAATTAATTAATTATTTTTTCCTGCCTGCAACTGTTTTCCTAGATCCTCTTCTTGTTCTAGCATTAGTTCTTGTTCTTTGTCCACGAACTGGAAGACTCATTCTATGTCTCCGTCCTCTTACACAACCAATATCTTGCAAACGTTTAAGAGCCATTCCCTCTTTTCGTCTTAAATCACCTTCTAAAGTGAAATCTTCGGATGCACCTCTTAATTTCTGAACATCTCCATCTGAAAGATCTTTCACACGAGTATCTGGATTAACTCCTGTTTTGTCAAGAATCATCTTTGACCTTGTTAGACCAATTCCATAGACGTATGTGAGTGCAATTTCTACTCGCTTATCACGAGGTATGTCAATTCCTGCAATCCTGGCCACGTTTTTTTGATTAAGTAAATGTTTTAATTAATTTCGTCAAAGATTTTAACCCTGACGTTGTTTATTGCGAGGTCTTTTCTTGTTAATAACATAGATACGACCTCTTCTCCTTACGATCTGATCGTCAGGACTAATTTTTTTGACTGAAGATCTGACCTTCATTGGGTAGTTGAAAGAACAATGATTATATATCCTACAACATCATCAAGCCATTTTTTGCTTAATATCAGCAGAAACTGTTTTTAAATCACCATCCGCATTTATATATTGTAGTAAAGATAGACTTTTATAATATTCTATTAATGGTTCTGTAGTTTCTTTATAAATATTTAGTCGGGTTTTGATAGTTTCTTCATTATCATCTTTTCTACCTCTCATAAGTAAACGTTTGATTAAAACTTCTTCTGGAATATCTAAATAAAAAACAATTTCCAAAGGTTGATTAATATTTAGGAGAACTTGATTTAAAGAATTGATTTGTGACAAATTTCTTGGATATCCATCCAATATCCAACCTTTATTATCAGTACAAAGATTTTTCTTAACGATTTCTAAAACTAATTGATCTTTGACAAGTTCTCCTCTATTCATAATATCTTTAACTTGGTTTCCTAATTCAGTATTAGAATCAATTTCTTTTCTTAATAATTCTCCTGTAGATAAATGTAAATAAGAATTAGTTTTGCTTATTATTGCAGCTTGAGTTCCTTTACCTGCTCCAGGAGGTCCTAAAAATAGTAAGTGCTTTTTCATTAATTATTTACCAGAACCTCATACCTCTGAGAAATAACGTAGGTTTGAATTTGTTTAGCAGTATCTATAGCAACTCCCACAAGAATTAAAAGCGAAGTTGCTCCTAATCCTTGAAAAGTTTGAACATTTGTTGCTCTTTCAACAGCTGCAGGAATTATGGCAACTGACCCTAAGAATAAACCTCCTAACAATGTAAGTCTATTTTGTATCCCAGATAAATAACTGACGGTTTTACTTCCAGGTCTAACTCCAGGAACAGCAACTCCACCTTTTTTTAGGTTTGAGGCTACGTCAACAGGATTAATTGTAAGAGAAGCATAAAAATAAGAAAATCCTAAAATTAACGCAAAAAAGGTGAATGCATATGGCCAAGGATTTGATGATCCAGGATTTAAACTACTAGCAAACTTTATAAGTAATGGATTACCAGTTACGTTTGCAATAGTTATAGGTAGAAATATTAAGGCTGATGCAAATATAATTGGCATAACTCCTCCAGCATTTAATTTTAATGGAAGATAACTTTGCCTGGTGGGCAATAATGAAGAATTTCCAATCTGTCTTTTAGCGCTAACAATCGGAATACGTCTTGCTCCTTCTTGTACAAAAATTATCCCAACTATTGTAAGTAAAAAGACTATTAATAAGACGATAATGCCAAGTACATCCCCTCTATCTCCAGTTTGCGCTTTCTCAATCGTTGAACTAAGGGCTTTTGGCAAAGTCGCAACAATATTTAAGAAAATAACTAATGAGGCGCCTTGGCCTATTCCCTTTTCTGTGATAATTTCGCTGAACCACATAACTATCATTGATCCAGTAACCAAAGCAATTGATGTCTGCAAAACAAATACAGTTTCAGTTATCCCCTCTACAGCATATTGTCTTAGGATTAATGAGAAGATTATACTTTGAAGAAATCCCCATCCTAGTGAAACATACCTTGTTATTTGAGCTATTTTTCTTCTCCCTGCCTCACCTTCATTTTTTTGCAAATCTTCCAGAACTGGCAAAGAGGCAGTTAATAATTGAATAATAATCGATGCATTAATAAAAGGTAAAATACCTAGAGCGAATATTCCTAAAGTAGAAATTCCGCCACCTGTGAAAATATCTAAAAACCCAATTAATTGGCCTCCCTGATCTATAAAACTTTTAAAAGCAACTCTATCTATACCTGGCATGGGAATATAAATACCTAGCCTTACTAAAAGTAGGAGACCTAAAGTAGTTAAAACTCTATTTCGTAATTCTTTATTAAGGAATAATTGAGAAATTATTTCTGATGCGCTTGGATTTCTACTTTTGTTGATTAACATATTAAATTTTACTAAATTCAGAAGTTTATCTATTTCATTTAGTGATTATTTCACAAGAACCGCCAACATCTTCAATCTTTTTTTTAGCAATTTTTGTAAATGCATGTGCTTGAACTTTTAATTTCACATTAACTTCACCGTTTCCTAATACTTTCAGGGGAAACTTGGGTTTAAACAACACCCCCTTCTTAACGAGTGTGTCTAAATTTACTGTGTCATTTTCCTTAAATTGAGTTAACTTACTTAAATTAACAATTGAATAATTCTTTTGATTAATTATCTCAAAGTGCTTCAATTTAGGGACTCTTCTATACAAAGGCATTTGACCTCCTTCAAATCCAGGACGAGTGGGTCTTCCAGAACGAGATTTCTGTCCTCTCATACCAAAACCACAAGAAGCTCCTTGGCCTGCTGCAATGCCCCTACCCTTTCTTAATTTTTTCTTCCTTGATCCAAGGTTTGATTTAAGTGTGTTTAATGTTGAAGTCATAATATTCAGGAGTAAAGCTGCTCAAGAGAGATTCCTCTCTCTCTTGACGCTGATTTATGTGTTCTTAGTTGTGAAAGAGCAATCATTGCAGCTCTAGCATTATTGAGAGGAGTTTTGCTACCTAATCTTTTAGCTAAAACATTTTTTATACCTGCAAGTTCTAAAACTGTTCTGATAGATCCTCCAGCAATTACACCTGTACCAGGTGCTGCAGGTCTTATTAGAACATTTGCTGCTCCATCTCTTCCTAAAGATAATGTAGGTATTGAATTATTAGGTGTTAAAGGTACTCTAACAAGATGTTTTTTACCATCTGAAACACCTTTTTTAACGGCCCCAATAACATCTCCTGCCTTACCTACACCTACGCCAACTTGTCCTTTTTCATTACCAACTACAACAATTGCTCTAAAACTCATTTTTTTTCCACCTTTTACAGTTTTAGATACTCTCCTTATCTGTACAACTCGCTCTTGCCACTCAGTATCTCTTTCATTTTTTGATTCGTTCCTACGATTCTTTCTTCGATTATTTTTCTTTTGCTCGTTGGAGTTATTGGAGGAAAAGTTATCTATTTTTTCCTTATTTTCTAGTTTTGATGGAGTTTCAGTCATGATAAAAATAATTTTAGAATTTTAAGCCAGCATCACGAGCAGCTTCTGCAAGTGCTTTAACTCTTCCATGGTATAGGTTACCACCACGATCAAAAATAACTTGCTTGATACCTTGTTTTATTGCCCTTTTAGCTAATAATTTGCCTACTTGGGAAGATGAATCACAATTAGAGGAAAGCTTATCAGATGCACCTTTAAGTTCTTTGTCAACTGTTGAAGCCGAACAAATAGTTTTCTGAGCATTATCGTCTATCACTTGGGCATATATATGATTATTAGAACGAAAAACTGATAATCTTGGACGAGCTTCGCTACCAATTAAAAATCTCCTTAGCCTTCTATGTCGTTTTTGAGTTTGAAGTTTTCTTGAAAGTTTAGTCATTGTTTTAAATCAAATTATTTTTTGCCAGATTTACCAGCTTTTCTGAGAATTTGTTCATCATGGTATTTAATCCCTTTTCCTTTATAAGGCTCTGGTGGTCTAATTGATCTGATTTTTGCTGCTTCATTACCAACAATCTCCTTATCAATTCCAGATACAATAACGTTAGTATTACTCTCAACTTTGTATGTTATACCATCGGGGGGGGTCATTTCTACAGGATGACTATATCCTGCACTAACAACTAAATTGTTTCCTTTTACTTGAGCTCTAGATCCAACGCCTACTATTTCTAATTTCTTGGTAAAACCTTTGCTAACGCCTTCAACCATATTTGCAATTAAAGCTCTACAAAGTCCATGTCTTTGCCTCGAATATATTTTTGTCGTAGTAGGACTAACAATAACAGTATTATCCTTCTTATTAAAACTTACTCCCTCAGGCATTATGCGTCTTAATTCTCCCTTAGGGCCTTTAACTGTTACTGTCAAACCATCAAACTCAATTGATACTTTTTCTGGAATTAGTACTGGTGTTTTTCCAATTCTTGACATAATTAATTCTCCTTAATAAACATAACAAAGTACTTCACCGCCAACGCCTTGTTTTCTAGCATCGCGATCACTCATAACACCCTTAGAGGTTGATATTATAGCAACTCCAAGTCCACCAAGTACTTTTGGTAATCCTTTATTGTTTTTATAAATTCTTAATCCCGGCTTACTAACTCTTTGCATCGACCTTATTGTAGGAAATTTATTTTTTCCACTATATTTAAGACCTAATATTATTTGTGATTTATATCCTTCACCCTCTTCATTTATATCTGTGATAAAGCCCTCCTTTTGAAGTACTTTTGCAATGCTTAAAGACATTTTTGAGGCTGGTATTGAAGTAGTTGAATGCTTTTTTTGGCTCGCATTTCTTATACGAGTAAGCATATCTGAAATTGGATCGTGATTTGACATAATTAAAAATTAATTCTTACTAAAAGGCATTCCTAACTCTTGTAAAAGAGCTTTACCCTCTTGATCTGTTGATGCACTTGTAACAATGGTGATATCCATTCCTCTTATAGATTCAACTTTATCAAATGAGATTTCAGGGAAAATCAATTGTTCTTTGACCCCTAAAGTGTAATTTCCCCTGCCATCAAAACTTTTTGGATTAACACCTCTGAAATCTCTTATTCTTGGTAAAGCAAGATTTATAAATCTTTCTAAGAATGAATACATCCTATCTCCTCTCAAAGTAACAGTACATCCAATAGGCATACCTTCTCTAATTTTAAATCCTGCAATAGCCTTTTTAGCTCTGGTAACAAGAGCTTTTTGACCAGTAATGGTTGCCATTTCATTTAAAGAAGCTTCTAGAGCTTTAGAATTCGAAGCTGCCTCTCCAAGACCTCTATTGACATTAACTTTGACAACTTTTGGAACTTGATGAATATTTTTGAGACCAAGATCCTTTAAAAGTTTTGGTCTTATTGTTTCTTTGTAGCGATTTTTAAGAGTCATAATTTTTTGGAATTCTGGTCTTTGTCAGAATTGAGAAATTAGGAAAAGTTTAAATCTGGTTTTTGATGAAAAATTAATCAATTACTTCACCAGTTTTTTTTAATTTTCTCTTCTTAACTCCTTCTTTATCAATAAAGTATTCAATTTTACTGGTCAGGTTCTTATCCTTTGAGAAAAACATCACATTAGATGCATGCAAGGATGCCTCTTCAGTTAGAATTCTACCAGTTTCCCCTTCCTGAGTAGGTTTTATATGTTTTGTTCTCAAATTAATCCCTTTAACAACAACTCTGTTTTCAAGGGGTATGGTTTTAATAACTTCTCCAGTTTTACCTTTATCTTTTCCATTAATTACCTTTACTAAATCTCCAGTTTTAATTCTCATTTTTATTCTTTGGAAATTTTTCTTTTGTTTAAATGAGTCCAACATTTAAATTACCTCCGGAGCAAGAGAAACAATCTTGGTGTAGTTTTTATCCCTAAGCTCTCTTGCAACAGGGCCAAAAACTCTTGTTCCTTTAGGATTTTTGTCTTCATTAATTAAAACAGCAGCATTATCATCGAATCTTATTGAATTGCCAGTAGCTCTTCTTAAAGTTGCTTTTGTCCTGACGATCACAGCTTTCACCACCTCTGATTTTTTAACTCCCATGTTAGGAAGAGCATCTTTAACAGATGCGACAATCACATCCCCGACGTGAGCATATCTTCGATTAGAGCCTAAGACTCTTATACATTGTAGTCTTTTAGCCCCACTATTATCAGCAACTGTTAAATAGGTTTCTTGTTGAATCATTTTTTATCCTCCTTAGTCTGGATTGATTTATTTAAAATTTCTTGAATTGCCCATCTTTTATGAGCACTCAATGGTCTTGTTTCAATGATTTTCACTCTATCACCTAGAACACAAGTATTCTCTGGATCATGTGCTTTATACCTTGTGGTTCTACTTACAATCTTTTTATAAGTTGGATGTGGATATCTGTTGATCACAGCAACAACAACTGTTTTATCCATTTTGTCGCTTACAACAGTACCAATTCTTTCTTTAAGTGCCATAATTAAATATTTAATCAGAAGTTGTTTGAGAAGCAGATTGCTTCTTACTAAGAGTTAGTAATTGTGCAACTTGTTTCTTGATAAGTTTAAATTTATGAGTTTCATTGAGCTGTCTAGTTGCTTGCTTGAATCTCAAATCAAAAAGATCTTTCCGTAACTGGTTAATCTTTTCAGTTATTTGGGAGGAATTGAGTTTCTTCAATTCTTTAAGTGATTCTGCTTTTTTCATTGTTTAACCTCCTCTTGAGATTTTTTTGTATTTTGTAACTTATTTTCAGAAGCAACCTTTTGATCTTTTTCAACAGAGATAAATTTTGTTTTTACTGGTAGTTTATATTGAGCTAAACGCATCGCTTCCTTGGCGATTTCCTCTGTAATGTCCTCTCCACCCATTTCAAATAAAATCCTACCTGGTTTTACAACTGCCACCCAGAACTCTGGATTTCCTTTCCCAGAACCCATTCTTGTTTCAGCAGGTCTCATAGTAACTGGTTTATCGGGAAATATTCTTATCCAGATTTGACCACCACGTTTTATGTATCTTGTCATAGCTCTCCTGCTTGCCTCTATCTGACGAGCTGTTACCCATCCGCAGTCCTGAGCCTGAAGCGCAAATTGACCAAATGCGATTGTATTACCCTTAGAGGCTATTCCCCTCATTCTACCTCTATGTTGTTTACGGAATTTAGTTCGTTTTGGACTTAACATTCTTATACCTCCTTATGAGTTCTCATTTGAACGATCCTCAAATTGCTGAGGCCTTCGACTACTTTTCCTCTTAGAGCTTGTACCTACGGGGATTGTTTGTTCTTCTTTGGGAAGAACTTCACCTTTAAAGACCCATACTTTTATTCCTAAAACACCATAAGTTGTATTAGCTTCACGAGTTGCATAATCAATTTCAGCTCTTAAAGTGTGTAAAGGCACTCTACCTTCTCTAGTCCATTCAGTTCTTGCTATTTCAGCTCCATTTAGTCTTCCACCAACTTGTATTTTAAGACCTAAAACCCCCGCTCTTTGAGCTCTTTGTAAAGCCATCCTTATAGTTCTTCTGAAAGCAACTCTTTTTTCTAATTGTTGTGCAATATATTCTGCAAGTAAAAAAGCATCCGCATCAACTCTTTCAACTTCAACAACATTTATTCTAACTTGCCTTGTACGATCACCAATAGTTTTTTGAATTCCAGATCTTAATTCTTCAATACCACTTCCTTGTCTTCCTACAATTACTCCTGGTCTTGCAGTTTTTAATTCAAGTTCTAATTGATCTGCTTTTCTAGCAATTAATACATCGCTAATACCAGCTGAACTATATTTTTTTTGAATGAACGTGCGAATTTTAAAATCTTCTTGAAGAAGGATTGGGTAGGTTTTAGAAGTGGCAAACCATTTTGAGCGATGCTCTTGTGTGATCCCTAATCTAAGTCCTGAAGGATGTATTTTATGTCCCATTAATTTTGTACCTCCGCAGTAATTTGTGTAGGAGCAGATTTAACAGAAATACTTATATGGCAAGTCTGTTTTTTAATAGAGAAGGCTCTACCTTGGGCTCTAGGCCTATATCTTTTCATTACAGGGCCATTATTAGCCCATGCAGAAGAAATTACTAAGGTTGATGGATCCATCCCAAGATTATTTTCAGCATTAGCTACAGCAGATCTAAGAACTTTGGTAATAGGATCAGTAGATCTGTAGGGCATAAATTCCAACATAATTAGAGCATCTCTATAAGACCTTCCTCTTATTTGATCTAAAACTCTTCTAACCTTAGAAGCGGAACCTCGAATATAATTGCCATGAGCTATGGCTGTTTTTGAAATTTCAGGTGTTTGTGTCATGATTTTGCTCCTTTTTTGTCTCTTATGTGACCACGATAAGTACGTGTAGGAGCAAATTCACCTAATTTATGGCCAATCATTTGTTCAGTTATAAAAACTGGAATATGTGACTTGCCGTTATGTACGGCGATAGTATGCCCAATCATTACAGGAAGGATTGTGGAAGATCTAGACCAAGTTTTAATAACAGACTTGTCATTGTCATTATTTTGTTTTTCTACCTTTTTAAGCAAGCTATCTGCTATGAAAGGTCCTTTTTTTAGTGAACGTCCCATGATTTATAAAATAAAAATTAAAGTAGTAATAGAAGTAATCAAGAGTCTCTTCCTCCTCTACTTCTCTTAGAAACGCGACGACGTCTTCGAACCACCAGTTTATTACTTGGCTTGTTCTTTTTACGTGTCTTTAACCCAAGAGCTGGTTTACCCCATGGAGTAACAGGGCCTGCTCTACCAATTGGTGCTTTTCCCTCTCCTCCTCCATGTGGATGATCACATGGGTTCATTACACTTCCTCTTACTTGAGGCCTCCTTCCAAGCCATCTTCTTCTTCCTGCTTTCCCTAAGCTAGTATTTCTTATTTCTGAGTTCCCAACTTCTCCAAGAGTTGCGTAACATTCTTTCCTGACAAGTCTTACCTCAGTAGATGGGAGTTTTAAAGCAACATAATCTCCCTCTTTTGCCATAACTTGAGCGCTAGCTCCTGCTGATCTAACCATCTGAGCACCTTTTCCTGCATATAATTCAACACAATGAACACTAGATCCTAATGGCATAACAGCAAGTGGCATGGCATTTCCATCTTCAATTGGAACATTTTCTCCGGATATTACATTTTGTCCGACTTTTACTCTTGCTGGAGCGATAATGTATCGTTTCTCTCCATCTTCGTAAAATAAAAGTGCAAGCCTTGCATTTCTATGAGGATCATAGTGAATAGCTGCAACCTTAGCATTAATATTTCTTTTATCTCTTCTGAAATCGACTAATCTATATTGCCTTTTGTGACCACCTCCACGATGACGACAAGTAATAACTCCACGATTATTTCTGCCTTTAACTCTATGTTTTGAAACTATGAGCGATCTTTCAGGTTTTGCACTTGTTATTTCACTAAAATCAGTAACTACTCTCTGTCTAGTACCAGGTGTATAAGGTTTGAATTTACGAATTGCCATGATTAAAACTCCTTAAGATTCTGGAAAGAGTTGGATTTTGTCTCCTTCAGCAAGACGTACAATTGCCTTCTTGACCTGAGAACGTTTACCGGAAAATTTCCCGACTCTTCTTGTTCTCCTTGGAGGATTCATAGTGTTGATTCTTATAACTTTAACATTAAACAAGGCTTCGATTGCTTCTTTGATCTGAGGTTTTGCAGCTCTATGATCTACTTCAAAAGTATATTGGTTACGATCTAGTGCATTTGTAGCTTTCTCAGTAATAACAGGCTTCCGTATTACATCGGCTAAACGAGAATCGAATAATTTACTCATGATGCATAAACCTCCTGAATCTTATTAATTGCTGATTGACCTATAACCAATTTGTTTGCGTTAAGTAAATCGAAAACATTTAATTGATCGGCAGCTATTAACTTTACTTTTTCAATATTATTAGTTGATTTTCTAATCACTTCTGAAGGCTTGTCGAGAATAATCAAAACCTTTTCCTCTTTATCTATTCCTAATCGAGAAAGACCATTTATTATTTCACTTGTTTTAGGCTGTTTAAGTGATGATCCGAAATCTTCAACAGCTTTGATATCAGCGACTCGCGACATAAGTGCAGTTCTTAAGGCTAATCTCCTTTCCTTACGATTCATGTCTAAATTATAAGAGCGAGGTTTAGGGCCGAAAATTATACCTCCTCCTGGCCTTAATGGTGTTCTTATTGATCCTTGACGAGCTCTCCCCGTACCCTTCTGTTTATAGGGCTTTCTACCTCCTCCACGAACCTCAGATCTTGTCAAAGTAGATGCAGTACCTTGTCTTTTATTAGCTAATTGTCTAAGAACTGCTCTGTGTATTAAATCTGCCGAAGAAGTTTCCTTAGCAACTGAAAGATCGAGAGTAACTTTGCCTGATTTTTTACCATCCCACTTAAGAGTTTCGAGTGTTGTCATGATTTTGCACCTCCTTTTTTACCTACAACATTGTTTGGCTTAATATTGACAATTGAGCCTGGCTTACCTGGTACAGAACCCTTTACTATAAGCAAATTTTTCTGATCATCAATTTTTAGAACTAACAAACCTTTGGTAGTTATCTGTTTTCCTCCATATCTTCCAGCCATTCTTTTCCCAGGATATATTCTGCCAGGAGTTGTTCCAGCTCCTGTAGATCCTGGAGCTCTATGATTTTTTGAACCATGACTCATAGGGCCTCTGCTAAAACCATGTCTCTTTTGGTAACCTGCAAAACCTCTACCCATAGATTTGCCACTAATATCAACTTTTTGGCCAACCTCAAAGTTTTTGACAGTTATTTGATTACCAATTTCATAGGATGAAGTTTCTTCAACCCTATATTCTTTCAAATGCTTTAAAAGTTCTTCACCTGATTTCAACAAATGTCCCTTTTCAGGTTTACTAATATGCTTATCTTTGGACAACCCATAACCTATCTGAATGGCAGTATAACCATCCAAAGCAGTAGTTTTCAATTGCGTGACACGGCAAGGTCCTGCCTCAATAAGAGTAACTGGTACGGCATTACCTTTGTCGTCGAAAAGTTGGGACATGCCCAATTTCTTTCCTAAAATTCCTATAGACATAAGACTAAATTAGGCTAGCTCGTAATAATTTTTTAATTATCCAACCCTTAGTTATTAAGGTGAAGTTAAAAAAAAACAATTAATAAGGTTGAGACTTGTCTAAAAATAGATAGTTTCTCATGGGATAAACCCACCTGATTTTTTTAACGAAACGCTAAAAAATGTGAAATTTGTAGAGGCTTGGCTAGCTTGCAAGCTTAAAAATTCACTGAATTTCAATTGTACATCATCAGGTACCATAAAATAAAATAAACTATAAATAAAGGAAATTTTTATGCCATTACTTCTCACAGGGAAAAAGTTTCATAATGATTTAAAAACTAACAAATGTATTGCAATCTTTGCTCCTCTTGAAGGTGGTTATGAAACTCGTCTTTTAAGGAGAATGAGGGCCAAGGGCTTTAAAACTTTCATAACCTCAGCAAGAGGGCTTGGAGATCCAGAAGTCTTCTTGCTCAAATTGCATGGTGTTAGACCACCTCACCTTGGTCATCAAAGCGTAGGAAGAAACGGAGCACTCGGGGAAGTTCAACAAGTGATCCCTCAAGCTTCTGAGTTATTTAACGAAAATGATAAAAATAAATTACTTTGGTTGTTAGAAGGTCAAGTATTGTCTCAATCTGAATTAGAGAGTTTAATAGAGATTTGCACTAAAGATAACAAACTAACAATAGTTGTTGAAATGGGGGGTTCAAGAAAACTTGAATGGAAGCCATTAAGTGATTATATTTTGGATGAATTTGAAAGTTAAATTGTTTGATTAAAATCAAGAAGAAAAAAGATAAATGGATTAAATTGATTTGTGGTGCCAGTAATGAAGATATTGTTGCTATAGAAGATTTATGTGCAATTTATACTGCAGCTGGTGTCGACTACATAGATGTTGCCGCAGAAGAATCTATAGTTCATGCAGCAAAAAAAGGAATTGAATGGGCTAAAAAAGTCTTTGAAAACTCCCCTGGATTAATGATAAGCATTAGTGATGGTAATGATATCCACTTTCGTAAAGCAAAATTTGATCCATTAAAGTGTCCCCCTTATTGTCCAAGACCGTGCGAAAAAGTGTGTCCCACCTTTGCAATTGACAATTCAGGAATCAAAGAAAGTAAATGTTATGGATGTGGAAGATGTTTAAATAGCTGTCCCCTAAATCTAATTAGTGCATATGAATATAATTTGTCAAAAGATGATTTAGCATCAACACTTCAAAAAATAAAGCCTAACGCAGTAGAAATTCATACAGAAATCAATCGCCTGGATTCTTTCACAAAAGTTGTAAGTATCCTTAAGAGTTCTAGAACTAAATTAGACAAGATATCTATTAGTTGTGGATTAAATCAATCTTTCAAAAAATCACAAGAGCCCAAAGATCTTGTGAAAGCTTTTTGGGAAAGATATGAAATTCTTAATGAACTCAATATTCCCCTTATTTGGCAGCTAGATGGAAGGCCAATGTCTGGTGATCTTGCTCCAACAACGAGTAGGGATACAGTAAAATTGTTTGAAGAAATTGGTTCAGATCTTCCACCAGGATTAATTCAATTGGCAGGAGGAACAAATGCAAAAACTCATGAATTTTTTAAATCAAACAATCTTCCAGACGGAATTGCATTTGGAAGTGCTGCGAGAAAAATTATGCAGCCCCTTATTGAATTTGCTCACAAAAATAACAAAAGACTTTATGAGTATCCTGAAACGATGTCTTTAGCGATCAAAAAAGCCAAGAAATTTCTTGAGCCATGGAAATCGATCTAATTCAAATAATATTTTTATCTTTCAAAACCTAAGCCTTGTTTATGAAAAACTTTGTATTTTTTTGATAGAAAAAAATCTTTTGATGTATTAAAATAGAAATTCAATGGGCCGTCGCCAAGTGGTAAGGCATCGGGTTTTGGTCTCGACATTCCTAGGTTCGAATCCTAGCGGCCCAGTTCTAATATTCAATTAGTGTCTTTTCAAAAAATATTTCTATTTGATTTTGATGGAGTAATAGTCGATGGAATGCATGAATATTGGAATAGTTCCTTGCTAGCCTGTGAAAAATATTTAAATTCACCTTACATCTCAGTTGATCAAAACCTTTATAAAACAGTACCAAATGCTTTCAAAAAAATTAGACCTTGGGTTAAATATGGTTGGGAAATGATTCTTATTGTTCACGAAATTATAAAACCAGAAAATCCATTAAAAAATCATAATAAAGATGATTTCATTAATAATTATCATCAAAATTGCCAGAGGATATTAAATGATAATTACTGGAATTCCGAAGATTTACAAAAAATATTAGATAAATCTCGCAAGTGTCAAATTGATAATGATTTTGAATCGTGGGTAAATTTACACAATCCATATTTTGAAGTTATAAACTTTATGAAAGAATTACAGAAGAGAAAAATAAAAACAGGAATAATAACAACAAAAGGGAAAATATTTGCAGAAAAAATTCTTAAACAATTAAATATTTCTCCAGAATTTATTTATGGATATGAATCCGGAACAAAAATCAAAATAGCTGAAGAACTTTCGCAAACTTATGAAATATTAGGTTTTTTAGAAGATAGAAAAAAAACTCTGATTGATATTAAAAAAAATTCAGAAACGTCTCATATTCCATGCTTCTTAGCTGATTGGGGATATTTAAAAGAATTAGATAGGTTTAATTTAAGTAATGAAATCAAATTAATAAAATTAGGTAACCTTATGGAATTAGTTGCAATTTAAAGATAATCAGCTAGAGTACAGGTGTACTATAGTTTGTATTTATGAAGTTTGGTTTAAATAAAAATTTCCAAATTTAGAATAATTACAAGAACTTTAACCAATAAATCAAACAATGAGCCTTGAAGAAAAGCAAAAAACTGAGTCAAAAGAAAAAGACAAGGCATTAAGTCTCGTCTTAGGTCAAATAGAAAGAAATTTTGGACGAGGATCAATAATGAGACTTGGTGACGCCTCAAGAATGAAAGTAGAAACAATATCTACTGGAGCGCTCACCTTAGATTTAGCATTAGGAGGAGGCTATCCAAAAGGAAGAGTAGTAGAAGTATACGGGCCAGAAAGTTCAGGAAAAACTACATTAACGCTTCACGCAATTGCGGAAGTACAAAAAAATGGAGGAGTAGCTGCATTTGTAGATGCTGAGCATGCACTAGATCCAGTTTATGCAGCCTCTTTAGGAGTTGATGTTGAAAATTTATTAGTTTCACAACCAGATACTGGTGAAATGGCTCTAGAAATAGTTGACCAGCTTATAAGATCGAGTGCAGTAGATCTTGTAGTTGTTGACTCAGTAGCAGCTCTAACTCCAAGAGCCGAGATAGAAGGAGAAATGGGAGATCACGTAATTGGAAGCCAAGCAAGGCTAATGAGTCAAGCGATGAGAAAAATAACAGGGAATATTGGTAAATCTGGATGTACGGTAATATTCCTGAATCAATTACGCCTAAAAATTGGCGTTACATACGGCAATCCAGAAACAACCACAGGAGGTAATGCATTAAAATTTTACGCCTCAGTGAGACTCGATATTAGAAGAATTCAAACTCTTAAAAGAGGTACTGAAGAATATGGTATAAGAGCAAAAGTGAAAGTAGCAAAAAACAAAGTTGCACCACCATTTAGAATTGCAGAGTTTGATATTCTCTTCGGAAAAGGTATTAGTACAACTGGATGTTTATTAGATTTGGCCGAAGAGACTAATATTATAATAAGGAGAGGTGCTTGGTATAGTTATGAAGGAGAAAATATTGGACAAGGAAGAGATAATACAATAATTTGGCTTGATCAAAACTTAGAAATTAGGAATACAGTAGAATCTATGGTTAAAGAGAAATTAACAGATGGTACTGAAGTCAGTTCTAATTCAATGAAAGCATTAAGTAGCAATACTGCTAATACAATCGCTGTTAATGATATAAAAACAGTAGCTTAGATTTATAAAGAATCAGCCAAAGTCCACCACCCAGCAGCAGGACCTATAAATCTCACTACAATCCATAAGATTACTAACCCTCCGATTCCAAACCAACTGGCCTTAATACTTAATTTAATTAGGTTATCTCTTTGATTGATTGTGAAAGGAAGCCATTTAATTAATCTTGGAGACTGATCAATTTTAGTTTTTGTATTATTTTTTTTTGGAGGTGACCCAAGTATTTTTCGTCTTTTTGCTTCTCCCATATTTTTTTAGTTATTTACAAAATCATAACCTAATCGAAAGGTAGCATGAAGTTAATCTGTTTTGAAGGTTGAATATTTTGCAAAAGTAATCTTCCCCAGCTTCTTTTATTGACTCTTCCATCTAAGATTATTAACTTACCTGAATTCCTTCTTAGAGGAGAAATAGATCTTTCAAGTTTTATTCTGGCTTGTGGAAGAAAGAAATCTCTAAACCAATCCTGAGAAAGCTTTTTTTTATGTGAGACTGTGATTGCATTAATAGGTTCTGTCATATTCGGAATAGGGAGTAAAGGAATGATAATTTGTTCTGGAATTTGAATTAAATAAGAATTCATAATCCACCAGTCAAAACTAGAGCAAAGAATTTTATTTTTACCAGTGGGAATTGTCTCTAGCAATACCCTCTTCCCGTACTTAGAAGCTAATTCTGTAGCAAGGTTAGTTTTTAAATCAATATCGTCAGATAAAATTAAAGTTAAACCCTTTCTAAACAGTATTAACTTTTTGCATTTATCTAAGATTGAATTGGTAAAAAGGGGATTATTAGGAAGCAACTGTCTGGGGGGTATGTATAGTGAAATCTTTTTCTCTTCAAAATTACTTTTAAAATTAATAACCAAGTCAATATCTAAACTGTGCTTTTTAAGATACATTTGGAAAAAATTATCTTTTCTCAATGCTGATAAAAAAAGAAATTTATTTTTTGAAAAAAATTCCTTAATTTGAGAAAGTTCATCTATTGGCTGCAAATACAAATTCCAATCTAAATTTGTATCATTTAATTCTACCCAGCATGCCCAATCTTGAGATAAAGCTTTATTAACGCTTGAAAATTTATCAGAAAAAAAAGAATTTTTATGAAAAAAATTTGAAAAAAAACTAATTTCTTTTTCATCTAAGTTGATATAACTATTTCCTGAGACCCTTCTCAAAAAAAATTTTTTCTTTAAAGAATCATATACTTTTATAAATTTTTGATTGATTAATTCAAATTCCTTAAAATTTTTTGTCCAATCCTTTTTAAATAAAGAAATTCTAAAATGATTTTTTAAATCCTGTTTTATATCCTCTATTCCAGAATAAACAATTCGATGATTTCTAAGATTAAGAGAATTGGTATCATTAAGCAAATCTTGAATTGTTATCAAACGAATAAGATGATTTGCAAAAATGAGTTGATCATTTTTTAAAGTAAAATTAAAACCTAGATTCTTTAAAGAATCAATCTGAAATTGGTTTATAAATTGAATTTTTTCTTTAGATAAAATAAAAGTTGAATCTTCTTCTTTTAAAAAAAGAGAAATTAAAATTGGAGGCAACCAATCATTAGTAGAAAAAATTTCTGAATTAATTAGATATGTAGAATCATTTTCTATAGACTTGGAAATTATTCTCCCAAAAGAATATATATGTTCCCAATTAATACTTTGATCTTTCAAAAAACTTTTCAAATATTGATGACTTAAAATTTCAAGCATTTATAATTAAGTTAATTCCCGATACATACAAAATTCATGAATCTAATATACAAAAAATTATTATCAATATAAGAAAGTCTTGAATTAATCAATCTATGAAAATTGGAATAGTAGGATTAGGTTTAATTGGCGGATCATTGGGATTAAAACTCCAAAGTTTAAACCATACAATCTATGGAATAACAAATAATAAACTTAATGAAAAAAAAGCTAAAGAAAAAAAGCTTGCAAATTTTGTTAGCTGTGATCTGAACTTATTAAAGAAATGTGAACTTATTATTTTAGCATTGCCTATTAAAGATCTGATCAATCCATCTCAACTATTAGTAGCATCAATACCACAAGAAACCATTGTAACTGATGTAGGCTCTGTCAAAGAACCAATTGTAAATAAGTGGGAAAAACTACATCCTCTATTTGTTGGATCCCATCCAATGGCAGGAACAGAAAAAAAAGGAGTTGATTCAGGTTTTGAAAGTCTTTTTAAAAATGCAAAGTGGATTATTACCCCTACAAAAGATAGTGATTCAAATGCAATCAAAACTATTTGTGAGCTAATAAAATCAATAGATTGTGAAATTTGCCTAGCTTCCCCAAAAGAGCATGATGAAGCAGTATCGCTAATTTCTCATTTGCCTATATTTTTAGCTTCTGCCCTAATTGAAACTGCACACACAAAAAATAATCAATCTTTGTTAGATCTCACACAAAAATTGGCAGCTTCAGGCTTTTCTGACACTTCGAGAGTTGGTGGAGGTAATGAACAACTAGGCTTAGATTTAGCTATGAATAATCAGATTAATGTTTTAAATGCCATTAATAATTTTAAAAACAAGCTTAATTTATTGGAATCTCTTATAAGAAAAAAAAATTGGGAGTTACTTTCTAAAAAACTTGCTGAATCAAAAGAAAATAGACAAAATTTTATAAATTAAAATTTTCTATACCTTTGGAAGCTAATATTTGCCTTGAAACCATTAATGCCGACTGACTAACTCCTGCAGTTCCCTCTCCAGGATAAATTGAATCTCCACAAAGCCATAAACCTTCAAAAGGAGTCCTACTTGATAATCCAAATAAACCAAAAATATCTGGATTTTGACCAAGTCCTCCTACTATTCCATTTGGTCTATTTGTCCATTTTTCAAATCCCAATGGAGTTGCTAATTCCCTATGAAGCCAATTTTCCTGATCAATATCAAATTGGCTTTCCAATTCAAACGATATTTTTTTCATGAAATCCTTTTTCTTTTTTAAATATTTTGTTCTATCTAGATCAAACCAATCTTTTGTCTTAGTAAAAATACTAGCTATTAAAGTAATCTCACCTTTTGGTGCTCTTCCATCACCATCGTCACTAATTGAGACAAATAAAGAACCAAATTCCTTCGAAACAAATTGATAATGATTGGAGGAAGTTTTTTTAATATGTTCTTTTTTTAATGCTGAATAAAAAACAACAGCTCCACTTGGATTAGGTAAATTATTAAGTCGATTTTTATAACTTTGTTTTCTTTTTAAAGGATCTTTCAAATGCTTGATTAAAGATTGAGGAGGCGCGGTATAAATCAAATCTTTTGCTTGGTAAATAAAAGAATCTTTTTTAGAGTTGGCAGATACTTTCCAACACATATTTGCTTCATCAAAATCTATAGAATTAACTTTCTGTCCAAAAATTTGATTAACTCCAGTTTTACTCAATGAAATTTCTAATGCTTCACTTAAAGCTTGCATTGATTTTTTAAGGTGCCAGAGTCCATGTGGGTGATGACCCATCTGAAGAACCGTAGATCCATATAATGCTGCAGTATTATAAACGTCCTCTTGAGAATAAAGTTTTAGTTGAAGATTTAAGAATTTAATCAAGCGCTCATTATTAGATAATCCACATATCCGCAATAAATCAAAAATAGTAGATTTAAGTAAGATACCTGTGACTAGGTTTGAGGGTATTAGTGCTTTAAGAAGTTGAGAAAAATCCCAAAAATTACTTATTGGTAATACTGGATTATTATTAGCAAATATCCAATTACTTTGATGAATTAGTGAACAAAGTTTCCAAAATCTACTACTCCCAGGAAACTGCATTTCTTGTTCAGTAATCCATTTACTTTTTTCATACCAAATAGATATAGGCTGACCGTCATTCAAATCAACAATGCAAGCAGGGTCTAAAATTGTGGCTTCAGGGATTGGAATATCTAAAAAATCAAAAATTCTAGAATGTATTCCCCCTTTCTCTAATCCAGCAACTTGAGTTGCACCAACATCAAAAATATAATTTTTTCTTTTAAAAGTACCGGCACAGCCTCCCGATTGATTATGAGATTCAATTAAAGTAACAGATAATCCTTGTTTTGATAAAATTGCTGCAGAAGTTAGTCCTGCTATTCCGGCACCAACAACAACAATTTCAGACTTTCTCATTAAATGCAAAAATTATCCTCTTTTGAAGTTAGCGAAATTTGTGATGAATTAGGTGAAGCCTATCCAAAAAGTATTGAACAAGTCCATGGAGGTGATATTCATAGTGCATGGCAAGTAGAATTCTCGAATAAAAAATTATTTCTTAAAAGAAATCATAGAAATAGAAAATTTCTTGAATTTGAAAAATATTGTCTTCAAAATTTAAGAATGTTTATTAATAAAAAAAACTTGGTTATCCCAGAAGTTATTGCATATAAAAATATAAAAAATATAGAAATTCTTTTAATTGAATGGATAGATATGCACAACCTTGACCAAAAAAAGCTTGGAAAAGGTTTAGGAGAAATGCACCTAAATTCAAATGAATCTAATCCAAAAATGTTTGGATATCCAGTTGAGGGTTTTATCGGAATAACAAATCAGGAGAAAGGCTGGAAAGATAATTGGATAGATTGTTTTTTAAACTTACGGATAATACCTCAATTATTAATTCTTAAATCAAATGTCTTAGATAAAGAAACCTTAAAGCAAGTTAAAGAAAAAATTAAATCAGTATTACTTACTCATAAACCAATGAATACACTTGTTCATGGTGATTTATGGTCAGGAAATATTGGAATAGACAAAAATGGTAAGGGAGTTATATTTGACCCGGCATCCTGGTGGGCTGATAATGAAGTAGATATTGCCATGTCAAAGTTATTTGGAGGTTTTGGAAAAGAATTTTATGAAGAGTACCATAAAATTTTTCCCATCAAACAAGGATTTGAAAAAAGAATTATTATTTACAATTTTTATCACATATTGAATCACGCCAATATGTTTGGAGGAGGATACTTTAATCAGGTTAAAGATTACGTAAAAGCAATACTTAATATGTAATCTTAACTAGCCTAAATATGTCTTTTTAAGATTTTGTACCTTATCTAAAACAGCTTCACGATTTTCACTGGTACGAAGATTCTGCCAACTCCATTGACCAACAACAATTACACCTAGTAGTTCAAGTAAGCCAGGGATAATTGGGAAAAAGTTTATCGTGTCAATGACAACTTTAATTATTATCTGAGCTATTACGACAACAGCAATTATGCCTGCCGCTTTGCCATACTTACCCATTTGAGTCCAATCAACATTACCAAGGGTTTCATTGACTTTTCCCATAACATCAGAGTACTTCTCTGAAAAGCTTTTGGTTTCTGAGCTTGTATCGGAGCCGGAGTCTTGATTTGACTCTGGAGTGTTATCACTCATGAATTCAGTAAACTTAATGTATGAACCAGAGAGTATCGGAAAAAACGTCTATTGACTACCTTTTTGTTGTGCAAAATTCCGAACCGAAACATTTTGTATTTTTTAAATGTATTGGTATATAAAGTTTCTGAAGATATTTAAACTTAAAATGGATTTACAAAAACTTCACATTATCGTCTAGTTCTAACAAAAATATTAAAAATTCTAAGAAATAAAAAAAATTTAGAAGGCTAAAATTTTATTTAAATTATTATATCTTCATATGTGTATTAAGCTAAATTTATAAAATGGATATTTCAAAAGATATCAAATTTAATTTCTTAAACTCGGATGAAGAAGAAAGATATCAAAAACATTTAACCCTCAAAGAAATAGGTTATGAGGGTCAACTAGATCTAAAAAACAGTTCAGTGTTATGCATTGGAGCAGGTGGGCTTGGGTCTTCCGTTTTACTTTATCTAGCCGCAACAGGAATTGGAAAAATTGGAATAGTTGATAACGATCGCGTTGAAAAGTCTAATCTCCAAAGACAGATAATTCATGAAACAAATACTATTGGCAATCTTAAAATTGATTCTGCCAGGGAAAGAATTAAAAAATTTAATCCTAATTGTAAATTATTAACCTTTTCAGAGAGAATTAATCCTAAAAATGCACTCAGAATAATAAAGGGGTTTGATGTTATTTGTGATTGCTCAGATAACTTTGACACAAGATATTTAATAAACGATTCATGCCTGATACTAAATAAACCCCTTGTATTTGGAAGTGTACAAGGATTTGAAGGGCAAGTAAGTGTTTTCAATTTATATAAAGATAGTCCAAATTTAAGAGACTTACTTCCAGAATCACCTTCAAAAAATGCTGTCCCTAGTTGTGCAGAATTTGGGGTTGTAGGAGTTTCAACAGGTTTAATAGGAATTCTTCAGGTAAATGAAATTATAAAAATCATTTTGAATAAAGGTGAAATTTTAGATGGAAAAATTTTGATTTTTGATCTATTGAATATGAATATGAAAAAATTACATCTAAAAAGTGATCAGTTAAATAAACGAATAAAAAATCTATCACAGTTTGAGGACTTTTATAGTAACGATGAATATTGTGAGAAAAATAACAAAATTGAAAGAATCAATGCTTATGATTTCAATAGCATCTACCAAGTGAAACCCAACAAAATACTTTTAATTGATGTTCGTGAAAATGAAGAATTTTCTATTTCTGCCATCAAAGGTTCTGTATCTATTCCTCTTAGTCATTTGAGCGAAAATTCTGACTTAGAGTTCATTCAAAAAGAAAGTCTGAATAAAGAAATTTTCACTATATGTCAATCGGGGAAACGTTCTGAAAAAGCATCAAAAATCTTGTCTAAATTCAAAATTCAATCAAGATCTATTGAGGGTGGGATTGAAAAGGTAAAAAAAATATTACACGATTGATTTTATTCGGATATTTAGTAATCTACGCCTCTTTTCAAATCAACTCCGACATTTGCATAATGCTTATGACATACCATTTCAGAATAGACATCGGCGAGTTCAAAGTATGAAGGTTCATTTTTACATCGCCCAGTAATAAC
>QCIL01000017.1 GCA_003216725.1 Prochlorococcus sp. AG-402-L18
CATAATGGTTCTCCTAATCCTTGATAGCCAAATCTAAAAGGAGGCCCTTGGTACAAATATCCTAAGAAGCAGCAAGCTGCTACCAAAATCAAAATGTTTACGCTTGTTGATACTGAAATAATTGAAATTATTGATAAACCAATCACTAAAGATGTATATGCAATAAATGAAATTATTTTTTTATTTTTTATGAGATTTACAATTGAATGGAATTTAAATTCATCGATTCCTGTTTCTGCGTCGAATAAATCATTAGTTAGATTTTCCCAAAGTAATATCAAAATTGCAGCAAGCGTAAATGCAATCAAATTATATATTTTTACTTTTTCATATTGATTGAGTAGATAAGCTCCAGTAATAAAAACTGGAAGTATTGCAACAGAATAAAGAGGCCATTTTATTGCTTTTTTCCATAATTTTTTTTTATTTACATCCATTTTTAATTAACAAACAAAATTCAATCTTTCTTAAATGAAGTTTATAAATTGAGTTACATTTTTTACTTTATTGCATGATTTTTAGTTATTTTCAATAAGTAATGAAAAATGATTTAAAATTTACAGATTTTTTAATTAATGTATTTTCTACTTTTGAAAAGAAAGTGGAAAATTCAGGATTAGTGAGTATTTGTGTTGAGATTCCTTGTATTGATTTATTTCAAGTATATGAGTTGTTTATAAATAAATATAAGTTTTCTTCATTTTGGGAGGAATCTGATGCCATCTCATATATTGCTTTCGACAAATGTAAATACGTTACTTTGGATGGTCCAAAAAGATTTGAGGTAGCAAAAGAGTTTAATTCTGATAATTTTAAAAATTTAATTAACTTAACAAATGAATCACATATTTCCTCACTTTCAAAAATAATTTATTTATTTTCTTTTTCTGAAAATTTAAATAATAAGAATTTATCTTCAGATGTTCCAAGTTTGGAAGCTATCTTACCAAAAATATTAATTATCAAAAGCGATAATAATTGCTGGTTAAGAATCAATGGACATGTTGAAGGTAAGTCATCATTAAGAACATTAATTGAAGAAATATGGGCAATAAGAACTCAAGTCATTAATTCTAGCTCAGAATTAAAAAAATTATCTAGCGTAAAAACTAGTTTTGATTTTCCTATTATTGAGGATTTCTTAAACTCCTTAGAAACTTCTAATATAAATTTGAAAAAAGTAGTAAATAGAGGAATTCAATTAGTAGAGAAAGGTATCCTCGGAAAGATAGTTTTAGCCAGTAGGATTAAAATAAAACTCAAGGATAAATTAGATTTAGTAGGAATTTTAAAAAGATTAAAAAAGAATCAACCTAATACGTGCAGGTACGTTTGGAAAAGGAATTGTAAGGATATTTTGTTTGGTGCATCTCCAGAAAAATTATTTTCTTTAGCTAAACCTAATTTAACTTTAGAGGCTCTTGCTGGAACCATCTCAACTAATTCAAATTATAAAAAACTCCTTGGCAGCTCTAAAGACTTAAAGGAACATAATTATGTAATACAGTATTTAATAAAATGTTTGGAATTTTCTAAAATAAAAAACTTTAAAAAAACTGATATCAAGGTAAATTCATTTGGAGATATTTCTCATTTGCAAACACTCATTTTCTCTGAAGTTGAGAATATATGTCCTTTTGAATTGCTTAAAAATTTGCATCCATCTCCTGCTGTTTGTGGATACCCAAAAAACGCTGCATTGGATTGGATAAATACTCTTGAGTCTTTCCCTAGAGGAAATTACGCTTCTCCAATGGGTTGGGTTGATGCATCGGGAAATGCTTCATTTCTAGTAGCAATAAGAGGTGCAAGATATATTGAAGAAAATATTGAATTTACTGCAGGTTCAGGTATAGTTACAGGGTCAGTTTTGGAGAAGGAAATAGATGAGATTAAATTAAAATTTGAAACTATAGTAAGACAAATATTTTTCGCTAGAGAACCTAAATAATTTCCACTAATTTTTCAATAACTTCTCCCGAAACATCTTTGTTGGATAAATTTTCTATTTCTCTTAAACCTGTTGGACTGGTTACATTAATTTCGCTAAGCATTCCATTTATTACATCAATACCCACAAAAAATAAACCTTCATCTTTGAAGTGTTGAGATAACTCTGAGCAGATACTTTTTTCTTTTTCTGTTAGTAATGTAGGTTGAGCCTTCCCGCCCATTGCCAAATTACTCCTAAAATCGCCTCTTTGAGGAATCCTATTTATAGATCCAATTGCTTCACCATTTACGATAATAATTCTTTTATCACCTTCTATGACTTCAGGAATAAATTTTTGCATCATAACGGGTAATTCTTCTTGAGAAGTGATTAATTCAATTATTGATTTAAGTCCTGGAGAATTTTTATTTATCCTTATAACACCTTGACCACCTTTCCCTCCAAGAGGTTTTATAACTACTTCATTATTTTTATTTGCAAAATTAATAAGATCTTTTACCTTACTCGCAACTATTGTAGGCGCCATTAAGTGGCTGTATCTCAAAGCACCTAGCTTTTCATTCCATGCTCTTAACGATGAAGGTTTGTTAATTACTTTAACTCCCTTTCTTTCGGCAACTTCTAAAAGATGGGTTGCATATAAATAAGCCTCATTTACAGGAGGATCTTTTCTCATCCAAATACAATTAAATTCGGCGAGAGGGATGCAATCATTTTCTTTCAAAGAAATCCATGGATTTACTTCAACTTTTACTGAAGAAGCCCATACTTCATCTCCTCTAGCTTCAAGGTCTTGAGGAGTACAACTCCAGATTTCAATATTTTTTTTTGATGATGCTTGCATTAAAGCAGCTGATGAATCTTTTAAGGGATTTATATTTTTTATTGGATCTATTACGAATAGAAATTTCATGAGATCTAGTTTAATAAGGCGTCTAATTTATCTTCATTTTCTAATGTGTAGAGATCATCGCAGCCTCCGATTCCATTATTATCTATAAATATTTGTGGTAATGTTCTTCTACCACCTGCTCTTTCAGTCATCAATGCTCTGGCATCTTCATCGCCATCAATCTTATATTCTGTAAAATTTATATTTTTTTTCTTGAGTAGAGATTTTGCTCGAATACAGAATGGGCAATATTGCCAAGTATAAATTTCAACTTTGGACATTTTTTTAAAATAATACTAAGTTTATACTATTAAACAAAAGTGCCTGTTAGATTATAAATAATGATTAAATTCTATTTTGATAGATATTACAGATTTCAAAAAAGATCTTTCGGAACTAACAGAGCGCCTGCATAATGCTCAGGATTGTCTTTGACGTTCCAAGATTAAAAGCGAAAAGGAGAGAGTTAGAGCAAATTTCTGCTCAGCCTGAATTTTGGGAGAATCAAGAAGAAGCGAAAAAACAAATGTTAATCCTTGATGATGTTAAGGCGCAACTCGAATTGTTGGATAAATGGAAAACTTTTATTTCTGATGCTAATGCCTCTCTTGAGCTTTATTCTTTAGAACCAGAAGAGGAAATGATTGTAGAGTCCAACCAGGGCCTTAAGAAATTAAGAGAGAATTTAGATAAATGGGAATTTGAAAGATTGTTATGTGGTGAATACGACAAGGAAGGAGCAGTAGTTTCTATTAACGCAGGTGCGGGTGGAACAGATGCACAGGATTGGGTAGAAATTTTATTGAGAATGTATTCAAGATGGGCCGATAATAATCAAATGAGTCTTATCATTAATGAATTATCTCAAGGAGAAGAAGCAGGTATTAAAAGTGTAACTTTTGAAATTGTTGGAAAATACGCATATGGGTATTTACAAAATGAAAAAGGAACTCATAGGTTAGTAAGAATTTCTCCTTTCAATGCTAATGGTAAAAGACAAACCAGCTTTGCAGGAGTAGAGGTTATGCCAAAATTAGATGACAATATTTCACTTGATATACCTGAAAAAGATTTAGAAATTACAACAAGTAGATCCGGTGGAGCTGGAGGACAAAATGTTAATAAGGTAGAAACAGCGGTAAGAATTGTTCATTTACCTTCAGGGATTTCAGTAAGATGTACCCAAGAAAGATCTCAATTACAAAATAAAGAAAAAGCTATGTTACTTCTTAAGTCTAAACTACTAGTGATTGCTAAAGAACAAAGAGCTGCAAAAGTCGCTGATATTAAAGGTGATATTGTTGAAGCTGCTTGGGGCAATCAAATAAGAAATTATGTTTTTCATCCCTATCAAATGGTAAAAGATCTCAGGACTATGCAGGAGACTAACGACTTAGATAGTGTTTTAGATGGTGGACTTGAACCATTTATTCATGAATTATTACGCATGAATATTTCTTCTAACGAATCTATTGAATAACTAATGAAAAATAAAAACAAAAATATAGAAAAAAAAGTTGCTCCTTCAAGCTTTATAAAGCTTGCTATGCGAAATATGGTAAGGAAGGGTTCAAAAAGTATTTCTCATTTTTCAATAACCTTTCTAGTTTTAATTGGGATATTACTGCTTGTAGCTACAATAGGAAAGCCCAATATTCCTGTTTAATAATCTATGAAAGAAAAAGTTATTTCTGAAATAAATTTTGATTTGGTTTTTAAATGTAATGATTTTTCTGAATTTTCCAATAAGTTAAAAGATAATAAAACTAAGCTTATTTTTGAATCTATTTTTTGGGAGAAAGTTTTTTTATCATGGATAAATACAATATTGAAAAAAGACGATTATGAATTGCCAAATTTTATTTTTAAAAAAAAATCTTTTTCATTAGGCTTACAGATAATATCTAATCAAGAAATTGCTTTTATGAACAAGAAGTGGATGAAAAAAAATGGTCCAACTGATGTTCTATCTTTTCCTATCTTTTTTGAGGAATCCCTAAATAATTTAGAACACATAGAGTTGGGAGATATATTTATATCGTTAGAGATGGCACTTGAGCAATCTTATGAATATAAACATTCAATCTATAAAGAAATGCTCTGGTTGGCTAGTCATGGATTTTTACATCTTTTGGGATGGGAACATAATAATGATCTTGATTTAGAAAATATGTTAAATTTTCAAGAATATTTACTTACTCGATTAGATTAAAAATCTATGGAAAAAAAAATAAACTCTTTAGAAAAGAGAAAAGAATCATACAAAACTTCTAGTAATTTATTAAAAAGTTTTAAGTATGCTTTCAGTGGAATTAGTTACGTATTAAAAACTTCAAGAAATTTTAAAATTCAATTAATTTTTGCAGTTATAAGTTTAATGTTTAGTTTTTTACTACAAATTAGTCTAAGTAATTATGTAATTTTGATTGCCACAATTATGTCTGTTTTAATATTAGAAATATTAAACACGTCTATTGAATCAATAGTTGATTTAGTAGTGAAAAAAGAATTTAGTATTTTGGCCAAAATTTCAAAAGATACTTCTGCAGGAGCAGTATTATTAGCTTCCATTAATTCTGTTATTATTGCTGTATATATTTTTGTTCCAAATATAAAGTTGTTTTTTAAATCTATATAAATATGTTTCTTGTTATTGATAATTACGATAGTTTTACTTATAACCTTGTTCAATATTTAGGAGAACTTTCTTTTGAGCATGAAATAACTAAAGAATTAATAGTTAAAAGAAATGATGAGATTACTTTAGAAGAAATTATCAAACTCAATCCTAGTGGCATCCTATTATCTCCAGGGCCTGGCAATCCAGATCAATCTGGAATTTGTTTGCCAATACTAAAAAAATTATCTAAAAATATTCCGACATTAGGAGTTTGTTTAGGTCATCAAGCTTTGGCCCAAGCTTTTGGAGGTAAGGTTGTAGTTGGGAAAGAACTTATGCATGGTAAGACATCCAAAATATTTCATAATCAAAAAGGATTGTTTAAAGATATAGAGACTCCATTTGTGGCGACAAGATATCATAGTCTTATAGTCGATTCAATTTCTTTACCATCTTGTTTGGAGATAACTGCGACTTTAGAAGACTCAACTATTATGGCTGTTTCTCACAAAGAATATAAACATTTACATGGGGTACAGTTCCATCCTGAAAGTGTATTGACACAATTTGGTCATAAATTAATTAGTAATTTTCTAAAAATGGCTGAACAAAAGTAAAATAAAAAAAATTAATATTATGATTTCTCAAATTAAAAACATTTTCTTTTGTATCCTATTTAGCTCTTTTTTACCTACTTCATTGTTAGCAAGGAATTTAGTAATAAAAAGCTTCGGACATAGTAGTTTTTTAATTAAAAGTCCAGAAAAATCGATCCTTTTGAATCCATTTAAAGCAATAGGTTGCGCAAGTAATTTAAATGAGCCCAAAGAAGCTGATGTGGATTTTATTTTGTCTAGTTCTAGGCTTCTGGATGAGGGATATAACCCTGATGCTCAATTAATGTTTGTCGAGCCAGGAATCTATCAATTTGAGGATATTATATTAAATGGAATTTCCGTCGCCCATGACAGAGTAAATGGAAGAAGATTTGGGATGGCAACTGTTTGGATTTGGGAGCAAAATAATTTAAAAATTGTACATATGGGAGGAGCTGCGGGTGATATAGATATCAGCAGCCAAATTATTTTGGCCCGTCCAGATGTTTTATTTATTTCAATTGGAGGGGGATTAAAATCTTATGATGGCCAAGAGGCATCGAAAATTGTGAATATCTTAAAACCTAATGTAGTTATTCCTGTGCACTTTAAAACTGGGGAAACAACTAATAATGATTGTGATTTCTCAAATGCTGATTTATTTATTGAAAATATGAAAGATTTTAAAGTTAAATATATTGGAACAGATCTTCAAATAAAACCTAAAACATTTGATCAAAATACAATTTATATTTTCAGTGATTAATTAATCAAATCTAATTCTTTGTAATTATCCCAAAAAAAGGTCATTTGTTCTGTGTTCCCAATACTAACTCTTATAGAATCACCAATATCTTTTTTATTTTCCATACTTCTAATTAAAATCCCTTTTTCTCTCATCTGCTGTATTAAAATTTTAGAATCTTTTTTAGGCCAAATTAAGAAATAATTACCACCACTAAAGTGAGTTCTGATTTTTGTTGATTTAAATTTATTTAGAATCCATTTCCTAGCTTTTTTTACTTCTAAAACATAATTATCAATATATGATTTGTCTTTAAGTGCTGCTAATGCTGCCGTTATAGCAAAGCTATTTACGTCATATGGTCCTGTAACTTTGTTAACGTACTGAACTAACTTTTTATTACCAAAAGTAAAACCTATTCTTAAGCCAGCCAAACCTGCTGTTTTTGAAAGAGATTGTATTATTAGTATATTATTATTCTTTTCAAAATCTATCGATTCAAGAAGACTATCTCCATTAAATTTTTCATATAGTTCATCAATAATTATTAATGAATCTTTTCTTATATTAGCTAAATTAATTATCTCTTGAGCACTTAAAACTGTTCCTGTTGGATTATTTGGATTACAAATAAATATTAACTTAGGATTATACTTTATAATTTTTTCACTAAATTCATCGATGGGGAATAGAAAATTTTCTCCAATGTAAGAACAAGTTATTTTCTTCATTCCTCGCATTTCTGAGCAAGGAGAATAGTATCCAAAAGTTGGATTCGTGGTTAGAAATATTTGATCTTTTTCTCCAAAGCAATTGAAAATTGCATTAATTGCTGCGTCTGCTCCATTGAAAATTCCTATTTCATCATTATCAAATTTTCTTGAATCAAGATATTGATCACATAAAAAATCTTTTAATAAATTATATTCTGGATAAATTGAAATCTCATCTAATTTTATTAATTGTAATGCTTCGAAAACCTTGGGACTTGGACCTAAAGTATTTTCATTAAAGTCTAAACGGAGTAAATTTCTTCTATTTTCTAAAGGTGCAGAGTAAGACTGCATATTTATTATTTCTTCTCTTGGTTTTGGGAAAAGATTATTTAATTGATCAAAATCATTCATTACATTCTCTCTAAAGTTTCAATTCCTAGAAGCTCTAAGCTTAATTTTAGTGTTTTTGCAGTTAGGTCACATAAATTAAGTCTAGAAATTTTTATATATTTTTCTTCTTTTAGTATTGGAACTTGATCATAGAATCTATTAAAAGTCTGACATAGTTCAAAAAGATAATTGCATAGTCTATTTGGCATTAAGTCTTTTTCAATTGAGATTATTACTTCATCGAACTTAAGTAATTTTCTGATAAGTTTCCACTCAGATTTATGTTCGTAATTTATATTTTGAAAATCTTTAGAGTCATAAACAAAATCATTTTTTCTTTTAATTCCTGAAATTCTTACAAGTGTATACAACAAATAAGGAGCAGTATTACCATTCAGGGAAAGCATTTTATCAAAACTAAATTGATAATTAGTAATCCTATTTTGGCTTAAATCTGCATACTTAACAGCTCCTAATCCAATTATTCTTGAAGTATTTGCAATGAAATCTTCTGTCTCATAGCGATTTTCATCTTTTAATCTTCTCAATAAATCTTCTTTTGCTCTTCTAACTGCTTCTTTTAATAAATCTTTTAAACGTATTGTTTCCCCCTCCCTTGTCTTTAGTTTTTTGCCATCAATTCCTTGAACTAAACCAAAAGGGACATGGTCTACTTGACACTTGTCTGGGATCCATTTTGCTTTTTTTGCAACTTGAAAAACTCCAGCAAAATGATTTGATTGTCCATGATCAGTTACATAAATAATTCTAGAAGCATTATCCCCATTAGGAGCTTTATTGAATCTGTATCTTAAAGCAGCAAGATCTGTGGTGGCATAATTAAAACCACCATCTTTTTTTTGAATAATAAGCGGTAAAGGTTTGCCTTCTTTATTAGTCATCCCATCTAAAAATACACATTTTGCTCCATGATCTTCTACTAATATTTTTTTTAAATTCAAATCCTCAATAACTGATTTTAAGAAGGGATTATAAAAAGATTCACCTCTTTCTTTTATTTTTATTTTTAAATTTTTATAGATTTCATCAAATTCCTTTCTCGATTGATCACATAATAATTTCCAAGCTTTAATCGATTTATGATCTCCCCTTTGTAACTTAACTACTTCCTCTCTAGATCTTTTTTGGAATTCAGATTCATTATCAAATCTTTTTTTTGATGCTTTATAAAATTCAACTAAATCACTTATCTTAATCTTTCCTATTTCTTCTAAATCACTTGAATATAAATCTTTTAGCTGAGTAATAAGCATTCCAAATTGTGTTCCCCAATCACCAACATGATTTAGTCTTAATACTTCATAACCTCTTAACTCGAAAATTCTGGATATTGAGTCCCCTATTATTGTTGATCTTAAATGCCCTACATGCATTTCTTTAGCAATATTAGGACTAGAAAAATCTACAATGACTTTATTTGATAAGCCACTCTCTAAATCTTTTTTAATTTGAGGTACTCCAACCCTTTTGCATTGAATATTTGATTTAATTTCATTTATGAGAACTTCATCTTTTAATTTTATATTTATAAATCCAGGTCCAGCTATTTCTAGACTCTCACATAATTTTGATATACTTTTATTTTTATTTAAAAGGTTAATAAAATCATTAGAAATATCTCTTGGATTCCTTTTATATATTTTAGATAAACTTAAACAAACATTACATTGATAATCACCAAATTCTTCCTTTGATGATTGTGTAATTAAATTTTTTCTAAGATTTTCGAACTCTCTTTCTTTATCATTTTTTTTAAGACTATCTAAAAGAAATTGTTCAAAGTTATTTGTTAATTCTTTAAAAATGATTAGCATTATTTATTCAATTATTTATTTATATGATTAATTAATATAGCGCATACTTAAATCAATCCAATCACTTTTGGTAATTGAAGAACTTGTTGAAATCAAATCAATACCTTTTATTAGATATTTACTAATTTCTTTAGGGTTTATTCCAGAAACTTCTATTATCAAATTTTTATTGACTTCTTTTTTTAAGCTTTTAATTGATAAATCTCTTAATTCTTGAACGTTTTTTTTGATTGTTTCAGGACTAAGTTCATCTAATAAGACACTATCAGCTCCTGCTAATACTGCTTCTTTTGCCTGTTCGATATTCTCAGCTTCAATTATGATATGAGTTGTAAAAGGCGAATTTAGGCGAATTTTTTTTACTGCATTCTTAAGATTATCTGTCCATGCAATATGATTTTCTTTTATCATAGCCGCATCGTATAATCCCATTCTATGATTCACTCCACCTCCGCATCTGAATGCATATTTTTCAAATGTTCTTAAGCCAGGAGTCGTTTTTCTAGTATCTCCTAATTTTATATTTGTGCCTTCTAACTTTTTTACAAGATTCTTTGTGTATGTTGATATTCCGGATAAATGCATTGCTATATTTAAGCTGATCCTTTCACTAGCAAGTAAACTTTTTGAAGGTCCATATATTTCCAAGAGTTTTTGATTTTTAACAAATTTATCTCCATCAGATATATTAAATTTTGAACTGATTTTTAAATCAATTTTTTTAAAAATTTCTTTTACAATATCAACCCCACAAAATATACCCTCCTCTTTTGCAATCCAATATGCATTACCATTCTGTTCTGTAATAGAGGAACTTGTTAGATCTCCCCTACCTATATCTTCATCGATCCAATTATCAATGATCTTACTTATTGTTGGAGTATTCAAATTCACTAAACTAAAAAATAATTAATAAAAATTCAACTTAAGTTAGAGAATCAACTATAAATCACTATGTAATTTAACTCAAATTTATTTACCAATACAAAACTTAGAAAAAATATTATCTAGAAGTTCCTCTGTTAATTCTTGACCAGTTATTTTAGATAAGTTTTGAATACCATCTCTAAGTTCTATTGACAACAAATCAAATGGTAATCTATTTTTAACTATCGCATCAGTATCATTTAAATTAGATAGGCAAGCAGACAAATTCGTTAAATGTCTTTCGTTTAAAAATATATTGATATTTTCTAATTGTTTTAATCCGCATTTTTTTATAATTCTATCGATTAATAATCTTTCACCATCATTATTCTTAATGCTCATAATAATTGTGTTTTTTAATTCATTTGAATTAATATCTTTAGAGTTAATTAAATCTTTTTTATTGCCCACAATAGTAATTAATTTTTCTTTAGGAATTTCTTTTATTATTTTTTTGTCTTCTTCATTAAATCCTTCTTCAAGACTATAAATATAAATTATAAAATCTGACTCTTTAATTTTCCCAAAACTTTTTTTAATTCCAATACTTTCAATTTGTTCATGAGTTTCTCTTATGCCAGCAGTATCAATTATTTTCATTGGAATATCATTAATAGTTAAATTCACTTCAATAACATCTCTTGTTGTTCCAGGTATATTAGTTACGATTGCTTTCTCTTTTTTTGCAAGCAAATTTAGTAAAGAACTTTTACCAACATTTGTTTTACCAATAAGCGCAATAGATATACCATTATGAATATATGAATTTCTTTTTGAATTTTCTATAAGTAACTCTATTTTTTCTTTCACTTGTTTAATGTTTTTTAGATATTTGGTGTAGTCAAAATCTGTAAAGTCTTCTTCAAAATCAACTCTCGCTTCTATCTCGCAAAGTTCATTTATAAGGCTATTTTTAATATCATCAATTTTTTTCTTTATTTCTCCTTGAACCCCGCTAAAAGCTAACTCTGCTGATCTGATATTACTTGCGTTAATTAATTGATTAATTGACTCGGCTTGAGTAAGGTCTATTTTCCCATTCAGAAAAGCTCTTTGACTAAATTCTCCCGGATTTGCAAGTCTAACTCTAGAATTATTTGATAATAATATCTTGAGAACTTTATTTACTAAGATAATTCCTCCATGGCAATGTAGTTCAACAACATCCTCTCCTGTAAAACTATTTGGTGATTTCATCACTAAAATTAAAACCTCGTCTATAAATTTATTTTCTTTATTGTCCTGAATAAAACCATGAAAAACTCTATGTGATTTCCATGCATATTTAGATTTAGTCTGAACTATCTTTTTGCAAGAACTTATTGAGTCTTTCCCTGATACTCTTATTATCGCAACTCCTCCTTTCCCTATACTTATAGCTGAAGCAATTGCAGCTATAGTGTCTTCTGTAGTAACTATTGAATTCATCTCTCGCTTTGTTATAGATAATTAAGTAAGATTATCAAGAATTTAATTTTGAATTTTTCTTTCTGAATGAGATCTAAAAGAGATATTACCTATAAAAAAATTCTATCATTATTTAGGAATCAGAATGGAAGTCCTCTCTTTAATGCAAAAGGGTTAGCTATAGGTGTATTTAGTGGGTGCTTTCCTTTTTTTGGATTTCAGACTCTAATAGGTGTATTTTTTGCAAAACTAGCTAAGGGAAATATTGTTCTAGCTGCAATTGGTACCTGGATCAGCAACCCCTTTACTTATATTCCACTTTATTATTTTAATTATAAAGTTGGTTCAATTTTTTTTCATACTTCTTCTAATAAAATTATTGAAAAAAGTTTGGTTATTGATGACTTATGGAAACAAGGTAGAATTTTTTCCCTAAAATTACTCTTAGGTTCTTCTTGTGTTGGGTTTTTATTAGCTTTGATTTGCGGTAGTATTGTTTTCTTTATCTATAAGATAAAAATTAAAAGATAGATTGTTATGATTTTAAATTAACTTTGTCCAACTCGGGCTATATCTAAAACATCTGCCATTGATTTAATTTGGTCAATTGTTTTGTGAAGTTGATTATAACTTTCTAGACCTACGCAGAGATTGATAATAGCTGGTTTGCCATAAGCAGTTTTAACATTGGCATCGCTAACATTTATACCTTTATCAGATAACCGCATAAGAATATCTTTAAGGACTCCAACTCTATCAATTACTTCTATTCGGAGCTGAATTGGGAACTTATTATCGCCAGTTTTATTATCTTGATTCCAACCAACAGGTAATCTTCTCTCTATTGGAATTGGCATTACATTTTCACAATCTGCTCTATGTATGGTTATGCCGTGGTTGCCGAGCGAGACGGTTCCAATGATATCCTCGCCTGGAAGTGGGGTACAGCATTTACCTATTCTGTAATCAAGACCCTCTATCCCAGAAATTGGTGATTTAGTCGTAGTATAAGGTTTATTGGTGGATAAATTACTATTACTTTTAAGAGATTTTGCTATTTCTGAATCAGAATCATTTTTAATATCCTCTGTTTGTAATTTTATTTCTTCTCTTAGTCTGTTTAATACTTGATGTAAAGTTAAACCACCAAAACCAAGTGATGCAAGAAGGTCTTCAGTATTTTTTAAATTGCATCGATTCGCAACTTTTTTCATAGCATCACTAGAAAGTAATGTTTCAAAACCATTTCGACCGACTTCTTTTTCGAGTAAATCTCTACCTCTTTTAATCGTCTCATCCCTATGGCTTTTCTTATACCATTGGCGGATTCTATTTTTAGCAGTTGGCGTAACTACAAAGTTCAGCCAATCCAAGCTTGGAGTGGCATTATTATTTGTCAAAATTTCTATGAAGTCACCATTTTGAAGAGCTGTAGATAATGGAGAAAGCTTTTCATTAATTCTTATTCCATTACAGTGATTGCCAACTTCAGAATGGATTCTGTAGGCGAAATCTATCGCGGTAGATCCTTTTCTTAAACCAACAACATCTCCTTTTGGAGTGATCACAAATACTTCTTCATCGAATAAGTCCTCTTTAATGGAAGCTAAATAATCATTGTGATCGGCTTTATTTCCCTCTTGCTGCCACTCAACCAATTGTCTTAACCAATTAAATCTTTCAGCATTACTTGCAGCAGGAGATCCGCCCTCTTTATATTGCCAGTGAGCAGCTATCCCAAATTCTGCAATTTGATGCATGGAATTTGTTCTGATCTGAACCTCAATAGGTCGATGTCTTCCAATAACAGAAGTATGTAGTGATTGGTATCCATTTGGCTTTGGTAAGCCTATATAGTCTTTAAACCTTCCTGGAATTGGTTTGAAAGTATCATGCACGACGGCCAAAGCTCTATAACAGCTATCTGAGTTCTCAACAATAATTCTTAAAGCAGCAACATCATAAATCTCATGAAACTGTTTTTGTTGCCTTTGCATTTTACTCCAAATACCGTAAAGATGTTTTGGCCGCCCGGTGATTTCAAAATTTTTTAAACCTGCTGAAACTAGGTTGTCCTTCAAAAGATTTAAGGTTACTTTTAATCTTTTTTCTCTATCACTCCTTTTAACGGCTATTTGATCTTTCAAATCTTTATATTCTTTTGGCTCTAGTAATTTAAAAGCCAAGTCTTCTAATTCCCATTTAAATCTATTTATTCCTAATCTGTTGGCAAGAGGCGCGTAAATCTCTCTTGTTTCTCTTGCAATTCGTTGTTTTTTATCATCACTTAGCCATTCGATTGTTCTCATATTATGAAGTCGATCTGCAAGTTTTACTAGTACAACTCTTATGTCGCTAGCCATAGCTAGAAACATTTTCCTAAGATTTTCTGCTTGTGCCTCTGTCCTATTATTAAAATTTATACCTCCTAATTTAGTTACCCCCTCTACAAGTACTTTTACTTCTAAGCCAAAATTTTTTTCTATTTGATTTAGATCAATACCTGTATCCTCAACTACATCATGTAAAAGTCCTGCAGCAATAACAGATGAACTTGCACCTATTTCTTTTAAAAGATCTGCTACTGCTACAGGATGAATAATATAGGGTTCACCACTTGCACGTAGTTGGCCATTATGTGCTTTAAAAGAAAGTTTAAATGCCCTTACAATGAGGTTCTGACTTTTATCATTTCTATTATTTGATTTTTCGTAGTTCTTGATATTTTCAAGAAGCCAATTGGGAATATTTATATCATACTTAGAAGATTCACTTCCATAATTTTTATTTTCAGGCAAAATAGTCTCAGGAACTTTAATGTCTTTTTTTTCTTTTGAATTTGCAGTTACCTCAGACATTTTATATTGCTTTGAGTCTATTTTATTTAGGACTAGAAAATTTTGCTATAAAATTATGGAAATAGAAAAAGAAAAAATTCTTGAAGTTAAAAATCTTACTGTTAAATATGGATTTAATCAGAAACCAATAATCCAAAAATTGAATCTTGAAATTCTCAAAGGAGACCATTTAGCTATAATAGGCCCTTCTGGTTGCGGCAAAACGACTTTTGCAAAAACATTAGTAAATATGTTGCCTGAAAAGGCTATTACTGAAGGTTTTTTATCAATATCTGGATTAGATCCTAGAAAAATAAATAAAAAAGAATCTCAATCTTTTAGGAGAAATAATTTTGGATTCATATATCAAGATTCAATAAAAAAACTTAATCCATTAATGAAAGTTGGTGATCATTTACATGAATTATTTAAAGAACATTATAAAAATATGTCATCTTTTTTGATTAACGAATTAGTAAAAGAAGTTTTTTTGAAAGTAGGAATAGATGATAAAAGACTAAATTCTTTCCCTCATCAATTTAGTGGAGGCATGAGACAGAGGGTCTCGATTGCGATGGCTTTGGCCTTGAAACCAAAATTATTGATTGCTGATGAACCTACAACAAGTCTTGACACTAAAACGAGTTTTGAAATTATGAAGGAAATTTTAGACTTGTGTAATAAATTTGATAGTACTTTGATTTTAATTAGTCACGATATTAATCTTGCAGCAAAGTGGTGTAGAAAAGTCGCAATAATTGAAAAAGGTTCGATTGCTGAGAAAGGGAATATAATCGATATTTTTCAATCACCAAATTCAGCTATTGGAATAAGATTAGTTAAGGCATCTAATATTGTTTTAGTGCCAAATACTAAATTTAGACCTCAAAATGAGGTTATCTTAGAAGTTAATAATTTGAGACATTGGTATAAATTGAATTCTTCAATTTTTCGTACTAAATGGAATAAGGCATTAGATGAGGTTAGTTTTAAATTGTACAAAAATGAAACTCTTGGAGTAGTTGGTTCTTCTGGTAGTGGCAAGAGTACATTATGTAGGACATTAATAGGACTTCTAAAAATTAGAGGTGGTGAAATAAAGATTCATGATAAAAGTCTTCAATTAACAAAGAACAGATTTTTCAAAAGTCATAATGATATTCAAATTATTTTTCAGGATCCTTTTTCAAGTCTTAATCCAAAAATGAAAGTAAAAGATATTTTGAAAGATATTTTTTTTGTACAAAAAATTTTTGATAAAAAGTTTATTCAAAAGCAGATAAATATAATATTGAGAGATTTAAATCTTCCCTATTGTGAAAAATTCTTAAACTCTTATCCTAATCAGTTGTCTGGTGGTCAGCTACAAAGAATTTCATTAGCTAGATCACTACTATTAAAACCTAAAATTTTAATCTGTGATGAGAGTGTAAATATGTTAGATGCATCTGTAAAAATTGAGATTCTTAAATTATTAAGAACTATGCAAGAAAAAATGAATTTGACAATTATATTTGTTACTCATGATCTAGGAATAGCAAAAAGATTTTGTGATAGATTGCTTGTAATGAAAGATGGAAAAATAGTTGATGAGGGCCAATCTTCAATTATCTTTTCAAAAACTAAAAATAAATATACAAAATCTCTTATAAATACATCACTTAATTTGAATTGACGTCTATAACTTTTAATAATTTCTGAAACTCTATTGGTAGTTCTGCTTCAAATACCATTTCTTCTCCATGGATAGGATGTATTAGTCCTAACTTGAAAGCGTGTAAAGCTTGGCCTTCTAATTTGCATGGAAGTTTTTTACATCTTCCATATAAAGGATCACCAAGAATAGGATGATTCATATGAGCAGAATGAACTCTTATTTGATGAGTTCGCCCCGTATCTAATTTAAAAGTCATTAATGAGTAATTCCCTAATCTTTTAGTTAATTTCCAATACGTACATGCGTATTTCCCAGAATTTTCATCTACTACTTTGTATTTTAATCTATTTAATTTGTCTCTCCCAATATGTCCTACTACTTTACCTTCTGAAGCATGAGGTGCACCATGAATTACTGCGATATATTCCCTTGATGCAATTTTTTGTTTAATTTGTATTTGAAGGTTAACCAGAGCTTCTTGGCTTTTTGCTATAACCATGCAGCCAGAGGTGTCTTTATCTAATCTATGGACTATTCCTGGTCTTAATTTCCCGTTGATTCCAGGAAGATCTGGACAGTGAAAAAGTAGTCCATTTACTAAAGTTCCTGATTTATGCCCAGGAGCTGGATGGACAATTAATCCTGATTGTTTATTGATTACTATTATGTGTTCATCTTCAAAAAGAATATTTAAATTCATTTTTTCAGGTTGCAAGTAAGCTAAAGGTTCTGGTGGTGGCATCCATATCTGTACATTATCTCCATTTTTTAAAGGGGTTTTCGCCTTAGCAGTTTTGTAATTAACAAGTACTAATCCTGAGTTGATGAAACTTTGTATTCTTGCTCTGCTTTGTTCGGGTCTTTTACTTACTAACCATCTGTCTAATCTCATAGGAAGTGAATGTTCATAAATAATCTCAATCAATTCCCCTTTTCCTATCCCAAAAGAATTTCTATTATTTAATTCCATTGAGGTAATTCTAGGGAAATTTTGCCAAGAAATTGATTTCTATAATCCTCTAATAATTTATAAGCCATTCTTTTCCTATCACCAGAAGTATGCCTTGAAGCTGCATCATCTATCCATTCAGAAGGACTTTGAAAACCTTTCAAAATATCAACTCCATATCTATCAGAAATTTTTTTTACTGAAATATTTGCGTTTTTGTTTTTGGTTAATTTCGCAATAATTTTAATAAATTCAATTGCAACAATTTCAAAGTCATAAGCAGCTTCCCCAATATCATCGCATAAAGCAAGATTAAGTGCCGATTTCTGATCTTCTAAATTTGGAGGAATAACCCCAGGTGAATCAAGCAAATCTATACCGTTATCTAATCTTATCCATCTAAGATTTCTTGTTACACCTGCCTTTCTAGCACTTTCTACAACTTTTTTATTTGCAATTCTATTTATTAATGCTGATTTACCTACATTAGGAAAACCAAGCGTAAGAGCTCTAATTGGTCTAATTTTCATTCCTCTAGAAAGTCTTCTATTATCAATTGATAATCGAGAGTTTTTTGTAGATTTATAAATTTCTTTAATACCAATGCCTCTCTTCGCATCACACCATAAAGGTTCTTGATTATTATATCGAAACCATCTACTCCAACTATTTATGGATGATTGTGAAATCATATCAGATCTATTAATTACAAGGATATGTTTTTTGTTTCTAATCCATTGGTTGAGGTGTGGATGACCTGTAGATAGAGGAATTCTTGCATCTCTAACCTCAATAACCAAATCAACTTTACTTATAACCTTAGTTAATTTTTTTTCTGCTTTAGCAATATGGCCAGGATACCATTGAATTCTGGGTATTTCCACTTAAATAAAAAATAAATTTTTAGGTAGCCTTTTAATTGTGATCAATGTCAAAAGTACTTCTTTAAACCCTAGTATAGTAATTAAGATCTAAGAAATTTTTTTGCATAATTTTTAAAATTTATTAAGCCCTAAATAATACTTACAACTATTTAACCCAATAAGCTCTAATTCACGTTAGGGTCTTGTAGTTAAATTAGGAATCTTTAATGTCGAAATTGTCTCTTTCCAGTCTTGATAAAGCATCTTTAGAAGGAAAAAAAGTTCTAGTTAGGGTTGATTTTAACGTTCCATTAAATGAAAGTGGTCAGATAACTGACGATACAAGAATTAGGGCAGCTATTCCAACCATTGAATACCTTATTAATAACTCGGCAAAAATTATACTTGCTGCCCACTTTGGAAGACCTAAGGGCCAGGTTAATGAGAAGATGAGACTAACTCCTGTAGCAGCTAGATTAAGTGATTTATTGGGAAAAAATGTTCCTCTTACTAAGAGTTGTGTAGGGAATGAAGCTATTGCAGAATCAAATAACTTAAATAATGGTGATGTTTTGTTACTTGAAAATGTTCGTTTTCATGCAGAAGAAGAAAAAAATGATCTTAATTTTGCTAAAAATTTAGCAGCTCATGCAGATATGTATGTAAATGACGCTTTTGGGGCTGCTCATAGGGCACATGCTTCAACCCAAGGGGTTACAAATTTTTTAAATCCTTCAGTTGCAGGGTTTTTGTTAGAAAAAGAATTGAAATATTTGCAGGGTGCAATTGATTCTCCAAAACGCCCCTTGGCTGCAATCGTTGGTGGATCAAAGGTAAGTAGTAAAATTGGAGTTCTTGATTCTTTATTAGATAAATGCGACAAAATTATAATAGGTGGGGGTATGATTTTTACCTTTTTTAAGGCGAGAGGTCTTGATGTAGGAAAAAGTCTTGTTGAGGAAGATAAACTTGATCTTGCAAAAAACTTGGAGGCAAAAGCAAAAGCCAAAGGAGTAGAGTTATTACTACCATCTGATGTGGTGCTAGCAGATGATTTTTCTCCAAATGCTGAAACTAAATTATCGCAAATAAATAATATTACTGGAGATTGGATGGGTCTTGATATAGGGCCTGATTCAATAAAAGTTTTTCAAAATGCTCTTGCAGAATGTAAAACAATTATCTGGAATGGACCTATGGGTGTATTTGAATTTGATAAATTTGCTGCAGGAACAAATGCTATAGCCACAACACTCGCAGATTTAAGCTCTTTTTCTGAGGTCTGTACAATAATTGGCGGAGGTGACTCAGTTGCAGCAGTTGAAAAAGCAGGATTAGCTAACAAAATGTCACATATATCTACTGGAGGGGGCGCAAGCCTGGAACTTTTAGAAGGTAAAATATTGCCTGGTGTAGCAGCATTAAAGGATTTATAGTTTATATCTTTTCAACAATATCCACACTTTTAGTAAAAGTTATAATACCGTTTGGATGCGCAATAATGCCTGACCATATTTGCAACCCAGGTTTTGAAGGAGCTCTTGTCATTTTAAAAATTCCTCCAGAAACTAATGGTTCAATTTCTATCTCTTGTTCTAAAAATGATTCCTCTTGATAAGGTTTAATTCCTCCTGCGACAATAACTTCTTCAAGAGGTTTATTTAGAATAATATCAATATCATATTTGGTTCCTGTGAGAACTTTTTTTGGAATTCTAAAAGTTATATCTATTCTTTTTTCATCATTTCTAATTACTGTAAATAAATTTTTTAAGCTGCCTGAATTTATTTTCCCATCTACGATGGAGAATAAATAACTGAAATTTGAATTGAGAGTATATGTTTCTCTTCCAATTGTTTTTTTGCCATTAACTTTTATTTGGAAAACACCCTCATTCGGATTCTTTTTATCTAACAATTTTATTTCCCATTGCGCATTTGGAAATTCTTTAATAATTTTGTAAAAGTTTTTCTGGATTACAAATCCTACATCATCAGTAAAACTTTCTTTAATAAAGTTTAAATCTCTTGAATTTAAACCATTTTCAATATTCCTTCTTAAATCAACTTTTTTAAGTTGAGTTGTTGCAGGATATGGAAATATGAGATAAATAGATAAGTAGAGATAAACCCCAATATTTTTTAATGATCTTAAGTTAGACATGCATTAATTTTATATTCTATTTTACAAATTTAATTTTTCATGTCTCAAAACAATAATTTATTAATTGCAGCAAGTGGTACAGGAGGGCATATTTTCCCTGCCTTAGCGGTCTCTAAAAGACTTGAAAAATATTGGAATGTTCATTGGTTAGGAGTCAAACACAGAATTGATTCTCAAATCATTCCCAAAAAATATCAACTTTCAACTATCAATATTAAAATACCTAAGAAAAATTTTTTTGTATTTTTTCAATACATCGTGATTTTATTGTCAACTTTCAAAATTATCAGAATTTTAAAAGAAAAAGATATCAAACTTGTTTTTACTACTGGAGGTTATATCTCAGCTCCAACAATAATAGCAGCTAAATTAATGCAAATTCCAATCATTATTCATGAATCGAATTTAATACCTGGTATGGTCACAAAAAATTTTGGTTTTTTGTGTGACTTTGTTTTTACAGGATTTATACAAACAAATTCTTATTTAAAAAATTGTAAAACTATTTTTACTGGCACTCCTTTAAGGGAACAATTTTATAAATCTAATCCTTTGCCCAATTGGGTACCAAAGGGTGACGGCCCTCTTTTATTTGTTATTGGGGGAAGTCAAGGAGCTAATGCTATTAATCAAATTTTTTACGAATCTTCGGAATTTTTAATTAAAAAAAATTTCCGAATAGTTCATCTAATAGGCAGATCTAATTTTAAAGAAAGTAAAATAATAAATTCAGAGAATTATGTACAAAAAAAATTTATACATCAAATAGCAGCTTTGATGCAGAACTGTGATCTTGTGATATCAAGATCAGGATCAGGGGTAATTAATGAACTTATTCAAACTTGTAAACCATCAATTTTAATTCCATATCCTTATTCGAAAAATAATCATCAAGAAAAAAATGGGATGATCCTAGCTTCTATTGGAGGTTCAATATTAATAAACCAAAATAAAATATCAAAAGAAATTTTTGAAGGCACTTTAAAAAGAATATTTAAATTAAAACCAAAAAAAAGATACTATAATTACGATATTTTAGATTTAATGAAGAAAAATATGGAGAATTATAATAATATCATTAATTCAAAAAAAGATATTATTAAATTAATTAATTACTTTTTAAAAGAATCTTGAATCTCTTTACATAAGATTTTGTTGTTTTCACTGCTCTGTAAACTTATTCTTGCCCATTTTTCATCAAGATATCTAAATGAAGAGCATTCTCTGATTAATATACCTTTACTTTTTAGATAATTAATATTAGTGGATAAATTATATTTACTCTCTATTAAAAAAAAGTTTGTAGAAGAGCTATGAATCTTTATATTATTTACCTTCGTTAATTCATTATAAACAAACTTTTTCTCTGTGTTAATCCATTTGTGAATCTTCTTAGTCCAGGTTTCATAAAAAATCGTATTATTAAGAATTTCAATTCCTGCTTTAATCGCAAATGAATTTAAAGGCCATGGATCTCTTTTTATATTCCATTCTTTAATTTTTTTTGAAGAGCCAATCACGTAACCTAGTCTAAGACCTGGAATATTAAATAGTTTTGTTAAGCTTCTTATCACTATTAAATTATCATGTTTTTTAGTTAGTGGTATGAGCGACTCTTTTTCCCCTTCTGGGGTTATTGATAAAAAAGCTTCATCACAAATTACTAGCTTATATTTTTTTAAAAAAGATTTTATAGATCTTTTAGTCCATAACTGACCAGTAGGGTTATGAGGGTTAGTTATCCAAAGAACGTCGCCTATTGGTTTTATAGGAAAAGATTGAGGAAAAATATTGCTCCATTTTTTTGGCAATTTAGAGTAAATAAATTTTGCCTTCCAACAATTTAAAGATCGTTCATAATCAGCGAAGCATGGAGAGGGAATGCAACTAATTCCAAATTTAGAGGCTTCATAGCCTACCCAAGTTATTAACTCAGAAGCGCCGTTGCCTGGCAATATATTATCTGGATTAATTTTATGAAATTTACCAATTATTTCTCTCAAATCTTTTAGATATCTCTCAGGGTAATATCTAAACCCATAATTTTTGATTTCTGAATTAAGGGCATCAAGAATTACTTGAGGTGGCTCAAAAGGAACTAATGAGGCACTTGAGTCGATGATTTTAGAGGGTGGTAAGTTTAATTCTTTCGCACTAGCAAATACATTACCTCCATGCTTAAACTTTGAAATATCCATAATTTTTCATTTGCAATAGTTGCTTTTTGATTTATTTTTTAATTAGTTTATGTTTTATTTTATCCATTTTAAGTTTGATCCAACAGCTTCGCCTATGTTTGATAATTGATAAGTATTAAGTTGTTTTATTAAGCCATTAAGAATATCCGGAACTAATTTGGGTCCTTTATATATCCATCCTGTATATATTTGCACCAAAGAAGCTCCAGAACATATTCTTTCCCAGGCTGACTCAGGACTATCTATTCCTCCGACTCCAATTAGAGTAATATTCTTATCAATTTCATGAATGTATTTAATTATTTGATTGGCTTTATGTTGAAGAGGTTTTCCACTTAATCCGCCATTTTCCTGAGATAACATTAATCCTGTTTGCTTTATTTTTCTTTTTTCCAGACCTAGTCTATCAAGACTGGTATTGGTAGCAATAATTCCATCAATTTTTTCATCAATTATTAATTGACATATATCTTGAATATCTTTGAAATTTAAATCAGGAGCTATTTTTATAAATAAGGGTGGACAATTTTTTAATTTTTTAATTTCTCTGAGTAGTTCTTTAAGAAGAGTTGGTTCCTGTAATTTTCGGAGTCCTTCTGTATTTGGTGAACTTATATTTATAGCAGCATAATCACAATATGGAATCAATAGTTTTAATGAAGTTAAATAGTCTTCTGTAGCTTTTGAGAGACTTGTAATTTTTGATTTGCCGAAGTTGATTCCTAGGCAATTATTCGACCTATTCTTCTTAAAGTCAATACCTTGCTTTAAAAAATTTTCAACAAGATTTTCAGCTCCATTATTGTTGAATCCCATTCTATTTAAAGCTGCTTCTTCTTCTGCCAACCTAAACAATCTTGGTTTTGGATTCCCATCTTGAGCGTATTTTGTAACTGTTCCAATTTCAGCAAAGCCAAAACCAAAATCTCTCCAAATATTTGCAGCATTACCATTTTTATCAAAACCTGCTGCTAAACCAATTGGATTACAAAAATCTATCCCACATAAATTTTGATGTAATCTTTTATCAACAACGCAAAATTCATAATTTAAATTCTTTAATATATTTTCGACCAATGGCCAGTGGCGGTATTTTGAACTAAAAGTTAGAAGACTTAGGGAAATATTTGTTAGATACTCAGCATCTATCCCAGTATCTTTTTTAAGTATAGGGGTTATAAGGCTTTGATAAATGTTATTGAATAGTTTGCTCTTTTCAATCATAAGAAATTTAAGATCAAGAGTTATTTTCTATTATCCAATATTTTTGATTTTTAGGGATTAATCTCCAATTACGCCACTCAAATAATTGGTAATTTTTTATTGATTTATGACATTCTTCTCCAAGAATTTCTTCTAATTCAATAGAATTTAGTAAATATTTTTTTATTGCAAATTTTTCTAATAATTCATTTTTAGAAAAAAGATTTTGAAGTTTTGGAGATACTTTTTCATTTGGATAATCTTTTGATAATCTTGATTCTTTAACTTTGCTTAATATTGGTATTCCTTTACTATAACTTGTTGCGATATGGTCAACTCTTTCATTTTGTTTATCTCCATTATGACCTTTTACGAATTCCATATTTAAGCCATAGATTCTTAAGCTATCTAACTTTTGCCATAAATCTAAATTTTGTACTGATTTACCCGTGCTAGTTTTCCATCCATTCTTTTTCCAATTAAGAATCCATTTTGTATAACCCTCAATTACATACTTACTATCTGTTCTTAGTTTGAAATTTTCTTTTAATTGAAAGTCTTTAAGTTTTTCAAGTGTTTTTATAGCTGCTGTTAGCTCCATTCTATTATTTGTGGTTAGTTGTTCTGAACCACCAATTTCTATCTCACTATTATCATCAAAAATTATTAATCCTCCCCAACCTCCAGGACCAGGATTACCACTGCATGCTCCATCTGTTGCTGCTTCAACAGCAAAGTGTTCTTTACTATTCATAATTTTTAAAGCCGATATAGAAATGCCGGCCAGAAAAAATTTAATCTATTTTAGTGTAACTTTACCACCGGCTTCTTCAATCTCTTTCTTTAAAGTTTCAGCATCTGCTTTCGCTATTCCTTCTTTAACAGTTTTTGGTGCAGCTTCAACAAGTGCTTTTGCATCGCCGAGACCAAGACCAGTTGCGTTTCTTACAACTTTTAGGACTTTGATTTTAGCAGCTGCATCGAAACTTTCTAGAACAACATCAAATTCTGTTTTTTCGTCAGCAGTTCCGCCGTCTGCATCTCCTCCGGCAGCGCCGGGAGCTGCCATTACAACACCAGAAGATGCAGCAGCAGAAACACCAAAGGCTTCCTCAATTTGTTTAACAAGCTCTGAGGCTTCTAAAAGTGAGAGGGATTTTAGTGAATCAAGAATTTCATCAGTTTTCGCAGTCATTTTCTTAAAAGATGATTAATTGTAAATTTAAGATTCTGATTTCTCAGAATGTTGCTTGAGTGACCTAGCAAGCCCAGAGGGTACCTCATTGATAGAAATAGCAATTTTAGTAGCAACACCATTTAGTGCTCCTGCAATTTTTGCCATTAATACCTCTTTAGAAGGTAAACTAGCGATTTCTTTGATTTCAGAATCGGTTAGAAGTCTACCTTCAAATAAAGCCCCTTTAGTTTCCGATTTGTTTGTCTCTTTTTGAAAAGTTTGAATGGCTTTTACAGCTCCTCCAACATCTTCTTTAATCAAGACAAATGCGTTCGTTCCTGTAAGTAAAGATTCAAGTCCAGACCAATTACTGTTTCCATTAATTGCTTTACGCATTAATGAATTTTTTGTAATTTTACAAATGCCATTATTTGTTTGCAATTTGGATCGCAAATCTGACATGTCTTTGACAGTTAAACCTCTATAGTCTAGAACGACAGCCATTTCAGAATCATCCAACAGAGATTTTATTTCTGTGACGATCTGTTGCTTATTCTCTAGAGTTCGGCCCATTGTTTTTTGGATCGTAATTTAGGGAGAGCAGGAAACGCGGCAAAGATTTTTAGAGGCCGCTTTCATTAGATCCAAAAGAAAATAATTCAGACGTAACCTCGGCAGGATTTATGATTTAGCTGAACTAAATCAACCTACTTTCTTTGGTCGTTATCATTGCATCTTTGATTATACTACAGTGTGTTAGCTTTCAGGTTGATAATCTTGTAATGCGTTTATGTCGACTTGTACTGATGGCCCCATAGTTGAGGTGATATATAAACTTTTCCAATATTTACCCTTTGCCCCACTTGGTTTATTTTTATCAATTGATTCCTGTACAGTCTTTAAATTTTGAAATAGTGCATCTGCAGTAAAACTTGCTTTACCAAAACGAACATGAACTATTCCTGCTTTATCAGCTCTAAATTCGAGCTTGCCGGCTTTGAATTCTTTTATTGAGTTAGTGATATCATTAGTGACTGTGCCAGCTTTTGGGTTGGGCATTAAACCTCGTGGCCCTAAGACTCGCCCTAGTTTAGCTACTTTTGGCATCATATCAGGAGTAGCAATAAGTAAATCAAAATCCATATTTCCTTTATTGATATTCTCTACAAGTTCTTCTTCTCCAAAAAGATCCGCACCTGCAGATTTAGCTTTTGCGACATTCTCACCACCTGTAATAACTGCAATTCTGATACTTTGGCCAGTACCATTAGGTAGGGCAACGGTTGTCCTGAGTTGTTGATCTGTATATTTTGGATCAATACCTAGACGTATATGAGCTTCAATAGTCTCATCAAACTTAGCATTTGCATTGTCTTTTATAAGACTTAATGCTTCAAGGGGGTTATAAGGACGATCTTCTATCTTATTTGATAGGGTCGTCATTCTTTTTGATAGTTTTTTCATAATATAATTTGGGTTCAAACGGTTAAATAATTAACCTCCCCTTAATTTAATAAATGTTTAGGGTTTGAATTTATTCAGTAATTGAAACACCCATATTGCGTGCAGTTCCTTCAATTACTTTCATTGCTGATTCAATACTTGTACAGTTTAAATCAGGAAGCTTTGTTTTGGCTATTTCCTCCAATTGAGATTTACTAATATTACCAACTGATCCTTTAGAAGATTCCCCAGAACCTTTTTCAATGCCAGCAGCTTTAGTTATTAAAACTGAAGCTGGAGGGGTTTTAGTTATGAAGGTAAAGCTTCTATCTTCAAATACTGAAATTTCAACCGGAATAACAAAACCAGCTTTTTCTTGAGTCCTGGCATTATACTCTTTGCAAAATGCCATAATGTTTACACCATGTTGCCCTAATGCAGGGCCTACAGGAGGTGCTGGATTCGCTTTACCAGCTTGAAGTGCAAGTTTAATAACCGCTACAATTTTTTTTGCCATTAGATTCGTGAATGAAAACGGAAGTTACAGATGGTGATTTTACTCTATCAACAAAAGTACTATTTAATTAAGTTTATTGATTTGGGAGAATTCTAATTCTACAGGAGTTTCGCGCCCAAATATTGAAAGTAATGCTTTTAATTTATTTCTTTCTCCAGAAACTTCAATAACTTCACCCTGAAAATCCTTAAAAGGTCCACTAGTAACAATAATCCTATCTTTTTCTTCAAGATCTAGTTTGATGACAGCTTTCTTTTCGGAAGCACGTTTGAAAATCCTATTGACCTCTTGTCTAGATAAGGGTCTAGGTTTAATATGACCTCTTGATCTGCCACTGCCTCTCCCATCTTCTGCACCAACAAAATTTATAACATTGGGTGTACTTTTTACAGCCATCATTGTGTCCTCATCAAGGATCATTCTCACTAAGACATATCCTGGAAAAACTTTTTCTTCAGTAGTTTGCCTTGAACCATCCTTTTTAAGCTTGATGCCAGGAGTTTGAGGAATCTCAATTTCTATAATTCTATTATTAACTCCTAAAGTTACAGATCTCTGCTCAAGAGTAGCTTTCACTTTCTTTTCGCAACTTGATGCAACTTGAACTGCGTACCATCTAGCAATACTAGTGTTTGCTTTTGAAGAAGTAAAATTAGTTGTCAATTCATTACTCATTTTTGTTTTTGTTATGCTCGAGGAATAATCTTTTTAAGATTTAGGATAAAATAAGATTTAAAATTTGATAAATTTAACGGAAAATTTGTGTTGCTGCCCATGCATAAAATCTACTTACAGAAGCAATGGCTGCAGCAGAAAAGAATACCATAATAATAACAGCTACTGACTCACTAAATAGTTGCTGTTTATTTGGCCATACAACTAATTTTAGTTCATCATATGTGGCAGTTAAAAAATTTTTCTTTTTTTGGGGCTCTTTTATTTCGGAGTCCTCTTTTATTGCAGAGGGCTCTTTGTTTAGAGGTTCTTGATTAGTAGTAGGTGTTGTCACAAATTTCTAATTTAATTTAAGCACTGAGCTTAAGATTAGTTTAGCTTATAGATTTACTCATCAGCTAGGTTTAAATAAAATCTCTTCTTTTCTTGTGGGGCTAATTTTTATAGAAATATTTTTTTTGTCTTTGAAATTATCCTCTAAAAGTTTTGCGGCTAAGGGATTTTCTATTTGCCTCCTAAGTTCTCTACCTAATGCTCTCGCGCCATATTGAGGTTCAAAAGAATCATTGGCTATTTTCGTGATAACTTTTTTATCAATAGAAATTTTTATTCCTTGTTCTAGGAGTAATTTTTTTAAATCATCTATTTGAAGAAGAATTATTTTTTGAAGTTGTTCCATAGATAATGGATCAAATTTTACTAATTCATCAATTCTGTTAAGAAATTCTGGTCTAAAAATAGAGGAAAGTGATTTGTTAATAGAGTCTTGTAATGCTTGTTTTCTTAATTCAGAATTTTCTTTGCTTGAAAGATTTTTTTGGGAATCTTCTAATATTAATTCTCCTGCTAAATTGCTAGTCATAATTATTACTGTATTTTTAAAGTTGACTGTTCTCCCTTGGGAATCTGTTAATCTCCCTTCATCTAAAACTTGTAATAAAATATTAAAAACTTCTGAATGTGCTTTTTCTATTTCATCTAGAAGAATTACAGAATAAGGTTTTCTTCTGACTGCTTCTGTAAGTTGTCCTCCCTCTTCGTAACCAACATAACCTGGAGGGGCTCCAAGAAGTCTTGCTACTGCATTTTTTTCCATATATTCACTCATATCCAGTCTTAATAAAGCCTCTTCTTCATCGAATAGTAATGAGGCTAAAGCTTTAGCTAATTCCGTTTTGCCGACCCCTGTAGGACCCATAAACAAGAATGATCCAATTGGTCTTTTGGGGTTTTTCATGCCTACTCTAGCTCTCCTTATTGCAGCAGAGACTGCTTTTATAGCCTCATCTTGACCAATGACTTTCCCACTAATTTCAGATTCAAGGTTAACTAATTTTTTTCTTTCATTAGATACTACTTTTGTAGTAGGTATGCCTGTAATCTTTGAGACAACGTCTGCTATATCGTTTGCTTCAACTTGATACTTAAAGGAATATTTATTATATGTCTTTAATCTTTTTAGACTTTTTTCGATATCAAATATTTCTAATCTAACTTCGCTAAGTTCTTCTTCTAGATTCTTTAAACTTTCAAACTTATTAAATTCATCTTTAGTGTTACTTATTAGTTCAATTTTTGATATTAGTTTGTACTCTTCTTTTAGAAGAAGAGACAAGTTTTCCATACTTATTAGATCATTATTCCAATCATTACAAATATCATTCAAATTTTTTATGACTTGAGCTTTTTTTTCTAATAATTGTTCTTTTTTTTCAGTGCTTTCAGGTGATAAATAATTTAATTCAGTCTCTATATTCTCAATTTCCATTTCTTGATGGTTTATGATTTGGGGTTTAATAGTTGACTCAATTTTTAATTGAGCTGCTGCTTCGTCAATTAAATCTATTGCCTTGTCTGGAAGAAACTTGTCACTTATATATCTATCTGCAAGTCGTGCTGAACAATTAATTGCTTCTTCAGTAATTCTAATACCATGATGGAGTTCGTATTTTTTTTTAATACCCTTTAAAATTTTCGAGGTTAATTCTACAGATGGTTCATTAACTAAAATCTTTTGAAAGCAATTATTTAATCCTTGATCTTTTTCAATACTTTCGCGAAATTTTTCAGGTGTTGTAGTTGCAATACATCTAAGGTCTCCTTCAGTAAGTAAAGGTTTTAAAATATTGCTTATATCAGTTGAAGATCTTTCAGAGCTTATTATCGTATCTATTTCATCAATAAA
>QCIL01000018.1 GCA_003216725.1 Prochlorococcus sp. AG-402-L18
AAAATACTAAATCTGAAGATACAAAAAAAATTAATGATCCAGATAAGATTTTCTATTCCATAATTGATAATTCAAATAATTTAAGTGAGACATCGGAATCAAATCAATTATTAAAAAACTGTGAGTATAATATTCATAAAAAAAGATTAAAAGATCCCAATTACTCAAATCATCTTTCAATAGAAGACCAACTTTATGACGAATTTAAATATCTTCTTGATGAATAAATAAACATATGCTTTATGATAAGAGAATATCAATTAGTGCTATTGGCAAAATAAAAAAAAACTGGATTAGAGACGGAATTAATCAATATAAAAAAAGAATGCCTGATCTTACTGTTAATGAATTTAAGAGCTTCAATTTTGAGAATATTCGCGATAACAATATTATTATTTGTCTAGCTGAGGAAGGTAAAACCTTTAGTTCCGTTGAACTTGCTTCATTACTTTTAAACTATAAAAATAAAAAAATTAATTTTCTTATAGGCGATTCAGATGGCATTCCATTAGAAATTAAAGACAAATCTGACCTTTTACTAAGTCTCTCTTCACTTACTTTCCCTCATGAACTTGCAAGATTAATTCTTATCGAACAGATTTATAGAGCTATTTCTATTTCTAGCAATTCTCCTTATCATCGTGGTTAAAACAAGCAACTTTTTTTAAGTCTAAATTAAGATATAAAACTTTAACAACCAATACGATCCAAGTAATTTAATGCTATAGTATATATGTACTATTATTAGTAATTTAAACCCTTCTGATTTGGCACATAAAATAACGCAAATTCCTTTATTAAGTGATTCTGTATCAGCAGGTTTTCCTTCTCCTGCTGACGATTACACTGAGGAAAATATTGATTTAAACGAACATTTAATATCTAATCCTTACAGTACTTTTTTTCTTAGAGTTAAAGGTGACTCAATGATAAATTCAGGAATTAAAGATAACGATTTAATAATAGTAGATAAGAGCTTAGCTGCTAAACCCGGCAATATCGTTATTGCTATGGTAGATGGAGAATTTACTATAAAAAGATTATCTACAAAAAATAACGAATTATATTTGAAGGCTGAAAATAATAATTATCCTGATTTCAATTTCAAAAACTATGCTGATATACAGATTTGGGGGGTCGTAATCTATTCAATCCATAATTGCTTATGAAAAAGAAAAATTCAAACATTAAAGCGATGGCTCTTATAGATGCCAACAATTTTTACGCATCATGCGAGCAAAGTATTAACCCATATTTAAGAAATAAACCAATAGTAATTTTATCTAATAATGATGGATGCATTATTGCAAGAAGTCCTGAAGCCCGTATTTTAAAAATTAAAATGGGAGCACCTTATTTTAAAGAGAAAGAAAGGTTAAACAAATTAAATGTGACAGTTTTAAGCTCAAATTACTCACTCTATGGTGATATGAGCAAAAGGTTAATGAATTTATTAAGAAACTATTGTGAAGAGATAGAGATCTATTCTATTGATGAAGCCTTTGTATCAATTAATAGACCTAATGAAAAAAATCTATATCCTTGGGCAAGAGAAGTAAGATCATTCATATATCAGAACTTAGGAATAACTTTAACAATTGGGATAGGAGAAAATAAAGTAAGAGCAAAAATAGCTAATAAACTTGCTAAGAATATTGATTCTTCAGCAGGAATATTTGATATAGTTAGAATCGAAGATGATAATAATTACTTAAAAGAAATCAGCGTAGATAAAGTATGGGGAATAGGGAAACAGACCTCTAATTGGCTAAAAACCAAAGGAGTTAAAAATGCAAAAGAATTAAGAGATATACATGAAGGTGAAATAGTTAAAAAACTAGGTATCGTAGGAAAAAGATTGAAATTAGAATTAAAAGGTAATAAATGTTTACCTATTGAAGAAACTAAGAACCCAAAAAAAGAAATCCAAGTAAGCAGAAGCTTTAGTAAACCAATTACAAAATTAGAAGATTTGACTCAAGCATTAGCAATCTATGCAATAAGAGCCGCAGCAAAAATGAGGAGCCAGAATTTAAAATCATCTACTATCAGAGTATTTGCGAGAACTAGTCACTATTCAAATAGAAATTATAGAAGAAGCGCTTGTAAGAAACTTATAAATGCAACAGATAACACAAGTACTATTTTAAAAATAATAGTCGCTCTGTCTAAAGAAATTTACAACCCTGAATATAAATTATCAAAAGCGGGCGTTTTAATGCAGGATTTAACTAATTGCAAATATTTTCAACAGTCACTTATTAATTACGAATCTCAAGAAGAATTGAAAAAATCAATAAATCTAATGACAACAATTGATTTATTAAATAATAGATTTAATAACAAAGCCATTACATGGGCAATCACAAAAAAAACACAGGAATGGGCAATGAATAGGAATTCATTAAGTAAAGCTTCCACAACTAATATTAAAAAAATACCAATTATAGTAATATAAGAAAAAATACAATATGGACTTTATAATTTTTTTGAGCACGTTAGACAAAGAAATTCTTGAACTAGTAAGAAAAGCAAATTATATAATCGAAGAAAACAAAGTAGAGTGTCTATTAAATAAGGATATAAAAGGACTACATAACTTTAAAGAAAATAGAATAATAATCTGCACTGAGAACGCTAAAAGAAAAACCAATTATAGGTCTATAAAAAATTATTCAAATGAAGACAATATAAAAACAAAAAAAGCGATTAGAAAAGCATTAAGACATGAGGCAGTTCATATCGCACAAAAATGTAATAATAATAAATCAATAAGAAAGGTACAAGATATCGAGCATAAATTACATAAAAGTAAAAGAAGGGCATTGGAATTTTCAATTTCAAAATTTGATGGTAATTATGAAAAAGAAATTGAGGCCTACATCTACGAAGACAAACCAAGAAAGGTAAAAAAAATGCTTGAAAGTTATTGTTTATAAATATTTAAAAATTTATCAACTTGTAATGAAATTACCACAACGTTGTTTATCAAGAAGATTAATATGTTGTCGTTCAGTATAATATAATTCTTGAAATTTAATAGCATCTGAATTTAGATCCTTAAAAACATCATCAATCTCTTTATTAGGATCAGAAGAAATTGAAGAAGATTTATCAATTAAGATAGCTATACAATTTTCTAATGTTTTTAATCGTTGAGAACCCCAAGATTCAATAAGATGACGACATCTCTTAAGTGATTTATATCTCTCAAGAAGAGATAAGGATCCCAGTAAATTATCTTTAGGATTTTTTAAGGTAGTTAAAAATAATTCATTTGGATGAATAAAAATATTAATTTTTTTAGATGAAATTGATTCATTATTAGTTAAGTAATCTGGTAATAACATAATCAAATTAATTGAAAATAATTCGTTAGTTAAGTCTGAATTATTTGGATTACTATATTTTAACAAGTATCCTTTGCCCAGATTATTTTCCTCAATAGTGGATATCGTATCCCAGATAAGCGAAATATAATCAGTATTAAATTTCTCAATTTCTCTTTTAGTTAATTCATTCCTAATAAAGAGTCTGAGATTGGGACAATGTAAATAGTAATAAATTATCTCAGATTCAATTTTTTCACGTTGAGAAATTTCGTTAGGATACTCAAATTTTTTTGATCTGCCATGCCAACGAAATCCTTTAACTTGCTTTCTTAAATCTTCTTCAAATTTAATAGCTAATCTAGCCTGTCCCATACTTAATCTTTCTGAAACTTTTTGTAAATAATGAGTTCTAGTAGCAGATTGGGGCAATTTACTTAATAACTTAACCAAAGATGATACAACGCTCTGAAAAATTTCAGATTTAGTTAAATCTTTATTATCAAAAATTTGATCAATTTCCCAGTCAATCCAGAAAGACGAATTATCTACCAAATTAAAATAATCTTCTTTTGAATGGTGTTTAAGATATTCATCAGGATCTTTATAAGTTTTAAGTTGCAAAATTTTTAGATTTATTTGATTTGTAAGTGATAAACTTTCAACCTCGGTTATGACTCTTTTTGTGGCTAAATTACCAGCATTATCTGAATCAAAATTAATTATTATATTTTTATTATCTGAGCATCTGCAAAGCTGCGATATTTGATATTTATTCAAAGCCGTTCCAAGAGAAGCAACTGAATTATTAATACCTCTTGAATGAAGTGAGATCACATCAAAATAACCTTCAACTACTATTGCATTATCTAATTTTCTAATATTGCTAGATGCCTTATCAAATGCAAATAAAATTTTACCCTTTTCAAATACTTCTGATTCTGGGGAATTTAAATATTTAGGTTCTTGACCATCTAGTGATCTACCACCAAAAGCGATTACTCTTCCTTGGTTATCATGTATGGGAACAATTAATCTGTTTCTAAAACGGTCATAGACTTTTTTTGAACTATCTTTAGATATGACAAGGCCTGCCTCTAAGATTAATTTTAAAGAAAACTTTTCAACATTTATAAGATAGTTTAATAATTCGTTCCATGAATTTGGCGCATATCCCAATTCAAAATCATTAATAGTATTTATATTTAAATTTCTTTGATGAAGTAAATAAGATAGAGCATCCTTACCTAATGAATTATGAAGCTGTGATTTGAACCAATTTTTTGAAACTCTAAGAATCTTAAATAATTCTTCTCTTCTAGATAATTGTTTTTTATATAATTCATTTTGCGGTAAATCGGTACTTAATACATTAATATTATTTTTTTTAGCAAGTTTTAATACAACATCCGTAAAGTTATTACGAGTAAATTCCATCAAAAATTTTATGGAGTTCCCCCCAGCCCCGCATGAAAAACAATAATAGAATTGTTTGGAGGGAGAAACTGTCATGGAGGGTTTGTTGTCATCATGAAATGGACATATTCCAACAAATTCTTTACCTTTTTTCTTAAGAACAATATGCTCAGATATAACGTCAACAATATCCGACTTATCTTTAACCTCCTGAATAGTTCGTGGATGTATTGACCTACTCATGTATGAATCAAAAAGATATATTAGCTTATATGTTATAGATCAAAATTTAAAAAGAATCTACTTAATTTCACAATAAAATTACTTTTAAAGATGCAAACTATAAAAATAATACAAAAAAATAATTCCTTTAATAAATTAAATTTAATATTTGCTTCATTTTTCTTCAGTATCATGACCTTATGTGTAAAGAAAATTGATAACAGAATTCCAATATATGAATTGGTACTATTTAGATCAATATTTAGTTTATTAATAACGTCATTAATAATTAAAAAAAGAAATATTAACCCATGGGGTTTCAACAAGTCATTACTACTATTGAGAGGATTATTAGGAACACTCGCATTAGTGTGCATTTTTTTTTCAATAAGAAATATGCCATTAAACATTTCAACCGTTATTCAATATACATATCCAATTTTTATATCTATTTTTGCTTGTTTTCTAACGAATGAAAAAATACATAAAAATGTAATTATTTCCTTAATATTAGGTTGGCTAGGAATCTTAATAATATTAAATCAAAAGGACTTATCAAATTTAAATTATGAGCTAAACAATTTAGCAATATTAATTGCTTTTATTGGTGCAATATCAACTGCTATGGCATACATATTAGTAAAAAGACTTTCTAAAACTGAAGAAATATTTGTAATAATTAATTATTTCCCTTTTGTATCAATAGTTGTATTGTCTCCAATTGTTTTTTTAAATTGGATAACGCCAAATATTATTGATTTACCTTGGATATTAGGAATAGGTATATTCACACAGGCAGGACAAACTTTTCTAACAATTGGTTTAAAGAATTTGCCCGCATCTCAAGCAGCCTCGATTAATTATTTACAAGTTTTATTCGGTTCATTATGGGGAATACTTTTTTTCAGTGAAATAGTGAATATTAATTTTTTGATAGGAGCATTATTTGTTTTATTAGGAACTATTATATCCACTAGCAAAAATTTAAAAAAGAATTTATTATAGATTTATATAGGTGTATCGTAATGAAATTATTTTTATTAGCAATTGTAGGATTTTATCCGTTTTTAGAGTTAAATGCATCAACTCCTAAATCTATTACCTGTACAAGAACCGAATATAGAGAAGAATATATTCCTGGTACTAAATCAAGCCCTGGATATGTTAGAAACTATGAAATTGATGTAGAAATTCCATGCAATGGGGAGAGTGCAAAAATTGATGACAATGATTGTTCTGAAGGAACAGTAATTGGTGGCCTTCTTGGAGCAGGTATTGCATTATCGTCATCAAGAGGTAAAGATCGATTTTGGGCAGTCCCTGCAGGTGGTACAGCAGGAGCACTTATTGGTTGTCAGGTGGATGGTGGGTAATTGATTAGTTGGATAAACGGGATAATAATAAATTCATGGCAAGAAAATAATAAATCTTTTATTTTAATTAATTGTCAAGGAATAGGATACGAAATACAAACTTTAAAATCAGTAATACAAGATATAAATAATGAAACAAATGCTCAACAAGAAATCGTTTTATGGTTGAGACATATTAAGAAAGAAGATTGTGATCAACTTTTTGGTTTTATTTCAAAAGATCAAAGGGATTTCTTTAATGAAATACTTAATATCAAAGGGATTGGAGCTCAAATTGGAATGGCACTGTTAAGTAAATATTCTTTAGATCAGATAATAAACGCAATAGTTGAAAACGATAAAAAGTTAATTTGTTCTGTTCAAGGAGTTGGACAAAAAATGACGGACAGATTAATTTTAGAGTTAAAAAGCAAATTAATTACTAAACAAATTCAAAATAAAAATAATGCCAACAATAAAGATCTAATTAATAATTTTGAACTTAATTCAATTTTGCAAGATTTAAAAATAACACTTCATTCACTAAATTATTCACAAAAAGAAATCAAAAAAGTATTTCCTATTCTTATTGAAAAATACAAAAAAAACATCCAAAGAAAAGATGAACAACAGTATATATCCTTTGAAAATCTACTTAAAGAAGCTATGAGTTACTTAGACGGCAAAGATGGTAATATAGACCTCTAACGTAGTAATATATAAATATAAATTATAAATTCATGACACTAGATACAGCAGAAAAGCAAAAACTTATTGAAACCCATCAAATTCATTCTACAGATACAGGATCAGTAGAGGTACAAGTTGCTATGATCTCTAAAAGAATATCAAAATTAAGTGATCATCTTCAAAGTAATATTCATGATTTTGCATCCAGGCAAGGTTTGCTAAAAATGATAGGTAAAAGAAAAAGACTACTAACCTATATTAAAACTAAGGATATGAAGAGTTACCAAGAACTAGTAAAAAAAATTGGAATCAGAGGATGATTTCTCTTAATGATTAAAAAACAAAACAAAAAGAAAAGTTCCAATAAGAAAAAAAAGATTGACAATAGCCAAGCTTTTAAAAATATAGAAAAAGAAGTTATCAAAACTGTTCCTAAGTCACAAACTAAGCAGGGGATTCCAAAGTATGTGGCTGACAGAATGGCAAAAAGGATTTTTTTTACTGCTGGCATTCCAACCCTACTTGGCATGTCTGTATTTGTAATAAGTTACATTATCGTTACAAAAAATATTGCTGAAATTCCACCATCATCGACAATTGCAATATCAGCATTATTTTTCTTATTAGGGCTAGGAGGCTTAAGTTTTGGCATTTTATCTGCTAGCTGGGACAGAGAACCTGGAAGTTTTTTGGGGATTGAAAACATTTCTATGAATATTCAAAGAGCTAAAGCTGCTTTTAAGCCCGCCTCTCAAAACTTCGAAGAGAAAAAAGATTAGAAAATCAAGGATTTTAAATTAACATTAAAAGATTTATCTTTAAGTAATTTAGATGCACCAAGAATATCCTCTACGCAAAACTGATCACCAAACTTAACATAGGTCAATTTTTCATTATGTTTTACAGCAGCTAATACTGGTATTCTCCTTCCACATTTGTCTCTATCTGCTTTAAATTTCAATAAGCAGTCTCTAATAGTGTTTTGAACTCTAATATCTGATGCTTGAGTACTATCAAGATTTATAACAAGTAATTTTAAGTTATCGAGTTCTCTACAATCATCAATAATTAATTGTGTTTTATCACTTTTTTTGTCAATTGTTCCCCAAACCAACAATCTTGTATCAGTAAGTAAAAATTCAGATAGTCTTGAATATGTCTTTGGAAAAACCACAGCCTCACAACTACCAGAAAGATCCTCGAGTTGAACTATAGCCATTCTATCTCCTTTTTTTGTAGTGATGTTTTTTAATTCTGGGATCATTGCTACAATTGATACTTTATTTCTATCATGAGCTTCATCTAATCTTGCAATACTCAAAGGTGATACTAGTTTTACTCGTTTAGAAAGGTGTTTTAGTGGATGATCAGATAAATAAAAACCCAAAAGTTGCTTTTCTAATTTTAGTTTTTCTATTTGTGAATAATCATCAACCTTACTAGATTGAGAAAATGATATTTCTTTAGTATTATCAGTACCAAATGATTCAAATAAATTACCTTGCCCACTATTTCGATCTCGGTTTCGAGTAGCTGCCCAATCCATTACATGGTCTAGGTCAGATAAAAGTTGGGCTCTATTATTATTTTCAGAAAATTCATCAAGAGCTCCACAATGAATTAATGATTCAAGATTTCGTTTATTTAAAATATTGGAAGGCAAACGATCACATAAATCAGAGAAAGATTTAAAAAGGCCAAATTTTGTACGGTTTTCAATTATGTTTCTAATTGCAGAATCACCTAAATTTTTAATAGCCGATAACCCAAATAAAATTTGTTCATTTTTTAATGTGAAATCAATACCAGAAAAGTTAATACTTGGAGGAATAACATCAATTCCCATAGAATAACAATTAGATATGTATCTTTGCATTTTGTCGCTAGAACCTGCATTTACACTCAAAAGAGACGCCATATAAGCTACTGGAAAATGCGCTTTTAAGAATGCAGTTTGGTAAGTAACTGCTCCATATGCTGTAGAGTGACTTTTATTAAAACAATATTCCGCGAATAAAACCATCTGATCAAAAAGATCATTTGCTATTTTTTTATCTACGCCCTTTTTAAAAGAACCTTCTATAAAAATATTTCGATGTTTGACCATTTCAGATACTTTCTTCTTACCCATTGCTCTTCTAAGTAAATCAGCATCACCTAATGAATAGCCAGCTAGATCTTGTGCAATCTTCATAATCTGTTCTTGATAAACCATTATTCCATAAGTTTCTGTCAAAATTGATTCAATGAAAGGGTGTGGGAAATCAATTTTTTCACTTCCATTTTTTCTATTTATAAACTTAGGTATTAGACCGGCATCTAAGGGACCTGGTCTGTATAAAGCAAGTATAGATGAAATATCTTCTAGAGAATTTGGCTTAAAATCCTTAACTACTTGTTTCATTCCTGAGGATTCTAGTTGAAAAATACCTTCTAGATCTCCTCTACTAATAAGATCAAAAGTTTTATCATCTTTTAATGGTAATTCATTAATATTAATAATTTGACCAGTTGAAGATTCAATTAAAGAAATAGTTTTATCAATCATAGTTAGATTCTTTAAACCTAAAAAATCCATTTTTAATAACCCAAGAGATTCAATATCATCCATTGAATATTGGGTTATGACTTGACCATCATTATTTCTTTGAAGAGGAACGAGCTCATCTAAAGAATCAGATGATATAACAACTCCTGCTGCATGAACTCCATATGTTTTATTTGTACCTTCAATTCTTAATGCCAAATCTACCCATTTTTTTACATTTCTGTCTTTTAAATATTTATCTCTAAACTCAGAATTAGGAGAATTTTTATCAATCATTTCACTAAGTGTGTATGGTTTTCCTCTTACCACTGGTATTAACTTGGCCATTTTATCCGATTCTCCATAGGGTATATCAAGAACTCTCGCAACATCCTTCAATACCGCTTTAGAAGTCATTTTATTAAAAGTTATTATTTGAGCAACTTTATCCTCCCCATATCTATTGGTTACATAATCAATTACTTCATTTCTTCTATCAATACAAAAATCTGTATCAATATCTGGCATTGACTTTCTAGCAGGGTTTAAAAATCTCTCAAACAATAAACCATGCTTTACAGGATCAATATTTGTAATTTGGAGAGCATATGCTACTAGTGAACCAGCAGCTGAGCCTCTACCTGGTCCAACAGGTATTGAGTTATCCCTAGCAAATTTTATATAATCCCAAACCACTAAGAAATAATCTGGAAAGCCCATATCTTTTATTATTTTTAATTCTGAAAATAATCTATTAGTATAAATTTCATCAATTTGATCGAAGGAATCCTTATTTAGTCTTTTAATAAGACCCTCTTGCGATATTTTTGATAAATATTTTAATGAGTCTTCGTTATCCTTTAATGGAAATTTAGGCATCCTATATCTACCAAATAATTCAAACTCTTCAATCTTCTGCGACACATCAACAGTATTATTTATAGCCTTTTTAACAGATTCTTCATCAATATGATCATTAAAAAGTTTAAGCATTTCCTTTTCATCTTTGATGTATTCAGTTCCTGTGTATCTCAATCTTTTTTCTTCACTAATTAATTTGCCAGTAAGTACACAAAGTAGCGCATCATGAGATTCGACATCTTCGTTTGTAATATAATGAGCATCGTTTGTGGCTATGATTTTTATATTTAGTTTTTTACCAATTTTAACTATTTCAACATTTACGATTCTATCTTCTAAAGAACCATGATCTTGAATTTCAAGATAAAAATCATCCTTTAATAGTTCTTTATACCATAAAGCAGTTTTCTCAGCGACATCAATTCTTCCTTTTAAAATTGCCTGAGGAATCTCGCCTCCCAAACATGCTGTTGATACAATCAAACCCTCGTTGTATTTCTTCAAAAGATGTTTATCAATACAAGGTCTTGAGAAAATACCTCGTCCTCTCATTCCATAAAGATGACTAATAGTAGTTAATTTTACGAGGTTCTTATAACCAATATAATTCTTAGCTAAAACAACTAGATGGTATCTTTTTTCTTTTTTTGGCTGAGGATCATTTATAGATCCATTGATAATATACATTTCGTTGCCAATAATTGGTTTTATACCTTTAGACTTGCATTTTTTTACTAAATCTAAAACACCATACATTACACCATGATCTGTTAATGCAATAGAATTTAATCCAATTTCAGAGGCTCTATCAACTAATTTCGATACTTGGCTTGCTCCATCAAGCAGACTGTAATCACTATGATTGTGAAGTGGAACGAAACCCATTACTAACTAATTGTTACTTATAAGATAAATAATATTTTTAAAAATTCTATAATTTACTTAAACAAATTAATTTTTAATTCAAATTTTAAGATTAGGTCTATTTTTCATAACATTAGCGTCTTTTTCAAATATATTAGCGACATTTAAAATTTTTTCTTCTTCTAAAACATTTCCAATTAACTGAAGTCCTATAGGTAGGCCCTTCTTATCAAATCCACATGGAATACTAATTGCAGGAAGACCTGCAAGATTAACAGGGACAGTTAAAAGATCTGACAAATACATAGATAAAGGATCATTTACAAAATCACCTTTAAGAAATGCTGTAGTCGGACAGGTAGGTGTTAATAAAATATCAACTTTTTTGAAGGCATTATCAAAATCATTTCTAATTAAGGTTCTAACTTGCTGTGCTTTTTTATAATATGCATCACTATAACCAGCAGATAAAGCAAAGGTTCCAATTAAAATTCTCCTTTGCACTTCATCTCCAAAACCTTCGGCTCGACTTTTGGAAGTCATTTGTATCAAATTTGACTCAGATTCTGATCTATAACCATATTTGACACCATCATATCTTGCTAAATTTGCAGAAGCTTCAGAAGGAGCAATTACATAATAAGTTGCGATTCCATCATTAAATCTAGGACACTTAATATTTAAAATTTCAGCACCTAACGATCTAAACCTCTCAATACTCGAACAAACAGATTCTTTAACTTCAGGATCAAGACCTTTATGATCAAAGCATTCATCAATAACTCCAATCTTTAAACCCTTAATAGATTGGTCTAAATTTTTTAGATAATTAGGTACATTTTCATCCAGGCAGGTGGAATCTAGAGGATCTTTACCTGATATAGAATACAAAATCTCAGCGGCATCAGAAACCGTATTAGTGATAGGACCAATTTGATCTAGAGAGCTTGCAAATGCAATTAATCCCCATCGACTAACTCTTCCATAGGTAGGCTTGAGACCAACAACGCCACAAAATGACGCTGGCTGTCGAATTGAACCTCCAGTATCAGAGCCAATAGATGCTAAGCATAAACCTGCAGCAACAGCAGCAGCACTTCCTCCAGAACTTCCTCCAGGTACTCTATTAGTATCCCAAGGATTAGAAGTTGTACCAAAAAAAGAAGTTTCTGTAGAACTTCCCATGGCAAATTCATCTAAATTAGTTTTTCCTAGGCAAATACCACCTGAAGACCACAAATTACTTGAAGCTGTGGATTCATAGGGAGGTATAAAGTTTTTAAGCATTTTGCTTGAACAAGTAGTAACAACACCCTTAGTACATATATTGTCTTTGATTGCTATGGGTATACCTGCTAGTTTCGGTATTACTTCTTTATTTTTAATCAACATATCAATATGATCAGCTTGGGTTTCAGCTAATGTTTTTGTTACGTTGATGAAAGAATTAATTTTTGGGTCTATTGAATCGATTTTTAAAAAAAAATCATTAGTTAATTCCTTTACTGACGCATTTCTACTTTTTATTTCCTTTCTGAAAGAATTAAAATCCATATGAAAAATATTCTTTATTTACCTTAATATATTAAAAGACTGTTAATGGTTCTTCTCTTTTACATCTAACAATTGTGTGATTAATAGAATTTGAACCTTCTTCGGTAAGTTCTTGGAGAAAAAGATCTAAATTCTCATTTAAGCCACGTTTAGTAAGAAATGGTCCATACCAATATGTAGCGTTAGGGGTTTTTGTTTCGATTTTAGCCCACCAAGCCAAACCAAGTTTGTTACCGAAATTTCTAATCAATTTGTGTGGTCCGCTATAAGACCAATAATTCTTGTCAAATTCTATACAATTTTGTTGTAATTTTCCAATAATATTTTATTAAAATGGTATTTATATATTGAAATAACAATATTAATTAAAAATTAAGAGGTGATATTCATAAAAAAAAATACTTAAATATTAGTCAAATAACATAAAGAAATACCAGCTGCTACGGATGCATTTAGACTTGATGTCTTTCCTTTAAGAGGAATTTTAAGCAAAAAATCGCATTTTTTCTGGGTAAGCAAAGATATACCTTTGCCCTCAGATCCAATAATTACAACCAATGGAGATTTTTCAGTATATTTTGAGATAGATAATTGACCTTCGCCTGATAATCCAATTGCTAGATAATTATTCTTTTTCAGTTCATCTAAAGCCCTGTTGAGGTTAACAACTCTACATAAAGGTATATGCTCTAAGGCACCAGCTGCAACTTTTGCAACAGTTCCAGTTAAACCTGCAGATCTTCTTTGAGGTATTATCACGCCATTACAACCTAATGCTTCCGCAGATCTTATTATTGCCCCTAAATTATGCGGATCAGTAATGCCATCTAATGCAACAATAATTGGATTGGTAGATTTCCTTTTGGATAAATTAATAAGGTCAGGTAAAGATACAGTTTTAGAACATGCTAACTGTAGAGCTATACCTTGATGCACCGCACCAAAAGTTAACTGAGAAAGTCTTGACCAAGAAACCTCTTCTATTAAAACACCTTTAGATTTAATATTATTTAATAACAAGAAGAATTTTTCTGAAGAGGAAATTTCTGAAGTGCACCAAATCCTATTGATTGGTCTTTCACTTTTTAATGCAGCCAAAACAGAATGCTTACCCCATATCCAATCATCTAAAGTCTTTTCATTAGAAAAAACATTATTTCTTTTCAGATTATGGCCAACAATGTTATTTTTAGTTTTATATAAATTTTTATTTTGTTTATTATTTTTTTGATTGTATTTCGGATTTGAATAATTAGTTGCATTATTTTTCAAATCTCTACTTCTCTTTAAATTATTTTCATCATAAGTTATATTTTTTTCTTTATTAAATTCCCTTTTAGTATTAGATTTACTGTTTTTATTTTGTTGTTTAGAACTTTTTTTATAAACTCCATTATTTGTTTTTGAATATTTAGTTTTAGAAAAATCTTTCATAATAATAATAATAATATAGTTACTTATTTAAGATCTAAGTAATCAAAAATAATAGCCAATCTTTTAGGGTCTTTAAGGAATAACCAACCAATCAAGGTTTCAAAACTAGTTGCTTGTGAATATATTGAAGGATCAATTGATTTAGGAAATCTTTTTGTTTTGTTTCTTGCTCTCCTTATCAAATCTAACTCAAATGCATTTAATAAATGTTGTATCTCGTGTAATGAATCTGCTTGAGCTTGAGCTTTTACTTCATTTACAACTGACAGATGAAGTTCTTTCGATTTAAGAGGAATATGAACATGACGAATTCTTTGATGTAGTTCCCATACAGAATCTCCAAGCCAAGCAAGTTTAGTAAGTCCTATTTTTTCAGGTTTTCCTTGAGGGGAAATATTTTTTAACCAGTAATTCAATTCTTCAAATTGAGCAATGCATCATCAAGTGTTGATTTCAAATTAAGAAAATCTCCTAACCGAACAAGCTTAATGGTTTGAGCAACTCTTGAGTTTCCTACAACAGAAAAGCCTAATTTTAATTTTTTACATTCTTTTGCAGATTGAACAAGAGCGCCTAAACCTGAAGAATCTAAAAAATCTATTTTACTTAAATCAATAACAAATGGCAGTGATTCGCTTTTAAGAGTATTAGTAATAAAAGTTTTAAATTGTTTTTCAGAAAATGCATCTAATTGCCCTTTAAAAGTAAAAACAATAATATTTGCCTTTACTTCAATACTTCCTCTTAGAGAAACTGTAAGCTTTTGATAATCGTCTATGGTTTAGTACCTCCAATAATTAATAATGCATTTAATGTAATTATCAAATCAAAAAGAAACAATATGTCAACATCTTTCTAACATTAGAGAAACAAAATTTTCAAATAAATAGTCCGAATCATGTGGTCCTGGTCCTGCTTCTGGATGGTATTGAACACTAAAAATAGGTTTATTGACAACCTCTAATCCAGCAACAGTTTTATCATTCAAGTTAAAATGAGAAATATTAACCTCTTTACTAGGTAAAGAATTTGCATCAATAGCAAAGCCATGGTTCTGACTTGTTATTTCAACATTATTATTTTTACCACAGGGATGATTTAATCCCCTGTGTCCAAAAGGTAATTTATACGTTTTTGCACCCAAGGCCAATCCAAATATTTGATGACCTAAACAAATTCCAAACATAGGTATTTCGCCATAATCAATAAGAGATTTTGCTAAATTTATACCTTCATAAACTGCAGAAGGATCTCCAGGTCCATTAGAGAAAAAAATTCCATCAGGTTTTCGATCTAAAACATCTTCAAAAGATGTCACGGAGGGCAAAACCAAGACTTCACAACCATAAGAGACTAGTCTGTTTAAGATAGATTTTTTAATACCAAAATCAATTGCTATTATCTTTAACTTCTTTTTTCTTATGGGCAATTTTGGTCTTTTATCAAAATTTGTTTTAGAGGTTTCATTCCATAGATAATTTTTCTTTGTAGAAACTTTTTTGGATAAATTTAAACCGCTCATATTGGGGACACTAGAAATAATTTTGAGACATTTTTCAACAGTTTTTGTTTCAGTGGTTATAAGACCATTCATCGAACCATATGATCTTAAAATTTTTACCAGAGCTCTTGTATCTATTCCATAAAGTCCAATAATATTATTATCTATCAACCACTGATTAAAGTTTATTTTAGATCTCCAATTAGTATTGTTATTTGAATAATTTCTTACTACTATCCCTTTTACAAAATTATCTGATTCAGAATCCTCATTATTAATACCAGTATTACCTATTTCAGGGTAAGTAAAAGTAAGAATCTGACCATAATAACTAGGATCAGTTATTACTTCTTGATAGCCTGTCATACCAGTATTAAAAACAATTTCTCCTACGGTGGTCCCTTTTGCTCCAAATGAAAATCCAGAAAAAGTAATGCCATTACTTAAAACAAGTTTTGCATTCTTTTTAAAAGGATGATTCATAGAAATAAAATGATTTCTTAAAGTTAAAGATAGGATTTCAAAAGTAAAAATTTATCCCAAGGTTTAGATTTACTCATAGAAAGTAAAGCTTTTTTAAATCCTTTATGCATATCGTCTTCAATACCTGCGACCCAAAGTACTAATGCTGTATTCAATGCAACAACATAATTATGAGAAATTTGTCCAGTACCATTCAAAACAGATTCAAATATAGTTTCGTAAGACTCACCATCTGAAACCATAAGACTATTATTTGAAAGATTTTGATAACCAAAATCTGAAATATTCAATTTAGAGTAGGTTAATCTACCTTTTTCTATAAAAATAATTTTATTTTCTCCCTCTAAGGATGCCTCATCTAGCCCACCATAGCCATGAACTACTATTGCCCTATTCATTCCCATTTTACTTAAAGCTAAAGCCATAGGTTCAAGTAATTCTTCTGTAGCCACCCCTAAAACTTGAGCATTAGGACGAATGGGATTTACTAAAGGTCCTAGTTGATTAAAAATCGTACGTATACCTAAAGACTTTCTCAATGGAGCTAATTTAATTAAAGATTGATGCCAAACAGGAGCAAATAAAAATGAAATTCCATTTGTCTCAATTGAAGAAATCACTCTTTCTAAGGGACTATTTAAATTAAGTCCAAGATTTGATAATACATCTGCCGAGCCAACTTTTCCGCTAGCGCTTTTATTCCCATGTTTAGCTATAACAACTCCACATGATGCCGCCACAAAAGATACAGCTGTAGAAATATTAAAGGTATTAGCTCCATCACCCCCAGTACCACAGGTATCAACCATAAATAAATCGGGCCTTTTAATTGGTAATTGACAAGCATCAAGTAGTACTTCTGCCATAGATGACAATTCATCACCAGTAGCACCTTTAGATCTTAACGCCGCTAAAAAAGCACCTGTTTCGACTTCTAATATTTCGTTATTTAACCATCTTTTCATTAAAGAAGTGGAAGTATGTTTATCTAGATTTTCTCCACTTATTAATAATTCAAGAATTTCTGAATTTGTTTTTAAAATACACATTTAACTATAGATGTAAATTTGAGTGTTAAATCAATTTAAAGTATCAAAACCAGAACCAACTAAATCTTCATTTGTATTAGAAGGCCTAAAATTATTTGCCCATAATGTTCTAGTTCTTTCAAAAAGACTATCTTTTGTAAAGTCCCAAAATTTAAGGATTTTCAAGATATCCTGCTTCATTTCAATCTCGCCAGGAAAATTATCATATCTATTAATTAATCTAGCTAAATTTATCAAATCTAAATCTCCTGGATTTTCTTTTGTTATGAGATTATCTATAATTTCCTTATCAGTAGCATGAAGAGGATGAATTTGTTCATTGCTCATACAGAATAATAACTAAATCATTTATAAACCTAGCTCACATATTCTAAAATGAAACATTATCTTAATCATATGGGAAATATTAAATGAAAAATTTAAAAATAAAAGTAATATTAAAATATCTAAGACCATATAAAAAAGAATTCATTATTGGTTCAATAGCTCTTTTAGTAGTAAATATTCTTAGTATATTGATACCTCTTGAGGTAAAAAATATTATTGATGAATTACAAAACCAATTTTCATCAAATTTTATTATTTCTAAATCAATTTGGCTTATTTTCTTAGCTACCTGTATGGGTCTTATAAGGTTGTTTTCAAGACAAATTGTTTTTGGAATCGGAAGAAAAGTTGAAGTTAACTTGCGTCAAAAACTATTTGATCACTTACTTATTCAAGATCCAGATTGGATTCAAAAACAAGGAAGTGGAGACATTATAAATAGAGCTACAAGTGATGTTGAAAATATAAGACGACTATTAGGCTTTACCGTTTTAAGTCTATGCAATATTATTTTGGCCTACGCCCTTACAATTCCATCAATGCTTTCAATTAACAAAATATTGACAATTTCTTCTCTAATGATATTTCCTGTAATTCTTCTGATTGTAAGCTTGTTTGGTGGCAGAATGGTAAAACAACGCAAAATTCAACAAGAATCATTATCTAATTTAAGTGATTTAATACAAGAGGATTTATCAGGAATTAGTGCGATAAAAATATATGGTCAAGAGAATGCTGAAAAGGATGCATTTAGCAATTTTAATAAAATATATCGTAATTCTGCGATAAAACTAGCTAGAACTGCTAGTACATTGTTCCCTTTATTACAAGGTATTTCCTCAATTTCATTGTTGATTTTATTGGGACTTGGGACATATCAACTAGAAAATAACTTCATAACAATAGGTGGTTTAGTAGCACTAATATTATTTGTAGAGAGACTCGTATTCCCCACAGCATTATTAGGTTTCACTTTAAATACATTTCAACTTGGACAAGTCAGTCTAGATAGGGTTGAAGAGATATTTGATAGCAGTCCAAAAATTGTAGATAAATCAAGTGATAAATTTATTAAGAAAAAATTTAAAGGTCAAATTGAAGCAAAGAATTTAAAAATAAAATATCCTGAAGCAAAATTTAACTCCTTAGATGGATTAAATTTTAAAATAAACCCAGGAGAACTTATTGCAATTGTTGGTCCTGTAGGATGTGGTAAAACAACATTAGCCAAATCCTTAGGAAGAACAATAGACTTACCTGATAATCAATTATATTTAGACGGTATTGATATAAAAGATATTAAACTAGCTGATTTAAGAAAATATGTAGCAATAGTTCCTCAAGAAGCATTTTTATTTACATCTACAATTTCTGATAATTTAAGATTTGGGAAGCCAAAGGCATCAAAAGAATTAGTTAAACAAAGCGCCAAGAATGCCTCTTTAATAGATGACATAAATAATTTTCCACAAGGATTTAAAACTATTGTTGGAGAAAGAGGAATTACTCTTAGTGGAGGACAAAGGCAAAGAACAGCTTTGGGAAGAGCTCTACTAGTTGACTCATCAGTTGTTGTACTTGATGACGCTTTAGCAAGTGTAGATAATAAAACAGCTTCGAAAATTATTGAAGAAATGAGAGAAAACAAAGATAAAACAATTTTAATGATAAGTCATCAACTATCTGTCGCTGCAACATGTGATAGGGTTCTAGTAATGGATCAAGGAAAAATAGTGCAAGAAGGTATTCACAAGGATTTAATATCAAAAGACGGTCTATATAAAAAACTATGGGAAAGAGAATTGGCTTCAAAAGAAATAGAAGCTTAGTTAAAATTTTAAGATTTATTATTGTCAAATTAAAATTATGATTAAATTTTTAAAGAAACTTATGATTAAAAAAGAATTATCTCAAAATGGTTTAATGGATATGAATCATAGAATACTAAAAACAGATATTAAAAAAGAACCAAACCACCAAGAAAATTCAATCATTTTTGGATGTGGATGTTTTTGGGGAGCTGAAAAGTGTTTTTGGAAACTTCCAGGAGTCGTAACTACTTCTGTTGGTTATGCAGGTGGATTTAAAAAAAATCCTTCATATTATGAAGTATGTTCAGGAATGACTGGCCATAGTGAGGTGGTTAAGGTGATTTGGAATGTAAATGAAATTGATATTAGTGATTTATTGAAAATGTTCTGGGAATGTCATGATCCAACTCAAAAAAATAGACAAGGAAATGATATAGGTAGCCAATATAGATCATCAATTTATTATTTTGACGAAAAAAATAAAGATAAAATATATGCAAGCAAAGAAGCCTATCAAAAAGAACTTTTTAAAAATGGTCTCGGAATCATAGAAACAGAAATAAAATTGATAGATACATACTATTACGCTGAAGAATATCACCAGCAATATCTCGCAATAGAGGGCAGTAGGCAATACTGTTCTGCCTCACCAACAAAAATAAATTTAGGAAATTATAAAGGCTCTAATTACAAACTACCTAAAGAAATCTGGGACAATTTTGATTGGCAAATAGATAAATGCGTATTGAGATCTAATAACAATCCAATAAAAAAGTAAAAATTAAATTAAATTTATATCTATAGTGTTCATACGGGGCGTAGCGCAGTTTGGTAGCGCACCACTTTGGGGTAGTGGGGGTCGTGGGTTCAAATCCCGCCGTTCCGATTAAGAACTAGACTCATCATCACTAACCAAAGATTTATATAACTTATAAGAACTTATACCAACGGCAATAAAAGTAAATGATGAAAAAAATCCAAGAATAATAATTGTAAGATTTGAAACTTCAACTTCACCAAGTTGAAAAGATATAAGATAATTCATTCTAAATAGATATTTGAAAAAAATAATATTAAAAAGTAATAATAAATTATTGTGTTTTTATTTAAGTCATATGTTGAAGAGAATTAATATACCAAAAATAAACCGATATAAAATAAATAATTTTAGGCCTTTGTATGATATGTATCTAACTAATAAGTTAATTGATATTAATGAGGATAAAAATGTTGTCAACAATCCAACTAATAAAGGGAAAAAAGGAAATGATTTTAAAGAATTTACTGAATTAATAAACTCTACTAAGGCAACTAAGGTAATAGCAGGTATACCTAGAAGAAATGAATATCTTGCTGCCTCTTTCCTCTCCCATCCAGAAAGCATCGCGATAGAGATAGTTGCTCCTGAGCGTGATACGCCTGGGATTATTGCCAATGATTGAGCAATACCTATAAAAAAAGTATGTAGATATTTATGATTTTTTAAATTATATTTATTTTTATGTGAACGATCAGCAAAAAACATTATTGCAGACATTAATAACGAGGAAATAGCTATTGATGTATTCGAGCGTAAAAATAAATAGAAAGATTCAGGAACAAATACCCTTAGAATCAAGCCAATAAAAGCTAAGGGAATTGTTCCTATAAATAAAGATTTGAATAATTTATTAGATAGTAAATATTTATAAATTTTTATCGAATTTATATTCTTTTGAAAAATAGAAATATTATTCCTAAAGTACCAAATTATTGCAAAAACACTCCCAATTTGAATAATCGCAGATAAAGAAGATCCAGGCTCATTAATACCAAAAAATAAAGAAATAATTTTTAAATGAGCAGTACTACTTACAGGTATGAATTCTGTAAAACCTTGTATGATTCCATAAAAAATAAATTTCAGATATTCCAAAAACTTTTTTACAAAGATGTTCACATATTAATATCATTTAAAAATAATACAATTTACATTCAGTGAGTAAAAGATAAAGTGGAAACATGAATAAAAAATTTATTAAAATATTATTTTTTCTTGCAATTTTTTTATTTTCTGAACCTTTAAAAGCAAACTATTGGTTAGTTATAGGAACATACAGACAAGGTCCTGGAGGAAGACCTGAAGTAAGCGGTATAACTAGCCCAACATTACATTCTATTCCAATGAGAGATAAAGAAACGTGTATGAAGGCAGGAAACGAAATCACTCGAGAAATATACAAACCCGTTAAACAATTCGATAGTAAATGGACTTGTATTTATAGTGGTGTATCTAAATAATATTATCTTTTAACATCGTGAGCACAACCATCGCCTTTATAGTTATCACTTTCATAAAAATCATTTCTAGTACCAAAATAAGCTGTAAGTAATACAAAGGGTAAACTAATTATAAAAAGAATTACTGTAAGATCCATAAATAACAAGATAGGTGTAAAAAATAAAATGATTTAAAGTCTATTTCAAGTAATTAAAGTGTTATTAATAATCTGTTGGTCCCTTGATCCCAAGATAAAAGAAAGCACCCAAACCAATTAAAAGTAAGACTCCTGCAATAGCAGCTGAAGGAACAAAGCCTCCAATAGCAAAAGATGCAAATTCAGACATACTATAAATAAAAATCTAATTAAATAATATCAACAATAATTGGCCAAAAATGTAAAAATATTGACTCGAAGACAATTCAAAATAAGTAAATTCAAGCAACTAATTTTGAGTCTTCATTTCCAGAAGAAATTCTTATTCTTTCTTCAAGTTTTGGTCCATATAATTCATTCCCCCAAATTTCAACTCTAGAATCATTAGGAGCCATGAAGGTAAGAATATCGGTTGGGAACAAAACTCTTTCTAAAAAAAAGTTTGTAGGACCAATACATCTTAAAACAACCATGCGACAACTTTCATTCTTATAAGAAAACTCAACCATCTATAAATTTTTAATTTACTATATTAAACAATAAGGGAATCAAATAAAAATGTATAAAAAACAACTGAAAGAGAAAATTTCCATAAAAAAGTACTCAACTTAATCCGACCTCTATAAGTTTTCTATCCTGATTTATTAGTAATGAAACGTCAGAATTAATATCTTCAAAACTATCATGAGGAATAGAAACATATAACATTCTTAGAAAATCATCTAATTTATTATCTTTAAGTGCTGCCCCTTTTCTCAAAAGCATATTTTGTTCTTGTTTTGATTTCCATAACTTCATGTATTCAAATTTTTCGGGTTTCAAATGCCAAATTTGATCAATTAAATTCCATATATCAAGATATTTTTCTAAACTTTTTTGAATAATAACTCTATAAGATGATTCATATGAGCTGAGTGAAGGTGAAAATATTTCTGAATTATTGGAATAATTAGATAAAGGGGTAACACCTAAAAACCAACCTTCTATTATTAATATATCAGGTCTCTCTTTCCTCCAATGAGATCTATCACCTAAGCCATTTCTTAAAGACTTATCAAAGACTGGCACATCCAATTCTCCGGTATTTTTCCATTGAAGGATTTTTTCTCTCATTAAATTAATTGAATGACTTCCAGGAAAACCTCTTGAAACATTCCAAGGATTATTTTTAATAGCAATTTCCATCTCTTCAGAAGGGAGATAAAAATCATCAATAGAAATTACAGATATCTGAAAATTTAAATTCAAAGATATACTTTCTAACCAATTACCTAATGTGGTTTTACCTGTACCCGGGAGAGCTGAA
>QCIL01000019.1 GCA_003216725.1 Prochlorococcus sp. AG-402-L18
TATTTATATGGTGTTCTACTTTATCTAAATGTTTTTCAGTTACTAAATCACATTTATTAAGAAGAAGAATATCTCCATATAAAATTTGAGAGTAAGCGACACTGGAATTCTTCAAATCAAAATCAAAATTCTCAGCATCAATAAGTGTAATAATAGAATCTAGTCTTACTTTTTCTCTGAGATTGCCAGCAGCAAAAGTCATTGCTACTGGTAATGGATCTGCAAGACCTGTTGTCTCAATAATTAAATAATCTAATTTTTCTCTTTTTTCTAAGATCTTAGAAACTGTCTCTAATAGTTCACCATTTATTGTGCAACAAATACATCCATTATTTAATTCAATCATATCTTCTTCGGTTTTGATAATTAATTCATTATCAATACCTATCTCACCAAATTCATTTACTAAAACGGCAGTATTGATTCCTACTTGATTCTTTAAAATATGATTTAGGAGAGTTGTTTTGCCAGAACCCAAGAATCCACTAATTATTGTAACTGGGAGTAATTTTTCGCTCATAATACGTGTGTTTAAATAAAACTATAAATCCTTGCATATAATGTTAATTTCTGATGCAACAGTTTGATCCAAATTTGTTAAACCACCTAAGTCATGAGTACTTAGTTTAATTATTACTTTTGAATAAGTATTCTCCCATGAAGGATGATGGTTATACTTTTCGCAAATTAAAGCAACCTTTGTCATGAAAGAGAATGCCTCAATAAAATTAAAAAAATTGAATTCCCTTTCAATATGATTTGGGAAGATTGTCCATCTAGGTAACTTTGCAGAAAGTTCTTTTAATTCTTCATTTTGTAAAAGATATGGTTTCATTAACAATAAATTTCATTCAATTTCATTATAAGTATTTGTAATTTTTTCACCAATTATATGAATACTGATTGTTCTTTTTTTTCGACTAAATCTATGTTCCCATAAATAAATTGATTGCCACGTTCCAAGCATGATTTTTCCATTTTGGAAACTTAATGACAAATTAGTATTTGTTAAGGCAGTTTTAATATGAGCCGGCATGTCATCCGATCCTTCCTGAAAGTGTTCATAGTAAATTTCTTCTCTATTTTTAGTTAGTGAAGAATAAGAATTATAGGGTACTAAAGATTGCATATACTTTTTTAAATCTTTAAGAACATTTGGATCTGCATTTTCATTAATAGTTAAACTGCAGCTAGTGTGCAAAGAGCTTAAATTAAAAATTCCAGAGTAAAAATTATTTTTTTTTATGAATAAATTTAAATCTTCAGTTATGTCAGTAAATCCTTCTCCATTAGTTATAAAATTTAGTTTTGAAAAAATTTGTTCCATAAATATTTAGATTATTTATTTCAGATATTTTATTTAGTATATGGTTTCAAAAGTTAAAGCATACTAAATCACTTTTGTTTTAAGATAATAGATAATTAATGAAAACATTTTTGACTCAAGATCATTGGTCTAATCTAGGGGCCTATTTAAAAGAAACTCAAATCTTAGGTTCAATACAAAGTACTCTTTATTGGGATCAAAATACTGGTATGCCTAAAAAAGGTGCATCTTGGAGATCTGAACAGCTTACGTATTTAGCAAAAATTCTCCATGAAAGAAATTCTTCAGAAGAATTTCTTAATTTAATAAAAGCTGCTCAAAATGAATTATTTTTTTCAGAAAATTCTGAAAGCAAGGAAACTATTAATAGTAAAAAAAAGAATATAGATTTATTAATTAAGGAATTTAATAGGCAAAAAGATTTAGATCCTAATTTAGTTGAATTGATTGCAAAGGCAAAATCAAAAGGTTATGAGAGTTGGCAGGAAGCTAAGAAAAAATCAGATTTTAAGATTTTCTTACCATATTTTGAAAATATAATAAAATTACGAATTGAAGAATCAAAGCAAATATCTGATAATCTTAAATCCTGGGAAACATTAGCTCAACCTTTTGAGCCTGATTTAACTTTAAGTTGGTTAAATAATATTTTTCAACCACTTAAAGAAAATATTCCATTATTAATAAAAGACCTTACTAATGTAGATAAACAAAAATGGGATTTAAGTCCTCAATCTCAGCAAAAGCTATGTACTAAATTACTCGACGAGTTTGGAAGAGATCAGGATATGGTTGTAGTTTCTAAATCTCCCCATCCTTTTTCTATTACACTCGGACCTAATGATTATAGAATTACAACAAGAATTGTAGAGGGCGAGCCATTCTCAAGTTTCTTAGCAACTGCCCATGAATGGGGCCATTCAATTTATGAACAGGGTTTACCTTCTCAAACTCATCAATGGTTCTCATGGCCTTTAGGACAAGCCACATCTATGAGTATTCATGAAAGTCAATCTTTATTTTGGGAAAATAGAATCGTTAAATCTAAATCTTTTTCTAAAAGGTTTTACAAACATTTTGTCTCAGAGGGTTGTTCCTTGAGTAATGATATAGAATTTTGGAAATCCATTAATCATTTGAAAGTAGGTTTAAACAGAGTTGAAGCAGATGAATTAACTTATGGTTTACATATTTTAATTAGAACAGAACTTGAAATAGATTTAATTGAAGGAAATTTAAAAGCTAAAGATATTCCATCAGAATGGAATAAAAGGTATGAGCAACTTCTAGGAATAAAACCTTCTAACGACGCAGAGGGTTGTTTGCAAGATGTGCACTGGAGTGAAGGAGCATTTGGATATTTCCCTTCATACTTGTTAGGACACATAATAAGTGCTCAAATTTCTTACCAGATGGAAAAAGAAATTGGATCACTAGAGAATTTAATTGAGAATGGCGAGTATAAAAAAATTATTCTATGGTTAAAAAATAATATACACAATTATGGAAGATCATTAAATTCTATGGACTTAGTAAGAAAAGTCACTGGTCAGGATTTAACATCTGATTATTTTTTGACGCATTTAAGATCGAAAATAAATGATTTTTGCTAAAAATTTACTTTATTAAGTTTGATTGAGTATGAGGATGTAGGATAAATAAAACCTTTTTTTTGATGGCAAACCTTAACCAATCTCCAAGCAGAGTAACACCAAATTTGTTGCATATCTTAGATGCTTTTACAAACAATACAAATTTAGTAGTTAATACAATTGTCGAATTAAATTCTAATACCATAAATAAGTATGAATTGATTACTGAGACGGGGCATTTGAAACTTGATAGAGTTGGTTATTCATCTCTTGCTTACCCTTTTGCTTATGGATGTATTCCAAAAACTTGGGACGAGGATGGTGATCCTCTTGATATTGAAATAGTAGGAGTAACAGAACCATTAGTTCCAGGATCACTTGTGGAGGCGAGGATTATTGGCGTAATGAAATTTGATGACGGAGGGGAAGTTGACGACAAAGTAATTGGTGTTATTGCCGATGATAAAAGAATGGATCATATTAATACGTATGAGGATCTTGGGGAACATTGGCTTAATGAAACTAAGTATTATTGGGAACACTATAAAGATCTGAAGAAACCTGGGACATGTACTGTTAATGGTTTTTATGGAATAGATGAAGCTATCAAAGTAATTGAAGAATGTGAATCAAGATATAAAAAAGAAATTGAGCCAAAATTGGTGAATTAAATAACAACTTTATTTATCTCTAAACTGTTCAAATATTTCAGAGAGAATTTCATCAGCACCTTGTGCTTTGAGCTTTTCAGCTAATTTTTTACCAACCTCTTCTGGATGTTTAATATTTCCTATAGAGGTATCTTTTATCATTTTATTTCCATCTATTGAAGCCACCATTCCTGTTAAAGATATCTTATTGTCTTGAATAATACTATTAACTCCTATTGGCACTTGACATCCACCTTCAAGTTCTCTAAGAAAGGATCTTTCAGCACAACATCTTTGGCTTGTTACTTTATCTTCTAAAACACTAATTATTTTAAGAACTTCTTTATCATCAGTTTTACATTCTATTCCAAGAGCTCCTTGTCCTACTGCATGAAGGGAAATATCATTTGGAATAATTTGGTGAATCCTTGATTCAAATCCTAATCTTTTTAATCCTGCTGCTGCCAAAATAATACAGTCGAATTCTCCAGAATCTAATTTTTCTAATCTTGTAATAACATTTCCTCTAATATCTTTAAAATTTAAATGGGGAAATTTATACTTCAACTGTGCCAATCTTCTTAGAGAGCTTGTTCCCACAATTGAACCATGAGGTAAAGTCTCTAAACTATAAATCTCATTTTTTTTGTTTACAATTAAAGCGTCTGAGGGATCTTCTCTTTTTGTAATGCACCCTAACGTGAGCCCATTAGGTAAATTAGTAGGCAAATCTTTTAAAGAATGCACAGCAATATCAGCATTTCCTATAAGCATTTGAGCTTCTAGTTCCTTAGTGAAAAGACCTTTGTCCCCAATTTTTGCCAAAGCAACGTCAAGAATTTTGTCACCTTGAGTAGCCATTGCTTCAACAGATACTTCTAATTCAGGAATATTTTTTTCTAATTCTTCTTTAACCCATAAAGTTTGAACCATTGCTAATTTGCTTCTTCTACTAGCTATTTTTAATTTTAAATTAGTCATTAAATATTGTTTTAATAAGGTTTGTTAGAAATTCGGATTTATTTTAAGCTAGTAACTAGCAACTTTTCAAAGCTTGAAAATTATATTTAACTTTTTTATTTAATATATTCTTTTAAAACTCCATTTCTATTGGGATGTCTTAATTTTCTAAGAGCTTTTGCTTCTATTTGTCTAATTCTTTCTCTCGTGACATCAAAAATTTGTCCTATCTCTTCGAGAGTTTTCATTCTCCCATCATCAATCCCATATCGTAGTCTTAGAACATCTCTTTCTCTAGGACTTAATGTAGCTAGTACTCCCTCTAAATCCTCTCTTAATAAGGTTTTTGATACGTCCTGCTCAGGATTTTCTATATCAGCCTCTATGAAATCTCCAAGCCTTGAATCTTCTTCCTTTCCTATTGGAGTCTCTAAAGAAATAGGTAGTTGAGCACTTTTAGCTATAAATCTTAATTTTTCAATTGTCATTTCCATACTTTCAGCTATTTCTTCTTCACTAGGCTTTCTGCCAAATTCTTGACTAAGTACTTTTGTCGTTTTTTTAATCCTAGAAATTGTTTCATATAAGTGAACAGGAAGTCTAATAGTTCTACTCTGATCAGCTATTGCTCTTGTTATAGCCTGACGAATCCACCAAGTAGCATAAGTTGAGAATTTATAACCTTTTTCATGATCAAACTTTTCTGCGGCCCTTATTAGACCAAGACTGCCTTCTTGAATTAAATCTTGAAAGGACAAACCTCTATTCATATATTTCTTGGCTATGGAAACAACTAATCTTAAATTAGATTGCACCATTTTTTCTTTTGCTCTTCTTCCTAAAAGAAGTCTCCTTCTGAATTTAGATAGAGGCATGTCTATTAATTCAGCCCATTCTCTAACTGATGGGAAGTGTCCCTTCTCAGACTCGTATTGTGTAGCTAACTCTTCTAGCTGCAGTAGATCAGCTATCTTCCTAGCAAGTTCAATTTCTTCATCAGGTCTTAGGAGTCTTATTCTTCCAATTTCTTGTAGATAAACTCTAATTGAATCTTCGGTATAAATCCCCTTAGGCCCCAGTTTTATATTTCCAAGATTCTTACCATCCTCTTCTAATTCGTTATATCCATTATTATTTTCAACACTTCCATCAATATCACTTAAACCTTCTTTAAGATTTTGAACCGAATTTTGATTATTAAAAATCTTTTCTTCTGTATTGTTATCTAAATTTTTATTAATTTTTTTATTAATTTTTTTAGAATTAGGGTTTGAACTCTTAGATTCTGCAGCGACTGGACACATAATTGACTCCTTTCTACGGTGAATTTAACTAGGTAAAAATTTAATTATGGCTAATTTATACATTTAGTAGTAAAAATTTGCCTCGGAAATTAAAAGAATTAATTCACAAAAATTGTGAATAAATAAAGTTTTTTTTAAATTGTTGAAAAATTTAAATAGTGTTATAGATTACCTAAAGTAAAAAGTCTTGGGATTTCTCAGACAGGCGGATCAATGTTTGAATTTTATTCAATGATCAAAGCTTCATGTCTCCCTTAAGAGCAAGATACTTACAATGTGCAAAAACACTTTGTGGAATGTTCAACAATCCAATACTAAGAAAAAGTTTTGAAGCCGGCAAGTAATAATTTATCGAATAACTCTTTTAAGTTTGAGGTTTTACTTGATATTGGGAGTATTATCAATAGTTTTTCCTATACAGATGGGAGAAATCTTGGCGTTGATGTAGGAGATATTGTTGCAGTGAGACTTAGGGGAAGATTATTAAATGGACTTGTTATATCTAAGAGTCCCTTGTTAATAAAAGAAAAAATTAAAGAAGGTTTTGATAAAGATCCAAATTTTAAATACTTATTTATAGAAAGTATTGTCCAAAAAAAAGTAATTCATGATTGGTGGAGAGAATTGATAGAGTCTTTAGCAGCATTTTATAGAGTAAGTAATTTAAAAATGTATAAAACAGCCTTCCCACCGGGATGGATTGGTAAACATAAAAAAATTTCTAACAACTTTAAAAATCAAATTTGGATTAAAAGTTTATTAAAGGACGATTTTTGTGATATTGAATTAACCAAAAAAGAGATTTTATTAATTAAGGCTTTGCATCAAGAAGGTAACTGGCAAAGTGAATTATTAAAACAGGGTTTTTATTCCACTTTAATAAATTCAATGGTTAAGAAAAAAATTTTAGTTAAAACCAAAAGAAAAAAAATATTTCATACCAGATTAAATTCTTCTAAACAAAATTCTTTTGAGACAAAAAGACCCATTCTCAAGACTGAGCAAAAAAAAGTATTTCAAGAAATGCAAGATATGAAACCTGGAGATGTTTTATTGCTTTGGGGTGAAACAGGCTCTGGAAAAACAGAATTATACATGAGGATCGTAGAGGATCAATTACAGAAAAAGTTAAGTTGTTTAATTTTGGCTCCCGAGATTGCCTTAATTCCTCAACTCATCGATAGATTTAGTAGTAGATTTCAAAAAAAGATTTATGAGTATCATAGTAATTGTTCAGCAAAGCATAGAACTCTTGTATGGGAAAAAATTAATTATGAAGAGGAACCACTAATAGTTATAGGGACAAGGTCAGCAGTATTTCTTCCTGTTAAGAATTTAGGGTTAATAATAATGGATGAAGAACACGACGTTTCTTATAAACAAGAAAGCCCTATGCCTTGTTACGATGCTAGAGAAGTCGCTCTTGAAAGAGTAAAAAGAAGTTCAACGAAACTGATTTTTGGTAGTGCTACACCTTCAATGAAGACTTGGAAAAGAAGTATTTTTGAAAAGAAGTTAAGATTATCGAGAATAAAAGAAAGGATATCCAGTACTGAAATACCTGAAATAAAAATTGTTGATATGCGTGATGAGTTTAAAGAAGGAAATACAAAAATCTTTTGTTATGAATTACTAGATTTATTCTCTAAACTTAGAAAAAAAAATGAACAGGCATTAATTTTGGTGCCTCGCAGGGGGTATAACGGTTTTCTTAGTTGCAGAAATTGCGGTTTTATAATTAATTGCCCAAATTGTGATGTGCCATTATCAGTTCATATAGGTTCAAGAGGCACACAATGGCTTAATTGCCACTGGTGTAATCATAAAGGAAAACTTATCAAGTCTTGTCCAGATTGTAAATCAAATGCTTTCAGGCCTTTTGGAATTGGTACTCAAAGAGTTCTAGAATTTTTTGAGAAAGAATTTCCTGATTTGAGAGTACTTCGTTTTGACAGAGATACTACCTCAGTGAAGGATGGTCATAGAGATATTCTTTCAAAGTTTTCAAGTGGGAATGCGGATATTTTGGTGGGCACACAAATGTTGGCTAAAGGTATTGATATTCCTAATGTTACGCTTTCAGTTGTAATCGCAGCAGATGGATTACTTCATCGTCCAGATATTTCTTCTGAAGAGAAATCTTTACAATTGTTTTTACAATTAGCTGGAAGAGCAGGAAGGGCTAAGAAATTAGGTAAAGTGTTTTTTCAAACTTATAAACCTAGTCATCCTGTTTTAACTTATCTTAAGAATCGAGATTATGAGGGATTTTTAAATCAAAATTCTAAGTTAAGGAAAGAAGCAAATTTATTCCCCTTTTGTAAGGTATGTCTTTTAAAAATATCTTGTGCGAATTATGAAACTGTAGAGATGACTGCTGCAAAACTATCTAAATATTTGAAAAGGTATTGTGAAGCGAAGGAATGGAAAGTGATTGGTCCGGCGCCATGTCTTATTGCAAAATTAGGAAATAAATTTAGATGGCAAATATTATTGTACGGTCCAGAGAACTCAGAAATACCCTTACCAGATAGAAATTATTTATGGGAAATGATACCAAAAAATGTTTTTTTATCAATTGATTTGGATCCTGTAGAGCTTTAGTTTATTTTCAAAAATTATTGGCAAATATTATTTTCAGGAGATTAATAAATTTTAAAATTAAGGTCTTGAAATAAGTTTTTTTATTTTGATTTCGTTTAAAGAAAAATAAATTGATTTATGTGAGTCAAAGACAAAAAATAATCTAACTGCTTAAAAGTGGAATAAGTAAAATCATAAACAAAGAAATGATAAATATAAATCCTTTCTGAAAAGACCTTGTTTCACCTGTTGGAATATTAGAAGGGTTTATAAATCGTTTAACATGCGTTTCATGCCTATTAAACCTTTTTTTCTTTATAGCTTTTTGAGACATTTTTTTTAAATTCAAATTATTTTCAATGTCTATATTCCAATTAGCTGGTTTTTTAATTTCTGGAGAATCGATAATTTCAATTAAATATTTCGCATCTTCTTTAACTTTATAAGTATTGGACTTTAAGAGTTCTTTACAATACTTTTTTGCAGCTTCCTTTTGGTTAGTTGCACATAAAGCAGTAATTAATAAAGTACGTAAATTAGCGCCTTCAACACTTGATATGGGAAATGTTTCTATTATTGGAACCAGAAATTCAATACAGTAATCATATTCACCTTTGATGAGGGCAGATTCAACTTTTTCTAAAGCTACTTCATAGTTATTATTATCAGGCATTTATCATTGTACCGATTCCAGAATTCGTAAAAATCTCTAATAGTAATGAATGTTCTATTCTTCCATCTATTATGTGAGCTGCTCGTACTCCTTGTGCTAAAGCTCTAATACAACATTCTGTTTTTGGCCTCATGCCATTTACTACGATATTTTTTTCAAGAAATTCTCTTGCCTCTTTTAGATTAATTTGTTTTACCAAACTATTTGGATTTCCTTTTTCTTTAAGTATCCCAGGAGTATCAGTAAGAAGAATTAGTTTTTCAGCATTAATTGCTGCAGAAATTTCACCTGCAGCAAAATCAGCATTTATATTATGGGAAATACAATCTGCGTTAGAGCCAATACTAGAAATTACAGGAATGTAGCTCTTTTCAATAAGAGGTTCTAATAATTCAGGATTAATTTTTGCAACTTCTCCAACTAATCCATGACTACCATTTCCTAACTCTCTTGACTGAATTAAGTTGCCGTCAACTCCCGAAATACCTACAGCTAAGGATCCTGTTTTATTTATTCCTCTTACGATTTGTTTGTTTACTCTGCCCATTAATACCATTTCAACTATTTCCATTGTTTTTTGGTCAGTAATTCTTAAACCATTTTTAAACTTTGGAGATATATCTAATTTATTTAACCAATTATTGATTTCGGGACCTCCACCATGAACAATAACTGGTCTCACACCAACACTTGATAATAGAGCGATGTCCCTGAAGAAAGCTTCTTTTAATTTTTCATCATTCATAATGGAACCACCATACTTAATAACAATTTTTCTACCTGAAAAGCTTTGTATGTATGGAAGTGCCTCGCTTAAGATTGATACTCTAAGGGAATCATCTATCATAAATATTCTAAAATTTAATTTAAATAAGAAATTGAGTTTTCATTTGCATTCTCAAATCATTAATAAAAGAGAATTAAATCGAATTCTTTTTTATTATCGTTGATAATAAATTCTGATTCAAGCCCCTTAACAAAAAACCTATTTAATCTTTCTTGCTTCCCAATCCATTCTTCAAAAGGAACATCATTAATTTCAAAGTGCATCCTTAGACCACTTTTATCTTCTTTGGTAATTTCTTCAATCTCTTTTAGTTGAGGAGGATTATCCTCGTTCCAAAGGTTCAATGCCTCTAGTGAAGATTCAAGATGTGCCTTTATTCCATATCTCCATCTTGTAACGTCTTTAACTAATGCTGTTAATTCTTTGGGGCGATTAAATTTATTTAATCTAAATGATTTGTCATTGATTAATGTAACTGGAGGGATCTCAGAAGTTTTTAAACCAAGTCCAATAAGTAAAATAGGAACTCCGTAAAAGAATGTTGGCACACTAAGATTTACTGAATTAGTAAAATAAGCAGTCATTCCAATAAAAGCTAAAACGCCTCCTGCTACTGATATGATATTGCCAGGAGATAAATATTTCATCATTTTTTTGTAGAATAAATAAACAAGAGTTAACGAATATTATGGAAGAACACGATTATAACAAATACGAAGATTTAATTATGAAACTTGATCAAGACAGAGCTTGGTTATTAGAGAATCTTGATAAAGGTAAATGGGTAGAGATAAGGGAAGAACTTGCCGAACTTGAAAGAAATATAAGCAAACTAATTATACGTTTTCAAGAATCAAATTTTGAAAATTGATATTCTAGAAAGGGATTTCATCAATCTCTGGAACTAATGGAGAACTATTCCATGATTCATTTTCTGAGCCCCCGGATTTTTCGAGGGAAGAAGTACTATCGTTTTTGTTAGAAGGAGTATTTTCATTTTTGATGGAGGGAATTACTTTTGATGGGGCTATATGATGAATTCTTGAAGCTGTTAACTCAGCTTGCTTTTCTTTAGTACCATCTTTTCTGGTGACTGAATTCATTCTAAGACGTCCCTCTAGAACAATTTCTTGGCCTTCACTTAAATTGTCAATCATTTCTTGCGCTATGCTTCCCCAACCCAAAACTTTTAATGATCTAAAGGGATCTTCGTCTCTTAATCCTTTAAAATTCACAATCATTTCAGCTATTGGAGTTTTACTCTCTTTTGTATATCTCATCTGGGGTGAGCTATTAATTACAGCTTGAATTAAACAATGATTCATTTACTTCATATTAATTTAAAGATATATTGATGCAGAATAAAGAAAAATGCCACGAAAATGTTTGGATCCTATCAGGAACTTCCGAGGGACCTGCATTAGCCAATAAACTTTTAGGTCTTAACTATGTAGTATTTGTAAGCGTTGTTACTTATAGAGCAAGTAAATCTTATGTAGATAATCCAAAGTTACACATTATTACAGGAAGATTAAATAATACAAGCGAAATAATAAAATTTATTGAAAAAAATAAAATTAAACACGTAATAGATGCAACTCACCCATTTGCCTTGATTATTTCGAGTAGGTTAAATAAGGCTTGTAAAAAGATTAAAAAACCCCTTATAGTATTTGCAAGGAATTCAGGAACAAAATCATCTAAAAATATTAATTACATATCAGGTTTAAAAAATATAGAAGGGGTTACTCTTAAAAATAAAAATATACTATTAGCAATTGGATCTAAATTACTTGATGAGACTGCAATTTACTACCTTGGTTGTGGGGCAAATGTATTTACAAGAGTAATCCCAACTCAAGAAAGCATAACTAAGGCATTTGGATCCTGTATCAAGAATTCAAACATCGCGATACTCGAACCTAGTAAAAGTATGGATTTTATATATGAAAAGAAACTTTGTGAATATTGGGAAATAGATTATGTAATTTGTAGAGATTCTGGAAGTTATGCACAAAAAAATTGGGAGGAAATTATCTATGAAACTAATATGAAATTATTTTTAGTTAAAAGACCAAAATTAAAATATGAAGATGCCTATTTATTTTTTGATTATCATGAATTGATTAATTACATGAAAAAATCAACGGGCAAGCATGAGTGAAATTTTAGTTTTAATAACTACTGAATCTAGTAGATTAAAAGCCAATAATTTATCTAAATTTATTATTCAAAAGAGAATTGCAGCGTGTGTCTCTTTAAAAGATATTTTTTCAATATATGAATGGCGAGGAAAAATTGAAGAGTGTGAGGAGGTGGAAATCACAATAAAAAGTACTCCAGCATTTAAAAAAGAAATAATAACCTTTATAAAAGAAAAGTCATCTTATGAAGTGCCTCAAATTATTTACAAAGAATTTAATTCATATAATGAATATTTAAATTGGGTTAATAAATCTTTGTTATGATAAGTTTTTTTCTATTAGATCTTGGAGATCAATTTTAGATCTCGAACCCAGTTGAGTGATTATATGACTAGCACAAAGTGAGCCAATATCTCCGCATTTCTTAATTGGATACTCATTTATTAAACCATGAATAAATCCCCCGGCATAAATATCTCCTGCTCCTGTTGTATCAATAATCTCGCCTAAAAATACTGGTTTTATTTCTTGAATTTCCCCTTTATGCATTATCAATGAACCTTTCCCCCCAAGAGTTATAATTACCAGTTTGCATAAGGAGGAAATGGCGGATTTGCAATTCTCTAAATTATTGCTTTTAAGAAGGCTTAAAACTTCAGATTCGTTACAGAAAAGTATATCTACATATTTTTCAATTAATTCTAAGAAACTTTCTCTGTGTCTATCTACGCAGAAGGAGTCTGATAATGAAAGAATAACTTTTGTGCCTGATGTTTTAGCGATTTTTGATGATTCTAGAAAGGCGTTTTTAGCTAAATCGTTGTCCCATAAATATCCTTCAAGATACAAATATCTACTATTTTTTATTAAATTAAAATTTACATCATTAGGTTCAAAATTTACTGATGCGCCCAAATATGTACACATCGTTCTTTGAGCATCTGGAGAAATAAAAATAATAGAGTGAGCACTTGGAGGACCTTTCTCTATAGGGGGTGTATTAAAAATTGTATTACTTTTCTTAATGTTAGAAGAAAAGTAATTTCCAAAATAGTCATTTTTTACTCTTCCAATGAATTGCACTTTATTTCCTAATTGAGCTAAAGAAACTACAGTATTTGCAGATGAACCTCCAGATACTTTTTTTATTACTTCGCAATCTTTTAAGAGCTTTGCAGATTCTTCTGAACTTATAAGAGTCATTGAACCTTTTTTAAGATTATTTTTCTCTAAAAATTCTTCATTTACATTAACTACAATGTCAACTATCGCGTTACCTATCCCAATAAGATCAATATCTTTTTTTTTATCATAATTCCTAAATTTCTTTCCCATTATATAACTTACTAAGTTATCTTAAAAGAGCCCTTTTAGGACCATGAATTGGGTCCTCAATAACTATAGTCTGGTCTCTGTTAGCACCTAATGAGACTATAGCGATCGGTACCTCCATTAATTCAGCAAGAAATCTTAAGTAATTCATTGCATTTTCAGGTAAATCAGATAGTTTTCTGCAATCTGCAGTTGAGCATTGCCATCCTTGTAATTTTTTAAATATTGGTTTGCATTTTTTCAATTCATCAGAGTTAGTTGGGAAATAATCTATTTTTTTGCCATTTAATTCATATGCGGTGCAGACTTGTATCTCATCCAATTCATCTAGAACGTCTAATTTTGTTACTGCCAAACAGTCAAGACCATTAACATATACAGCATATTTGCCAATAACTCCATCGAACCAACCGCATCTCCTTCTTCTTCCAGTTGTAGTACCAAATTCACTACCCCTATCGCAAAGTTGATCATTAATACTTCCTTGTAGTTCTGTTGGGAAAGGGCCTTCCCCTACTCTTGTAGTGTATGCCTTTGCCACACCAATCACCCTATCTATTAAGGTAGGGCCTACACCAGCACCAATACAAGCACCTCCAGATATTGGATTAGACGAAGTTACATAAGGATATGTTCCATGATCTAGATCAAGTAATGTTCCTTGCGCTCCCTCAAATAGAATATTTTTTTTATTTTTTGCTGCAGAGTGAATTGTTCTAGTGCAATCGACTACATGTTTAGTTAATCTCTGACCATAATCTAAATACTCATTGATTATGTCATCATGCTTGAGAGGTTTAATGCCATATATTTTTTCTAAAACCCCGTTTTTTTCTCTTAGGGGTATTTCAATAACATCACTTAACCTATCTCTGTTGAGTAAATCTCTAATCCTGATTCCATTCCTTTGAGATTTATCTGCATAAGTTGGCCCAATACCTCTACCCGTTGTGCCTATTTTATTAGAGCCTCTATCAGCCTCCATGGCCTCGTCTAATAATCGATGGTAAGGCATTGTTACATGTGAAGTTGAGGAAATTTTTAATCCCGAAATGTCTATCCCATTGTCAATCAACATGTCTATTTCTTTAAGCAAAATTTTTGGATCTACAACTGTTCCAGACCCTATTACACATGTAGTATCTCTATAAAGGATTCCAGATGGGATAAGGTGTAACTTGAGAACTTTATCGTCAACTACAATAGTATGTCCTGCATTGACACCACCTTGGTAACGTACAACAACATCTGCCGAACGACTTAACAAATCGGTTATTTTACCTTTTCCTTCGTCACCCCATTGGGCACCGATAACAACAACATTAGCCAATTTTAAAAGAGCATTATTTTTGTAAGAATATATAATATATTCAAAATTATTGGTTAACTTTAAAAAAGTAAATCATTTGTATTAACTTTCTCTAAGAACCATCTTTTCAGCAATTGAAAATTCCTTAGTTAAGCGCTCTTTAAGTTTATCTGGTAAAGGTCTATTTGCAAAGTTTTTGTAATGTCCAGCCATAGCATTTAATGCTGTTTGCATTGTTGTGAAAGATTGTGTCTTGTTTACCATGCCTCGGTTTCTATATCTAGAAATATAGTCAGTTATTAAGGTAAGTGATTCCTGTCTTACCTTTTCTTTATCAGCAAAATCTTTTGGAGTATCGACTGCTTCTTGCAAAGTTTTAACAACCGATATAGTGTCTTTTGCATAATCACCTGTCATAGATGTTTTCGCAGCGTAAGTTGGAGAATTAAATAATGTAAAAATAATTGTCAAACTTAGAAGGAATGATAAAGTTTTTGCAAAAAATTTAGATAACTCTTCAACAAACATGATTTTACTCCGAATAAGTTTTGCCTTAAGATTTTTTATTGTACATTACTTCTGATTCATAAATAAATTTTTCTAACAAATTCTTAGAGGCAATTTTAAATTTGTTTTTGCTAGATCTACATAAAAATTCAACTTCTTTGTTTATTGAATCTCTTCCGATAATTATTTGAAAAGGAATACCAATCAAATCTGCGTCTTTAAATTTTACTCCTGCTCTTTCATCCCGGTCATCAAGAAGTACATCTAAATTATTTTTTTTAAAATCTTTATAAATTTCTTCAGTAAGATTTTTTTGAATAGGATCTTTCAAATTAGTTGGAATAATTACAACCTCAAATGGGGATATCTGAATTGGCCAAATTATTCCATTTTCATCATAATTCTGTTCAATAGCTGCTTGGGCGATTCTCGTTACACCAATCCCATAACAACCCATCCAAAGATTTTTTAATTTTCCATCATTATCAGAAAAACTTGCATTCAGCTTTTCACTATATTTTTGTCCTAATTGAAAAATATGTCCTATCTCAATCCCTTTTTTTTCTCTCAATGTTTCTTTATTACCTTTAATTGTAAAATCTCCTTTTTTTGCATTTCTAATATCTGATATCAAGAATTGTTCTTCGCTAAATGAAAATTCATTAAATACTTTGTGAAAATTTAATTTATTAGCACCGCTTATAAAATCAGAAAGATTGCTTGCAGAGTAGTCAGCAATCCTAAGCCAAGTTTTGGTCCAATAAGAATTTTTATTGATTACGGTGTCTTTTAAATCTGGTCCAATATAACCGATTGGTAAATTTGATAGATTTTTTTCAATATGTTTAATATTTTCAATTTTGTTTAATTTGATCAAATTTGAAGAATGCTTATTGCTGATTAAATTATGAAGCTTAATTTCATTTATATTTTGATCTCCTCTAATGCATGTAAGGATAGGGATTTCTGATTTGTCTTCAAATCTTGCAATGTATAAAACTACTTTTACAATTTGAGTAGGATCTAAATTATTATTTTTACATATATCACTAATAGATTTCTGATTAGGAGTTTCTAACAATTTGTCAGTTTTGGTTTTTAATGGAATAGCTTCGTTTGGTATTGAAACTGCTTTTTCGATGTTTGCAGCATAAGAACCACTCTTAGTAAACAAAATAGTATCTTCTCCGGCCTCTGCCGTTACCATAAATTCTTTAGAAGAAGCCCCGCCGATAGATCCACTATCTGCATCAACTCCGACAGTTTCAAGTCCGCAATTTGTAAAAATATTTTCATATGCTATTTCCATTTTTTTGTAAAAAGATACTAAATCTTCTTTTGATGAGTGGAAAGAGTAACCGTCCTTCATTATAAATTCTCTACTTCTCATTAACCCAAATCTTGGTCTTATTTCATCTCTAAATTTTGTTTGTATTTGATAAAAACATAAGGGTAATTGTTTGTAAGAATTAATAATTTCTGAGGCAATGCTTGTAATAACTTCTTCGTGAGTAGGCGCTAACCCAAATTCTTTTCCTTGTCTATCCTTAAGATTAAACATTATTCCTTCGCCTGCTGTATATCCTTCCCAACGTTCACTTTTTTTCCATAAATCTGATGGATGTAGCTGTGGCAAAAGTAGTTTTGAACAACCAAGTTTATTAAGCTCTTTTCGAATTATATTTGATATTTTTTCTATAACCCTAAGCATAATAGGCATATATGCATAAATACCACTGTTAATTCTGCGTATGTAGCCGCCTTTCAGAAGTAATTGATGTGAAATAATTTCTGCTTCAGAAGGTGTGTCACGAAGTGTCCCCAAGGGAAATGAGGTGGTGACGCGCATAAAAGTAAATTAGGAAAGATAATCAATTTTATCAATTAACAAGTAAAAAATATCTAAAGTGTCTTGAGTCCCTGAAGGCAGGTAGTTTACATTTATTCTTTCTGCTATTTTCTTCAATAATAAACTTAAAAATTTTTTAAGTAAATAAATTGACTTTAGTCAGATTTTAAAAGAGTTATGGAAAACATTGATTCCAACATTTCTACTACCGAGGAATTAGTTGGTATAGATGAAGTTCAAAAATTCCTTAATCGATCAAGAGCTTCTGTTTATAGGTACACAAATACAGATTTAAGAAATTTAAACCCCAATTTTAATCCTAGAAAATTAAATCCTGAATTTAGGACGGATCAAAAAGATCCATTACGCTTTCATCCTAATGAAATTGCAAGATTTGCAAAAGATATCTTAAGAATCAAAGATGTTACTGTTGAAGTTTTTAATTCTCCTTCCTCAGCAGCTCAAAATACACTTTCAGAAATACTTGATGAATTAAAAAATATAAGATATTTGTTAGAAAAAAAATAATAATACAGAACTTTTTAAATATTGTTTTGATTTATTAGCTTTTTAATTGTAGGATAATTTCGTTGAGGTAACTACTAAACTTTAAACAAGTAAAACTCTTGAGGTATTCAAAATCTAATACGCTTGTCCAAAGTAAACTAAGTGAAAACTCTTCTCTTAATACTATTTCAAGTGAATTAGAAAGAGATGATGATGACCCCTTAAGTATTAGGAGTCTTTCAATAACATTTCTTGGACTAATCATAGCTTCATTTACAATTTTGTTACCTTTGCTTAGCGTTTTAATCTGTAGACCTTTATCTCAGTTAAACGAGATTAATTCCTATCACTTAATTCAAGAAGATGGACCTTAGCTTGATACCTCCATCTCCCTGTAAGGGTATTGTAAATTTAGTTGTTGAGATACCTGCAGGAAGTAGGAACAAATACGAATATTGCTCTCAAGCTGGAATTATGGCTCTTGATAGGGTTTTACATTCTTCAGTTCGTTATCCTTTCGATTATGGTTTTATTCCTAACACTCTTGCTGAGGACGGAGCTCCATTAGATGCAATGGTTATAATGGATGAACCTACTTTCGCTGGATGTTTAATAAAAGCTAGGCCTATAGGAGTTTTGGATATGCATGATTGTGGGGCATATGATGGAAAACTTTTATGCGTCCCTACAGCTAATTCAAGGCAAGAAAATATCACAAGCATAAATCAAATAGCTTCAGATCAATTGGAAGATGTTGCTGAATTTTTTAGAACAAGTAAAGGATTAGATGGTAGATCTGTGCAAATAGATGGATGGAGAGATCATGAGGCTGTTGAAGAACTTTTAAAAAAATGTACACTCCCAAAAAAGAAAACCTTTAAAGTTCTGAAAAAAAAATCAATTGTCAAATAATTTGAAAAAAATCATTCTTTATAGTTATCTTAAATGCTCAACTTGTAGGAAAGCATCAAAATGGCTCGAGCAAAATAATATTAGCTTTCAATTAAAAGATATAATTAAAGAAACTCCTCCAAAGGATTTTTTAGAATTAGCTTTAATACAATTCGCATTAGATAAAAAAAGATTATTTAATACAAGAGGAAAGAATTTTAAATTGTTAGATATTGATATTAAAAATGAAACTGATGCAAAAATTATTGAATTGTTATCGAACGATGGGAAATTAATAAAAAGACCATTTTTGATAATAAATGAAACTAAAATTATTCTTGGCTTTAGTGAGACTGAATATGCTCAAAACTTTAGATAGATTTTATTTCAATTCTAGGAAATAATTATGCAATCTTTTTTAAAAAATATTTTATTTGAATGGGCTCCTCCACTTTTTTTGATTTTTTTAATTTCTGCTTGTAGATCTTTTGTGGCAGAGCCAAGATATATCCCTTCTGGTTCAATGCTCCCTGAATTACAAATAAAAGATAGGTTAATAATTGAGAAAATTTCTTCAAAAAATAAATTACCTGATAGAGGAGATATTGTTGTTTTTAATTCCCCTTTTTCATTTGATAAAAAACTTATTGCATTAAGATCTAAACCATTACCTAATGAAAGGCATTGTTTTTTTATGAGTTTACCTCCAATATCATTTGTACCTGTTTTTAGAGACCAGGCTTGTGATGCTTATATTAAAAGAGTAGTTGCTTTGCCTGGAGAAATGGTTAGCGTTAATGGCAAGGGGGAAGTGATAATAAATAATAAAAAAATTTCTGAGCCATATGTTTCGAATAATTGCTCTATAGACTCTTTTGATAATTGCGGAGCATTCGAAAACCTAATAGTACCTAAAGATCATTTTTTGGTTTTAGGAGACAACAGAGCAAATAGTTGGGATGGAAGATATTGGCCTGGCAGTAAATTTCTTAATAAAAAAGAGATAATTGGAAAAGCATATTTTAGATTTTGGCCTTTAAATAATTTGAGTCTTTTTTAAGAATCAAGACCAATATGAATAACTTTCCCATTTATTAATTCATTTTTCTTGGGGAAATTTGAGGGGGAATCATATCCTAGATTAGTTTGCTTATTAAGCCATTGTGTTTCTGGATCAAAAATTAACCATCTTTTAGTTCCTTTAGATAATTTTT
>QCIL01000020.1 GCA_003216725.1 Prochlorococcus sp. AG-402-L18
TTGTTATTTCACTTTGCTTAACTTTTGCTTTTATTCCTGATAAATCATATGCCTTCTCAGAAAGAGGTAACGCACAATTTACAGATGTTGTTAATACTGGAAAAGCTAATGATTGTCCTACTTTAGATTCATCACTTGTTGGTTCAATATCTTTAGGAAATGGAGATTCTTTAAAAGGAATTTGTATGCATCCAACAGAAGTCTATGTTAAAGTTCCAGGGACTAAGAGAAAAGCAGCAGAATTTGTTGCTACTAAAATTATAAGCCCAAGAAATAATACTACTGTTACAGAGGTGTATGGGGATATAGACTCCGGAACATTTACTGAAAAAGGGGGGATTGATTTTCAATTAATTACTGTTTTAACTCCAGGTGGATTAGAGGTGCCATTTGCTTTTTCAGCAAAAGATCTCACAGCAAATTTGCCATCATCAATTGAGCCTGGCGTTGAAGTAAGTGGTTCTACATTTACGCCAAACTACAGAACAGGAGATTTTTTAGATCCTAAGGCAAGAGCAAAAAATACTGGAGTGGAATATGCTCAAGGTTTAGTAGCCTTGGGTGGTGATGATGAAGAGCTTGCAAAAGAAAATATAAAAGTTGATGTAAATGGTACCGGCGTAGTAACACTATCAATTAAAAATGTAGATTCTGATACAGATGAGTTTGCAGGTACATTTGAAGCTATACAACCTTCAGATACAGACATGGGTTCTAAAGAACCTCTTGATGTAAAAATAATTGGTGAATTATATGGAAGAAAAGCATAATTTAGCTTAATACACTTTTTAGAGGGTTTTAGAACCCTCTTTTTTTTTCAAAATTTATCTTATTAAAATCAAGAAATGAATTTGCAAGAAGGACTCAAAAGAGATTCAAAAGGACTTATACCTGCATATGGAGGAGTTCTAAAAGAATTATTTGTTAGGGATGAGAAACTAAAATCAGATCTTATGACAAAAGTTTCTCATAAACATGAATGTAGTGAGAGAAATGCATGCGATGTTGAGCTTTTAATGGTTGGAGCATTTTCACCACTAGATGGATTCATGAACCAAAAAGATTATGAATCTGTAATAAAAAATCATAGAGACACAAAAGGTTTACTTTTTGGATTGCCAATTGTATTGGATACTAATAATGAAGAAATTAATGAAGGTGAAACAATCTTACTGACATATAAGGATAAGCAATTAGCAGTATTTGAAGTAAATTCAAAATGGGAACCAGACAAATCCTTAGAAGCAAAATTTTGCTATGGAACTGCTTCCTTAGAACATCCTGCTGTCAAAATGATTTTTAATGAAAGAGGTAAATTTTATTTAGGAGGAAAACTATATGGTTTTGAATTACCTACTAGAGACTTTCCATGTAAAACTCCCAAAGAAGTAAGGAGCTCATTACCTGCTAATTATGATGTAGTTGCCTTTCAATGCAGAAATCCCATTCATAGGGCACATTACGAATTATTTACTAATGCTTTAGAATCAGATAATGTCTCTTCAGATTCAGTTGTGTTAGTTCACCCAACTTGTGGGCCCACCCAGCAAGATGATATACCTGGCAAAATTAGATATTTAACATATAAAAAATTAGAAGAGGAGATTTCTAATCAGAAAATAAAATGGGCTTTCTTACCATATTCTATGCATATGGCTGGGCCTAGAGAAGCTCTTCAGCATATGATTATTAGAAGAAATTATGGCTGCACTCATTTTATAATTGGTAGAGATATGGCAGGATGTAAATCATCATCCACTGGTGAAGATTTTTATGGGCCATATGATGCACAGAATTTTGCAAACAAGTTTGCTAGTGAGTTAATGATGCAAACTGTACCATCAAAGAATTTAGTTTATACAAAGGAAAAAGGGTATATTACAGCTGAAGAAGCAAAGAATAAAAATTATCAAATAATGAAACTTAGTGGCACAGAATTTAGGAAAAAATTGAGGAATGGGGACTCCATCCCAGAATGGTTCGCTTTTAAAAGTGTAGTAGATGTTCTAAGAAAGTCTTAATATTGTTTTATTATTAGTATCATAGTTTTAATATGAAATTTTTATTGTGAACAAACGTTGGAGAAACGTAGGACTTTACGTTTTAGCAGTTATTACTGTCATTTTTATAGGTACCTCTGTTTTTGACAAACCTAATACTGAAAGTTCCACAAAAACTTTAAGATATAGTGATTTTATAGAAGCTGTGCAGGATAGAGAAGTTAGCAGAGTTCTAATATCTCCAGATAATGCAACTGCTCAAATAGTTGAAAATGATGGAAGTAGATCTTTAGTAAATTTGGCTCCAGATAAGGATCTTTTAAAAATCCTCACAGAAAACGATGTAGATATAGCCGTAACTCCAACAAAATTAGCTAATCCATGGCAACAGGCTATAAGCAGTTTAATTTTTCCGGTACTCTTAATCGGTGGTTTATTCTTTCTATTTAGAAGGTCACAGAGCGGTGGTGGTGGTGGTGGTAATCCAGCTATGAGTTTTGGTAAAAGCAAAGCAAGACTCCAGATGGAGCCATCTACTCAAGTGACTTTTTCAGATGTTGCAGGTGTTGAGGGAGCTAAATTAGAATTAACTGAGGTTGTAGACTTCCTAAAAAGTCCAGATAGATTTACTGCAGTTGGTGCAAAAATACCCAAAGGCGTTCTTTTGGTAGGCCCTCCAGGAACTGGAAAAACTTTACTTGCAAAAGCTGTTGCAGGAGAAGCAGGAGTTCCCTTTTTCTCAATTTCGGGATCTGAATTTGTTGAAATGTTTGTAGGTGTTGGAGCCAGTCGAGTTAGGGATTTATTCGAGCAAGCTAAGAAGAATGCACCTTGTATTGTTTTTATTGATGAAATCGATGCTGTCGGAAGGCAGAGAGGCGCAGGAATGGGTGGGGGTAATGACGAAAGAGAGCAGACATTAAATCAACTTTTAACAGAAATGGATGGTTTTGAAGGTAATTCAGGAATAATTATAGTCGCAGCGACTAATAGACCTGACGTTTTGGACTCCGCATTAATGAGGCCAGGAAGATTTGATAGGCAGGTAACAGTCGATAGACCTGATTATGCAGGAAGATTGCAGATATTAAATGTCCATGCAAAAGATAAAACTCTAGCTAAAGATGTAGATTTAGATAAAGTTGCAAGAAGAACTCCTGGATTCACTGGGGCTGATTTAGCGAATCTTCTTAACGAAGCAGCTATTCTTGCAGCAAGAAAAGATCTTGACACTGTTAGTAATGATGAAGTAGGAGATGCCATTGAGCGTGTTATGGCAGGGCCTGAAAAAAAAGATAGAGTTATAAGCGATAAAAAAAAGGAACTAGTAGCCTACCATGAAGCAGGGCATGCGTTAGTAGGTGCTTTAATGCCTGATTATGATCCCGTAGCAAAAGTTTCTATTATCCCCAGAGGTCAAGCTGGTGGATTAACTTTCTTCACTCCTAGTGAGGAAAGAATGGAATCCGGTTTATATTCACGCTCTTATCTCCAAAATCAAATGGCTGTAGCTCTTGGAGGAAGAGTTGCTGAAGAAATAGTATATGGAGAAGAAGAAGTTACCACTGGAGCTTCAAACGACTTGCAACAAGTTGCAAACGTTGCACGCCAAATGATTACTAAATTTGGAATGAGTGACAAAATTGGTCCAGTTGCGTTAGGTCAGTCACAAGGAGGGATGTTTCTTGGCAGAGACATGAGTGCCACAAGAGACTTTTCTGAAGATACTGCAGCAACAATTGATATTGAAGTATCTGAGCTAGTGGATGTGGCATATAAAAGAGCAACAAAAGTACTCACTGACAATAGAAAAGTTCTTGACGAAATGGCATCAATGTTGATCGAGAGAGAAACAATTGATACTGATGATATTCAAGATCTACTTAATCGTTCAGATGTTAAAGTTGCAAACTATATCTAAAGTTCAAAAGTCAGATACTAAAATTTATAACAAAAAAGATTCTCTCTCAAAACATTTAGAGATTGAATCTTTTTTTATATTATTCAAACTAGACTTTACCAATATATTTCCTAAAGAAGAAAAATTAATAGATATCCAGATAGAAAATTTGATAAAAGCAGGTTTAAAAAACATTGAATTTAGTTGGTCCAATAAAAAAGAGTGGTTTAATTTTATGTCTAGAATTAAATTAAAATTTCCCCACCTTAATTTAGGCTCTGCCTCTATTATTAACAAGAAAGGAATTGATCATTCTTTAGACATTGGCTTGGATTATTCAATGATGAAGTTTTGGGATAAAGATCTTATAAAATATGCAAATGCGAAAAACTATTTATTAATTCCTGGCATTAAAAATATAGAAGATCTTAAAAAAGCTATAAAAATGGATTGTAAAATTATTAAAATTTATCCTGTAAAAGAAAAAGACATATTTATTGATATATCTCAATATAAAAATATAGATTTCATTGCAGCCGGAGATTTATGCATATCAGACTTAAAACTATATAAGTCCCTCGGTTATAAATCTATAGTAATTGGGGATAGAGCCCTTAAAAATAAAGATTTAGATCCAAAAATATTTGAATTTCTTAAAGAAAAAAAGAGATAGAGCTAGTTGTGAAACATATTGAATATTTTTTATTTAATGATATCGCATTGCGCATGGTTCAAAAGTAAATGATCTGCAAGAACGATAGCCACCATTGAATCAACCATTGGTACTGCTCTTGGCAAAACACAGGGATCGTGTCGACCTTTAGCCTTCATAACTACTTCTCTACCGTCGGCATTTACAGTTTGCTGCTCTTTTCCAATAGTTGCAGTAGGTTTGAATGCTACCTTCATATCTATACTCTCTCCATTACTAATTCCTCCCTGAATCCCTCCTGAATTATTAGATATAGTTTTAAGCTTATTGATATCATTAGACTTAATAAATGGATCATTATGCTCACTCCCTTTTAAATAAGTTCCTAAGAATCCTGACCCTATTTCAAAACCTTTTGTAGCTGGTAAAGACATTAAAGCCTTTGCCAAGTCAGCTTCTAATTTATCAAAAACAGGCATGCCTAATCCTGATGGTACATTTTTTACTAAACATTGAATTACCCCACCGCAGGAATCACCATCTTTTTGTAATTCTCTAATTCTTTCAATCATTTTCAAGGCCGCCTTTTCATCTGGGCATCTAACAATATTTGCATCTATTTGACTTAAAGAAATTCTATCTTTATCCACGTTAGAGTCTATATCGTGAATACGTTTGACCCAGGAAAATATTTCAGTATTAAACAATTTTTTTAAAAATTGTTTTGCAATAGCACCAGCAGCAACTCTCCCTATAGTTTCTCTGGCAGAAGCTCTTCCCCCTCCAGAGGCTGCCTGAATACCATATTTTAAATGATATGTACCATCTGCATGGGAAGGCCTGAATACTTGTTCCAAATTCTCATAGTCGCTAGGTTTTTGATCTTTGTTTCTTACCAACATCGCTATAGGAGTACCTAGAGTTACTCCTTCCTTTAAACCACTTAAGATCTCAATCTTATCATCTTCATTTCTAGGAGTTGTAATTTGACTTTGACCAGGTCTTCTCCTATCCAATTCATTTTGAATTAAGTCAAGATTTATTCTTAATTTTGGGGGACATCCATCTAGAATAACTCCAACAGCGCCACCATGTGATTCTCCAAAAGTAGTTACACGAAAAATTTTTCCAAAACTGCTACTCATAAAATATCAAATTGTTTTATTTCTCTTTTCCTATTATATGAAAACAATAGAAATTAAACATAAAAAAAACCTCCTCAATGAGGAGGTTTAAATTTAGAACTTTAAGCTTAACCTATAGCTGGAGCTGTAAGTGCTACTGTTGTAGACTCAGCTGCTGCTAGATCAAGTGGGAAGTTGTGAGCGTTACGCTCGTGCATTACTTCCATACCTAGGTTTGCTCTGTTAAGAACGTCACCCCATGTAGGAACAATCTTACCGTTTGCATCAACAACTGATTGGTTGAAGTTGAAACCGTTAAGGTTGAATGCCATTGTGCAGATACCCATTGAAGTTAACCATACACAAACAACTGGGAATACAGCTAGGAAGAAGTGAAGACTTCTGCTGTTGTTGAAACTTGCATACTGGAAGATCAAACGACCGAAGTAGCCATGAGCTGCAACGATGTTATATGTTTCTTCTTCTTGTCCGAACTTGTAACCATAGTTCTGAGACTCTGTCTCAGTTGTTTCTCTGATTAGAGATGAAGTAACAAGTGAACCATGCATAGCTGAGAATAAAGATCCTCCGAACATACCAGCAACACCAGCCATATGGAATGGGTGCATAAGAATGTTGTGCTCTGCTTGGAAAACAAACATGAAGTTGAATGTTCCTGAGATACCTAGAGGCATTCCGTCAGAGAATGAACCTTGACCGAATGGGTATACAAGGAATACTGCGAAAGCTGCTGAAACTGGTGCAGAATATGCAACACAGATCCATGGACGCATACCTAAACGGTATGAAAGCTCCCACTGTCTTCCCATGTATGCAGAAATACCAATTAGGAAGTGGAAAATTACAAGCTGGTAAGGACCACCGTTGTATAACCACTCATCTACAGTAGCTGCTTCCCAGATTGGGTAGAAGTGTAGACCAATAGCATTAGATGAAGGAACAACCGCACCTGAGATGATGTTGTTTCCATATAGGAATGAACCAGCAACTGGCTCTCTAATTCCGTCGATGTCTACTGGTGGTGCTGCGATGAATGCAACGATGAAGCAAGCCGCTGCTGTAAGTAGGCATGGAATCATTAAGACGCCGAACCAACCAACATAAATTCTGTTGTTAGTTGATGTTACCCACTCACAAAACTGTGGCCAACCTTTTAACAGCGAAGAACGCTGCTGCTGAATAGTTGTCATGAGTTCGTAAAGTATGTCTCTAAAGTGAGACGTGTAAATAAAAACGGAAATTATATTCCGCTTTGAAGATTTTAGACCAAAATCGCTAAAAATGTGTAAATATTTTCCTTTAAGTAAACTTATATTCTCAAAAATAGGAGAAAAGAACTTCCATGTCTTAATATTTCCTTTGTTATTGAGGATTTAACTTGGTAATAATCGAATGGTTTCTTAACGGTAAAAGATCGAAGGAAGTGGTTTCCTTAAGAGAGGCTAAGCATAGAAGACTGCAATTAGAGGCTTCTGGAGCTATTATTTATTGGAGCGAGAGAATTTAGGTTTTTAAGGTTTAAGAGTTAGCCAAAAAAATAAAAAAATTGAATATTAAATAAACTTATCTATTAAATAAAAAATCCTTATTAGTTATAAGCAATTTATTGTTCTGGTTTCTTAATTTAAAGACTTTCAAACTCTTGAACCCATTGTTTTGTAGAGTAAATCACTTCTTTTTTTGTGTAGCTCATCGCAATTTTTTTTTCCTTATAAGCTACTTCGCCAATAAAAACAGGCCAAATCAATTGGTCTCCATCATATTTGTGAATTATTCCTTGGCTATCAAGAAATAATGGATCTCCTTGTTTAATCATTTTCCAATCTTGGTTAATTCTATCAGGATGAATTAAGCCATCAATATCTCCTTTTTCATCTCTTGGATAATCTATACTCTCTTTATGAACATGAACGACTAATTCCTTTGGTAATTCTATAAGATTATTTTTTAATTTATCTATCTCTTCCCTTAGTGATCTAATTATTATCAAGAATCTATCTATAATTTTGGGATCATAAAAATTTTGCGCTACAGCTCCTATTTCAATAACTAGACCACATGGCCAAGCTTCTACAAGGAAGCCTGTTTGTGCTTTATCTTTTTCGTGTAAATAAATAGGCAATCCAAATTTGTTCTGCAGTAATGCAGCTAAACAAAAATCTTTGAATCTCCTCCCATACAAGACAATACTTGTGCCCATATTGGCTGTAGTAGTATGCAAATCGATAGCAATTTGACAGGGCTTAGATCCATTGATACCAAATTGATCGACTAAAAAATTGGCTCTATTAATTTCATAAACACCATTATTGTCTTGATCATGATTTTTAATTTCTTTAAAAGATCTATTTAAATCATCATCTATATATCTGCACCCTTTTTCATATGCAACAGGATTGCCTATGATGTACTCATACTTAATACCATGATTTAAACTATTTTCTTCTCTATTAAATTGCTTAACAGCCCAAATAGGATTAATTTCATTCCCATGAGTACCTGAAACGATAAGTATTCTTTGAACAGTCATTTTTTCTTTAAAAATAAAATTTCATGCAAAATAGATATCTAATTAAGGCCTCCAAAAAATTTTGGTTTTGGTTTTGGACCCAATTAATGAATGGCTTCGCACCATCAGATTTACATGGTAATTATAAGAGGCCTAAAGGTATAACTATTCATAGTAAATACAATATTAATAATGAAAATGGACAAATTTATTTATTGGTAGGGAATTCTTGTCCATGGTGTCAAAGAACTTTACTCATCCACGAAATAAAACATTTATCTAAAAAAGTTAAAGTTATTTTTTTAAAAGCAGATGTTGAGCATGGCGAATGGATTTTCAATACGAAGATTAACGGATGTATGAGACTTTCTGACCTTTACAAAAAAGCTAATAAAAAGAAAATTTTTAGAGCGACATTACCTCTTTTAATTAGTTTTGTAAAAGATGAAGTAAATATTTTGTCTAATGAAAGTTCCAAGATAATAAGGCTACTCAATTCAATAAAAAGTGAATCTAAATATCAGACATTAAGTATTAAAGACTGTAATCAAAAATTTTTAGATTTAATTGATAAGAGCATTAATGATGGCGTATATAGATGCGGTTTCGCTAGAAACCAGTCAGCTTACGAAAAAGCAAGTCAAGAACTTTTCGGAGCCATAAATGAAGTTGAAAATTTATTAAAGAAAAATAAAGGTGACTGGATATTTGGAGAGGAGTTAACCTACGCAGATATTTACCTTTTTCCAACGCTTATAAGATGGGAATTGATATATAGCAAACTTTTTAAATGTACTAAACAAGAACTATCTAATTTCGAGAAAATTATTCAATGGAGATTAAATTTTTTTAAATTATCTAATGTTAGTAAGACTTGTTATGGCAATGAATGGAAAAAAGATTACTACAAAGCTTTATTCCCTTTAAACCCAAATCAAGTAATCCCAGTATTACCATCGCTAGAAGAAATAATGAGATAGAGTCTTGAAAAATACACAACAGAATTTCGAAAAAAAAATAAGATGTTGTAATGAACACTTATTTAGTTCAAAGATAATGCAATTTCATAAGAAATTAACTATGTTATGTATGTCTACTAAAGTACGAAAAGCTTAAAATGAAATCCATTGACGAACACATCAAAAAAGATCAATCGGAAATCGAATCTGCAAAAGCAGAGGGCAATCTTCCAAAGGTCAGACATTTAACTGAAGAGCTAAAAGAACTTGAAGAATATAAGGATCATCATCCAGATGATAAACATGACCCTAATGCTTTGGAACTGTTCTGCGATGCCAACCCGGATGAACCAGAATGTCTTGTTTATGACGATTAAATTTTCTTTTGATAGATAAAGCATAATAAAAAGGGCTTTTAGAGCCCTTTTTTTATTTGTTAAATTCTTTAGTAATCTCTATTAAAATCGGATGGACTTCCTGTCAGCGAACATACAACCGACTCCTCATTTTTCATTTCCTTGACTTCTACAATTGGTCTTCCCATTTTCTTCAAAACCTCAATATCTTGAATGGTTTGACATCTAGCTATTATTTTTCCTTGTTGATCAAAGCAAGTATAGAAATTCATATTTTGTTTAAAGGTGTATCTTATTTATGACTAATTTTCATTATTAAATCAAGTATATTTTTTAACAAAAAAATTTTTAATTCAACTTAGATCCTTTCCCATACTTCAGAAAGCAGTGAAGATAAACCTTTTTTTAAAGATGAAGAAATAACTAAAACTTTCTTTTTAGATAAATCTTCTAACTTTTTTGTAATTATTTTCAAATAATCATCATCCACCAACTCCATTTTATTCAATACTATTATCCTCTCTTTATCTAAAAGACCTTTCCCATATTTTTTTAATTCCCGCTCAATTATCTCAAAATCATGTAAAGGATTTTCTGCAATTGCATCAATTAAGTGAACAAGTATCTTCGTTCTTTGGATGTGCCTTAAAAAATCATGCCCTAAACCTACTCCATCAGCTGCACCTGATATTAATCCAGGAATATCGGCAAAAAGGCAACCATTCCCATCAATTTTTCTTACTACACCTAAGTTAGGTACCGTAGTTGTGAAAGGATAATTTGCGATTTTTGGACGGGCAGATGATACAACGGAAATCAAAGTACTTTTACCAGCATTTGGAAGGCCTATAATCCCAACCTCTGCAAGAAGTTTTAGTTCTAATTGAACCTCCCATATCTCACCATCTTTTCCTTCAGTGAATGATTCTGGGGCTCTATTTTGATTACTTAAATAGTAAGCATTACCATGTCCACCTCTTCCTCCTATGGCAATAGTTAAACTCTGTTTATCTTTTGTTAAGTCTCCTAAAATAATGCCGGTTTTAATATCCCTTATTTCTGTACCGCAGGGAACTTTAAGGATTGTATCCTCACCTGAAGCACCTGATCTCTTATTAGGACCTCCTTTGCATCCATCTTCAGCAATAATTTCACGTTTAAATTTAAAATCTAATAATGTTTGAAGATTATTATCAGCCATCAAAATAACTGACCCCCCTCTGCCACCATTTCCCCCCGAAGGGCCTCCAGCAGGAACAAATTTTTCTCTTCTAAATGAAACTATTCCATTTCCACCTTTACCTGCTTTAAGAATAATTTTTGCTTGATCAATAAATTGCACTTAATACGTTTATTAAATTGTTTTCTAGGTATTTTTAATTTTATTTTATCCACGCAATACTGCAACCAGGTCCGCCCTCATTGTTGGCTGCATCTTCAATCTTATCGACATAATTTAAACCTGATAACCAATTTCTTAGTCCTTTTTTTAATTTCCCTGTTCCAATTCCATGAACAATCCATAGAGGTCCATGAAATTTTCTAATTTTCTCTTCAATAATTATTTCGGCTTCATGAACTCTTAGCCCTCTTACGTCGATTGTATTTTTAGTAGTTCTTATTTTAGAAAAAGAAAAATCTTCTTTTATAGACTTGATCTCAATTTTTGACCTTTTGAAATTAGGCTTTTCTCCGTTAATACCTTCAAAGTCATTTACAGATAATGTGCTTCTGAATGAACCACATTTAACTTCGTAAAAACCACCTTTTTTATCTAAATCTACAATTTGTCCCATACTATTTAGACTTTTAATTTTTACAAAATCACCTACCTTAGGATTCCATGATATTGACTTTTCAAATTTTTTTTGGGTAAAATGCTCAGTCTCAATTTCCTTTAATCTTTTTCCAATAATTCTCGTATCCTCTCCATTAACGTTCTTATCTCTTAATTTTTCAATCAAATCTATTACCTCTTTTTTAGCGGATACAATGTGTTTTGATAATTTATACCTTTCAATTTCCTGGATTTTTTCAGCATTTATTTTTTGATATTCATAATTTCTCTTCAGTTCATCATGTAATATTTCAGTCCTTGCAATCAGTTCTGCAGCCGCTTCTGCAGAATTTTGTTGTTTAATCCTTTCTTCCTCAAGTCCTTTAATAATACTGTTAATGTTATCAACTTCTTTTGGCTTTAGATAATTTGCAGCTTCATTGAGTATGCTTTCATCGAGACCAATTCTCTTTGAAATTGACAAAGCATTACTTCTCCCAGGAAGACCCCAGTTGAGTATATATTTTGGCTTCAAAGAATCCTCATCAAAGGCAACTGATACGTTTTCAAATCTGGGGTCATTATATTTTAAAGTCTTAATATCTCCATAATGTGTAGTTGCTAAAGTTATATCAGATTTATTTGCAAATTCTTTTAATAAAGCCATCGCAAGAGCACTTCCTTCAAGAGGATCTGTACCAGATCCAATCTCATCTAACAAAACAACTGATAATCCTTTCTTATTATCAAGTGAATCTAATATCTCTTTTATGCGGGATATATGCCCACTGAAGGTAGATAAATTTTCTTCTAATGATTGATTATCTCCTATATCCACATATATATTTGGACAAAAAGGGATAATAGGATTATTAGTTGAGGGTATCAATAATCCTGCTCTGGCCATAAGCAAAGATAGGCCCAAACCTTTTAAAGCTGCCGTTTTACCTCCAGTATTTGGACCTGTAATAGCTACAACCTTAATATTTCTATTTATATGAAAATCGACAGCTACTGGGGGAGGAGCTCCTTTTTTCCTATGTTCCCAAATTAATAACGGATGAGAAAAACCAATTAAAGAAATAATAGGATTTTTCTCAAACATAGGAGTTTTGCCTCCAATCCATTTCGAATATCTTGAACGAGTTAGAGCATTTTCTAATCTCAATAAAATGGATGACATTTCAATAAGATTTTCTGAATTATCACTAACAACTTGAGACCACTTCTTAAGTAATTTAAATTCTTCTGCTGTGATCCTAGCCTCTAAAGAAGCAATCTTATTACCCTTAGTGACCACACTATCAGGCTCAAAATATACTGTATTTCCTGAAGATGAAGAGTCATGAATTATGCCTTTGAATTTATCCACATAGTTAACTTTCACTGCTAAAACAGGCCTACCATATCGATCTCCAATAGTAGTATCTTGCAAATAAGCTAAATTCTTTTGAATAAATTTCTCAACTAATATTTTTCTTTCAAGTTTCTTGGATATTAATTCTTTTCTAAGAATAGATAGTTCATTACTAGCGTTGTCTGAAATGCCTCCATTAGATTCAATGCCTTTTTTAAAAATCGTTTCGATATTCTGATGGTCAATTAAATTTTTTGTAAATGATGAAATATAAGGCCTTTGTTCAAAATCTAATAAGATTTTTTTTAAATTTCGTGCTGCAGCAATTGTTTTCGCTATTTCTAACAATTCAGAAGATGAAATTACGCCTCCCTTGGAACAAATTTCAATATTTCTACTAATATCAAAAACACCAGAAAAACTAATTGATTTATCTAAATTATTTTCTAGCTCATTTATTTCAACTGTTTCATTCAAAAGTCTTTTGGATACTTCGTATTCTGAAGGAATCCCAAAACTTAAAATTGCTTGTTTACCCATTTCCGTTGAGGCGAATGAAGATAAATGAGTTTTTAATGAATCCCACTCTAAAAGGCTTATAGATTCTTCATCTAAGGTGTTATCTGAATATAATTTTTTAGAATAACTTTTCTCTTGCATACAAAAAAAAAGAATCAAACATTCGATTGAATGCCTTCAGGAGGAACATAAAGCATCTCCAACCAGTTTCCTTCAGTATCTTTCATATAAAAAGATGCTGTTCCATCTCTATGTTCATGTAAAGGACCAACTTTTACACCAGAATTTTTTAAATCATTTTGAATATTTTCCACTTCTTTTTTATTTTCAAAATGAAAAGCAAAATGAGGTCCTGCAGCTTTATAGCTAGGGCCTAACAAAGCAAGTCCATCTTTCCCTTTACCAGCTTCTAAATAAGACCAATCTTTATCGTCCCAAACTAAATTCATTCCGAGCTTAATATAAAAAGATTTCGCCCTTTCGAGATTCTCTACTCTAAGTGCAATGTGACCAATCCTATTTACTCCTTGTGAAAACTTCAAAACAAAGCAGTTAATATATTATCTATATTAAGAATAAAACAAATTTTTGTTAATAATGAGTTTTTAAGTATCCTGCAACCATTGGGATGCATCACAGGCATGATAAGTAAGTATTAATTTTGCTCCTGCTCTTTTAAAACTAAGCAATGTTTCTAAAACAATATCTTTTTCGTTAATCCAGTTCTTCATAGCAGCAGATTTTACCATGGAATACTCCCCACTAACGTTGTATGCAGCTATTGGTTTATTTGAAAAAGTGCTTAATCTATAAACAATATCCAAGTATGAAATTCCTGGTTTTACCATCAAAATATCAGCTCCTTCATACTGATCCAATGCAGATTCAATTAAAGCCTCTTTTGAATTGGCAGGGTCCATTTGATATGTAGACTTATTTTCTGGAATTGTTTTCTTACTATTTTCTCTAGGCGCCGAATCTAAAGCAGTTCTAAATGGACCATAATAAGCTGATGAATATTTTGCTGTATAACTAATAATACCTACATCACTAAATCCTTGACTATCAAGAGCATTTCTAATTGCTCCAACCCTCCCGTCCATCATGTCACTAGGGCCAATAAAATCTGCTCCAGCTCTAGCTTGAGTTAAAGCTTGTTTTTTTAAAATTTCGATAGTTTCATCATTCATTATTTTTCCATTTTCATCAACTAATCCATCATGTCCATCACACGAATATGGGTCCAGTGCAACATCGGTCATTATTGCCATTTCTGGAATCTCTTTTTTTAATATTTGAATAGCTTTAGGTATTAAACCTTCTTCATTAAAACACTCTGCTCCATCTTCAGTCTTTAAACTATCATTTATTTTTGGGAAAAGAACCACACACCTTATTCCCAATTCCCATGCCCTTATAACCTCTTTTATTAAGCCATTCATATCCCATCTAAAAGTTCCGGGCATTGCTGAAATTTCTTCTTTAAAATCTTTTTCATGAATAAATAATGGATATATAAAGTCCGAAGCAATTAGATGGTTTTCTCTTACCATTCCTCTAATTGCCTCAGTCTTTCTTAATCTTCTTGGACGAATAATCGAATTCATTTGAATATTATTTAAATTGGAAAAATATTTATCTAATACATTAATCGCTCACCTCGCACTTAAATTAATCAGAGACTACTTTTGTTCAGGAAAATTAACTTAATTACACTGTTAATAGAATGAAAAAGTTACAAAAATATTTTGCACAAACTTCATTTTTCACAAATTTACGTCATTAAGAGATAATATCTTTTAGTTAAGTGTTTATTTTAAGGAGAGTATCTTTGAAAATAATTAATGGATTTCATCTAAGAAATGTAAGAGGCGATATTCTCGGCGGGATCACAGCCGCAGTGGTGGCTTTGCCTCTAGCGCTTGCTTTTGGTAATGCTGCATTAGGTCCTGGCGGAGCAATTTATGGACTATATGGGGCAGTAGTAGTTGGTTTTTTAGCAGCATTATTCGGAGGAACACCTGCTCAAGTTAGTGGTCCTACCGGTCCCATGAGCGTAACTGTAGCTGGAGTAGTAGCAGGCTTAGCAGCTGTAGGAGTTCCAAGAGATCTTTCTGCAGGACAAATTTTACCTTTAGTTATGGCAGCAGTAGTAATTGGCGGTTTACTGCAAATATTGTTCGGAATTCTAAAATTAGGTAAATACATTACTTTAGTTCCATATTCTGTTGTTTCAGGATTCATGTCTGGTATTGGAGTAATAATCATTGCGCTTCAAATTGGGCCATTATTAGGAATTAGCACTCGTGGCGGAGTGGTAGAATCTTTATCTACTGTGTTTTTAAATTTCCAACCCAATGGCGCTGCAATAGGAGTGGCGATAATGACGCTAGGTATAGTATTTCTAACTCCTAGAAAAATAAGCCAATGGGTTCCTTCCCCTTTATTAGCCCTATTAATAGTAACTCCAATATCAATATTTCTTTTTGGCGATGGTTCTATTGATAGAATTGGAGAGATTCCAAGAGGAGTTCCATCTTTAAATTTCCCAAGTTTTAATCAATATTTTCCAATTATTTTCAAGGCAGGATTAGTCCTTGCAGTGCTTGGGGCAATTGACTCTTTACTAACATCCCTTGTAGCAGACAATATCTCCCAAACAAAACATAATTCTGATAGAGAACTTATTGGTCAAGGGATAGGAAATGCTATTGCAGGTCTGTTTTCAGGATTACCTGGAGCAGGAGCAACAATGAGAACAGTTATAAATGTTAAATCTGGAGGCTCTACCCCTATTTCTGGTATGGTTCACTCATTAGTCTTGTTAATAGTTTTAGTTGGTGCAGGACCTTTAGCTGAACAAATACCAACTGCATTGCTAGCTGGAATTCTTATAAAAGTAGGTCTAGATATTATTGATTGGGGATTCTTGAGAAGGGCTCATAAATTATCTTTAAAAACTTCATTAGTAATGTACGGCGTACTTCTAATGACTGTTTTTTGGGATTTAATTTGGGCAGTTTTAGTCGGTGTATTCATAGCAAATATGCTCACTATTGATTCAATTACAGAAACTCAACTAGAGGGTATGGATGAGGATAATCCTTTATCAAAAAATGATCAGGGTAAAAATTCATTACCTGCCGATGAAAAAGCACTGCTAGATAGATGTTCAGGAGAAGTAATGCTATTTAGACTTAAAGGCCCACTTAGTTTTGGAGCAGCCAAAGGTATATCTGAGAGAATGATGCTTGTAAGAAACTACAAGATTTTGATATTAGATATCACTGACGTCCCAAGACTTGGAGTGACGGCTACTCTCGCCATAGAGGATATGATGCAAGAAGCAAAAAATAACTCTAGAAAAGCATTTGTTGCTGGAGCCAATGAAAAAGTGAAGGATCGGTTAGCTAAGTTTGGAGTTGAAGGCATCATTGAAACAAGAAAAGAAGCTTTAGAGACTGCTCTAAATGAACTAGCCTAATAATTTATGGAAATAAATCCAATTCTTCAAAATGTATTAGCCCCACCAGTTCTTTTCTTTCTAATTGGAGCAATATCAGTAATCTTTAAATCTGATTTAGAAATACCAGCTCCATTACCTAAACTTTTTTCCTTATATTTGCTCTTAGCAATTGGTTTTAAAGGAGGTATAGAGATTCAGAAAAGTGGATTTACTGATCAGGTATTGCCTACTTTAAGTGCGGCAATATTGATGTCCCTGGTAATCCCGTTGATTGGATTTTTAATTTTAAGGTATAAGTTTGATGTTTTTAATTCAGCAGCAATAGCAGCAGCATACGGTTCAATTAGTGCTGTTACCTTTATTTCCGCAGAAAGTTTTTTAGAAAGTCAAAAAATAGCTTTTGATGGGTTTATGGTTGGAGCCTTAGCTTTAATGGAATCTCCTGCAATAATAGTTGGATTATTACTTGTAAAATTTGCAGCTCCCAAAAATAGACCAAAATCAAGAAAAATGCATCTAAGCGCAATATTGCACGAATCACTTTTGAATGGATCAGTCTATTTATTGCTTTCAAGTTTAATTGTAGGATTTCTGACTGCTTCCAGTAATCCTTCAGGGATTACAAAAATGGAGCCATTTACTGGACAATTATTCTATGGTGCAGAATGCTTCTTCTTGTTAGATATGGGAATAGTCGCTGCTCAAAGATTACCGAGATTGAAAAATGCAGGTTCATTTCTAATTGGCTTTGCAATTTTCATGCCTCTCTTCAACGCATTTATAGGTGTTTTCGTTGCAAGATTTTTATCTTTAGAACCTGGCAATGCACTGCTATTTGTGGTTTTATGTGCAAGCGCCTCATACTTAGCAGTTCCTGCCGCTATGAGGATGACAGTACCAGAAGCTAAATCTAGTTATTATATTTCAACAACACTAGGTTTAACTTTCCCGTTCAATATAGTTCTCGGTATTCCAATATATATGAGTTTAGTAAATACCATTATCCCACTTTCTCCCTTATAAAAATGAAAAGATTAGACTTAATATTCAGTGAAAGAGAACTTGATGCAATCATTAAAACATTAGAAAAAGCTAATGTTCCTGGATATACAGTTATGAAACATGCCACAGGCAGAGGTCCCGAAAGAGTAGTTACTGAAGATATGGAATTTACAGGATTAGGATCAAATGCTCATGTAATTGTTTTTTGTGAACAAGAATTAATAGATAAAATGAGAGATAATATCAGAGATGATTTAAGCTACTATGGAGGAGTCGCCTATATTTCTGAAGCAACTCCACTTTAACTAAGAGAAGAAATATTTAGTTTTTTAAGAATGAATCCAATCCACTCTTATATTTTTCCTACTATTTAAATATCTATCAATTGACATTGCGGCGATGCATCCGTCTGAAGCTGCTACTACAGCTTGTTTAAAAGGTGTATTTCTGATATCTCCAATAGCCCATACTCCATCAGAATTGGTAGACATAAAATCATCAACAATAACTCCTCCATCTTCTTTCAAGGCAATCTGATCCCCTAAAAAATCAGTAATTGGCTTTGAACCACTCATGTAAACAAAAACGCCATCTAAATCTAAGTTGATAGGACCTTCTTTTTGCTTATTTTTTACGATAATGCCATTCACACCCATATCATCTCCTAATATTTCTAATAATCTTGTTCTACTCCAGTGTTTGATGTTTGAATTATCCATCAATTCCATAGCTTCTTCGTTATCTGATTTTGGATCACTAGATGTAATCCAATGGACAGTTGAAGCAAACTTAGTAAGAACAGAGGCCTCCTCAATTGCCTCTCTATTAACTCCCACAACGGCGACTTCTCTATCTTTATAAAAAGCCCCATCACATGTTGCGCAGTAACTAACTCCTTTACCAAGAAAATCTGCTTCCCCTTTAAAAGATGCTGGCCTACCCATAGCTCCACTTGCAAGAACAAGTGCTTTTGCTTTAAAAGTTCCTTCAGGTGTATATACCA
>QCIL01000021.1 GCA_003216725.1 Prochlorococcus sp. AG-402-L18
CTAATCTTAATAAATACCATAGAATAATTATGTTGATAGGAAGTAGATTCCCTGAGGCATTAAATAATTTTGATCGATTCTTAGATTGTTTAAGAGATTTTAGTTTATCCGAAGATTCATTGATTCTTTTGCCTCTTACTAAAAATGCAAATGAAATGAAAATTAAAAGTTCTTTGATGAAATACGGGTTTTTAAAACAGCAGAAAGGTGATTTTATGATTGGTGAAGATTCCGTTTGGAGAAATAAAGAAAAATATGTCTTGATAGGAAAAGGTAAATTTAATTTATGGGCTAATATGGCAAACGTTGGATTGTCTAATGCAGGAACAGCTACAGAGCAAATCGTTGGACTTGGGATACCTTCTCTTTCTTTACCTGGATCGGGACCACAATTTACACAATCATTTGCAAAAAGACAATCTAGATTACTTGGAGGAAGTGTTATGGCTTGTAGGAATAAACAAATCCTTATAAGACGTTTAACTTTACTTTTGAAAAATAAGATTTATAGGTTAGAGCAAGCTAAAACTGGAAAAAAAAGGATGGGTAAAACTGGAGCTAGTAAACTAATTGTAGAAAGCATTAACTTAAGTTTGTTATCTTAGTAGATGGTATTAAATGATTAAAATTTTATGTATCCAATAAATGATCGCCAATATTTAAAAATATGCGCAGAGATAGCCAAATTAATGAGTATAAGTTTGTCTTCTGCTAAAAAGAAAGTAGAAATTCAAATCGCAAAACAAGGATCTAAAACTATTGAAGAAAAAAGAAAAGTTGCAAAAGATCTTCTGAAAATTTGCGAAAAAGATGAAGGGAAGAAAATAAGTTCTTCAAAAATACTTGATAAGCTAATGGAGACTTTTAATGATGAAGATAATTTTTTGACTGAAGATTGAATGTTAATGTTCGAATATATTTGAAAACTGCAAAATATCTAAATCAGCATGAACTGGAACTGTTTCAAAACATTTTTGAGCTAAACTATATCTTCCCTCTCTTTTCAAGATACCTACAAGTTTATGCATTGCTTCAATTAAATATTTAACATCATTTGCTGCATAATCTATTTGTTCCAGAGTTAGATCTTCAGTATTCCCCCAATCACTACTTTGTGAGCTTTTGTCTAATTCTATCTCAAGAAGTTCATTTATTAAATCTTTTAATCCATGTTTATTTGTATAAGTTCTAGCCAATTTACTAGCTATTTTTGTGCAAAAAATATTTTTTGTATTTATTCCAAGGTTACATTTAAGGGCTGCAACATCAAACCTTGCATAATGAAAGATTTTTATTATTTTTTCATCTTCAAATAACGATTTGAGATTAGGAGAATGAGAGTTATTAATATCAATCTTTACACATGAAGTAGAATTTAAATCATTAGATATTTGCACTAAACATAATCTATCTCTCCCATGTATTAAGCCCATGGCTTCAGTATCTACAGCTAAATATAATGATTTTTTAAAATGTTTATATATCTCGCTACTTATATCATTATAAAATAAATTGATATTTTTATTAGCCTCCTTTTTATTCATTTATTTACGTAAATATAATATTAACTTTACATTATTTTGATAAATTTGTGATCAAAAAGTTTTTTTCTTTTTTGGAAATATTTACTAATTTGTGTGCGATTAGGAAGTTATATTATTATGTAAATTTCATCAACAATAGAAAACATATCTGGTTCAAAATTAATGACTTATTACTTGAAATCAACATTATTGTTAACAATACTCCTCTCTATTGGTTTATTTTTCTTCCTAAGAGCTTCAAGTAAAGATAGAACTACAGTTATTGAAGTATCTTCTTCCCAAAAACCCATAGAAGTGCTTAAAAAGATATGTGAGTGGTTAGATTTAAGAGGGTGGCAGCAGGTAGGCGGGGATTTTGATCAAAAACTTTTGATATTTAAAGGACAGGTTGTTTCTAGTAAATTCTTAGCATTATTTTTAAGTATTCTTGGAGGGTTTGGGTCTTGTGCTTTAGGATTAGTCATTACTGAAATATACCCGGCTTTAAAATGGTGGCCTCTACTCTTAGGTTTTGTTGGAGGTCCTTTATCAGGAATTATTTATTATAAAAAATCTGCTAGAGAAGAAAAATTTGAATTGCGTTTATTAAATAAAAAAGATAATGAAGAGAAAACTTTAATGAGATTAAGAGCTCATAGAGATGAATTAATTTCTTTAGATAAAGATTTAGGTGAAAGGCTGCAATTAGAAACTGATGGTTCTTTATTCAAAACTCCAGTTTAATTCTTAATAGTAGTATTTAATCAAAAATATTGTTTGCTATGCAAAATGCTTCTAAGTTTTGATCGTTTTCCCAATCTTGTGGTTTTGTAAAAATAGTAGTAAGAAATTCTTCTCTTGAGCCTTTTTTAGCTTTATAGCCATATTCCCATCTTGCAAGAGGAGGTAAAGACATCAATATTGATTCAGTTCTGCCATTCGTTTGTAATCCAAAAATTGTACCTCTATCCCAAACCAAGTTAAATTCTACGTATCTTCCTCTTCTATAAAGTTGAAATTCTCTTTCTTCTTCGGAATAGTTTTTATTAGCTCTTTTTTCAATTATTGGTAGATATGAAGGTAGAAATGCATCACCACAATATTCTGCTAAGGAAAATAAATTTTCCCAATCTAAGTTAAGTGCGCTGATTTCATTAGATACTTGGTAAGCTCTACCATTTTTATTATTCCCTTTGTAAATGCTTCCTGAACCATCTTGATAATCATAAAAGATACCTCCAATACCTCTTGATTCATTTCTATGTTTTAAAAAAAAATATTCATCACACCATGGTTTTAAAACTTTATATAAATTTTTATCAACTTTTTGACATGCATTTTTATGTTTTTCATGAAAATGCCTTACATCTGAAAGGTAAGGATAATAAGGTGTGAGATCTGCACCTCCTCCAAACCACCAGACAGATCCAGCTTCAAAATAACGATAATTGAGATGAACTGTAGGAATAAAAGGATTTTTTGGATGTAACACCATTGATGTGCCTGTAGCAAACCATTCATGTCCTTTCGCTTCAGGTCTTTGAGAAATTATTGATTGAGGTAGCTCTTTTCCATATACCTCTGAGAAATTTACACCTGCTTGTTCAAAAATTGCGCCGTTTTTTAAAATTCTTGATCTTCCTCCCCCCCCCTTCTTCTCTATTCCATGACTCCTCTTTAAATTTTGCTTTACCATCTGAGTTTTCAAGAGCTTGGCAAATTTTATCTTGTAATGTTAATAAGAGATTTTTAGTTTTATCTCTTGAATTTTTAGGAGGTTCTTTAAACATTTATTTACTTGAAGTTGAAGAAAATTTTTTTTGGTTAATTATTTGTTTCTCTTTATAATTTCCTTTAAGGGGGGGTTAATTTCCTATTATTTGGAAGTTCGACATAGTTCTTAATCTTTTCAAGTGTCGATTAACCCATAAAAACATTTTAAAATTTTGATGACTACAGTCGAAGATGCGAATTTTGCATTATCAAAGATCTTAGACGCTGGATCGAAGAAAAATCTTATTGAGTTGGCTTGGATTAAAAATGTAAGGGTAAATATACCAAGAGTAATTATCACTCTTGCGTTACCATCATTTGCAAATTCTCAGAGAGATAGAATAGTTCAAGAGGTAAGACAATCCCTCCTTAACTTTGAAGACATTACTGATGTACAGATAGAAGTTGATAACAATATGTCTCAGTCGAATCAGGAAGGGGAAAATAATTTAAAAGAATTGCAACGAATAAAAGAAATAAAGCATATTATCGCAATTAGTAGTGGAAAGGGTGGAGTGGGAAAAAGTACTATTGCTGTTAATCTCGCATGTTCACTAGCAAAATTAGGACTAGAGACTGGATTATTGGATGCTGATATTTATGGGCCTAATACACCTTCAATGTTAGGTGTTACAGAAGAGAATCCAAAAGTTACAGAAGGTAGTGGTAATGATCAAAGATTAATTCCAGTAAATAAATATGGAATTTCTATAGTCTCAATGGGTTTTCTAATAGAAGAGGGACAACCAGTTATATGGAGAGGACCAATGTTGAATAGCATCATACGTCAGTTTCTCTATCAAGTTGAATGGTCTAACCTTGATTTTTTGGTAATTGATTTACCTCCAGGAACAGGCGATGCCCAAATATCTTTAGCTCAATCTGTACCGATCTCTGGAGCAATCGTTGTTACAACTCCGCAGCAAGTTTCTTTGCAAGATGCGAGAAGAGGCTTATCTATGTTTAAACAGCTTGGAGTTCCTATATTGGGGGTTGTTGAAAATATGACAGCTTTTATTCCTCCTGATATGCCAAATAAGAAATATGAAATTTTCGGTAAAGGTGCCGGAAAAATTTTAGCTTCAGAAAATAATTTACCATTGCTTGCTCAAATTCCGATTGAGATACCACTTGTGAACGAGAGTAATAAGGGGATTCCGATTTCAATAAGTGAACCAAGCAAAGAAAGTTCGATTAAATTTTCAGAATTAGCAGATCTAATAAAAAAACAATTTATTGATTAGTAATAAATTAAATGGTGAAAGGAATTTTTTTACAAAAAAAAAGAGTTAATTTTACAAAAAAATCTGTTATCAATAGAAAAAATTTTTTTTCGCCTTTGCTTATTATCCCTTTAATTTTAGTAATTATTTCTAGCATTTTAATTAAAAGCGTGCAAAGAGAATTTTTACAAACTGATTATTTAAATCATCTCCTTACTGGTTTTTTAGGTTATTTTTTAGCAGTCTTAATATCTTATATACCTTTAGAAAGAATTAGAAAATATGTGATCCCATTTTATTTATGTTCTTTATTATCGTTATTGTTGATATATTTTTTTGGAATTTCTGTATATGGAGCTCAAAGATGGTTAAGTTTGGGAATTTTTTCTTTTCAGCCCTCTGAAGTTGCTAAATTATCTACTGTATTGATTCTTGCATTATCACTTGAAAGGCGTACTATCGCTTCACTAAAGGACGTAATCATTCCTTTTTTAATAGTTGTAGTTCCCTGGTTATTAATATTTTTTCAGCCTGACTTAGGAACTTCACTAGTAGTTATAGTGTTGACTTTTGTAATGCTTTACTGGTCTCAGATGCCAATAGAGTGGATACTCATTTTAGTATTTTGTATTCTTACATCGATATTTTTTCTTCTTTTTCCAAATCTTCTTTTTATTTGGATTCCTTTTATGGGTTACTTAGCTTATAGATCTTCAAAAAATAAAATTATTTTCTCAATACTTACAATAACTCTGCATTCATTTGTAGTATTCTTAACCCCAATTTTTTGGGAATTTGGCCTCAAGGACTACCAAAAAGATAGATTAATTTTATTTTTAGACCCCAGTAGAGACCCATTAGGGGGAGGCTATCATTTATTACAAAGTAAAATAGCGATTGGTTCAGGAGGGTTTATAGGCACTGGTTTATTGCAAGGTAAATTGACTAATTTGCAATTCATTCCTGAACAGCATACTGATTTTATATTTAGTGCACTAGGAGAAGAGTTAGGTTTTGTGGGATGTATTTTTGTTATTTTTCTCTTTTTTATTCTTGTTAGTCAACTTATCAATGTTTCAAAGAATGCAAGAACCAATTTTGAATCGTTAATTGTTATTGGAATAGTTTCAATTTTCTTATTTCAAATAGTTATTAATCTTTTTATGACAATTGGTTTAGGTCCTGTAACTGGAATTCCTCTGCCTTTTATGAGTTATGGCAGAACTTCTTTATTGATCAACTTCATATCAATTGGCTTGGCTTTATCAACATTACTTCGTTCTAGGACACTAAGAAATCAATGAAATCAAATATTTCTTTTAAAAGTATTCAGGATTTACTTCTCAAAGGATTACAAACGAACTATGTAGATGATGAAACAGCACGACGAATGTGGTGGGCATCTTTAGAAGTTATTCAGAGAGATTTTCTTTCACATAATTACCATGAAGGAGGTATATGGGTAGCCTCGCCTTTACCTGCTTTAACTGAAAGAAAATACTTTTCTAAATTTAAAGGTTGGTTATGGTCTCCAAAGGGGTTTCCTTATTTTTATGAAAATAACGCAGGTTTTTTGCCAGTAAATCAACCAAGAAAAGTCAAAAAAGGGAATATTGCAAAAAATTATAAAGTCTTGAATTTAAATATTGAAGATGGTTATGAGCCATTTTTAATGGTCATAACACCAAAATTTCAGTGTCTTTTAACCATTGCCGGAGAAAAAGATAAGAGAACATTATTGATGCGATGTGATGAGAAAAGTCTCAAAATAGCAATAGAATTGATCGATATAAAAATGCATAAGGAAAATTATGAAGAGGGACTTAATTTTCGTAATGCAATTAATAAGTTAGGGGATCTAAGTATTAATAATGAATTTGAAAAAAATTTTTGGCCTTTTTTATCTATAAAATTAGCAAATTTGATTCCAAAATTAAATGTTCAAAATACAATTAAAAAAGATGATTTAGCGGGTCAATTATCAGAAGCGAAGTTGTTACAAGCAATTTCTCATGAGGTTAGAACTCCTCTAGCAACTATAAGAACTTTAATCAATTCAACTCTCAGAAAATACAATATGGATGATTCTATGAGAAATCGTTTATTACAGATTGATAATGAGTGTAATGAACAAATTGACCGATTTGGCCTTATTTTTAATGCTGCAGAACTTGTTAATAAGGAAATATCGCATCCAAATCAATTAGCAAGGATTAATTTAGGAGAAATTTTACAAAAGTTGTTGCCTGTATGGAGTAAACAACTAAATCAAAGAGGAATCTCATTAAAATTTGATGTACCTGATAAACTTCCTGAAATTTTGAGTGATTCAGAAAAATTAGAGTTAATGTTGAGGGGATTAATTGATAAAAATACTAGAGGATTAAGGGAGGGAAGTAGTTTAATTTTGGTGCTAAGCCCTGCCGGGCAAAAATTGAAATTGGAATTAAAAGTACAAAAATTAGATAGTTTTAAAAAAGATATACCTTCTAAAAATAGTAGTTCTGATATAGGACCTGTCCTTAATTGGAATCCTCAAACTGGAAGTTTACAATTAAGTCAGACTGCTACCCAAAAATTATTGGCTAGTCTTGGAGGACATGTAACTCAAAGAAGAGATACTGGACTTACCGTCTTTTTCCCTACTTTAGATTCAAACTAATAATGATTTTCTTATATTGATTTATTAAATAATGTAGAAAAATTTCATCAATTCATTAGATATGTAAAATATGAATGCTAATTTCTTACTATAAATAACTACAAAATAGGATGACTGAAAATTTAGTTGGTCAATTTCCAAAGCACATAGGCAGTACTGGTGGGTTATTAAACTCAGCGGAAACAGAAGAAAAGTATGCAATTTCATGGAATAGTACCAAAGAACAACCATTTGAATTGCCAACAGGGGGAGCCGCTGTTATGCATGAGGGGGATAATCTCATGTACTTTGCAAGAAAAGAACAGTGCCTTGCACTTGGAACTCAACTTAGAGGCTTAAAACCCAGGATAGAAAATTTTAAAATTTATAGAATTTTCCCTGGTGGTGATACTGAATTTTTACATCCTAAAGATGGAGTATTTCCTGAAAAAGTAAATGAAGGTAGAGAGAAAGTAGGTCATAATCCTAGAAGAATTGGAGAGAATCCTAATCCAGCAGGATTGAAATTTACCACAAAAAAAACTTTTGAATAAATTCTCAAAAGTTGATATAAAACATAAACATAATTATAATTTGGGCTGACATTATAAGTATGATCAGTTCTCAAAAAGATAGTTTTATAAAGGCTTATAAAGAAGGTAAAAATTTTATACCTATTCTTCAAACTTGGCCTGCAGATTTAGAAACTCCATTATCAACATGGCTTAAATTATCCAATAAAGATTCCCATGGAGTTTTTCTAGAATCTGTTGAAGGAGGAGAAAATTTAGGTAGATGGAGTATCGTCGCTACTAATCCACTTTGGGAGGCAGTTTGTTACGGAGTGGAAACAATTAAAACATGGAGTAATGGCAAGAAAGAAGTATTTCAAGGAGATCCTTTTGATTTATTAAGAAATTGGATGGAAAAATATAACTCATTTCATATTGAAAATTTACCTTATGTTGGACAGCTATATGGTTCTTGGGGGTATGAATTAATTAATCATATAGAGCCCAATGTACCAATTAATAAATTAGAAGACAACGGAATCCCTTATGGTTCTTGGATGTTTTTTGATCAATTAGTAATCTTTGATCAAATGAAAAGATGCATCACTGCGGTTGTTTATGCTGATGTCTCTAATGTAATAGATTCTCATATTGAAGTAATTTATCAAGATTCAATTTCGAAAATTAATAAAATTAGAAATTTAATGAGAAATCCAATTAAAGAAACTGAATTTCTAAATTGGAATGAAGATAAAGATTTGAACATTGAAATTTCTAGTAACTGGAATAAAAAGGAGTTTGAAGATGCCGTTATTTCAGCAAAAGAATTCATTAGAAAAGGTGATATCTTTCAAATAGTAATAAGTCAAAGATTTAAATCGGAAGTAAAAAGCGACCCTTTTAATTTGTATAGGAGTTTAAGGATGGTTAACCCTTCTCCATATATGGCTTTTTTTGATTTTGGATCTTGGTATTTAATTGGCTCTAGTCCTGAAGTCATGGTTAAAGCAGAAAAGGATAAAAATAATCAAATAGTGGCAAGCCTAAGACCAATAGCAGGAACAAGGCCTAGGGGTAAAGATGCTGAGGAAGACTTAGAATTTGAGAAGGATTTATTAAAAGATCCAAAAGAGATATCGGAACACGTAATGCTTATTGATCTTGGAAGAAATGATTTAGGTAGAGTATGCGAAATTGGTACTGTTAAGGTCAAAGACTTAATGGTAATTGAAAAATATTCACATGTTATGCATATAGTAAGTCAGGTCGAGGGAGTTCTTAAAAAGAATGCAGAAGTTTGGGATTTGCTTAAAGCTTGTTTCCCTGCAGGAACTGTTACTGGCGCACCAAAAATAAGAGCTATGCAATTGATAAAAAAGTTTGAAAAAGATCCCAGAGGACCATATGCAGGAGTTTATGGTTCTATAGATATTAATGGAGCATTAAATACTGCAATAACAATTAGGACAATGATTGTTGTTCCTTCAAAGGATGGCAAATATTCAGTTTCTGTTCAGGCTGGTGCAGGAATAGTAGCTGATTCTTCGCCTTCAAATGAATATCAAGAGACTATAAACAAGGCTAAAGGTATATTGATGGCATTGGCATGTTTGGATAATTAAATGGCTAATGATTATTTATATAAAGGATTTGAAGTAGAACTTTTTACTGGTTCATATGATTCTCATGTTGGTATTTCAGATACTATAGAAAGAATATTCCCAAACTTTGTTAAAGAGCCTGATAATAGAAATGTAGAGTACATAACAAATCCTGAAAAAAACTATAAAGTCAATTATCAAAATTTATTAAAGCCTAGAAAAGAATTAAGAGAATGGTTAGAAAAAAGAGATTTAACAATAATTCCCTCTTCTACTTTATGTTTTAAACATAAAAATCAATTTCAATATTCAGATAAAAATAATAAATATCATAAATTTATTCAGGAAAACTACGGAACATCAATTGCCACTTCAAGTGTTCATATAAATTTAGGGATTAATGATTTAGATAAACTTTTTGCTGCAATCAGATTAGTGAGGTGTGAGGCTGCATTATATCTCTCATTAAGTGCAAGCTCCCCTTTCTTAAATAATGAACTAACTGATAATCATTCACAGAGATGGATTCAATTTCCTAAAACACCTGAAAAAGTTCCTTTTTTTCTCAGCCATAACGATTATATAAATTGGATCGAGGAGAACATTAATTCTGGTAATATGCAAAATATTAGACATTTTTGGTCTTCTATTCGACCAAATGGTCCTCAAAGACCACATTTCTTAGATCGATTGGAATTGAGGATTTGCGATTATGTTGCTGATATTAATTTATTGTTAGCAATTACTGCGTTACTTGAATTGAGAGTCATTTATTTGTTTAAAAATATCAAAACTTTAGATCCATTAATATCTAGTAAGTTTTCTCTTGATGAATTATCAATAATATGTGATCAAAATGATCTAAAAGCTGCTCAAAATAGTTTGAATGCATATTTGATTCATTGGAAAGATGGTAGAAAAATAATTTGTAGAGAATGGATAAAAAATTTGTTGCAGGATTTATCAATTCTTGCAAAAAAGTTGAATATGTATCATCTTTTGAAACCTATTTACAGGGTACTTGAAGAAGGGAATCAATCTATTAAATGGGTTAAGCAATATAAAAAAGGTTTATCAATTGAAGATATTATGAAAACTTCTATAGAGGATATGATTGAAAGTGAAAAGGAATCTAATTAAATAATATAAACAAAAATTTTTCTTATGACATAATAATTATATGGAATCTATTAATTCGATTAAACATAACAATGTGGATCTCATAAGTAATAATGATCCTTTAGATAAAAATCGTGCATTTATAGAGGAATTGTGGGAATCAGTATTGAGGGAAGAATGTCCGAAAGAACAGGCCAATCGTTTAATACAACTTAAAGAATTAAGTTATTCTGATCAACTAGAAGAAAGTAATTCAAAGAATTTTAAAAACCAAATAGTTAATATAGTCAATTCTATGGATTTAGCTGAATCTATTTCAGCAGCAAGAGCTTTTTCATTATATTTTCAGTTAGTAAATATCCTTGAACAAAGGGTTGAGGAAGATAGATACATACAAAGTTTTACAAGTAAAAATTCTCAGAAGTCCCATGACAATCTTGATCCATTTGCTCCACCACTAGCTAGGCAAAATGCTCCAGTTACATTTCGAGAGTTATTTTATAGGCTAAGAAGATTAAATGTACCTCCAGGAAAATTAGAGGAATTAATGCAAGAAATGGATATTCGCCTAGTTTTTACAGCCCATCCTACTGAGATAGTTAGACATACAGTTAGACATAAGCAAACCAGAGTTGCTAACTTACTTCAAAAAATTCAAGTTGAAAATTTTCTTACAATTGAAGATATAAATTCCTTAAAATTACAATTAAAAGAGGAAATAAGACTTTGGTGGAGAACTGATGAATTACACCAATTTAAACCTTCAGTTTTAGATGAAGTAGATTATGCTTTGCACTATTTTCAGCAAGTTCTTTTTAATGCTATGCCTCAATTAAGAGGAAGAATCTCATCAGCTATTTCCGAAAATTATCCAGATGTTCAGATGCCGATCGAATCTTTTTGTACTTTTGGTTCTTGGGTTGGTTCTGATAGAGATGGTAATCCATCAGTTACACCAGAAATAACTTGGAGAACAGCATGTTACCAAAGACAGTTAATGTTAGAACGATATATTAATGCAACCTCTAATCTTCGTGATCAACTCAGTGTATCAATGCAATGGAGTCAAGTGAGTTCATCACTTTTAGAATCTCTTGAAACAGACAGGGTTAAGTTTCCAGAAATCTATGAGTCAAGGGCTACAAGATATAGATCAGAGCCATATAGATTAAAATTGAGTTACATCATTGAAAAATTAAAATTAACACAAGAACGCAATAATAACTTAGCTGAAGCTGGTTGGAAGTTTTCTTTAGAAAGAGAATATGAAAACAAAAATATTGAAGTCGTTGAAAAATTACATTATCAATCTGTTGATGAATTTACGTATGATCTTGAATTAATAAAAAATAGTCTCAATAGTACTGATTTAACATGTGAAGCGGTAGATAAATTATTAACTCAGGTACATATATTTGGGTTCTCACTAGCAAGTTTGGATATACGTCAGGAGAGTACTAAACATAGTGACTCGATACAGGAACTTACAAATTATCTTGATATGACTAAGCAATATGATGAAATGTCAGAAGAAGAAAAAATAGATTGGTTAATAGATGAATTAAATACAAAAAGGCCGTTGATTCCATCGGGAGTTAATTGGACTCAGAGTACAGAAGAAACATTCTCAGTTTTTAAAATGGTTAAAAGATTGCAAGAGGAATTTGGAAGTCGAATTTGTCATTCATACATTATCTCAATGAGTCATAGTGCATCAGACTTACTTGAAGTACTTCTTCTGGCAAAAGAGATGGGGCTCATTGATCAAAGTTCTCAAAAATCAAAATTGCTCGTTGTTCCTCTTTTTGAGACTGTTGAGGATCTGAAAAGAGCACCAGAAGTTATGGAGAAATTATTTAAATTAGATTTCTATAGATCATTGCTGCCAAAAGTTGGAGAATCTCTTAAACCTCTCCAAGAATTAATGCTTGGTTATTCTGATAGCAATAAAGATTCAGGATTTCTATCTAGCAATTGGGAAATTCATCGGGCTCAGATAGCTCTGCAAAATCTTTCGAGCAAAAATAAAATACTTTTAAGGCTTTTTCATGGAAGAGGAGGTTCAGTAGGCAGAGGAGGAGGACCTGCCTACCAAGCTATATTGGCTCAACCAAGCGGAACGCTACAAGGAAGAATAAAAATTACAGAGCAAGGAGAAGTATTGGCTTCCAAATATAGCCTTCCTGAATTAGCACTTTATAATTTGGAAACTGTTACTACAGCAGTTATTCAAAATAGTTTAGTTAAAAATAGGCTTGATGCTACTCCGGAATGGAATGAATTGATGACTAGATTAGCAGAGACATCTAGGTCCCACTACAGAAAGCTAGTTCATGAAAACCCTGATTTGCTTACTTTTTTTCAAGAGGTAACTCCAATTGAAGAAATAAGTAAATTACAGATATCAAGTCGACCTGCAAGAAGGAAAAAAGGTGCTAAGGATTTATCCAGTCTAAGAGCCATTCCTTGGGTTTTTGGATGGACACAAAGTAGATTTCTTTTGCCAAGTTGGTTTGGAGTAGGTACAGCTTTATCTGTTGAATTGAAATCAGATCCTGAACAGATTGAATTACTTAGAGTATTACATCAAAGATGGCCTTTCTTCAGGATGCTTATATCTAAAGTTGAAATGACATTATCTAAAGTTGATTTAGAAGTGGCTAAATATTATGTTGATACTTTAGGCAGTAAAGAAAATATAAAATCTTTTGAGAAAATTTTTAATGTCATATCTGAAGAATATAGTCTTACTAAATCCCTAGTTCTGGAAATTACCGGTAAAACTAAACTCTTGGAGTCTGATAAAGATTTGAGAGCATCAGTTAATTTGAGAAATAAAACTATTATTCCATTAGGGTTTTTACAAGTTTCGCTTTTAAGAAGGCTCAGAGACCAAACGAGGCAGCCACCCATAAGTGAGTTTTTTAGTGATAGAAATGAATCAAGAAGAGCTTATAGTCGCAGCGAATTGCTTAGAGGAGCACTTTTAACAATTAATGGAATAGCTGCAGGTATGAGAAATACAGGTTAAACATTGCAATATTTATCAAAAAAAAGGCTAAGTCTTCCTAATGGTTATTTCGTAAATTCTTCTCAAGTACCACTAGCAAAGGATGTCAATAAACTTCTTTTAAGAAATGGTTCTGAGACGTTCCCTGTTCAAAAATTATCTATAGCTATTAAAAAAAGTAACTTCTTTTTCACTATACAAAATGAATTCAAAAATAAATTATATGGTTTTGTGAGGGTTACTTCAGATAAAGGATTGAATGCTAATTTGTGGAATTTAAGCGCTGAAAAAGGAATTAATCAAAATCTTTTTTACTTAGTATTACTACAAGTTACACTTGAAAAAATAAATCGAGAAATGCCTGGATGCAGCGTATCAGTTCAGGCACCTGTTTCATCTTTTAAAAGCCTTGAAAATAGCGGATTTATATTAGATCCAAATGGAATAAGAGTTATGGGATATAAATTATAAATTTTTTTACGAGCATGAAGGGATTCGAACCCCCGACATTCAGAACCGGAATCTGATGCTCTATCCAACTGAGCTACATGCCCCTAATTTTTTTTCAATTTCGTTAAAAAAAATCTAAATAATCTAAACTTAGCTAACTTGACAAAGGAATGCATAAAAAAAATTTTTTTAAATAATCTAAAAATAAATAATTTTCGAAATCATAAAAGTTTCGAAATTGACTTTAAGGAACAGAGAGCAATTTTTCTTGGGGTTAATGGAATAGGTAAATCTAATTTGCTGGAATCAGTTGAATTTCTTAGTCAATTGAAATCTAATAGAGCGTTTAATGATAAAGATTTAATTGAAAATAATAGTGATATGGCAATTATTTATGGTCAAATTAATTTTAGTGACGACTTAAAAGTAAATTTATTTCGTAAAGGTGCTAAAAAAATTTATGTTAATGGCTTTTTATTGAAAAAACAGAGTGAAATAAAGAATTACATCCAAAGTGTGTGTTTTTGTTCAACTGATATAAACATTGTTAGGAGTGACCCTAGCTGTAGAAGAAGTTGGATTGATAAAGTGGTGTCTCAGCTTGAACCAGTATATGTAGAATTAATTCATAGATTTAATAGACTTTTAAAACAAAGAAGGCATTATTGGAGGTCAGAAAGTTTTCAAAAAAATAAATCTTCAGATGTAATTGAAAGCTTTGATATACAATTATCACTTATTAGTACAAGAATATTTAGACGAAGAAGGAGAGCTTTAATAAAAATAAAACCATACGTTGAATATTGGCATAATCATTTAAGTAAATCTAAAGAGCATGTAAGTATTAAATATGTCTTGGGAGCAGAAAATATAGAGGAAGAAGAAGATGAAAAAGTTATAAATAAACGAATATTAGATCAGTTATTAAATCAAAGGTCAATAGAGGAATTAACTGGTAAATGTAGTATTGGCCCCCATAGAGATGACTTAGAGTTTTTAATAAATGATATATCGATAAGAAAATATGGTTCTTCTGGTCAACAAAGGACTTTCATTCTAGCTTTAAAGATGGCTGAACTTGATTTGCTTCGTAAGACTATAAATGTCCCCCCTTTGCTTATACTAGATGATGTCTTAGCAGAACTCGACATTTCTAGACAAAACCTATTATTAAATGCAGTTGGGAAAGATAGTCAGTGTCTTATCAGCGCCACACATCTTGATCAATTTAATAAATCTTTTTTAGGCTCCTCACAAATGATTTACTTATAATCTATTTAATTGCAATAATTGGCTAATCTTGATATCAAAATTAAAGTAATTAATGAAAGTTCCAAAAAAGAATAATAATTTAAAAATTTTAAAAAAAGAAAACAAATTAGCGAATATGAGTAAACATTTTCTTTTAGAACTTTATCAATGTGATTATGAAAAATTAGATGACGAGCCCTTTTTGCGTTGTACATTAAATACTGCTGCTAAATTAGCTAATGCAACGGTTTTAAATTTGATAAGCAATAAATTTCAACCTCAAGGTGTAACAGCTATTGCATTACTGGCAGAATCTCATCTATCAATACATACTTGGCCAGAATCGAATTATTCTGCAATTGATATATTTACATGTGGGCATAATATGCAGCCAGATATTGCTTGTAGATATTTGATTGAGGCCTTGATGGCTCAGGAACATTTTTTGCGTGTAATTATAAGAAATCCACCGATAACAATTAAAAATCAAACTAGACCAATAATTTAGGATATTATATTCTATTGAGTTTGCCGCTAATCAATCCTTCAAGATCGAGGCTAGTGCAATTAAAGCCTATTTTTGAGAAATAGCTTACTAATTTATTAACGTTACATTTTTCGAAAAATGTTTTTAATTCATCTTTTGGAATCTCTATTCTCGCTGTTAAACCTTGGCATCTAACTCTGACTTCTGATATACCTCTTTGTTTGATATATTCTTCAGCTTTTTCAACCATTTTAAGTCTTTCGCTGGTTATTTCTTGGCCATAAGGAAACCTTGAGGATAAACAGGGTTGGGCAGGTTTATCCCACCAAGGAAAACCTAATGCTTTTGATATGTCTCTTATATCTTTTTTTGAAAATTCAAAATTTGCTAAAGGAGAGAGAACACCTGCTTCTTTTGCTGCTTTTATACCTGGCCTAAAGTCGTTTAGGTCATCTGAATTTACTCCATCTAAAACAATTTTGTAATTAAGCTTTTTTGATAAATATGTCGTGTGTTTGTGTAGTTCTTTTTTACATGCAAAGCATCTATTTTTAGGATTCTTGCTGTAACTTAATTGATCTAATTCTGAAGTTTCTATTTCTACATGTTTAATACCAATCCATTTTGCTTGATTTCTTGCCTCCACTAGAAGTTTATTAGCTAATGCAGGGGATATTCCAGTAACAGCTATAGCCCTATTGCCCAATTGCTCAAAGGCTAAAGCAACAACTAAAGAACTATCTACTCCGCCTGAATAAGCGACACAAACACCATTAAGATTCTTGATAAAACTTCGAATACTATTCAGTTTTTCAGTTTGTTCATTAGAAAGTGTTTCCAGTTGATTGAACATGCTACTTTTTAAGATTTCAAAAAATATTAATAGGTTGAATTTATTATTAAATTTTTAATAATATAATTAACTATATCCTAAATTAAAAGTACTAACCTTTTTAAATTGACAAATACTAGTAGAAATAAAGGTATTGGTATTGTTACTGCTAGTGACAGTCAAGAAAGATCAATCGGTCAACTACATATTTATGATGGAGAGGGAAAAGGCAAGAGTCAAGCAGCATTAGGAGTTGTGCTGAGAACAATTGGCTTAGGAATATGTGAAAAAAAGCAATCAAGAGTCCTATTGCTTAGATTTTTAAAAGGTCCTGAAAGATCTTACGATGAAGACCCAGCGATAGAAGCATTACAAAGAGGCTTTCCACATTTGATTGATCATGTAAGAACAGGAAGGTCAGAATTTTTTAATGCTGATCAAGTTACAAAATCAGATATTA
>QCIL01000022.1 GCA_003216725.1 Prochlorococcus sp. AG-402-L18
CCAATACGAAGAGAAGATTTTAAAGCTAAGTCAAGAAACCCAAACTTAAACAATAGGCAAACTTCTCCAAGAAGACCTGATAATCAAAATAGAAAAGGAGTTCCTAATAAACCTCTTAGCCAAAATAGACAATTTGTTGATAATAGGTCTGGCTTACCTTTCAGGCAAGGTGGATCAAATAAGCCAACAAATACATCTAATAAACAAGGTAATCCACATAGGGTAGGCGATTTTAATAGAGCAAATTCCAAATTTAGAACTCAAAATCCTCCAGGGATTCGAAAACCTGTCTCTCCTAATGAACTAATGCATATTAAAAAAACAAATGCATTAGATAAAGAAAACACAAATAAATCCAGTACAGAAAAACAGAAAACAGAAGCTCCTAAGCAAAAAGTCAAGTCACCTAATGGCCGACTTAATGCGTCTCCTTCTTCTAAAAAAACACCTCATAGATCTTTTACCAACACTTCTAAGAAAACTGGTCGAGGTGATTGGGATGACAGTGCGAAGTTAGAAGCACTAAGAAATAAAAATCCTCAGAAACAAAGACAAAAAGTTCACATAATTGGTGAAAATGATGATTCATTAACCTCAGAGACTAGTGGTTACTCTGGAGAGAAGGTTTCAATACTTTCAGCTAGTTTGGCGCGCCCAAAAAAATCAAAATCTGATGAATCCAACACGCAGAAAGTCACACGTCAATTTAAGAAAAAGAAAAAAGAAACTACAAGACAAAGACAAAAAAGGAGAGCGATGGAATTAAAAGCTGCGAAGGATGCAAAACAAGTAAGACCTGAGATGATTATTGTGCCCGAAGATAATTTAACAGTACAAGAATTAGCAGATAAGCTAAGTCTTGAGAGTTCTGAAATAATTAAGTCACTCTTCTTCAAAGGCATCACAGCCACAGTTACACAATCACTAGATCTAGCAACTATTGAAACAGTTGCTGAAGAATTTGGAGTTCCTGTTTTACAAGATGATGTAGAAGAAGCTGCCAAGAAGACTGTAGAAATGATTGATACTCAAGATATTGATAGTCTTATCAAAAGACCCCCAGTAATTACAGTTATGGGTCACGTTGATCACGGCAAAACAAGCCTGTTAGATGCTATTAGAGAGTCTAGAGTAGCTTCTGGCGAAGCAGGTGGAATTACTCAGCATATTGGTGCTTATCAAGTTGAGTTTGATCATGAATCAAAAAAGAAGACACTTACTTTTTTAGATACTCCCGGTCATGAAGCATTTACCGCAATGCGCGCTAGAGGAACCAAAGTAACTGACGTAGCAGTTCTTGTAGTGGCTGCAGATGATGGTTGCAGGCCACAAACAATTGAGGCTATAAGTCATGCACGAGCAGCAAAAGTGCCAATAGTAGTAGCAATTAATAAAATTGATAAAGAAGGGGCCTCTCCTGACAGAGTAAAACAAGAATTATCAGAAAAAGATTTAATTGCTGAAGACTGGGGAGGTGATGTAGTTATGGTCCCAGTAAGTGCTATCAAAAAACAAAATATTGATAAATTGCTCGAGATGATATTACTAGTGTCAGAGGTTGAGGATCTGCAAGCCAATCCACAGAGATTGGCCAAAGGGACAGTAATTGAGGCCCATTTAGATAAAGCCAAAGGTCCAGTAGCTACTTTACTTGTGCAAAATGGCACATTGAAATCTGGTGATATTTTAGCCGCAGGATCAGTTCTTGGAAAAATCAGAGCAATGGTTGATGAACATGGTAACCGAATTAAAGAAGCTGGACCTTCATGTCCAGTTGAAGCTCTTGGATTTAGCGAAGTTCCTACAGCAGGTGATGAATTCGAAGTTTATTCTGATGAAAAAACTGCTAGGACAATTGTTGGAGAAAGGTCTACTGATGCAAGAGCAACAAAATTAGCTCAGCAAATGGCTTCTAGAAGAGTAAGCTTATCATCTTTATCAACGAAAGCTAATGAGGGCGAACTTAAAGAATTAAATTTAATTCTTAAAGCAGATGTACAAGGTAGCGTAGAAGCAATATTAGGTTCATTAGAACAATTACCCAAAAATGAAGTGCAAGTCCGAGTCCTTCTTTCAGCACCAGGAGAAATAACTGAGACAGATATAGATCTTGCTGCGGCTTCTGGCTCAGTTATTATAGGATTTAACACATCTTTGGCCTCTGGGGCTAAAAAAGCAGCTGATGCAAATGATGTAGACATAAGAGAATATGAAGTCATATATAAGTTATTAGAAGATATTCAAAATGCTATGGAAGGTCTTCTTGAGCCAGATCTAGTTGAAGAATCTTTAGGTCAAGCTGAAGTACGGGCTACTTTCACTGTAGGGAAAGGTTCTATTGCAGGATGCTATATTCAAAGTGGAAAGCTCCAAAGAAATTGTTCTCTAAGAGTTCTTAGATCTGATTCAATTATTTTTGAAGGCAATTTAGATTCTCTTAAAAGATCTAAAGATGATGTGAAAGAGGTTAATACTGGCTTTGAATGTGGTGTTGGTTGCGATAAGTTCTCCACTTGGGTTGAGGGAGATATAATTGAGGCATTCAAATTTGTTACTAAAAAAAGAACGCTAAGCAAATAACTTAATTCTCTTGATTCCTATCAATAAATAGTAAAAATGAAAATAATATACAAGCTCCTAATTGTATGAGCAGATTGTTTTGCTGAACTTCAGTACCCATTGCGATTTGTAAAATCATTATGAAAAGTCCCAGAAAAGCAGAACCCAAAAAAGCTATCCATAAAAATCTCCTTAAACCTTTAAAAGGAGCTTGAGTCTCTTTAAGTAACTTTTTTTTTAATTCTGGATCAATTTTTGACATTCTATTTTTCGTATATAAAATTAAGTCTATATGAAAAATCAAAAATTAAATATTGCCGATATAGCTCAGAGGAAGAGCATCTGTTTCGTAAACAGCAGGTCATTGGTTCAATTCCAATTATCGGCACTTAGTTATTTTTGGTAGTGGTATTTAAAGTATTATTAGTCTTTTAAGGTTTATATTGATAAGAAATTTGCTTTTAACAGAGATTTTGATTATCGCGAAGAATATAGAAATTTTATCAAATAATTGAAGATTAACTCCCATTTAAAGTAATCAATATTTTTAAAGAAATTTAATTAAGAGTTTAATTTGATATTCAACTTTATTTTTTTCTAAAAGTTACACTCATTAATTATTAAATGATTTATGAAAAAAATTTGAACCTTTTATAGGTTATAAAAAAAATCATAGTTACTATATTAAACTTATGTTTGAAATTGAATGCCTGAAGGAAATGAAATCAATAAATACTTGGGATTTAAAATATGACAAATTACATAAATTATTCAAGGAAGATAATGAATTCATCTCCCTCAAAGTGAGAGGTAATACTTGGGAACCAATATCAAGATGGCTAAAATTGGATTCTAGAATTTTTAAAGAAACCACAACTAGAGCAAGAATTACTTTATGTGATCTTGAATCTCTTGCGGAAATATACAACTATAGATCAATACGTTGGAAAGCAAAAAAATTAACACCATTACCAACTAATATAATTCCTAAATCATTAAAGAATATCTTTCGTAAATTGCCCATTATCAAACAATTAGCATACGAACTTGAAATTTGCTTCTATAAGTATACTGAAAATTTTTCCGATAAATCAATTTCAATAATCATCCCTGCAAGAAATGAAGCAGGTAACAAGGAGCTCTTAATAAAAGCATTAAATAAATTTCAGAAAATTTCAAACGATATTGAAATTATATTTGTAGAGGGGAATAGTAAAGATGATACGTATTCAATGCTCCAAGACATAAAAGAAGATTTCTCAAAATATTTTAAAATTTCTCTTTTAAAACAGTCTTCAAAAGGAAAGAAAAATGCAGTTGTTGAAGGAGTCAATAGTTCTACAGGAGAAACTCTTGCAATAATAGATAGTGACTTTACAGTTGATATCGATGATAGTATTTCGGCAATAATGGAATCAACAAAAAATGAAAATATATTAATAAATTGCGCTAGAACAACTTTTCCAATGGAAAAAGATGCAATGAGATGGGCTAATTATATTGGCAATAGATGTTTTGCCATGCTTTTATCTATCCTTATAAATAAGCAAATAACAGATTCACTTTGCGGTACAAAAGTTTTCTCAAGAAAATTTTTTAACCTTATGAAGAAAAATGGAAGTTGGGAATCTAAGTCTGATCCTTTTGGAGATTTTACAATAATTTTTGAAGCTGCCAACAATAACATTAAAATCTTAAATTACCCTGTTAGATACTACGCAAGAAAATCCGGAGCACCAAACATATCAAGGTGGGTTGATGGATTAAAACTCCTTAAAGTATGTTTTTTTTATATGATTTCTGAGATTTAAATAAAGTTGAATGTAAGGTTAGTAAATAGAAAAATTTTAAATTTCACCAAATTAGTAATAAAATAGTTAGATTCTTGTTATGAGATAATTACTAAATCTCTTGCTATGAGCTTAAATTTTCCATTAAAAAAAATAAATAATAGTTGCGATTATCAGAAATATGAAAAGATTCTTTTCGTAAGACTCCCTTGTAACCCTATTTTCCCAATAGGACCGATTTATTTGGCAGATCACATTCATAAATGTTTCCCTCATATAGACCAGCAATTTATTGACTTAGCAATAATACCCTCTTACAAAGTTACAAAATTCTTAAAGAGAAAGATAGATCAATTTAGACCACATTTAATAATATTCTCATGGAGAGATATACAAATATATGCTCCTGTAGATGGTAGAAGTGGTAACCCATTACAAAACTCATTTGAAGTTTTTTATTCAAAAAATATATTAAAAAAAATAAGAGGTGCTTGGGGAGGACTTAAATTAATAGCATCTCATTATGCAGAGATTAACCGTAATACCTCTCTAGTAAAAATAGGACTAAAAAGATCAAAAAAATACAATAAAAATGTGAAAGTTATCTTAGGTGGAGGTGCTGTTAGTGTTTTCTATGAACAATTAGGTACATTACTTCCCAAAGGGACTTTGATTTCAGTTGGAGAAGGTGAAAACCTTTTAGAAAAAATTATTAGAGGAGATTCCATTCAGGAAGAAAGATGTTATGAAGCAGGACAAAAACCAAGACATAAATTAATACATGAACAACCTGTTGGAACAGTTAAAACTGCTTGTAATTACAGTTACATAAAATCAATATGGCCAGAATTTAATTGGTATATTGAAGGTGGAGATTATTATGTAGGCGTTCAAACTAAAAGAGGCTGTCCGCATAATTGTTGTTTTTGCGTTTACACGGTTGTCGAGGGTAAAAAAGTTCGTGTGAATCCAGTAGAAGAAGTTATCAAAGAAATGAAACAACTTTATGAAATAGGTGTGAGAGGATTTTGGTTTACTGACGCACAATTTATACCTACAAAAAAACATATTCAAGATGCAAAATTTTTACTTCAATCCATTAAAGATCAAGGTTGGAATGATATTAAATGGGCTGCCTACATAAGAGCAGATAATATTGATTCTGAATTAGCTCAACTAATGGTAGATACAGGCATGAGTTATTTTGAAATAGGTATAACATCAGGATCTCAAGAACTTGTACGAAAAATGAGATTAGCATATGATCTGAAGACGGTACTAGAAAATTGCAAATTGCTTGTAAAATCTGGTTTCAAAAATCATGTATCAGTAAATTATTCTTTTAACGTTTTTGATGAAACACCTAACACAATAAGGCAAACTATTGCTTACCACAGAGAATTAGAAAATATATTTGGTAAAGGTTTCGTAGATCCTGCTATATTTTTTATAGGTTTGCAGCCGCATACACTCTTAGAGAAATATGCATTAGAACATAAAATTTTAAAGCCTAACTATAATCCCATGAGTATGATGCCATGGACCGCAAGAAAACTTTTATGGAATCCAGGTTCACTTGGTAAAAGGCTTGGGGAAGTTTGTCTAGAAGCTTTTGGAAACCAAGATGATGAGTTTGGAAAGACAGTTATTGATATTCTTGAAAGAGATTATGGAAAGTCCTCTCTTCAGGATTCATTGAAAGTTCGTCCATTATCAGAAAGAAAATTAACAGCTATACATAATAAGTAAATTAAGTTTGAAATTTAAAAATTAACAAATTTTATTAATTTTCCTTTTCTATTGAACTTGATATTCCTTTTGCTTTCAATGACTCAGAATAAAACTCAGCCGGTTCCAAGTCACAGACAATAACTAAACCTACACCTGTATTATGTGCTTCAAGCATTATAGAAATGGCATCTTGCTCACTAAGTTGTGGGACAACCTCTCTTAATGTAATAGTGACATACTCCATAGAATTAACAGGATCATTATGAAGTAAAACCTTATATTTGGGGGATTTACTTTTTAATTCAGCAGGTTTCTTATCCAAAACTGCTGCACCATTATTTCCACTCTGTTCAAAAATTATTTTTGGCATTTTCTTTTATGAAGATCTTTGAGAATACACATTTAATTATATAGTAATTATTCTCTCCATTGCATTAATAACATTTGATCGAGAGTTAAAAGCTGATAATCGAAAAAAACCTTCACCAGCTAATCCAAAGCCGCTGCCGGGTGTCCCCACAACATTTGCTTTTTCTAGTAAGTGATCAAAAAAATCCCAAGAAGTCATATGATCGGGAACACTAATCCATATGTAAGGAGCATTATCTCCTCCATGTACTTTGAATCCCGTAGACTGAAGTTTACTTTTCATTATTCTTGCGTTTTCCATGTAAAAGTCTATTAAATTTTTAACTTCTTTTTTTCCTTGTAGTGAATAAACTGCTTCAGCTCCTCTCTGAACAACATAACTAACTCCATTAAATTTTGTACACTGTCGCCTATTCCATAGTGACCATAAGTCAACTTTCTCACCTTTTGAATCAGCTCCCATCAAATTTTTAGGTACCACAGTATAGGCGCATCTAACTCCGGTAAATCCAGCATTCTTTGAAAAAGATCTAAATTCTATTGCACAATTTTTTGCCCCTTCTATTTCGTATATAGAATGAGGCAATTCGTTATCTTGAATAAAAGCTTCATATGCTGCATCAAATAAAATTAGGGATTTATGGAAATTTGCATAATCAATCCATTTTTTTAAATCCTTCTTAGTTATGGTCGCTCCTGTTGGATTATTGGGAAAGCAAAGATATATGATATCAACCTTTTTGGTAGGAATCTCTGGCAAAAATTTATTATCCTCATTTATTGGAATATAAGTTAATCCATGATAGGTTCCATTTTTGAGTGCTTCACCAGTTCTTCCTGTCATGACATTGCTATCTACATAAACTGGATAAACAGGGTCAGTTACAGCTATTAAATTTTGATCACCAAGTATATCTAAAATATTGCTGCTATCACATTTTGAGCCATCTGAAACAAAGATTTCCTCAGCAGATATTTGACAACCTCTTGACTGAAAATCATTCTCAGCAATTTTCTCTCTTAGCCAAGGATATCCTTGTTCAGGACCGTAACCTTTAAACCCTTTTTCTGTACCCATTTCATTTAATGCTTCGCTCATTGCATCTTTACACGCTTTTGGCAGTGGTTCTGTAACATCTCCTATTCCAAGCTTGATAATGCTTGAACTATTGTTAGCTTGTATATACGTATTGACTCTTTTAGAAATTTCAGGAAATAAATACCCTGCTTTAAGTTTTAAATAATTTTCGTTTACTTGAACCACTTTTAAAATTAATATCCTAAACAATACAAGAATAATGTATTGATGTGCCTAAATGGGAATTAAATGATAATATTAAAAAGGTTATGAATCTTTTAAATAATTAATCATAACTATTAAATCAATCTCAAATCGTTAGAAAGTCGTCTAAGGGATAAAATATATAGCATATTAACTTGCTATTAATTATTTTAAAAAAATCTCAATATTCTTAGCAACCAAGAAAAAATTCTTAGTATTAGTTAAACATAAGATATTTTCTTTTTGATTGATTTTCAAAGACCCAAACCATACTTAATATTATATGCCTCAGCAAATTGTCATAGCTGAGCAGGCGCGTATCGCAGCACTACTCACAGATGATCGAGTTGATGAATTAATCGTCGCACAAGGTCAATATCAAATTGGAGATATTTTTTTAGGAACTGTTGAAAATGTTCTATCAGGAATTGATGCTGCCTTTATTGATATTGGAGAAAGTGAAAAAAATGGCTTTATTCATGTATCTGATCTTGGCCCATTAAAACTAAAAAAAAGAGCTGCAGGGATTACTGAACTTATTGAGCCTAAACAAAAAGTTCTTGTTCAAGTAATGAAGGAACCCACCGGATCGAAAGGGCCTAGACTCACTGGAAATATATCATTACCTGGGAAATATTTAATATTACAACCTCATGGACAAGGAGTTAACATTTCAAGAAAGATAAATACTGAAAATGAAAGAAGTCGTCTAAGAGCGCTAGGGGTACTCGTTAAACCCCCAAGCACTGGTTTGCTATTTCGTACGGAAGCCGAGACAATCAAAGAAGAATTACTTATAGAAGATTTAGAAAATTTAATTCTACAATGGGAACAACTTATAAAACTTTCAGATACTTTAAATCCACCAAATTTAATAAAAAGAGATGAAGATTTCTCATTAAAAATTCTTAGAGATTGTGTTAAATCATCAACAAATAAAATAATAGTTGATAACAAAATTTCTCTTGAAAAAGCAAAAGAATTTTTAATTAATAACGAGTCGAATATAGATCTTGCTTTCCATAACAATAAATTAAATGAGCACATATTAGAGAAATATCAAATTTATAAAACTATTAAGAAAGCACTTCAACCAAGGGTTGATCTTCCATCAGGAGGATACATAATTATTGAACCAACCGAAGCTTTAACAGTAATAGATGTAAACTCTGGCTCTTTCACAAGATCAGCAAATTCAAGACAAACAGTTTTATGGACAAATTGTGAAGCAGCACTTGAAATTTCTAGACAAATGAAGTTGAGAAATATTGGAGGAGTCATAGTTGTAGATTTTATAGATATGGAATCTAGACGAGATCAATTCCAATTACTTGAACATTTCACTTCGGCTATAAAAGATGATTCGGCAAGACCTCAAATAGCGCAGTTAACTGAACTAGGTTTGGTTGAATTAACAAGAAAAAGACAAGGTCAAAACATTTATGAATTATTTGGTAAAAAATGTACTACTTGCAATGGGTACGGACATGTAGAAAATTTATTAAATTTTGAAAGTTCTAGATTGGAATTAAAGAGTACATCCAAAAAATCAAACAAGTTAAATAATGCAAAGCTTATGGATTCAGATCGTGTCCAAGTAGTTGATAAGCAAGAAATGATGCCTGAAAAGGAAATAACAAATGGCAAGAATCTAAATAAAGATGAAATTAATTACTCTTATAAGGAAAATAATAAAGAAATACTTAATCCCACTAATGAAAAAGAAAAAGAAAAAGAAATATTAAAAGTGGAACTTAGCGATGATGAGAAAGTAGTTTATAGTCATTTAGGTATAAATCCTTTAATAAAATTAGGGAAAGAATACCTAAATAGTAATAATCAAGTACTTTTAGAAGATAAAAATAATGAAGAACAAGAAACTGGTTCAAGAAATAAAAAAACAAAATCTAAACTTTCCAATTCAAAAATAAATACAAAAAATTCTGAATTAAATTCAACAGAAGTTTTAGAAAAAAGTGAGGATCAAGAAACTGATACTGAAAACAAACTCTCTAAAGTTGTTGAAGAGACTAAAGAAATAAATCCAACAGAAGAAATTGACAATGCAAGAAGAAAAAGAAGAAGATCATCAGCAACTATTGAATAAGAATACTGAAATAGGTATTGACGAGGTAGGTCGTGGTGCGGTCTTTGGACCTATTTTCTCAGCGGCTGTTGTTCTAAACAAAAAAAGTATTTTTAATCTAAAAAAGTTAGGTGTTAAAGATAGTAAAAAATTAACTCCAAAAAAAAGAAAATTTCTTGTACCAAAAATTATTTCATTTGCCTCCGAATATAGTCTTGGACAATCTTCTGTAAGAGAGATAGATCAATTTGGAATTAGACATGCAACTGAACTTTCAATGATTAGAGCAATTATGAAATTACAATGCAAGCCGTCAAAATTAATAATTGATGGACCATTATCACTAAGAATTTGGGATGGAGTTCAAGAGAATGTAATTTCAGGTGATTCCAAATTTATCTCTATCGCTGCAGCAAGCATACTTGCAAAAGTAACTCGTGATTCTTTAATTGAAAGATTAGAAGAAAAATACCCTGGATATTACTTATTTAAAAATAAAGGTTATGGAACCACCGAGCATTTTACAACTCTTAAAGAAAATGGTCTTACTAATATGCACAGGAAAAGTTTCTTAACAAAGTTAAATTTGTTTTAATTCACACCAGTTTACAAAATCCTTTATTAATTGCTGCTGAACTCTTGATTTTATTCCTAATAAAATACCATTTAATACTGAATGTCCAGTAGATTCCAATATTTTTTTTGGAACAAGCTTTAAAAGTGGAGGCTGACTGACTGAAACTCCTAAAAGTGCTTCACCTTCTAATCCTATATCAGTTGCCTCTAAGTTTGCTTTTAAAACTAAATTAAAATCTTCTACAATCCCCAATCCATCTAATTTACTATCAAGAGCACTCATTTTTAAAATACCTTCTTTATTCTCAACTGCAATTGATACAACAGGGTTAACATCCAATTGAAAAACCCTGAAACTTGTTACAGTATATTTATACCTTCCTGCCCCTTCAGGTACTAGTTTATTGGGATCTAGCATTGCCCCAACAACTCTTTCTTCTTCCAAAAGATACTTAGAAAGATACTTTTTATTCCTTGTTACAGAAAGCTTAAGTTTCTGTTTAGCATCAAAAGCCAACATCATTTTTCTATATACCTCCAATGCTTATTTTATCTCTTTTTTTCTTAATCATTAATCATGGGCAAACAAGTTGCATATTTAGGTCCTCCAGGAACATACGCAGAAAAAGCAGCTCATATATTATCAAAACTTGCTAACTATAATACTCCTTTATTTGTACCATGTAATGGGTTATTTTCGGTTATTAAATCAGTAGCTTACAACAATTGTGATGCAGCAATAGTCCCCATAGAAAATTCTGTAGAAGGGGGAGTCTCAACTACTTTAGATGCACTTTGGAAATTTCCTGATATTAATATTAAAAAGGCTATTGTTTTACCAATAAAGCATGCATTAATCAGTAACGGAGAAATCTCAGCAATATCTGAAGTATTATCTCACCCTCAGGCACTAGCTCAATGTTCCGAATGGATATCTGAAAACCTTCCAGGAGCAATCACTTTACCAACAAATTCAACTTCAGAAGCTGTAAATATGGTAAAAGGGAGCTCATTTAGAGCAGCTATTGGATCAAAATCTTTAATTGAGATAGAAGGACTAAGAGAATTAGCTTTCCCCATTAATGATGTTCCTGGTAACTGTACTAGATTTGTTTTGTTGAACAAGGATTCTTTTTTAGAGGATGTGAATATAAATATTGCTAGTTTTGCTTTCTCGTTACTCTCAAATAAACCCGGTGCCTTACTGAAAGCTTTGAATTATATTGCGGAATTTGGATTTAATATGAGTAAGATAGAATCAAGACCTTCTAAAAGAGAATTAGGAGAATACATAATATATATTGACGTAGATATAAATACAAAATCTGATATTGATACTTTCAATTTATTAAAGGAAAAATTAAACCCTTTGTGCGAAAATCTAGTTGATTTTGGGTTTTATTATTCAGAGAGTATTGATTTAGATTAATTAGCCACGACACTTAAAAACACCAAATTCCATCAAACCTCTTTTAAAAGCCCAATTCATTAATAATATCGTAGGAATCTCTCTTAAAGATTTGATTATTGCTGATGGACCAAGGGATAAAATTGAATTAGGTCTTCTTATGCCCTCATAAATCGAATCAAGCCAAGATGGGTTGGTATAAAAATTCCAGTTTTCAGTTTTAACTTTACCTGAACTATTTTTACTATTAAATAAAATACGACTAAATTCATTAATACTGATAAATTTTGGATGAACCCATTGTTCAAGCAATTGCTTTAAAACGATTTTCTCGATGTATGATGGAGGAATTTTTTTTAAATCTCTTGAATTCCAGTCAGCCAGTGCTAGATAACCATCTGGCCTAAGTGTTCTTAACATCTCATTAGCAAATTTAATTTTGTTATTCATATGTGCTCCGGCCTCAACACTCCAAATACCGTCAAATGTTCCATCCTCAAATTTCAGATCCAAAGCATCCATAACTTTAAAATTACAATTACAGTCAAAAGGTGTTAATTCTTTTGCTCTCTTTACTTGTTCTGGACTAATAGTGATTCCAGTTACATTAAATCCATAATAATTTGACAAGATTCTAGAACTCCCTCCTATTCCACAACCTACATCTAGGATCCTTGAACCTCTGGGTAATTTATCTAATCCACTCCAACTAACCAACTCGTGAACAAAGTTAATTTTAGCTCCTCGAAAATCAATATCTTTATTGGGAGGATAGAAGCCTAAATGTATATGTTCCCCCCATAATCTTTCAAGAAGTCTATCTTTTGTCCATGAGTCATAAGCGGAAGCAACTGTTCCTGTAGAAATATATTTCCTTGAATTAATTCTCCATAGCATTAGAGAGGCAAATAAAAGAAAACATATAAATATTAATAATGGTAAAAAAATTTCAAACATTTAATTTTCTTTTATATCAGGAAAACTTTCTTTTAATGCTGTTCTAGCAGCCAATTGTTTTCTAGTGTTATCTAACATATCGAACTCTCTTTGCAAGCGTTTATAAGTATTTCTCTCTTCTAAAAGTTTTTGTTGTTCCTCTGCAACTGGTCCACCTAAATGAGCTCCTATCCAAAATGAAAGTTCCATGGGATTATCAGGTAACTTATCAGGAAGATTTTTTTGAGAATTTGTTAATTTTCCAGTTAGCTTAACTACATCATTTAATGCCTCAGTCACAGAATCTCGTAAAGCATCTAATCTCTGAAAACTCTCAACATTTTCATCATTAACCCAACTAACCATAGCTGAACAATATGGCGTTGATCTAATAATTTCTAAGATCTGAAATCGTTGTTGCCCAATAGTAATAATATTACTTCTACCATCTTCTGCAGTTTGATGTTTGATTATTTGTGCACAACAACCTACATTCGCCATGCTTTTAGTATTAGGATCCCATTTTATAACGCCAAACATAGAATCAGTTTCAAGAACTGATTTGAGCATTATTCTATATCTAGATTCGAATATGTGAAGAGGTAAAACTTCTTGTGGGAAAAGAACTACTTCTGGCAAAGGGAAAATTGGCAATTCCCGAACTGAGAGCTCTCCCATTTCTACCTCAATTATAATGACTCTATATTAATCAATTAAAGTTCTATTCGGGCTTTCTTACAATTTGACTTCTATGTCTACACCACTAGGGAGATCTAATTTCATTAATGCATCAATAGTTTTGGCAGAAGGACTATAAATATCAATAATTCGCCTATGAGTCCTTGTTTCAAAATGCTCTCTAGAATCTTTATCGACATGAGGTGATCTTAAAACACAATATATTTTTCTTTTTGTAGGCAAAGGTATAGGACCTATAGCTGAAGCAGCAGTTGAATCTGCAGTTTGAATTATTTTTTCACATGATAAATCAAGCATTCTTCTATCAAATGCTTTTAATCTTATACGAATTTTTTGTTGTGCAATTGATGCAGTCATAATTTCAAATTTACTTCTAGTAGAGGGCCATTAATTAACAACGACCCTATTCAATTCTTGTATTCTAATTGATTGAGGTTAGATTCTTAAAATACAAATGTTATTTGAGTATTTTCGAGACTACACCTGCTCCAATAGTTCGTCCACCTTCACGTATTGCAAATCGCATACCTTGTTCAATAGCTACCGGACAAATTAATTCTCCAGTCATCTTGATTCTATCTCCTGGCATAACCATTTCGACGTTAGAGCCATCATCGGAGGTAAATGCAGTTATTTGACCAGTAACATCAGTTGTTCTGATATAAAACTGTGGTCTATATCCTGCAAAGAAAGGAGTGTGTCTGCCTCCCTCTTCTTTTTTTAGAACATAAACTTCACCTTCAAACTGTGTATGAGGAGTAATGGATCCTTTTTTAACAAGTACCATTCCTCTCTCAATATCTTCTTTCTGGACACCGCGTAAAAGTAAACCAACATTATCGCCAGCCATTCCTTCATCAAGAAGTTTACGGAACATTTCAACTCCAGTAACAGTTGTTACTCTTGTATCTCTTATTCCAACTATTTCTACTTCTTCTCCAACCTTAACTTTACCTCTCTCAATTCTTCCAGTAGCAACAGTTCCTCTACCAGTTATTGAGAAAACGTCTTCAACTGCCATCAAGAATGGTTTATCAACTTCTCTTTCTGGTTCAGGAATGCTAGCATCTACTGCTTTCATTAATTCTTCAATTTTTGATTCCCATGTAGTATCACCTTCAAGAGCTTTTAAACCAGATACTTGAACTATAGGAATATCATCTCCGGGAAAGTCATAACTATCTAATAGTTCTCTGATTTCCATTTCAACAAGTTCAATAATCTCTTCATCATCGACCATATCGCACTTATTGAGAGCTACTACAAGAGCAGGCACTCCAACCTGTTTAGCTAGAAGAATGTGCTCTTTTGTTTGTGCCATTGGACCATCTGTAGCTGCACAAACTAGGATAGCTCCGTCCATTTGGGCGGCCCCTGTAATCATGTTTTTTACATAATCAGCATGTCCTGGGCAATCAACATGAGCATAATGTCTGCCTTCAGTTTCATATTCGACATGAGCTGTATTAATAGTAATGCCACGCTCTCTTTCTTCAGGAGCACCATCAATGTCTCCATAGTCTTGAGCTTGAGCTTGACCTTTTTTTGCTAATACATTTGTAATAGCAGCAGTAAGTGTTGTTTTTCCATGATCAACGTGGCCAATAGTACCTATGTTGACATGTGGTTTGTTCCTTTCGAACTTCTCGCGAGCCATTTTGAATTAAAGAATCGAGGGTTTAAGAGTTTTTTAGTTTAGAGATCAGGAGTTGCCCTGATTCTTGGAAATGATAGCTTCAGCAACATTACGAGGAACTTCCTCATAATTTGCGAACTCCATTGAAAATATACCCCGACCTTGAGTCATTGATCGGAGTTGAGTGGCATAACCGAACATTTCGGCTAAGGGCACTTTGGCCTGTACCTTAGACAATCCATCATCAACAGATTGTCCTTCTACTTGACCTCTCCTAGAAGAGAGATCACCAATTACAGATCCAAGAAAGTCTTCAGGACTTTCGACCTCAACTTTCATCATAGGCTCTAATAGGACAGGATTGCATTTTTTAACCCCATCTTTAAAAGCCATGGAACCTGCAATTTTGAAGGCCATTTCAGATGAGTCTACATCGTGGAATGAACCATCGACTAGTGTTACTTTTACATCAATGAGTGGATAACCGGCAAGAACACCAGATTCACAGGTCTCTTTCATTCCATTTGATGCAGGTCCAATATATTCTTTAGGAACTGATCCACCCACAATTTTATTTACAAATTCAAAACCTTTACCTGCTTCAGCAGGTTCCATTTCAATAATCACATGACCATATTGCCCTTTTCCTCCTGTTTGTCTTGCATATTTGCCTTCGCCAGTTGAGCTAGATCTTATTGTTTCTCTATAAGAGACCTGAGGGGCTCCTATATTAGCCTCTACCTTAAATTCTCTTAGCATTCTGTCAACAAGTATTTCTAAATGTAATTCACCCATACCTGCTATGACAGTTTGATTTGTCTCCTGATCAGTACTAACTCTAAAGGTAGGGTCCTCTTCAGATAATGCTGTTAAGGCTTTAGATAGTTTTTCCATATCTCCTTTAGTTTTTGGCTCAACAGCAACGGATATAACAGGTTCTGGTATAAATAAGGTTTCTAACACTATTGGATCCTCAGTATTACATAAGGTATCTCCAGTAGTGGTATTTTTGAGACCTAATACAGCTCCTAAATCTCCCGCCCTCAATTCATCAACTTCCTCTCTTTCATCAGCTTTAAGTATTACTAATCTGGATATTCTCTCTTTTGCGTCTTTTGTTGAATTCATAACGTAACTACCTTTTGATAGAACACCTGAATACATCCTTACAAAAGTTAATTTCCCATAAGGGTCAGACATAACTTTAAAAGCTAACGCACTGAAAGGGGCATTATCATCTGAAGGTCTAACATCTTCTTTACCGCTTGGCAAAATTCCTTGTATAGGTTTAACATCAACCGGAGCAGGCAAATAATCTACAACAGCATCTAGTACTAATTGAACCCCTTTATTTTTAAAGGCTGAACCACACAAAACTGGAACTAAACCATGCTTAAGTACTCCCTCTCTTATACCTTTTTTTAATTGATCTTCAGATAATTCTCCTGTCTCAAGGAATATTTCAATTAATTCCTCATCATTTTCAGCAACACTTTCCATCAATTGATTTCTCCATTCAGCAGCTTGGTCTTGCATATCTGAAGGAATTGGAGCCTCTTCAATATCAGTTCCTAAATCATTTTTATATAAATAAGCTTTGTTAGCAACTAAATCAATAATTCCCGAAAGATCGCCTTCAGCACCA
>QCIL01000023.1 GCA_003216725.1 Prochlorococcus sp. AG-402-L18
CTCGTTTTTTACCAATTTGCCCACGTTTTGCTCATTTAAACCATCTACATCTTTGTTTGGATTGATTTTACTTATTAAACTTTGCTCATTAAATTTCTTTGGGATAGGTAGTTGCAGTAACATCCCATCAATATCTTGATCAAGGTTTAAATTATCAATTAGTTGTTCAACTTCTTCTTGCTCTACCGTATCTTGTAAATGAAAAATAAAGCTCTTGATTCCTACCCTTGAACAAGCTTTTTCTTTGTTATTAACGTATACACCACTTGCTTGGTCTTCACCTATTCTGATAACAGCTAAACCAGGAACTCTTTTTGCAACATTTCTATTTAGATGAATATAATTTTTTAATTTTTCCTCAATCTCAAGAGATAATTTTTTACCATCTAATTTTAATGACATTTAGAAAAACATCTCCTTTTTACACCTAGCATGCCTATAATTCTAAATTATTCAATTAGTTTTATTTATATTCTATGAAAAACATTACAACTACGTTAAAAAAATTGATTTATTCTTGGAAAAGAAATCAATATCCTAAAAAACAACCAACTAAAATTTCAAAAGTTGATAATCTCGTAATATTTTTATTATGCATTTTAATTTCAATAGTTTCATCTTATAAATTTTTACTTTTTTCACCGATCCAATCATCAGATATTGTTTCTTGGTTTTTAACCTTTGTTAAGGCTTTTATTAGTTGTGGGATTTTAATATTAGTTTCTAAAAAAGAGAATCCTACAATTACTTCAAGGCAAATCATCTTAATTATTTCTTTGCTTTTATTAGTTCAAGCTACAAAAATAACTTTTACCTCAACAATAAGTCCGTTATCAATGTTTGTACCCCCTGCCCTCATAATCTCTCAAGGAATGGGTAGCATAACCTCATTAGCATGGGTATCAATAGCAAGCTTAAATTGGCCTGAATCAGTTAACAACTTTGATTATAGTTTATTTTTTATTGCATTAATTTGTGCTTGTTTCGTTTCTGTTCTTGGTGGAAGAATTAGAAGTAGAGCACAGTTACTTCAATTATCAATTCTTGTTCCCTTAGGCGCTTTGCTTACTCAATGGATAATAATTGGTAATGAAAAGGGATCTTTTATTGATAATCAACAATTTGTAATTACTAACGGCAGAATTTTTTCAGATACTCTGTTATTAGCAATAATAATGCTTTTTACAATTTTATTTATTCCTCTTTTTGAATCGATATTTGGATTATTAACTAAAGCAAGATTGTTGGAATTGGCTGATAAGGAAAAACCCCTTATTAGAAGGCTTTCACTTGAAGCTCCTGGTACATTTGAACATACTTTATTGATATGCGGTCTTGCAGAAGAAGCTACTAGAATGATTGGTGGCGATATTGACTTAATTAAAACAGGTGCTTTGTACCATGATGTAGGTAAATTGCATGCTCCAAACTGGTTTATTGAAAATCAAGATGGCTCAAAAAATCCGCACGATGAAATAGATGACCCTATTAGAAGTTCTGAAGTTTTACAAGCTCATGTTGATGAGGGTTTGAGGTATGCAAGAAAAAATAGATTACCTAAACCAATTACAAATTTTATTCCAGAACATCAAGGTACTTTGAAAATGGGTTATTTTTTTCATAAAGCTAAAGAGAAAAATCTCGATATTACTGAAAATGATTTTAGATATAAAGGACCTATTCCTCAGTCAAAAGAAACGGCAATTTTAATGCTTGCTGATGGTTGTGAAGCAGCCTTAAGAGCAATGAACATCAATGCATCTGATATTGAAGCCTTGGAAACCATATCAAAAATTATTTCTTCAAGGCAAAAAGATGGACAATTAAAAGATAGTGATTTATCTAAGGGAGAGATTTTTTTAATTAAAAGAGCTTTTTTGAATGTATGGAAAAGAATTCGACACAGGAGAATTCAATATCCGACTGCCAAGAATAATACTTTTTCTTGATTAAATATTATTTAAAGTCTAATATTTCTTCGATGTTTGGGGTTGCACCAATAAATAAGGTCAATTACAGATAACAAAGTAATTAGGAGTGATAGACCTCCTGTTCCAAATAGATCTCTGACTATAACTAATCTGGTAATAGAATATGGAGCAATTCCAAATATCACCATTGAAAGTGAAACCATAGTTAAAGTAATTCCCCATCTTTTCTCAGCTAGAAGAGCAGAAGATGCAATAATTCCAACTATTGCTGAAGGCCAACCAAGACTTATAGCTAATACCATATTAGCAACTTTAAGTGGTGGGCCATAACTTAAAATTAAAGCAATGACAGGAAGAGCAACAATATTCCCTAACAATCCAAACCATGCTAGTGTCCAATAACCTAATATTCTCTCTCTCATCGAATTCTTTTTTGAATATCAAGTTTTAATTTACTTTATTAAGTTGACAATTTTTAGAGTGCTTAATAATCTATAAATTATATTATTTCTTGGAGTTAAGAAAAACTTTTTTCTCAGTGTTGTCTAAATTATCGAATTGAGGGTGAATTGAATTTTTCTTTTCTGAGAACACAAGCCTATTTAAGGCATTTACGAAAGCATTCGCAGCAGCAACAACTACATCAGTATCAGCAGAATGTCCCGAATAAATTTTATTGTTGTTTCGTATCCTTATAGTCACTTCACCTAATGCATCTATACCTTCGGTCACAGATTTAACAGAAAACTCTATTAGTTCGTTAGGAACTTTAGCTAATACATTTAGAGCTTCACATACTGCATCTACAGGACCAGTACCTATTGCGACTGCCGTTTTTTCGTTATTGGTATCTGTATCTAAGAGAGTTACCGTGGCAGTAGGCTTAGAGGAACTCCCACAACTTACTTGTACGTGAATTAATTGAAATTTAGATTCTGGTAATTGTACTTGTTCACTAACTATAGCTTCTAAATCCCTGTCCGTAATTTCTCTCTTTCTATCTGCAAGATCTTTGAAACGAGCAAAAGCGTCGTTTAGATCCTCCCTACTTAAATCATATCCCATCTCCTCCAATCTTGCTCTAACGGCACTTCTCCCACTAAGTTTTCCTAAGGATATTTTATTATCATTCAATCCCACAGTTTTGGCATCTATAATTTCATATGTGAGCCTATTTTTAAGTACACCATCTTGATGAATTCCAGACTCATGTGCAAATGCATTTGCTCCAACAATTGCTTTATTTGGTTGTACGTTCATTCCGGTTAGGTTTGATACAAGTCGGGATGTTTTCGTTATCTCTTTAGTTCTAACAGCTGTTAGAGGTGTAGGAGATTCTGGATCTCTTTTGAAGTAGGTATTAAAAAGACTTTTTCTGACGTGCAAAGCCATTACTAGTTCCTCTAGTGATGCATTTCCTGCTCTTTCTCCTATACCATTAATTGTACATTCGAGTTGTCTTGCTCCATTTTTTACAGCCTCTAAAAAATTAGCCACTGCTAAGCCTAAATCGTTGTGTCCGTGAACAGAAATAACTGCTTCATCAATATTTGGGACATTTTTATTAATATCGTTGATAAGACTACCAAATTCACTAGGTGTAGAAAACCCTACAGTGTCTGGAATATTTATTGTTGTAGCTCCAGCAGATATAGCTAGTTTAATTACCTCATATAGAAATTCAGGTTCACTTCTTGAGGCATCTTCACAAGAAAATTCAACATCCTCAACAAAAGACTTAGCATAAGTTACCATGTCTGGGACTATAGAAAGAACGTCTTTTCTTGATTTTCTAAGCTTATGTTTTAGATGTATATCGCTTGTTGCAATAAAAGTATGGATTCTTTTTTTTGGTGCAGGACTTACTGCTTCGAAACAAGCTTTTATATCATTTTTAGATGCTCTCGCTAATCCACAAATTATTGGACCATTTTCTCCTCCGACAACATTAGCTATTTTATTAACTGCTTTAAAATCTCCGGGGCTTGCGAATGGGAAGCCTGCTTCAATTATATCAACCCCTAATCTTGCTAATTGTTGAGCAATTGCAAGTTTCTCTTCAAGATTAAGACTAGCACCAGGGGATTGTTCTCCATCTCTTAGAGTAGTATCAAAGATCAATATTCTTCCTGGATCTCTAGACATTTGTAAATCTCTATTTACCTAATATTAAGTCAATTAAAAAAAAATTACTATACTAATAAAGAATAAAAGTATAAATCATTAAGAAATTACTTAATTAATATTATTTAAAATTTTAGAATCTATGTTTAAAAATATTTTTTTAAACAATTTAAAATTAATACTAATGATGAGTATTTTATTAAATTTTCGAAAATTTTTTAAGAAGATGTTATGTAAACTGCTCATACCATAAAGCTTTCACATTTATTCATTATATTGAAAGCTTCCTATATTAATGATCTTAAAAATACTAAAAATAAATCTTAAATTTTATAAAACAAAGGTTTATCTAAATTAATGCTAAATTCTTATATTACATTACTTCAAGTTTTAGATTTTTTATAAGAAACTTTCCTGTTTAAATAGGAAATATTTTTTAAAATTTCTAAAGCTTTTTAAGTAACACTTTTAAGAAATCAAAAGGCTTTACATCAATGACTAATTTTTCATTCTTATTAAAAATCTATGATTAATCAATTTTGGCTTCGTCACCAAGACCTTGGTAAATATAAGATACCAACATTGATTTTAGAATTCATTTTTGTAGGTAGATTTGTTAGTAATTTCTTATCACAATCCTATGATTGGGATATAGATCATGAAATGTACTTTGCACAAAGATTATTACATGGTGAATTGTTATATAACCGAGAAGTTTTCGATAAATTACCTGTAAATCAATTATTGTTACTTATTCCTGCTTGGTTTAAAAGTGTAAAGATTTGGTTAATCATAAATACATCTATAGCATTATTTTCTTCTTTCAATCTTCATCGATTAATCACTCAACTTCTTTCAAAAGATTGGGGAATGTTCAGCGAAAAGGAATCAAGAAGAGTGAGTTTTTTTTGTAGTTCTTTTTATTTATTTTCATTATCTTCAATATGGGGATCATTAATGTCGATAAATGTATTTGCATCAAGTTTGACAATTTTGTCAATTAATTCTATTTATTTTTATGGAAAGAGTGGAAATTTTAGAAAATTTATATTATCGGCATTTTATGCAAGTATTGCAATTAGTATCAGACCTTACTTCGCTCCTTCACTTATTATTTTGCCAATTTGGGTATGCATAAGAGAATTTTATTCTCAAGCTAAAGAAGGAGAACCAATTCGTTATTTAAAAATAAAAAAAGAAACAATCTTTTCATTTTTTAAGTGGATAATTTGCCTCGTTTTTACATTCACGCTAATAAATATAACTCCTTATTTAATTACTAAAAATATAAATATATTTTATAAAGGAATGATTCATTTAAGTAATGATGTTAGACCCTTAGTAACTCCCGTATCTGTATTATTAACGCAAGCCAGTGGATTCATTAAATTTGGTAATATCGAATCTTTTGTATATTTATCTTTCTTATTACCATTAATTTACCTTTTTGCAAAAATTTTTAAAATCACATTTATCATTAAACCTTTTAAAAAAATATTAACTATAGATATTTTCTTCTTATGTTTTCTTTCTCCTGTATTTTTAGAATTAATGTTTTTAACTCGTCATTTTTGGGATCATTATCATCAATTTTTTATCCCTTACTCTTCGGTTTCACTAGGGATAACTATTGCATTAGTATCTAGTATATTGAGAAATAACATTAGCATTAGATTATTAAGTAAATCATCTTTATTTAGCTTCATATTAATAATTTGCTTAGTTTCGGGCGCTCGTTTAGAAATATTAAAAATGTTTTACGAGTTATCTCAAATAAATATTTCCCATAGTGATAATAATAGAGTTAGTTACATTAAAAATTACTTAAAAGAAAGATATTCAAAAGGTGAACCTACTGATTTTTTGGATGTTCGAGGAATGTACTCTCACTGGAAATTAAATGAAAGTAGGCACGGTTTCCCTCCTGCAGCAAATGTTAACAATATTTATAGAGGTGATTGGAAAAATGTGAAAAATGGACTTGATTTTGTTCCTTATACAAAAGAGGCTTTATGTAAAATGTTTTACGAAAAAAGTCCATCAATAATCTTCGTTGAACAATTTTCAGAAGCAGAAAAATGTTTAGCTTCAGTCAAGCAAGATTTCTCAATAGATAAATTAGGCATTGTAAAAAAAGATAAAGAGTTTTACTCTTACACAAAAAAATAATTTTTTAATTTGAAATTATTCTAAATTGGTTTGATCTAAAGTTTATTAAATAGATTTATTAAACAATATTAGTTAAATTTTTTTAATTTAAAAAAATTTATATTCATCTATAAAGTATCCTTAAAAAAATGAAATTTGATATTTACATTAATGTGAATTTCAAATTTTGAAGGATTTATACGAAAGTAATACATATGAAAGGGCTTCCCCTTAATAAGAATTATTTAGGTAGATTGGCAATTGTATTACATGCACATCTACCATATGTAAGAAAAAATGAAAAAAACTCACTAGAAGAAGATTGGTTATTCCAAGCTATCCTTGAATGTTATATTCCATTATTAAAGGTTTTAGAGTTATCTAAAGAAGATGATCCATACAACACAAAATTAACCTTAAGCTTATCTCCAACCTTAATATCTCTTCTTCAAAGCGAAGAGATTCAGAAAAAATATCCATCATGGATTAATACGAGGATAGATCTTTTGAATGATTTACCTTCTAAAGAATCAGTGGCCTCTGAATTCCTTTTAAGAAATATTAAAGAAAGTTACCGATATTGGGAAGCTTGTTCTGGAAATTTAATAGAAAGATTTAGAAAATTAAATATTTCAGGTAATTTAGATATTCTTACTTGCGCTGCCACTCATGGGTATTTACCCATTCTTAGAGAGAACCCTTCAACAGTTGTTGGACAAATAAAGACTGCAATAAGACATCATAAAAATAGTTTTGGAATAATCCCCTTAGGGATTTGGTTGCCTGAGTGTGCTTATTATGAAGGTTTAGATAAGATATTATTTGATTGCGGGATTAGGTATGCGGTTTTAGATGGTCACGGCATTTTAAATTCTTCTCCCAGACCAAGGTATGGCGTATATGCACCTATTTGTTCAACAAATGGTATTGCTTTCTTTGGTAGAGATAGTGAATCGACCTTACCAGTATGGTCCTCTAAAGAAGGTTTCCCAGGACATCCAGTTTATAGAGAATTTCATAAAGATCTAGGATGGGAACTACCTCCTTCAAAACTTAAAAATAGAGGGATACCAAGTACTAGACCTCTCGGATTAAAATTTCACAGAATAACAAACAGTCAGGGATCATTAGATAAAAAGGAGTTTTATGTAGAACAAGAAGCTATAAAAAAAACAGAGGAGCATGCTGATTCGTATCTTTTGTCAAGGGCTAAACAATTAAAAACCCTTTCCTTGTCCTCTTCGTTTGATCCATTATTAATAGCACCATTTGATGCGGAATTGTTTGGTCATTGGTGGTATGAAGGGCCAATATTTATTGAAAATATTCTCAAAAAGTCTTCAAAATATTTAATTAAGCTTACCAATCTTAAGGAAATACTTATTCAAAAACCTAATCTTCAAATTTGTGATCCCTCTCCATCTAGTTGGGGTCAAGGCGGTTATCATAATTATTGGCTTAATGATAAAAATGCATGGATTGTTCCTGAAATCACGAAAGCAGGTTCAGTTTTCGCAGAATTAGTTAATAAAAATTTTAGTGATGATTATTTAAGGTTGTTAAAACAAGCTGCAAGGGAGTTACTTCTTTCTGAATCCTCTGATTGGAGTTTTATCTTAAGGGCAGGAACTACAACTGAACTAGCTAAGGAAAGGATCTATAGACACCTTTATAGATTTTGGAAATTAGTCGATATGATAAAAAAAAGTTCTAAGCTTGATTTAGAATTTATAGATAATATTGAGCAAGAAGATAAAATCTTCCCAAATATAGAAATAAAAGATTGGCAGAAATATAATAATTAAGTTATGTTTAACATCCCTAGCTTAATTCTTAAAGGAGAATTTATAAACATTTTGATCATTACATAAATTAATTTTGGTAATGGAAGGGTATTGGTGAGAAAACCTATCCACTCTTTTGTGGATAGGTTAAAAAAATTAGCAAAAAAGCTTCTTAATCTATCTTCATCGAAGCTCATTAATCTCTTAAGACCGTATTGATATAGTTTATGTCTTTGACTTAATTCATTTGGCCATAATACAGACCATCCTTTAGAGGCTAATTCTAGTGAGCTATATTTTGGATCTTTTAAAAAAACAGCTAATCTTTCTGCTAGAAAAGGAGCTCTTCTTAATAAAGATCCAATCATATATCCAGATGCAGGATGAACCATACTTGCAGCTCCTCCAAAACCAAGAATTGTTTGTTTCTTAAATGGAAGTGGTAAGTTCATCGGAAATAAGCATTTCTCTTCATGAATAATTTCATCTACTTTAATACCTCTCTTTTTTAGTCTGTTTAAGAGTCTTTTTTTCAGATTTTCTTGAGATAAAGGCGGGTAACAGGCCAAGGATGTTTCTTCAACAAAATACATATCATTCCCAAGATCCATCGCATAGAGAAAAGAGGGAGAAGATAAAAGTTCTTTTTTGTTCAAATGATTAGAACGAAAGTCCATTAAAACAAACTGGTCTTTATTGACAGGTGGAGAAGAAAATTTGCCAACAATTCCATAAGCTGCTTGTTGCGCAACTTCCTTTAAATAAGGTCTTTTAATAAATTTACTCTTATGACCACTAGCGTCAATTACTAACCTTGCTTTTATCTTTAACCCTGAAAAGCATACTACTTCAGTAATCTTATCTTTTGTAGTTATTATTTTTGCAGTTTCATTTAACCATTCAATACCTTTGCATTTTTTTAATAGTTCACTTTGAAAAGCTTTCTGATTTATTAATCCATAATCATAATGATGTTCTGTTGGGATGTTACCTTTATCCTTTATGCCATCTCCAAAAAAACTTACAGTTTTGGACCATCTATGCGACAACAATGATTCTAAACCTAATTCTTCTAATTCAGATGCCCATATTCCATAAGTATTATCCCATTTCTCATAAGGAGATTTAGTTGATATCCCACTAATTTTTAGATTTTGTTTTGCTAATTCAGAAGCTAAACATAGTGCTGCTGGCCCTGAACCTAAAATTAAAATATCGAGTATTTCCATGAGATTCTTTCTCCCGTTTTTCAGGTTTCTGCTTCTTTAGAAACTAATTGATCTTGTTCATCAATTTGCTGATGAGGAACCAAAACAACTTTTGAAAGGTGATCACCTTCATCAAGGCGTTGTAATTTAACTCCTGTAGCTGCTCTAGATTGTTGAGAGATCTTATCTGCACTTGTCCTAACTATTACTCCCTTCTCTGTTACAAAAAGTAATTCTTCCCCTTCTCCAAGAACCTTAATTCCAACTAAGGTATCATCCTTAAGTCTGAATTTTATTGCTCTTAATCCCATCCCTGCTCTTTTTTGTAATCTGAATTGGTTTACAGGCACTCTCTTCCCTAGACCAAATGCGCTCGCTACTAAAACCCAAGGTCCATTTGAAGTGTTATTTTCAATATTTTCTTCATTTTCATCATTATTCTCATCAATAGTTGCTAGTTGATCAGCCAAGTCCGAAGGTAGGACATCCATTGAGACAAGTTTGTCACCATCTTTTAGGCTCATGGATTTAACTCCTCTTGCGGTTCTCCCAAGAGGACGTAATTCATTAACATCTAGCCTGAAATGAATAGTCATTCCTTTTTGTGAACCTATTAAAACACTGTCTCCTTCAGTGGATAACCTTACCCAAGTAAGAGCATCTCCATACTCTAAGTTTATTGCAATCAAGCCATTTGAACGTATTTTTGAAAAAGCAGATAGTGCAGTTCTTTTTATAAAACCTGCTTTAGTTAACATTAATAAATAACAATCATTATCGAAGGTGTCTACAGAAACAAGAGAAGTAATTTGTTCTTCTCTTGGAATAGGTAGTAATTGTACAGAAGGAGTACCTTTTGATGTTCTACTACTCATTGGTACTCTATAAGCAGGGAGAGCATAAGCTACCCCTCTATCGCTAAACAGTAAGAGGGTATCATGATCGTTACAACTTATGAATAATTTAACTTCATTATCTTCTTGAGTTTTAGTTCCTGCTTTACCTCTAGATCCTCGGCTCGTTGATTCAAATTCACTAACGGGCATTCTTTTTAAATATCCTGCTGAGGTTAATAAAACAACAGATCTCTCATTTGCAATAAGGTCAATATCATCCAATTCCCCTTCTAGATTAAGGATCTCAGTTTTTCTTGGGGATGAAAATCTTTCATTAATCTTGCTTAGCTCTTCTAGAATTATTTCATTTATTCTCTCTTTATCACTCAAAATATTTTTATAGTCTGAAATTTTTTTAGTAAGGTCATCATGCTCTGCTTTAATTTTATCTGCCTCTAAGGCAGTTAATCTTCTTAACTGCATTTGCAAAATAGCATCTGCTTGGATTGAAGATAATTCATGATTTTTTTGTAATTGTTCTCTTGCAGAAACTGTATCTTTAGCAGATCTTATTAAGGAAATTATTTTGTCCATATCCTTAAGAGCTAAGAGAAGTCCTTTTAAGATGTGGTCTCTTTCTTCTGCTTTTTTTAATAAAAAGCTTGTTCTCCTTTTGATAGTTTCAATTCTAAAATCCAGAAAAACATCTAACGTTTTCCTCAGTGATAGAGTTGTTGGTTCTCCATTAACTAAGGCTAAAATATTCGCACTGAAATTATTTTGTAATGGAGTTAGTTTAAAAAGATTATTTAAAATGACCTGAGGATATGCATCTCTTTTTAACTCAATAACAATTCTCATACCATCCCTATCACTTTCATCCCTTATGTCAGATATTCCATCAAGTTTTTTTTCATTGACTAAATCTGCAATTCTCTCAATCAAAGCAGCTTTATTAGTTTGAAATGGCAGCTCAGTAATAATTACAGCATCTTTTTCTGCTCTACCAACAGACTTTATTTGCTCAATATTAGCAACCCCCCTCATTGTTATTGATCCCTTGCCGGATTTAAACATTTCTCTTATCCCTTCTCTTCCTAAAATTTGCCCTCCAGTTGGAAAGTCAGGACCTTTTATTAAATCAAAAAGCTCTCTATCTTCTAGCAAAGGATCTTTAATTATCGATTTGAGACCATCTATTAATTCCCCTAAATTATGAGGTGGAATGTTAGTCGCCATTCCTACTGCAATTCCAGATGATCCATTTAAAAGAAGCTGAGGAATTCTTGCAGGTAAAACAGTGGGTTCTTGTTGAGACCCGTCAAAATTATCTGAAAAGTCAACAGTTTCAGATTCAATATCCTCAAGTAAACTCTGATCTGTCAGGGATTGAAGACGTGATTCTGTATATCTCATCGCGGCTGGTGGATCATTATCTACAGAACCAAAGTTTCCATGACCATCTATTAATGGCATTCTCATTGAGAAATCCTGAGCCATTCTTACTAAGGCATCATATACAGCAGTATCTCCATGTGGATGATATTTACCCAAAACTTCTCCAACTACCCTCGCACATTTTCTATATGGCCTTCCACTTGTTAATCCAAGCTCATACATTGCGTAAAGAATTCTTCTGTGAACTGGTTTTAACCCGTCTCTAGCGTCTGGTAAGGCACGTCCAACAATCACGCTCATCGCATATTCTAGATATGAGCGAGACATTTCATTTCTTAAATCCGTCTGAATGATCCGATCGTTATTATCACTCAAACCTGAATTACCAGAATCAACAATATCAGACATATTAAAAACCTTTTTCTAATAATAATCGGTGAACGACATAATGAATAAAAAAAAACTAATAATTAATTTTCAAATACTCACATTTATATAGAAATAATAAAAAAACCCTTTTGTTTTTAAATAAATATTGGCTTATTACACCTTTAGTTGTTAATTTAATCAGAATAATTATAAATTCCGTGAATATTGAAATTGGGTTAAACAAAAAAGTTAGAAGGGCTTTTGGAATCGATGAGATTGCACTAGTACCAGGAAACAGGACTATAGATTTTGATTTAACAAATCCCTCTTGGTCAATTGGAAATTTTGAAAGAGAAGTTCCTATCATCGCAAGTGCAATGGACAGTGTTGTTGATGTCAATACAGCCGTTGAACTTACTAAATTAGGTTCCTTAGGAGTACTTAATATGGAGGGTATTCAAACAAGATATGAAAATCCTGAAGAAATACTAAGTCAGATAGCTTCTGTCGGAAAAAGTGAATTTGTTCCTTTAATGCAAAAAATATATAGTGAACCAATCAAGGAACAATTAATTTTACAAAGGGTTAATGAGATTAAAGAAAAAGGAGGAATAGCTGCATTAAGTGGAACCCCACAAGCCGCAATAAAATTTAGAGATACATTGGTTAAATCAAAATTAGATTTATTTTTTCTGCAAGGGACGGTTGTCTCAACTAAACATTTAGGTTTAGATGGTAAGGAAACTTTAAATATTCAGAATCTTTGTAAATTAATAAAAGTTCCAGTTATTGCAGGTAATTGTGTAACTTACGAAGTCGCAAAACTACTTATGAATGCTGGAGTAGCAGGCCTTATGGTTGGAATAGGCCCTGGAGCTGCTTGTACATCAAGGGGAGTACTAGGAATTGGAATCCCTCAGGCAACTGCAATATCTGATTGCAGCTCAGCTAGAGATGATTATTTCGAAGATACAGGTCGTTATGTTCCAATAATTGGAGATGGAGGGATTATTACTGGAGGGGATATTTGTAAATGCATCGCTTGTGGGGCTGATGCTGTAATGATTGGTTCTCCAATAGCTAAATCAACTAGTGCACCTGGGAAAGGATTCCACTGGGGTATGGCTACTCCTAGCCCAATATTACCTAGAGGTACGCGTATTAAAGTAGGTTCTACTGGTTCTTTAGAAAGAATTATAAAAGGGCCAGCATTACTTGATGATGGTACGCATAATTTATTAGGAGCCATTAGAACATCAATGAGTACACTTGGAGCTAAAGATATAAAAGAGATGCAAAATGTTGAGATAGTAATAGCACCATCTCTTCTAACAGAAGGTAAAGTTTATCAAAAAGCTCAACAGCTAGGAATGGGTAAGTAAATAAATAATATAAAACTAATCATTTTGTTTAAATACAAATTTCTCTTTAGGAGCTATTATTAATAAATGGGGGAAACCCCATACTCCTCACACACAAAACGCCCGATTTTTCGGGCTTTTTTATGATGTTTTGTTACTTATATTGGTTTATCTGTAATGAAAACATCACTTAAAAGAATACCCTGCTAAATTTTTTAAAGGAATATTTTAATTATGTCATCAGCACAAGCCGTAACTGATTCTTCATTTGACAAAGAAGTCTTACAAAGTAATCTGCCTGTATTAGTTGATTTTTGGGCTCCATGGTGCGGTCCGTGTAGAATGGTAGCCCCTGTAGTAGAGGAAATTTCTAAGGACTTTGAAGGGAAAATTAAAGTTTTTAAATTAAATACTGATGAAAATCCAAATGTTGCTAGTCAATACGGAATTAGAAGCATCCCAACACTTATGATCTTTAAGGGAGGTCAAAAAGTTGATACTGTAGTTGGAGCTGTCCCAAAAGCCACTCTTTCAAGTACTTTGTCAAAACATTTGTAGATTAAAACATTGTCTAAAATAGGTCTCATTGATTACGGAATGGGTAATATACATTCTGTAACTAAAGCCTTAGTAAATCTCGAACAAGAAATAATTTTAATAAAAAATCGTAATCAGATAAAAGACTGCAATGCATTAATACTTCCAGGAGTTGGTTCCTTTGATCCTGCGATGAATAATCTCAGAAACACAGGTTTAATTGAAGATTTAAAACTATGGATTAAGAGTGGTAAATCATTTTTGGGTATTTGCCTTGGGTTGCAATTACTTTTTGATTCAAGTGATGAAGGTTCACTAAATGGTCTTGGACTAGTGAAAGGTCAAATAAAAAAAATACCCAAATTAACTGATCAAAAAATTCCTCATATTGGTTGGTGTGAATTGCTACCTACAAGAGATAATAGGCTATTAAAAAGTAATGAATCAAAAAAGTGGGTATATTTTGTTCACTCATATTATGCGGTTCCTTCAGATATTAATTTAATAGCTGCGAATGTTAGCTATGGTTCCGAAAAATTAACTGCAATAATAGAAAAAGAAAATTTATTAGCTTGTCAGTTTCATCCTGAAAAATCTGGGAAAACTGGGGAAATTCTTTTACAACGATGGATTAAAAGTATTCCTTAAATATCCACTTATATATGAAAACTAATTTAAGACTAATAGGTGGACAGAGGCTTGAAAGCCCAAATTCTATTAATACAAGACCTACTTCTTTAATGGTTAGAGAGGCTATTTTTAATATTTTGAGAAATACAATAGAAAATTCAAATTGGCTGGATTTATTTAGTGGGACTGGATCAATTTCTTGCGAGGCATATAATCATGGAGCAAAAAAGATTGTTGCAATAGATAAAAATAAGAATAATTCGAAAATATGTTTAAAAAATCTTTTTTCATTGCAAAATGCAAATAACAGAAAAAATGATATAGAAGTTATTTGTAAAGATGTGTTGATGTGGACAAAGCCTGCTACTGAAAGGAACTCTCAATCAAGCAATAATGATTTTAATAAATTAAAGTTTGACTTTATTTATGTTGATCCACCTTATAAAGCTAATTATCACGATATAGTCTTAAATCAGATATTTGGTTGTAATTTCATGAAGAAAGGTAGTATTGTTATATGCGAACATTCAATAAACTTAGAAATTAAGAAAAATAGCTTATGGGATATTTATGATATCAGAACTTATGGTCAATCTAAATTAACCTTTTTAATCTATGTCTAAAATCCCTGAACCTCTTCTGTATTGATTCCATGCACTTACAAATAATCCAAGAAGAGTTATTGGAACTAATCCTAAAACTATTCCACACAATAGGGGTTCAATCATTTTTTGTAATTTTGCTTATTTCTTATACATAATTTTTACACGCCCAGAATTTTTTGTGACAACATCTTCATCAACTGCAGCAGAAAAAAATTTTAAAACAGAAGTATTGAAAAAGATTTTCTTAATTATATTTATGATTTCTCTTATATTTGCTTTATTTTTGTATTTAAATAAAGAAAAAAATAATACTTATATCCTAAAAACTTTTGAACTTAATGGATCTGCAAATAGAGGTAACTCTCTATTCAAAATTAATTGTGTTGGATGCCATGGTATTACAGCACGAGGATTAGTTGGACCAGATTTGCATTTAATCACTGAGCGTTTGAATGATAAAGAAATCATAAAACAAGTAATTGAAGGACGTACTCCTCCTATGCCAAGTTTTGAAATAGATCCTCAAAATATGTCTGATTTATTAGAATATTTACATAGTTTGTAATAAACTTTGAATAAAAAAATTTCAAATTTAAAGGTAGTTTTAGTTGAACCAAATGGCCCACTGAATGTAGGAAGTGTTGCAAGATTATGCGCTAATTTTGAGGTGGATGAATTAAGAATAGTTTCTCCAAAATGTGATATTTTTTCACTAGAAGCAAAG
>QCIL01000024.1 GCA_003216725.1 Prochlorococcus sp. AG-402-L18
GAAAATCAAAGATTTTATTAGTTGATGATGAACCTGGTTTAAGGACAGCTGTCAAAACATTTCTAGAGGATGAAGGCTACGAAATATTTACCGCAGTTGATGGTGAGGATGGTTGGGAAAAAGCTCAGACAATATTTCCTGATTTGATAATTAGCGATATTATGATGCCAAGAGCTAATGGCTTTACTTTATTAAAAAAAATTAGAGAAGATGAAAAGTTAGGAGGTACTCCAGTTATTTTTCTAACTGCAAAAGGTATGACCTTAGACAGAACAGAAGGTTATCTTGCAGGAGTTGATGATTATATATCCAAACCTTTTGATCCAGATGAATTGGCTGCGAGAGTCAAAAATGTAATAAATAGACAGGAGCGTTTACTTAAAGAGGCCGCACGTTTTGCAGATATAGACGTAAGCAAAATGGCGATGCAAATTACTGAAATAAAGTCGATGCTCACAGACCAAAATCAAGCCAACCCAGAAAATGCAATAAATATTCCTAGTTTCACTCCAAGAGAAGCAAGTGTGCTACAGCTTGTAGCAGAAGGTCTTATGAACAAAGAAATTGCAAGACAGCTTGAAACTTCGATAAGAAATGTTGAAAAATATGTGAGTAGACTTTTTATAAAAACAGGCACATCAAGTAGGACCGAATTAGTTAGATATGCGCTCGAAAATCACTTAGTTAAATAAGTTATTTAACTTTTTCGAATTCGATTAATTTAGAAAAATAAAAGGGTGCTTTATTTAATTTACTTTTAACAACTGTAAATCCCTGTTCATAAGCAGCATTAATAATACCTTTTTCTTTTAATGTATAGGCTCTTGTTGTTCTACTTGGACCAGGAAATAGTTTGCCTATATTTTTTAAAACTGCAAGTACTGGAGTATATGGAGCAAAACTAACGATTAGCTTATCTTTGCTTAATTTGCATAGATGTTTGACCATTTCCTCAGCAACTGGTTGAGGATAATGAATAAAGACATCTAAACAAATTACTACATCAAAGAATCCTTTTAATTGTTCAAGATCACAGGTTTGAAATTTAATTTTTTTTTGATTTAAATGTAATTCATTAATGCGTTTTTTTGTCTCGTTTATCATTTCACTAGAAATATCGCTTACCTGTATATCTTGAATACCCATTTTTAATAGAGGGATAGCAAGACTTCCAACTCCACACCCTGCATCACAATAACTCTTATTTGTTAGATCATGATAATTTTTAATATATGAAATTACATCATCTACAGTCTTTTGATGACCTTTTCGAATATTTTTCTGAACTGTATTAATCTCCTCAGATTTACTATAAATTTTGTTCCATCGATCAAATCCAGTGCCGTTAAAATACTCTTTAACTTCATTTTTTTCGATAATTTTATTAGATGTCATAGGATTTAATGCGAATTTAATCTTTATTAATACTAACTAACTGGCGCTCATGTAATTGCGCGCCATTATAGGAAAGAATTGATTTGTTATTTTGTCAGACTCAAAACCCAATGATATTTATAAAGTCGCTGTCGTTATGGGTAGTGATTCAGATCTAAAAACATTGAAACCTGCAATAGATATTTTAAAGGAATTTGAAATAGAGACTGAGGTTTGTATACTTTCTGCACATAGAACACCTCTTGAAATGATGGAATATGGAAAAAATGCAGAATCTGAAAACATTAAAATAATCATTGCCGGTGCGGGAGGAGCTGCTCATCTTCCAGGGATGTTAGCTTCTTTAACTTGCATTCCTGTAATAGGGGTACCTGTAGAAAGTAAAAATCTTAAGGGCATCGACTCCTTATTATCTATTGTTCAGATGCCTGCTGGAATACCTGTTGCGACAGTTGCTATTAATGGAGGACAAAATGCTGGATTATTAGCAATTGAGATGATTAGTTTATTCAATGAAACTATTAAAGAAAAATTAAAAAAATTTAGAGAAAATCTTCATGCACAGGTAAGAAACAAAAATAGTAAGTTATCAACTATTGGGGCTGAAAACTATCTTCAAAATCAATAACCTAATTTTTATCTACTATCATTTTGCAGTAAATTTTTCTTATTGAGATAACTAATAACTTTTTCAACTGAAGCCTTTAAATCTAACGATCCTGTATCAACGACAATTTCTGGATTCTGAGGAGCCTCATATGGACTAGAAATCCCTGTAAAATCCTTAATTTGACCTAACCTAGCTTTCTTGTAAAGACCTTTAGTATCCCTTTTTTCACACACTTTGATATCTGCAGCACAATAAACTTCGATAAAATCTTCAGAACCAACAATTTTTCTCACCTTATTTCTATCGCTTATAAATGGTGAAACAAATGCTGTAATTGTTATTATTCCAGCATTCATAAACAAATTAGCAACTTCGCCAATTCTTCGTATGTTTTCTTCTCTATCTTTATCCGAAAACCCAAGATCTTTGCATAAACCATGTCTAATATTATCCCCATCCAAAACATAAGTTGATAGACCATCTAAGTGCAAAACTTCATTTAAAGCATTTGCCAAAGTACTTTTACCTGATCCAGATAACCCAGTAAACCAAATAACGATACTTTTATGACCTCTCATTTTCTCAAGTTTATCCCTATCAATAGTTAAACTATGCCACTTTATATTCGTTAAATTTTGGTCTTGTTCTTTCATTTTTGATATTTTCTAGAATTAATTACATATCCTAACTCTTGCTTCATAAATTTTGAAATCCCTCTTTACGGAGAAACTCAATTGATTTCGTTACCATATCCCCCTGTAGCTGAATATTATTATCGATTAATATTCCTCCAGTACCACAAAAAACTTTAATTTTTTTAAGCAAGTGTTTTAATTGAATTTCATCCTCAGTTCCCAAATCTCTAATAAAAGTAATAGTCTTCCCCTTTTTACCTTTTTTTTGTTTTGAAATCCTTATCTTTGAGCTTCTATAAGAATTCTCTAATTTAGATTTTTCTTTATATTTATTTTCCTCATTATCAAATTCGATCCAATTTTTTTTCCCCATTATTTTTAATATAATCTATAGTTAGTTAATACTTATTCTATAAGAAAAGTGGTAAGTACATTTTCTCGCCAAGATCAAAATTATACAAATGACGATTTAAATCAACCTTCTAAAAAGGGAAGATTCGGAAAATATGGTGGTCAATATGTCCCTGAAACACTAATGCCTGCTCTTTTTGAACTTGAAAAAGCTTCAGAAAATGCGTGGAAAGATGAACTTTTTGTAAGAGAATTAAATCATTTACTAAAGACTTATGTAGGAAGAGAAACACCACTTTATGAAGCTAAAAGACTTACTGAACATTACAAAACTAAAAAAGCAACTGCAAGAATATGGCTTAAAAGAGAAGATTTAAATCATACTGGCGCTCACAAAATTAACAATGCCCTTGGACAAGCACTGTTAGCAATAAGAATGGGCAAGCAAAGGATAATTGCAGAAACTGGAGCAGGTCAACATGGTGTTGCTACAGCTACTGTTTGTGCGAGATTTGGCTTGAAATGCATTATATACATGGGAGCTGAAGACATAAAAAGACAATCCCTCAATGTTTTTCGAATGAAATTGCTAGGAGCTGAAGTTAAAGTTGTAAATTCCGGAACTGCAACGCTTAAGGATGCCACTAGTGAAGCTATTAGAGATTGGGTTTGTAATGTCGAAACAACACACTACATACTAGGATCTGTTGCTGGTCCACACCCTTTCCCAAAGATTGTTAGAGATTTTCATGCAGTTATAGGCGAAGAAACTAAAAAACAATGTCAGGAAGCATTTGGATCTCTACCTGATATTTTACTGGCTTGTGTAGGTGGTGGATCAAATGCAATGGGTCTTTTCCATCCTTTCGTTAAAGAAAAATCTGTACGACTAATTGGAGTTGAAGCAGCAGGAAGCGGAATTGATACTGACAAACATGCTGCAACCATAACTAAAGGCTCAGTTGGAATTCTTCATGGTTCAATGAGCCTTCTTTTACAAGATGATAATGGTCAAGTACAGGAAGCTCACTCAATAAGTGCAGGGCTTGATTATCCTGGTGTTGGACCTGAACATAGTTATTTAAAAGATATAGGTAGAGCAGAATATGCATCCGTTACAGATAAAGAAGCTTTAGATGCTTTAAAATTAGTCAGTGAACTTGAGGGTATTATTCCTGCACTTGAAACTGCTCACGCCTTTTCTTGGCTTGAAAAATTATGCCCTACTCTTGATAAAGATACCGAAATCGTAATCAATTGTTCTGGGAGAGGTGATAAAGACGTTAATACCGTTGCAGCTTCTTTAAATATTGACTAGTCAATATCTTGGAATTTTTGGATCAATATATTTACTCCATCCATCTATTCCCTCTTCAAGGTTCCAAATTTCGTCAACATAATTATTATCTAGTAGCCACTTACTGAAGTTATAACTTCTTATGCCAGCGTGACATATGACAACAATTTTTTTATCGATTAATTCTCCAATTGTTTTTTTAACATTATCAATCGATATTTGACTTATAGGGAGGTGAATAAAATCTTTTGGAAAAATTGCTATTTCTAGCTCTATTAATTCTCTTACATCAAAAATGATTGGATTCTCTCTTTGAGAATTAAACCATTCATTCAGACTATGGGCATTTATATTTTTTGGAGAATTTCCCATCTTGTGGTTAATTAAAAATTATTTGACTATCTTATATCTATAAACAGCTCATTTTGGATTGATAAATTGGATCCTAACAAACTGATTTTAAAACCAGGATTAGAGGGTGTCCCAGTAACTAATTCATCTATTTGTGATATTGACGGCAAAATAGGTAAATTACTTTACAGAGGCTATTCAATTGAAGAACTAGCTCAAAAAAGTAGTTTTTTAGAGACTGCTTTTTTATTGATCTGGGGAGAATTACCAACAGCAACTGAGCTTAGAAATTTTGAGGAAGAAGTTCAGATGCACCGTAGATTAAGCTTCAGAGTTAGAGATATGATGAAATGTTTTCCCGCTACTGGACATCCAATGGATGCTCTTCAATCTAGTGCGGCATCACTTGGACTTTTCTACTCACGCAGAGCAATAGACGATCCAAATTATATTTATAACGCGGTAATTAGACTAATTGCAAAAATTCCAACGATGATCGCCGCATTTCAACTGATCAGAAAGGGACAAGACCCTATTCAACCAAGAGATGATTTATCATACTCAGCGAACTTTCTATACATGTTAACTGAAAAAGAGCAGGATCCAATCGCTGCAAAAGTTTTTGACAGATGTCTTATCCTGCATGCCGAACACAGTTTAAACGCAAGTACATTTAGTGCGAGAGTTACAGCAAGCACTCTTACAGACCCTTACGCAGTTGTTGCATCAGCGGTAGGTACTCTTGCAGGTCCACTTCATGGAGGAGCAAATGAAGATGTAATTGCAATGTTAGAAGAGATTAAAACTCCAGATAAAGCCGGTTCTTTTCTTGATTATGCGATAAACAATAAAAACAAAATAATGGGTTTCGGTCATAGAGAATATAAAGTAAAGGACCCAAGAGCAATAATTCTTCAAAAATTAGCAGAAGAGCTTTTCATGAGATTTGGGAAAGATGAGATGTATGACACAGCAAAAAAACTTGAGAAGGAGGCTTTACCAAGATTAGGTCCAAAGGGAATTTTTCCTAATGTTGATTTCTATTCCGGTCTAGTTTATAGAAAACTTGGAATTCCACGCGACTTGTTTACACCTATTTTTGCAATATCGAGAGTAGCAGGTTGGTTAGCTCATTGGAGAGAGCAATTAGGTGCAAACAGAATTTTTAGACCTTCTCAAATTTATACCGGTGCAAAACCAAGAAATTGGATCGCATTGGAAAATAGAAAATAATATTAGAAGCTTTTAATAAAAAACACACATTTCCTATTCGAGGAGTTAATGTATTAAGTAAATAACATTAAAATTTTGGAATACGGATTAGATATAGAATACAGTTTCAATGAATTATTAAAGAGCCTTGGGTTTTCTAGCGAAATTGCACATATAATTTGGCTTCCCCTCCCAATGTTATTAGTTTTAACTTCAGCTGTGGTTGGGGTACTAGTTACGGTTTGGTTAGAAAGGAAAATTTCAGCAGCTGCTCAACAAAGAATAGGTCCAGAATATGCCGGTGCTCTTGGCGTCCTTCAACCAATTGCTGATGGTCTTAAATTACTTGTAAAAGAAGATATTATTCCAGCAAAGGCAGATTCTATTCTTTTTACAGCAGGTCCGATATTAGTTTTAATACCAGTAATTCTCTCTTGGTTAGTTATTCCTTTTGGTCAAAATTTACTTATAAGCAATGTTGGTATTGGAATCTTCTTGTGGATTGCTCTTAGTAGTATTCAGCCAATAGGTCTTCTTATGAGTGGATACGCATCAAATAATAAATATTCACTTCTTGGAGGTTTAAGAGCAGCTGCTCAATCTATTAGTTATGAAATACCTCTTGCATTATCTGTACTTGCTATTGTTTTAATGACAAATTCTTTAAGCACCATTGATATTGTCAATCAACAAAGCAGTGTTGGAATATTAAGTTGGAATATATGGCGACAGCCAGTTGGATTCATAATATTTTGGATATGCGCGCTAGCTGAATGTGAACGACTTCCATTTGATCTGCCTGAGGCTGAAGAAGAATTAGTAGCCGGCTATCAGACAGAATATGCAGGTATGAAATTTGCATTATTTTATCTAGGAAGTTACATAAACTTAATTTTATCAGCATTATTGGTCTCAATACTTTATCTAGGAGGATGGGGATTCCCTATTCCAGTTGAAGTAATTGCTGAATTTCTAAATATTCCAATAAATGCGCCAATAATTCAAGTTTTTACTGCAACAATTGGTATAGTAATGACTGTTCTCAAAGCTTATTTATTAGTTTTCATTGCCATCTTATTGCGTTGGACAACTCCAAGAGTAAGAATAGATCAACTTCTGGATTTAGGATGGAAGTTCCTTTTGCCTATTTCATTAGCTAATCTTTTATTAACAGCAGGATTAAAACTTGCTTTACCTCAATTCTTTGGTGGATGATTTTAAGTAGATATACTTAAAACTCTAATAAATCCACTAAAATAAATACTAAAGCATTCATTCTTTTAAATGAAAGATTTTCTTCAAAAAGTCAACAGCTATATCAAAGAAGCTTTTAGTGCAGGAAAATATCTATATGATGGGTTTTCAGTAACTTTTGATCATCTTAGAAGAAGACCTGTAACTGTTCAATATCCTTATGAAAAGTTAATTCCCTCTGAAAGATATAGAGGAAGAATTCATTATGAATTTGATAAATGTATAGCTTGTGAGGTTTGTGTAAGAGTATGCCCAATAAATTTACCAGTAGTTGACTGGGTTATGAATAAAGAAACCAAAAAAAAGGAACTCAGAAACTACTCAATAGACTTTGGTGTATGCATTTTTTGTGGTAATTGTGTCGAATACTGTCCCACTAATTGCTTGTCAATGACTGAAGAATATGAATTAGCCACTTTCGATAGACATAACCTCAATTTCGATAACATTGCACTTGGTAGATTACCTACAAACGTTACTACTGATCCATCAGTAAAACCATTACGAGAATTAGCTTACCTTCCTAAAAGGGTGATGGATCCTCATGAGATTACATCCTCTGAAGTTCGAGTTGGTAAACTTCCAGAAGAAGTTTATGATTGGATGAAGAGAGAAGTTAAAGACACAAAAGATACAACTATCAAAACAAATTAATAACACTCTCAATAAGATATGTCCATTGCAGTTACAACACAAATAATCTGTTTTTCAATATTGTCTTTGGTAATAATTATCGGGGCGCTTGGGGTAGTATTGCTTGAAAGTATTGTTTATTCTGCATTTTTACTTGGAGGAGTTTTTATGAGTATTGCAGGATTATATCTTTTATTAAATGCTAGTTTTGTTGCAGCTGCTCAAGTTTTGGTATATGTCGGCGCTGTAAATGTCCTTATTATATTCGCAATCATGCTAGTTAATAAAAAGGAAGATTTGGAACCTATACAAAACATCAATACAAGAAGAATTTCAACCATAACTATTTGTTTAACTCTCTTAAGTCTTTTAATAAGAGTTGATTTATCAAATGTATGGAAACTTGCGAGCCCAAATAGTTCGATAGGCGAAGAATCAACTACTAGAATTGGAGAACATTTATTCAGTGATTACCTTCTTCCCTTTGAAGTAGCGTCTGTATTACTTTTAATGGCAATGATAGGAGCTATAGTTCTTGCGAGAAGAGACGTTATGAATAAAGATATTTCTACAGGACTTCCCGTTGACCAAGAACTTATTGAAAAAGCGAGTGAACCATTGCTCATGAAAAAAAAGTAATCTAAAATTTTATTTATTATGAATTTAGAATCAATTCCTCTTCAAGCTTTTTTAACAGTTTCCTCAATACTATTTTGTATTGGCATATTGGGATTATTAAACAGCCGAAATGCCGTTAGAGTTTTAATGAGTATAGAGTTAATGCTAAATGCTGTAAACATTAATTTAATGGCATTCTCTTCTTATATAGATAACAATTTAATTCAAGGACAAGTATTTACAATTTTTGTTATCACAGTTGCTGCTGCAGAGGCTGCTGTTGGTTTAGCTATATTGCTATCTCTTTATAGAAATAGAGTAACTGTAGATATGGAAAGTTTTAATCTTCTAAAATGGTAAAAGCACCTAATGAAAATTGCATTAGTGCTTATTATTTATCGTTCTAATAGCCTTGATGCTGAAGAATCTTCTTTTTTTTGCGAGAATGCTCTAAAAGAAAAAAAAATTCAGTCAAAGAGGATAGAAAGCGATTTTGATGTTAATCAAATACAAAGTTATCTTAATACTATATCTTCATTGCCAGATTTAGTTATCGTAATTGGAGGGGACGGAACTGTTCTTAAATCTGCAAATGCATTAGTAAATTATGATATACCTTTACTAAGTTTTAATATTGGCGGAAACTTAGGATTTTTAACTCAAGAAAAAGATTTTTTACTAGATAAATCATTCATAGAAATTTTAGAAAAAGAAAAATTTAAGTTTGATTTTAGAAATAGACTCATGTGCGATGTATTTAGCCTAACTAACTACAAGAAAGAAATAATTAAAAGGTATGATGCTCTAAATGATTTTTATTTTAAATCTGTAGAGGAGGATATTTCGCCAACCAACCAAATAGAACTTGAAATTGATAATGAAAAAGTAAACGATTATAAGGGGGATGGTTTAATAATTTCCTCCACAACGGGTTCAACCGCTTACTCTATGGCTGCTGGAGGGCCAATAGTCCATCCCTCAATAAATGCATTTATAATTAATCCAATCTGTCCTATGAGTTTGGCAAGTCGACCAATCATCATTCCTGATACTAGTAAAATTATAATTCGAGCGATTGAAAAGAATAAAAAAGGAATTACGTTATGGAAAGACGGTTCAAAATGTTTAACTATAAAGCACAATTATTATTGCGAAATTAAAAAAGGTAAAAAGCCTTGTAAAATGATTAGGTTTAACGAAAGTATTTCTTACTACAAAACATTGATTAAGAAACTAGATTGGAAAGGGGATTTGTCATTAAAAAATAATCAAATTATTTAATGGCATTAGAAATAGAGAGGAGGTTTCTCATAAAAAACGATTTATGGAAAGAATTTATAATAAGTAAAAGTTTTATAGAGCAAGGATATCTCACACATGATTTGAAAGATTGGATTGTACGCATAAGATTTAATGGTAAAGGATTTAAAATAGCTCTAAAAAAACATATCAAGAATTTTACCAACTATGAATATGAATACGATATACCTAACAGTGATGGTGAAGAAATTATGTCGTCTTTAGCAAATATAGTCAAGAAAGAGAGGTATTTGTTGGAATTGGATAAAAGACAGTGGATCATAGATTGTTTTAAGGGGGATAACTACCCATTAAAAATTGCAGAAACTGAACTATCCAAGGAAAAAGAAAAAATTCATTTTCCATCTTTTTTATCTCAAGAAATTACAAGTTTGAAACTATTTAGTAATTTCAGTCTCGCAACATATCCATTTAAAAAATGGACAAATGAAGATTTAAAGAATTTTAAAAATATATAGCTAAAAGGGCTGTCTAAATTTTATATTTTCTTTATTCCTTGAATCATTTAAAATGTATGGTCTTTATGATAGTGATGGAATATTGAGATTCATTAATTCGGATAAGAAAACCTGTCTGGCTTATGCTGAACTATTAGACCTCAATTCAACAACTTTGTGTTTATTAAATTTAGAAGAAAATATTAATAGTATATACGATACTAATTTTGATCTGAATCAGGCAAAGAACAACAATTAAAACCGTCTCTGCATATTTTACCGTGATCCATTGCCCAATTTAATAAAGCAACTCTATTTTTTGAGCCAGTTTTTGTGAACATATTACTCACATGATTGTCTACAGTCCTTTTACTTATAGTAAGCTTTACTGCAATCTCTTGATTTGTAAGCCCATCAGCTACTAAATCTATGATTTCCATCTCTCTTGATGAGAGACCCATCATATCAATGTTGTTTACTTCTTCTTCAACCATTTGCATTTAAACAGTTCCTTTTTTATATTAATTGAGTTTAGCAATCTCAGTAAACTTCTTAACCAAGTAGGAAAAAAAACAATTGAAATCAAAACTTCAACAAACTTTAGAAAAAAAATCCAAAGTAATTACAGCAGAGTTAATGCCGCCAAGAGGTGGGGACCCCATAAGATCTCTTAAGATAGCACAACTTTTGAAAAATGAGGTACACGCTGTTAACATTACGGACGGGAGCAGAGCTATTATGAGAATGTGTAGTTTGGCAATGTCCAAACTATTACTAGAAAATGGGATAGAGCCCATAATGCAAATCTCATGTAGAGATCGTAATAAAATAGCTTTACAATCTGACATTCTTGGCGCAAATGCATTAGGCATTAAAAATATTTTATGCATAACTGGAGACTCAGTAAAAGTTGGAGATCAAAAAAGCACAAAGCCAGTTCATGAATTTGAATCAGTTAGATTACTTAAACAGATTCAGGCATTTAATCAAGGAATAGATCCGACTTTTGATACTCTTATCGATAAAAAGACAAATATTTTTTCAGGTGCTGCTGCTGACCCTAGCTCAAAAAATCATAAAAGCTTAGTAAAAAGAATCGAACAGAAAAAAAGAGCTGGGGCAAACTTTTTACAAACCCAAATGGTAATGAATAGAGATTATTTAATAGATTTCTGCAAAGAAATTAGTAATCCACTGGATATACCAGTTATTGCGGGTGTATTTCTTTTAAAATCATACAAAAATGCCCTTTTTATAAATAAATTTGTCCCAGGAGCAAACATTCCTGAAAACATCTTGAACCGTCTAAAAGAGGCAAAAGACCCGCTTCAAGAAGGTATTTTGATAGCTGCGGAACAAGCCAAAGATTTTATTGATATCGCTGAAGGAATTCATTTAATGGCAGTCAAGTCAGAACATCTAATACCAGAAATCCTTAAAAAAGCTGGTCTTAATCTGGAATATTAATTAAATCAGTTCCCAATAATTCTGCCATTGCTTTTTGCTGTGGAGAAGGTTCCGTTAAATCCAATCTTCTTGAATCAGTTATTAACCAATCTAAGGAAGCATCCTGCAAATCAAAGTGATCTCCATTCTTACCTACGCAATATCTCCCAAAAACCAGTTTATCGACTAATTTAACTCCTTTGCCAATTTTTGAATAGTCAAAAATTATAGAGTTGTCTATAGTTGCTCCTTCGCAAATACAACAACTTGGTCCAATCATTGAAGGACCTATAATTGTTGCACCATCTTCTATTCGAGTCATTCCACCTATATAAACTGGGCCATCAATATCCACCTTATCCCAATTTGCAGCAACATTAAGTCCCGTAAATACTCCTGGCTTGACTTCCTTTCCAGGAATGCCAACTTGCCTTACCTTCCCTCTTAATACGTTTCTGATCGCTTTCCAATAATCTGGAACTTTTCCAATATCTATCCATTCAAAATCCATTGGCAACTCATAAAATGGTAGATCCATCTCAACAAGTTTAGGAAAAAGATCAGCACCAATATCAAATTTTTCTCCTGAAGGGATGTATTTAAATATTTCAGGCTCAAAAAGATAAATTCCGGTATTAATAGAATCACTCAAAGCTTCGTTTACAGTTGGTTTCTCTTGAAATGCTTTAACTCTTCCATTGCTATCAGAAACAACAACTCCATAACTTGATACCTGATCTCTTACAACTTTTTTGGTAATTAGACTTGCTATGGCACCTTTTTGTTTATGTTTTTTGACGGCCTCACTCAAATCTAGATCAACTAAAGCATCACCGCACATTACTACAAAAGTTTCATCAAAAAAATTCTGAAAATCTTGAATTTTTTTTAATCCTCCTGCTGAACCTAAAGCATCACCAATCATTTCTCCATCTTCAATTCTTCCCTCAAAGCTATAAGCTATCTCAACTCCAAATCTTTGCCCATCCCTAAAATAATTTTCAATTTCCTCAGCAAGATGAGAAACATTAACCATTATTTCTCTAAAACCATGTTCTTTTAAAAGTTCTATTAGAAATTCCATTACAGGTTTTTGTAAAATAGGAATCATTGGTTTTGGGATAACATGCGTAATTGGTTGGACGCGCGTACCTTTTCCTGCTGCAAGTATCATTGCCTTCATCAGCTTTTAAAAACCTCTTTTTAAAGATTATACGTTATCACTAAATTGACATTATGCAGCGGTTGTTGAGGTGTCTGAAACTTCCAGATTTTCAATCGGTAATTGGGCTAAACTTCCATCTGGAATTATTCTTTTTATTTGTATTGGACCATAAAGAGATTTCTTTTGTTTGATTTCAATTTTATTTTCTGATGTTAAAAACAATAAAGCCCAAAAAACACCAAGTCTATCCTTATCTAAATCATTTTTTACGACACTCTGCCACTTATTAACTAAATATTCAAAATCAGTCCATTGTAAAGCCCTTTCCCATCCTTCTAAAAACTTGCCAAGTGCTTTAGTAGTTTCAGGAAGCTTTTCACGATGAGCTAAAGATTGAACCTGAGAGATTAACATTTTATCAGAATATTTTTTATTTCTCTTTCTTTTCATTAACAAAAGGTCTTGAGTTTCAATTATTTCAGCAATTGATTCGAGTTGACTAACAAGTTCTCCTAATGTTGATGTACGTTTTATTATTGGTTGTGCAACAGATCTTCTACGTAAATATTTTTCAGGGTATTTTGGGATATCAAATCCTTCATTTATCCATTCTTGGTTTTCAATCCCAAAATCTTCTTCATAAGATAAATTTTCGTCAAAAAATATATCCGATTCTAAAACTTGTGCTTTTAAATTGACTAAAACAGAAGCAGCAAAGAAAGCTTCACTTGTTTCTGATAGATCCTTTTGATATCTATCTCGATCATTTAACGAATGATGTAAATTTTGATTAAATTGATCTAGAAAGCTATCAATAACACTTATAACATCGATATCCCATGGATCAAGATCGCCTCTTGCAGCAGCATCTTGAAGAAATTTTATAAGCAATCTAGGTCCAAGCTGTGACCTATCTATAGATTTTGATTGAGAATTAGTTACTTTCTTAGGTTAAATCATTTTTAAGATATCTTGATATTAAATTTTATGCCAAAGAAAGGAAGATAAATTTAGAAAATTATACAGTTGGGGCTTTTAAGATTTGATTTGTTTTATTTCCTGCAAAAATATTTGTCTTTGGCAAAGTTTTAACTGCGTTTAAATCTCTATTAACCAAGTTATTAATTGAAGCTAAATAACTTTCAGTAATTAACCTTGGATATAAACCAATCCCAATTATTGGTAGTAGTAAACAAGCAATAATATATACTTCTCGAGGTTCTGCATCAATTAAATTTTTATCTTCAATTAATTTCGGATTTTCTTTGCCAAAGAAAATTTCTCGTAACATAGAGAGCAAATAAATTGGGGTGAGTATTACGCCTATAGCTGCAAGAGAAGCCATTACAACTCTAAAAGGAAGAGTATAAATTTCATCAGTTACAAAACCAGTAAATACCATTAATTCAGAAACAAATCCACTCATACCTGGCAATGCGAGTGAGGCAAGGGAACATGCAGTCCATAATGCGAACATAATACGCATTTTCTGTCCTACACCCCCCATTTCATCAAGTTTAAGAGTCTTTGTTCTATCATATGTTGCTCCTACTAGAAAAAATAAACTTGCGCCTATTAATCCATGACTTACCATTTGTAACATTGCCCCACTTGTTCCAAGACTGCTAAAACTTCCAATTCCTATTAATACAAATCCCATATGACTAATTGAGCTATATGCAATTTTTCGCTTAAGATTTCTTTGAGCAAAAGATGTTAATGCTGCATATATAATATTAACGACACCCAGGATAATTAATAGCGGAGCAAATTGAGCATGGGCTATAGGTAATAATTGCGCATTAAATCTCAACAGTGCATACCCCCCCATTTTAAGCAATATGCCAGCAAGAAGCATATGAACAGGGGCTGTAGCTTCACCATGAGCATCTGGCAGCCAAGTATGTAAAGGAACTATGGGAAGTTTTACTCCAAAAGCTATTAGAAGCCCGATGTAACAAAGAATTTGGAAATTTTGTCCAAAATCCTGATTAGCTAAATGAGAAAATTCAAAATTAGGAATTTCAGTGCCATAAAAACCCATCGCTAAAGCAGCTAAAAGTATAAAAATCGAACTGCCTGCTGTATAAATGATAAATTTTGTCGCTGCATATTGTCTGTTTTTACCACCCCAAATAGCTAAAAGTAGATAAACCGGCAATAATTCTAACTCCCAAGTAAGAAAAAATAAGAGCATATCTTGGACTGCGAAGACGGCAATTTGTCCGCCGTCCATTATTAATATTAAAAAGAAAAATAGCTTTGGCTTAACCTTAACTGGCCAGGCAGCTAAAACCGCTAGAGCTGTTATGAAGCTTGTAAGTAATATTAAGGGCA
>QCIL01000025.1 GCA_003216725.1 Prochlorococcus sp. AG-402-L18
TCATCTTTTTGATTGATATTTTTTAAAATTTTTGTTCTTCTTTTTATATTAAATTTCTTTTTTAAGAGTTTTAGTTCATCAATTAATGTTGCAAGTAATAAAGATCTTTGATTAATTAAATCACTAAGATATTTCTTTTTTTCTAGTAAATTTTGCATATCTCTTTGTATCTGTTGTTTTTCTAAATTTGTTAATTTCTTTAATGGCATGCTTAGAACGGCATCAGCTTGTTTTTGATTTAAGTAAAGTTTTGCCATTAATTTTGATTTGGCTTCTGCTACATTTTCTGAATTTTGAATAATTTCAATTATTTCTTTTATTCTCTTTGTTGCAATTGAAAAACCTTCTAATATTTCTAATTTTTCTGATGCAATTTTTAGAAAATAATTAGTTCTTTTTGTAATTGTTTCTTCTCTAAATTTTAAAAAATATTTAAGGTATTGCTTTAAATTTAGTTGAATTGGTTTACCGTCAATTAACGCTAGAAATATTGCGCCGAAATTAGACTGAAGTGCTGTTTTTTTAAATAAATCTGATATTACAATTTCAGAATTTGAGTCTTTTTTTAATTCAATTAATATCCTCATACCATCTCTATCACTTTCATCTCTAATATCAGAAATCCCATTAATCTTTCCTGAATTTACTAATTCTGCAAGTTTTTCAATCCAACCAGCCTTGCTAATTTGATAAGGTAGCTCTGTGATTATTAGTGCATTTCTTTTATGTTTTCCTTTTCCTAAAATTATTTCTTCTGTTTTAACGACCCCTCTTAAAACTATAGAACCTTTTCCTGTTTGATATAGATCTTTAATAGAATTATTATAAATTAATTCACCTCCTGTAGGAAAATCAGGGCCAACTATAATTCTTGATAATTTTGTATCGCTAATATTTTCATCTTCAATTAAAGCAATTAATCCATCTACTACTTCACCCAAGTTGTGGGGAGGTATGTTAGTAGCCATTCCTACTGCGATACCAGATGATCCATTTAGTAATAAAAAAGGTAATTGTGCCGGTAATACATCAGGTTCTTGTTGAGAACCATCAAAGTTATTTGAAAAATTGACTGTTTCTGAACCGATTTCTTCTAAAAAAGCCTCGTGTGCAATAGGAGCAAGACGTGTTTCAGTATATCTCATTGCTGCAGGCGGATCATTGTCAACAGATCCAAAATTGCCGTGTCCATCAAGGGTAGGATATTTTGTAGAAAAATTTTGAACTAATCTTACTAATGCGTCGTAAACAGCTTGATCTCCATGAGGATGATATTTACCTAATACGTCTCCTACAACTCGTGCACATTTTCTGAATGGTCTATCTGGAGTAAGTCCTAATTCGTGCATAGCGAAGAGAATTCTTCTTTGAACAGGTTTAAGTCCATCTCTAGCATCTGGTAAGGCACGTCCAACAATTACACTCATAGCGTATTCCAAATATGAACGTTGCATTTCTTCTTGCAAAGATATGGAAGTGAAATTTTCCTTTGTCATTAAATGAGTAGCTTACAATATGCTTAAGCAAACTAAATTAACATTAATAGGTAAATAAATATTTACCAGTATTAAAGATTAAGAACGCTGATTTATTTTTGACTTTGCTGATATTATGAATTCCTTAAGTTGTGCATTTTGAAAAAGTTTATCTGTATATTTTTGTATGTTTTTACCCCAAAGTTGCTCCTCTCTATATCTTTGGTTAACGTAATTTGGATCTTTATTTAATGCTTTTTTTGCAAGTAATATTGCTTCATCAATATTTTCCTGGATTAAGCATGAAGCTAGTGCCAATAGAGGCTCTGCATTTTCTTCAAATGTTATAGCTTTTTTAAAGTTAATAATAGAAAGATTAATTTTATTTAGTTCAAAATAAGCTAAGCCAATGTTATTTATTGCTTGCCAAAAATCGGCTTTAATTGTTATTGCTTTTTTATATTCTTGAATTGCTTTTTCATATTCTTTTTTCATTAAGAATACATTTCCTAGTTGAAAAATTGCTTTATGATTATTTGGATTTATTTTGATTCCTTCTTCTAAAGCAATTTTTGCTTTATTTATTTTTTCTTGTTTTAAATAAATTGTACTTTTTGCAAAATATAATTCGCTCATTTTTGGATTTATTCTTTGGGCATTTGTTAAAGAATGTAGAGCATCTTCATATAAGTCATTAGCTATTTGAGCTTCTGCAAGAATAGTCCATAATGTTTCATTTGATTCATCTATTTTTACAGCTAATTTTGCTAAATTTAGGCTATCTTTGATTTGTCCAAAATAAAGAAGTTGATATGCACTTTTTCCTATTGATAAACCTTCTTTTTTTAAATTCTTTTTTGTTGGCTGGTAATAATATGGCACCAAAGCTTTAATTTCTGCAATTTGAAAGGATGGAATACTTATAAAAATAAAAATTAATAATTTTATTAAGGATTTTTTCATTTTTTAATACTTTTTTGTACTGCCTTAATGTTTCTATTCCACATCCAAGGCTTTATTCTTTTTAAGGTACTTTTTTTAAGATACTCTTTCCATGTTTTTTCTTCCCATTCTAAAGATTTAATATCTAAGTTTTTAATCCAAGCTTTTGGAGCGGCTTCTTTGCTTTGATTAACAGGTACTGATTCATTCCATGGACAAACATCTTGACAAATATCGCAGCCAGCAATCCATCCATTCAAATTCTTTTCAATATGTTCTGGGAAAGTATGATTTCTATTTTCTATGGTGTGGTAAGCAATACACTTATCAGAATCGATTACAAATGGTTCTGTTATTGCTTTGGTTGGACATTTCTCAATGCATTTTTCACACTTGCCGCATAGAGAGTCTGAAGGCTTATTTGGTTCAAAATCTTTGGTAAGAATCATAAAGCCTAAAGTAAGCCATGATCCATAACATCTATTGATCAAGTTACTATTTTTGCCGATCCATCCTAAACCGGCTTCTTCTGCCCATGCTTTTTCAAGCAATGGTGAAGTATCAACGCAAATTTTCCATTTACAATCAGGAATCTCATTATTTATCCATTTCCCAAGATTTTTTAATTTTTTATAAATAACTTTGTGATAGTCTTCGCCTTGTGCAAATTTTCCAATTTTAAAATCTTTCTTTTCTTTATGATTAATACTTAAATAATTGAAACCTACTGTTAAAACACTTTTAGCTCCTTTCAGTAAAGAATCAATATTTTTTCTTTTTTCTGTCTCCATCCATTTCATCTCACTGTGATAATTATTTGCTAACCATCTTTCAAGAGCGTTTGTTCTTAGTTTTAATCTTGAACTGCCTGGTATTGATGCTATGCCAGAGACTGCAAAACCTTCAGAAATAGCTCTTTCTTTAAGTCTAGAGCTTATTTTTTTTTGATTTTGCAATCCCTTTTTCATAATTTTATTATGAATTAAATTGAAATAAAAAGTCAAAGTCCAACGAAACTAATAAATATTTTTAATTTTTTTTAAAGAAAATATATCTTAAAGAAGTAAAACTAGTTAAATTATTAGTAAAATGACCTCAGAAAGGAATTTAAATTGGTTGAATCTACCCAAAAACAAGAGTCGAACTTAGGAACTAGGCTTCAACAGGATTTAAAAAATGATCTGATAGCAGGCTTGTTAGTTGTTATACCTTTAGCAACTACTATTTGGCTTTCTTCTATAGTTAGTAAATTTGTTCTCACATTAGTAACATCTGTCCCTAAACAATTAAATCCGTTTATTACATTAAATCCTTTATTACAGGATTTAATAAATTTAACACTTGGATTAACTGTTCCTTTACTAGCTATCTTGCTTATTGGTTTAATGGCTAGAAATTTTGTAGGAAGATGGTTATTAGAATTCGGGGAAGGAACATTATCTAAGATTCCAGTTGCAGGAGCTGTTTATAAAACACTTAAACAACTTCTTGAAACTTTTTTGAGTAATAAATCTAATAGGTTTCGAAGAGTTGTTTTAGTTGAGTATCCAAGAGAAGGATTATTCAGTGTTGGTTTTGTAACAGGTGCTGTAGGACCTTCACTTCAACCAGAATTGGAAGAAAAATTGTTAAGCGTCTTTATACCAACTGCACCTAACCCTACAACCGGTTGGTATACTTTGGTTCCTGAATCATCAGTTAAAGACTTAAATATATCAGTAGAAGACGCTTTCAGAACCATTATTTCTGCTGGTATTGTTAATCCAGATCAGAAAGAGAATTCTACAAATCCAACATTTTCTAAATTATTTTCTCAACTCAAGGCTTCGATGAACACTTCAACACAATAGATGATTAATAATAAATCACTTGCTCGAGAATTATCATTGATAGCATTAGGTTTAATAAATGATAAAGATAACTTAGATTTAGATCAACGTCAAATAGAAGAGATCGTTGATGCTGCTTTAGATTCTCTCATAAATCATTGCAGAGAGGAATTAGATAATTCTGAAGCGGATTTAGAAAATGCATCACAAAGTTTATTAGAAAGTGAATTAAAGGAAGATAGTACTTCTTCTTTAGAAAAAGTTCGTGATGAAATAAAAAAAGCTTTTTATAAAATTGAAACAGTGATGAATTCACTTTCCGTTATTTTAGATTTTCCAAAATTAATTGTTGCCGGCAATCAATCAGATATAAGAGCAGATGTAAATCATAAAATTTCTAGCACTTTAAAAAATATTCGAAAAATTGATTCTGTAATTGATGATGTTATGGATGGATGGAGATTAAAAAGATTACCAAGAATAGATAGAGATATTTTACGTTTAGCTTATGTAGATATTTATTTTTTAAATACACCTATAGCAGTAGCGTGCGATGAAGCTGTAAATTTAGCAAATAAATATAGTGATACACAGGGCAGAAAAATGATTAATGGTGTTTTAAGGAGATTGCAAACAGTTAAGGCCAGCTAATTTATTGATATAAATCAATAATTTTTTATAATTTATGTAAAAAGGTTTAAAAATATTTATGACAAATAATGAATCTGATAGTTCTCTTGAATGGGCTGCCCAAGCTTATGCTTTATTAAAACAAAAGCAAGAAGAACAAAAGCAAGAAGAACAAAAGCAAGAGTTAAAAAAGCAAGAAGAACAAAAGCAAGAAGAACAAAAGCAAGAAGAACAAAAGCAAGTAGAACAAAAGCAAGTAGAACAAAAGCAAGAGTTAAAAAAGCAAGAAGAACAATCATTAAATGCTCATTCCTCTAGCTTTAATGATGAAAAATCAGTTGAATTAGGTGCATTTGATGATGACTTTACATGGTCAGCAATGGTATTGGCAGCTCAAGGCAAAAAAGTAGATCAAATTTCTATTGATGAAGTTGATTGGTTAAGCAAATTGCGCAGAGGATTAGAAGAAACAAGAAAAGGTTTCGTAACCGAATTATTAGATAAATATGGAGATGACCCATTAACTCCTGAATCATTAGATGATTTAGAGACATTATTATTAAGAGCGGATGTTGGAATTGATTCAACAAATACAGTAATAGATTTATTAAGAAAAAAATTAAATGAAGAAGTAGTTGGAGGTGAGGAAGGGATTAAATTTTTAAAAGAAGAATTAAGATTAATTATTGATAAACCTATAATAAATTCTGGTAAAAAAATCCTAGTACCTCAAAAAGGGAAGTTTAATGTTTGGTTAATAGTAGGAGTAAATGGAGTTGGTAAAACTACAACTTTAGGGAAATTAGCCTATCTTTCATCAAAAAGTAATTATAAAACTTTAATAGCTGCTGCAGATACATTTAGAGCAGCGGCTGTGGAACAGTTAAAAGTATGGGGAGAAAGAAGTAAAGTAGAAGTTATTTCTAATCAATCTAGAAATGCAGATCCTGCGGCAGTTGTTTTTGATGCGATTAGTGCTGCAAACAAAAGAAATACTGATTTATTACTTGTAGATACGGCAGGTAGGCTACAAACTAAAAATAATTTAATGGATGAGTTAGCAAAAATAAAAAAAATTATTGACAAAAAAGTGCCCGATGCAATAGTTGAATCATTATTAGTTTTAGATGCGAGTCAAGGTCAAAATGGTTTAAAGCAAGCAAAAAGTTTTGCTAAATCTGCAAACTTAAGTGGCGCAATTATTACTAAATTGGATGGTACTTCTCGTGGAGGAGTTTCTTTGGCTGTTTCCCAAGAGGTCGGATTACCAATTAGATTTATTGGCGCTGGTGAGGGAATAAGGGATTTAAGACCTTTTAATAGTTTTGAGTTTATTGAGGCTTTGCTTGCTGATAGGTAAAAATTTAATTAATTTTCTATAAAAATCAAATTTTAGTGTTAAAACATACCTATAGATTTAAATTGTCTTGCAAAATAATCACAAAAAAAAATTATCTTATAATAAACCTTTTCAAAAAATTTTTGATAGTGAATTTAAATTATCAATTGATAAAAATGAAAAATTTATAGAATTAGCATCATCACTAGCTTATTACTTAAAATCATTTTCAAATGTTGATCGATTACTTGATTATATTTCTTTAATTTCTAAACATACATTAAATAATCAATTAATTTTAATTATTCCATTGGACGAAAAAGGGAATATATGGAAAAAAAATATAAAAATTTCTGTTGATAATGAAAATCTTAAAGTTGATATGGAACTAAAAGTTTTTTTAAAAAATTTTGATTTTGCAAACAAGTTTAAAATAAAAGAAATCATACATTTCGAAAAGTCTTTAAAAAATAAGTTTAAGGAATATAATATTAAATCTCATAAAATTTTGTCGAGAGGCAAGTGCAGAGGATTTTTTTATACTTTTAATCAAGATTATTTAAATTTTCCTTCTAAAGAAAATGAGATTTTAAATCTCATCATAAATAGTCTGGCTGTTGGATTAGAAAATTACTGGTTAATAAAAACCAAAAAAAAGCACGAAAATTTAGATAGAGAAATTTCTAGTGGAGCAGAAATTCAGTCACATCTTTTACCTGATTTTTGTCCAATTATTTTTGGTGTAGATATGGCAGCTCATTGTAGACCTGCTCTTCAATTAGGAGGTGATTTTTATGATTTTATGTCATTAAAAACTAATATTTCTGAAAAAAAGAAGCAAAAAGCAAAATGGGCGTTAGTAATAGGCGATGTTATGGGGAAAGGAATTCCTGCTGGACTTTTGATGACGATGTTACGAGGCATGTTAAGGGCTGAAGTGCTAACTGGTTTGCCGCCAGATAGGATTCTACATGATTTAAATCAGTTGGCTATTAACGATTTAGATCAATCACATAGATTTGTTACTTTATTTTATTCAGATTATGATCCAAGAACTAAAAAATTAAGGTTCGCAAATGCAGCACATAATCCTCCATTATTATGGAAAAGTTCCCAGCAAGAAATAATAAAATTGGATTCAGAAGGATTAGTTCTTGGTTTGCAAAAAGATGCGGATTATCAATGTGGGCAAATAAACCTCAATAAAGATGATGTAATTCTTTATTACACTGATGGAGTTACTGAAACTTCTAATGCATTAGGAGAAAGATTTGACGAAGATCGTTTAATTAAATCTTTTTCAAAATTATGTAAGCAATCACTTAAATCACAAGATATTTTAAATAAAATATTCAAAACGTTAGATGACTTTACTGGAAATAATAGACAATTGGAGGATGATGCATCTATTGTTATTTTTAAGTTAGAGTAAAGATTTTTGTCACGTATATAAATAAATGCTTTATTAGAAGTAATTAAAGCTTTTAATTAATATGTCTAAAGTTTGGAGTAATAGATTTGATAGTAGCTTAAATCCTTTTATAGAGTCATTTAATGCTTCTATAAATTTTGATAAGGAATTAATTTTGGAGGATATAGATTGTTCTATTGCTCATGCAAAAATGTTGAGTAAAACAAAGGTTTTATCTTCTAATGAATCACTTAAGATCATAAAAGGATTGAAAACAATAAGAGATGATTTTCTAAAAGGTCAATTTTCACCTCAAGCTCCTTCTGAAGATATTCATTATTGTATAGAAGAAAAACTTATTGACTTAATAGGTGAAACTGGTAAAAAATTACATACTGGAAGAAGTAGAAATGATCAAGTTGGAACTGATATTAGGTTATGGCTTAGAAAAAAGATAGATAAAATTGACAAACTTTTGCAGGAACTACAAAAGTCTTTATTTTTAAGAGCAGAATCTAATTTGTATACTCTTATTCCTGGTTATACGCATATGCAAAGAGCACAACCATTATCTTTAGCTCACCATCTTTTAGCTTATCTAGAGATGTTTCAAAGAGATCGTGAAAGGCTGAAGGATGTTAGAAGTAGAGTTAATATTTCTCCTTTGGGAGCAGCAGCATTAGCAGGGACAAAAATCAAAATAGATAGATATTTTACAGCTGAGGAATTAGGATTTGATAAGATTTATCGAAATAGTATAGATGCAGTAAGCGATAGGGATTTTTGCGTTGAGTTTCTTTCAACATCTTCTTTAATAATGTCTCATTTGAGTAGAATTTCAGAAGAAATAATAATGTGGGTTACAGATGAGTTTTCATTTGCAAAATTAACTGACAAATGCTCAACTGGAAGTAGTTTAATGCCCCAGAAAAAAAATCCAGACGTGCCAGAATTAATTAGGGGCAAAACTGGTAGAGTTTATGGAAATCTTCAAGCATTATTAACAATAATTAAAGGCGTACCACTTGCTTATAATAAGGATTTTCAAGAAGACAAAGAACCTATATTTGATACTGTCGATACTGTTTCTGATTGTCTACAAGCTATGAATATATTAGTAAATGAGGGGATAGAATTTAATATTGATATATTAATGAATACTGTAGAAAATGATTTTTCAAATGCAACAGATGTTGCAGATTATTTAGTTAATAAGAATGTGCCATTTAGAATGGCTTATCAAATAGTGGGTAAAATTGTAAAATATTGCTTAAATAAAAAAGTTCTTTTTAAAGATCTTAGTCTGGAAGAATTTCAAACGTTTAATCCTGCATTTCAAGATGATATTTATGAAAATCTCAAACCTAATAGTGTAGTAAATTCAAGAGACAGTTTAGGAGGGACAGGGTTTGAACAGGTAAAAAATGAACTAATTAATTGGAAGGATAAATTATTCATGTAAAACTCAATCAATTTCTACAACATGGTACATATTAAAGTAGAATAATGATGTAATGTAGTTAAACTATTTCTTTAGTGTTCATTATTTTTGTTAATTCAAGGTTAAGTATCAAGTGAGTATTTTCGTTGGCAATTTACCTTTCCGCGCAGAGCGAGAAGATGTTATACAGTTATTTACCCCTTTCGGTGAAGTAATAAATTGTTCTCTTCCCATTGAGAGAGATACAGGAAGAAAAAGAGGTTTTGCATTCATTGAAATGGCTGATGAATCTATTGAATCTACAGCTATAGAGGGTATGCAAGGTACTGAATTGATGGGTAGACCGTTAAGAATCAACAAAGCAGAGCCAAGAGGCAGTGGGGGACAACGAAGAGGTGGCGGTAACAGAGGTGGTT
>QCIL01000026.1 GCA_003216725.1 Prochlorococcus sp. AG-402-L18
AATAGAATTCGAATCAAAATTTGCTGCAAAAAAAGCATTTTATTCTGAAGTATTTCAAAAATATCTGCAATCCAGAGATTTAATGGAACTAGTTACTATAAGTACTCTTTAAACAATCAATAGCGATTTCACACAAACAAGTAATAAATACTTATAAGTATTTATTACTATTAAATTATTTGTGTAATATTTATAACTTCACTAGCAATAATATATTTTGCAAAATTATAAGTGTAAAAGTAATTCGTTAATCAAATGAACTATTCAACAGAAAAAGATGATTATTTGATGACAACTCCATATACAAAAAAAATTCAGCAAAAATTTGAAAAGGTTAAATCTTTTTTAGAGCAAAACGGATTTAATCCTTCATCAGAGAGCTTAATGCAAGATATAGTTAGTTCAGAAGAATATATTGCTAAAAATGACTTATAAAATATCAGAATATATTCAGAGTCCTTAAATAATAAAAACCGCCTATTAGAAAAGGTAATAATATTCCAATAAATAAAAATATGGATTTCTTTGATTCGCCTTCTGATATGGGGTTGATTTCTGGTTCAATAGCGAAACCATTCTGTCTACCGCCACTTTCGGTTGTATAACCTTTTTTATTCATAAGAAAAATAATCTATGCAGATTATCTCATGTAAAAACTTATTTAATAAAATTTTTTACATTTAGAATTAAACTAATTTCTAGATCTAATAATTGATTTCAATCTGAGATTTCAATTTCGCAGCTTTTTTTAAAAGACCTACAACTTCCTTACGGCCAGTCGCATACTCAGCCTTGTTTAGTAACTCACTATATTTTTTTGTGATTTCTCTATGATTCATTTTTAATATTATCATTTATAAATTATAAAGTTACTAAAAAAATTTTTTGTATAAAGGATATCAAAATAGAGTTTAAGTACCTTTACCTATTTAAACCAACCTTTTTTCTTTGGTTCAATCTCTTCTTTAACAACTTCTTTTTTTCTCCCAAATAATCCCTTTTTTGGGACTGTTAAATTCTCTTCAACAGGTTTAGATTTTCTGTTAAATAAACCTTTTTTAGGTTCTTTTTTGATTGATTCTTTTGTTTCTGAAATCTTTGTTTTTTTAGGATTTAATTTTGAATTTTTAGGTTTACTATCTGCAAATAATGTTTGATATACAAAAAAACCAAAAACGGCAAAAAAGCCTAATGCCTGTACTAAAGCAGTTCCAAGATTATCAAACATTTAGGCCTCAACTTTGTATAGTGATTCTTTTTCTTTCGTATCTATACATTTTTTATAATCAGACAAGCATTCAATTTCCGCCTTCTTCTCAGTACGAGAACTGCAGCCACCTGCATTTGCATTAGATATTGAGAACAAAGTTACTACCCCTAAAATTAAGGCATATGAGGTGTTAATCGGTTTCATGAGTTTTATTTTTATTATGGGAAAATAATTTCGCAATTGCGAAGACAATCTTCTCTTCTGCTAAAAGTATCCCCTTTTTATATCTATTTGTAGTAATTAACTAAATCTATAATTAATATTGCTAGTAATGAAAAACCTAAAATAAAAGGTAAATAAGGATATTTATTTAAAATTTTGTTTAATTGATTTTTCGATTTTTGTTTTTCCTTTTTCTTTTCTCTAGGTGGTAAGCCTAGCTCTTCTCTTCTCTTTGCTTCTCCCATAATTTTTAAACTATTTAAGACTATCTTATATACTTAGTAGTGATAGTGTAATGTTATAGATTTAAATTATTAACGGTTAATTTAGTTTAAATTTTGGATATATTATATATATATAAAAAATTAAATGATAGAAGTAGTTTGGTCAGTAAATATAATGATTGCAATTCTGATTATTGGTGTTGCCTGGGTTCTTTATTACATATTTACTTATGATCAAAAATTTACTTCCTAGATAAATGTCAGATAAAGATCTAAGTAATTTTCTAAAAAAAATAGAGCAACTTAATCAAATTGCTGAGCTAATAAAAAATAATCCTAGTAAAAAGTTATCCCTTTCAAAATGCAATAATCATGATGAAGTAATTAAATTAACAACTGAATGGGGTTTTGATATTGGTAAAAGGTGGGGAGAATATTAATTGATTTTATTACCAGCTTTTTTAAAATTGCCATCAACTTCAAATTAAATTCCTAAGATAAATTAGTATTTCTTGTATTGGAATTATGAAAGAAATTAAAGAGATAAAGTCAAATATATATAAAATAGCTGCTGTTACAGATAGAGGGCAAAGATTAAATAAATTAATTTCTCCTATGTATGAGGAAAAAGCTAATGAAATGGATGAATTAATTGAGGCTCTTAAAGACTTTAGTTTTGAAATATCAGAAAAATCATTATCTGGAGAGTGGGAATTGATTTTTTCTGATGTTGAATTATTTCGAAGTTCTCCTTTCTTCCTTGCTATTGAAAAGGCATTAAATGATGAATTTAAAAGTAATCTTTTTTTTAAATTACATCAATTGCAAGTTGGATCCTTTGGCATATCTACTATTGGGAGAATTGCTCAAAAGATTGATTTTGACAAAAAAGAATTTATATCTACTTTTGATACTACAATTTTTGGGCTCACAACAATTCCTATCTTAGGTTGGTTCAAACTATTGCCTACTTTTGGTGGAAGAGTAATAACCCTAGCAAGTGATTTAGTTTTAAGAAATAATATACTTAATATGAACTTACAAAAGACAAAAGTTTCCAAAGTTAATGGACTTAATAAAATTCCATTATTTAGTGAATTACTTATGGATAGATGGTATCCAGTTAAAGAGGTATGGAATAAGTTGCCTTGGAATAAAGAATCGCCAAATTGCCAGGTTTCAATTGTATATATAGACGAAGAAATGAGAATTATGCAGGATATGTATGGGTCTATTTTTATTTATATAAGACCTTCTATTTCCTTGTTAAATGCAAATGCAATCTCTAATGATTAATTAAAAGACTGACTAATATTTTTAGTAATTAATAGAATATATCGATTAAAAATTTATTTTAAAGATTAATTAATAAAAATATCTCACACCTCAAATACAAATAAGTTATGTTCAAAATGAACATTTTTTTATTATGCTTAGAAATCAAGAAAAAAATTCAGTTGTTAGAGGAATATTCTTAATAGGAGGATGGGGCTTAGGTCTTGACAGATTCTACGAAGGAGATAAAAAAGGTGGTTTTCTATCAATCATTGGTTGGAGTATCACATTTTTTAGCTTTATCTTTCTTAAATGTTCAGGTTATAAATATGTTGAGGGTGTGAAAAATTATTCAGATTATTCCCCTAACCCATTAATAGTATTGCCTTTATTGGCAGGAGCATATGGTGGCTTTCTAATAATTAAGAAGGCATTTAGATTAGCAAAGCAATTTGAAAATGCTGAATAATACCGCCAGCAGGTAAATTCAAGATAATAATCCTGATCCTTTCAAATAAAATTTAAATAAAAGAATCACTAAAAGGTTTACTATTGCTAAGGCTACTAAACCATTTCTGTTTTTTACATCTAATTTCTTGATTAAATTAGAAAGATAAACTACTGGATTTTCTGGCTCTTTATTATCCAAATTTTATTTAAATATTAATTTGAGAAGAAAATATCACAGTTTCATTTGAAGAATCAAAATTGTAAAGATGAATATTCAAAAAGAAATAAATAATTTCTAACCCATAATTCCTGCATTTCTTAAAAACGCTTTACCAATATTGCCAATTACAAAAAATAGAGACAAATTAATTAAAAGGATTATTAATAATGCCAACATTTTATAGTTTGGATTAGTTGAAATGCCATCAAATCCATTATTAAGAAATCTTTTAAAAAGTGATTTGTCAATTTTTAGTTTTTGTTGCTCAGAATCAAGGTTTACTTTTTCTTCTGAAGAATCTTGATTACTTGCTTTCTCTAGAAATTCTGTAAATGCTTTAACATTCTCTTCTTTTTTATTCCCCTCATTAGGATCTTTATTATCTTCATTCAAATTGGGAACAGATTCTATTGAATTATTTTCCTCAGGATTAAGTTTTGAATCTTCCAAAATTAGTAGTAAATGCTAGGGGTATATTACACCATAAAAAAAAACCCACTCGATCAATTGAAGAGAGGGTTAGCTAAGGTTAAAGCTCTTGTACCAATAATAATTTATTTTAATTAAATTTGCGGTAGTAGAATTATGAAGTTTTAATTTGGTTTATATTAAAGTTGATTTTTTATTAAATATGTTAGATGCGAATACTAAAAAAGCATGTAAAGATGATCCCTTAATAAGAGAAATTAAAATTAGAAATATAGAACATGCCATTGAACAAGCAGAAAAAATGATAAAAGAATCAAAAATGAGTCAAGAAGAATTAATCTTCTTAAAAAGAAAGATATCAGACTCAAGACAAGATTTAGAGATACTTTATTTAATGAAAATGCAATGAATATAATATTTATTAATCTTTAAAAAGGATTGAATTTTGCTGAGAAAATTAATTTGTATATTTGAAGACTTATAAATTTTAAAGGGAATGTAAGAATTAATATAAATATACTTGTTATGTCTAAAAATAATCTATATATTCCTTTAAAGGCTGTTCCATACATCTTTATTTCAATTTCTGCTATTGCAATAACAGCAGCTACATATGTAATTACTTAGTTATATCTGCTATGTAATTTTTTTGGGATATTTAATAAATTAAAATATTTGTAATAATTAATTATATGAATAAAATCAAAATATTAATTTTTACAATATCAATAATTATATTTTCCCTTATTGGGATTAAAAAATTAATTTATATAAATCAAGTTAAAGATTTAAAAAATAAAGAAGAAACAATTTTAAATGAATCTATCCGTGTTTTAAATGAATGCTTCGATCTAGAAAATAAAAATAAAAGAACTCTTAATGAATCAATTAAATTAATTGAGTATTGCTTAGAGGAATATGGATATAAAAACTGATTTCAAAACTTGAATGATGACTTTCCTTAATATTCCACTAATATGCAAAAAAAATTTTTTGATCAATAATCTTGTTATGTTCCATTATTTTTTGTTATTAATAATATTTTCCTAATTTAAATTTTTTAAAATGACTAAAGTGAAATGTTCTTATTTAGGAAACTTAAACTGTGAGGCTATTCATTTACAATCTGGAAGTCTTATTAGAACGGATGCACCTTTAGATCACTGTGGTAAAGGTGAAAGTTTTTCCCCAACTGATTTATTAGCAACATCTCTAGGTACTTGCCTACTAACCATTATGGCAATCAAAGCTAAATCGAAAGGATTTGATTTGAAAGGTATATATTTAAATATTGAAAAAGTAATGACACAAAAAAGCGAGAGAAAGATAAAAGAACTAATAATAGATATTTTTATACCAGAGCGCACTTCTAATGAAACTATTGATTTTTTGAAAAAAGCTTCCAAAGAATGTCCAGTAACAAGAAATTTATCTCAAGAAATAGATATTAAAATAAGTTGGCATAATGAATAAATTTCAAATCTAGTAATCACATTAAAAATAATGAAATACCTTATTGTAGTTATTCTGTTTTTTAGAATTTATTATTACAGATTTAGCTTTAAAGACTATGTATAAAAAAATCTTCCAAAGGGAAAAAATAAATCTTATAAATTTTAATATTGCAGATTAAGGAAATAGATTTATTTTTGTACTGACCATTAAGGCATATTTTAGTTTTATTTTTTCACTATTTTTTGGTCAATCAAACTAATCAAAGGGATCATGAAATTTACATTTATTCCAACAGTGCACCATGTATAAATAATAAGAAAAAATATTTTTATAAATAAATTAGGGGGTAAGGTAAAAAATATTTTGAAAAACCCTCCAATGAATAATACCAATATTCCAATTTGAAAAAGACCTTTGATTATCCATTTAAGTCCATATTTTTTAATGTTTATATAAAACCAGAAAAAAACAAAACTAGATAACAATAAATATATAAAATTTATGATCATCTTTTCAGAGAAAATATAATAAATTTGCCATTATCAAGGCATGATGACAATTATCACTTTTTTATCTGCTAATTTTTTTTAAAAATGGAAAAGTTATACAAAAAAAAATAAAAACAAATTATTTTTTTTACTTTTTATCTTAAAACATTTGGGATTTTAGTAAATCAACTCTTTTTTGATTCACTCCCAAATCACTTTCTCCAACCCTTGATTCTGATCTTATTGATAAGATGTTTGATTCAGGTAAAAAGGATACTTCTAAGTCGTCTACATACTTCATCCATTTACTAGTTGCCTCAGCATGAAGATAATCGCCATCTATTTCTACAATCTCAGTTCTTGGAGTGTTTTCGATAAATGCTTTAATCTCTTCAAAAGGTTTCTCAATATTGTTTACATCCCATTCTTCTCGTACACAATGAGCAATCTCAATACAAGGTTTTAGTTCTATATGTGAGGCAAATGATGAAGAAGGGAATAAAAAGTTTGAACAAATTAAAATTGCTAAAAAAAGTATTTGCATTAACAGAAGAATTTAACAATTCATAATCTAACGAATTAAATTACTAACTTGTAATGACGACTTATTTTGGAAGAAAGCATATATGTTTTTATATTCAGAATTTAATATGTATTTCTAATAATCCAAAAAAAAAAGACCCCTCAGAGAGAGACCTTTTTAAAATTGATTTAAATCAAGTGTTTCCTTGTTTCCACTGAAATAAATCAATTCCTCCTACACACAATACTACTATCACACCTAAATTCAAAATATGTAATGCTTAATAGACCTCTATCTTAACTGTCACATCCCAAAAAACAAAAAGTACTCAAACATTTCGGTCGAGTACTTTTAAAGTTATCAGAAAAAAGTGTGTGAGGAGTTTCTGATTTTTTTAATCTACTCCGTAAGGAATTTAAAAGGCTACAGTATAAATTACTAATTATTTAAATCTTTCGGAAGAATTAGGCGTTGATAAAAAAAATAATCAAATACATAAAAAATTCATGAAAAGCATTTACAAAAAAATCATTTTTATTATTTCGGCAATTGCTCTTTTTTCAGTAATAGTGGGTGTTGTCAAATATTCGCTTACTTATATTGAAAATAATCCCGAAAAATACTTACCTACACAAAAGTAAGGCAAAAATTAAGTATAAATTCTCTTCAAAAAATCCATAAAGTGTCTTAAATATGTCCTACATAGACAGCTTGTGTCATGAAAATCAAAAATACTCCAGTTCTTAATCAGAATAAAATTCATTTAAGTCAATTCAAAAAGAATCATAAATATCAAATAATTGAGAATTACTGGAAGAAAAGAAAGAAAGAATGTGAAAAAAATCTTTCAAAATTTTGTTAACCGATAATTATGAATTTTATTTTTTCTTTTTTATTAGCATCTGTAATGTGGGTACAAGTTCCACAGTGGGAAGCTGACTGGTCAAAATGTGCTGTAGATGTTCCCGATTCATCATGTCACTGGTACGTAGCTGCTCCTGATAATACTTTTGGGGAAGGATTTAATTGGGAAAACGCTCCCTGGTTTGATGCTAATGGATTACAGGATGTAGCTAAGATTGAGAGAGAATCTGTATTGGAAAAACTTCAAAATAAGTAAAGTTTCTATTTCATCAATTAACTTTTAAAAGTATTTAAATCTAGTTGCCTAGTGGTTAACTTTTGATTAATTAAAAAATTTTTATGCGTTTCAAAGTAAGTCTCAAAAAAAATGGAAAGGAATTTGATGAAGTTGTTATAGCTAATAATAAAAAAGAGGCTATGGAAGTAGCTTTAAAAAACAATCCAGAAGCTCAAGCATTAAACTCTGATTGGACATTTAAGATTTAATTATTTACGAAGTTTAGGAATCAAAAGAGATGCGACACAAATTACACTAATTGCAGGTCCAGGCGACAAATTAAAGACTATAGAGAGAATAAAGCCCAGAAGTGAGATACATAATCCAAAAAATGAAGACCTCATCATTGCAATTCTTAAACTATGAGCCTTATTAAGCCCTAACAGTGTTGGGGTAGAAAGAAGAGCAATAACAAGAATTACTCCCACTGCTGACATTGAACTAACAATTACTAATGCCGTTGTAAAACTCAAAGCAAGATTTAATAAAGAAACGTTTATACCACTCGCGGATGCACCTTCTGGATCTAATCCAACATAAACAACCTTTTCATATCCAAAAGTCATTAAAAGTATAAATACTAAAAAAGCAATTATTGTTCTAAGTAAATCTCCAAAATTTGCTGTCAATAAATCGCCAAATAATACTGCCTCCAAATCAATCCTTATTCCGAGTAGAGGGATTATAAGGACTCCAAACCCAAGCATTCCAGCAAGAATAGTATTCATAACTGCTTCATAATTTTCACTTTTTCTATTGGTTAAACTTTCCGCAATTACCGAGCCTAAAAGACCACTGATAACCCCACCAATTGAAGGGTGAATTCCAAGCGCTAATGCGAGAGCAAGTCCAGGCAACACGCAATGAGAGATTAAATTAACTTGTAATAATCTCTTATGGGTGATTAATACAGTTCCCATCGCTGGGCATAAGATCCCAGAAAATATAGTTATTATTAATGGAACCATCCACCAGTTGCTATTAATAAAAGACATTATTCGAAAGATTCGGTATGATCAAAAATACGAGGCAAAAAAAGATTTTGGAAACAATGGTAACTAAGTCTGACATTACCAAAAGACAAGAACAACTTCTTGAAGAACTTAATAAATGCGAGGATGAATTGAGCGGTCAAGAATTGCATAGGCAGTTGATCACAAAAGGCAAATCTATGGGGTTGACCACTGTTTATAGAAATCTGCAAATCTTGATAAAGCATGGATTAATTCGTTCTAGACATCTCCCAACAGGAGAGGTTCTTTACACTCCCGTAGACAGAGATATTCATCATTTGACCTGCGTTCAATGCGGAGAGACGTCGAAAATGGAAGGTTGTCCTGTTAAAGATATTCATGTCCCTAAAAAAAATCCAAGAAAGTTTCAACTTTTGTTTCATACACTCGAATATTTCGGCCTTTGCCAAAACTGTTATCAAGCTCAAAATTAATAAGGAACATTTTCTAATCACAGAAATTATTTTCCTTTATAGAGCTTATGTTTATCGCATCTAATTTATCTTTTATTTGATCAGGACTACCAACTGCTAAAACACTTTTATCAAGAACGATTACTTGATCGTAGTTATTTAGAGACTCACCCCAATCATGGCTACTTACTAGCAAAGAAAGTCCCGCATCTGCGAGTTGACGAACAATTTTCAGGAAGTCCTCTTTTGCGGGGGGATCCAATGCCG
>QCIL01000027.1 GCA_003216725.1 Prochlorococcus sp. AG-402-L18
CCAAAATCAATATTCAAGAGGGGGCATTAGTTATTGCAGTATATGGTAAAGGAGGTATTGGGAAGTCCACAACATCCTCAAACCTTTCGGCTGCATTCTCAAAATTAGGGAAAAAGGTCCTACAAATTGGATGTGATCCAAAACATGACAGTACTTTTACTTTGACTCATAAAATGGTTCCCACAGTTATAGATATTCTGGAAGAGGTAGATTTTCATAGCGAAGAATTAAGACCAACTGACTTTATGTTTGAAGGATTTAATGGAGTAATGTGCGTTGAAAGTGGTGGCCCCCCTGCGGGAACAGGTTGCGGAGGTTATGTAACTGGTCAAACAGTAAAACTCTTAAAGGAACATCATCTTTTAGAGGATACTGATGTAGTTATTTTTGACGTTTTGGGAGATGTGGTATGTGGAGGTTTTGCTGCTCCCTTGCAACATGCAAATTACTGTCTAATTGTCACTGCAAATGACTTTGATTCGATATTTGCTATGAATAGAATTGTTTCTGCAATTAAAGCGAAAGCGAAAAACTATAAAGTAAGGTTAGGAGGAGTTGTCGCAAACAGATCAAAAGATACAGATCAAATTGATAAGTTTAATGAGAAAACAGGTTTAAAAACAATGGCCCACTTCAAAGATGTAGATGCGATAAGAAGGTCCAGGCTTAAAAAATGTACAATTTTTGAAATGGAACCAACTGCAGATGTCGTAGAGGTCCAAAATGAATATTTATCCCTTGCTAAGAATATGCTAGAAAATGTAGAACCATTGGAGGGCACACCTCTAAAAGATAGAGAGATTTTTGATTTATTAGGTTTTGATTAAATTTAATTAATCTAATCCAATTAATTTTTTTGTTAAATCAAAAGCCTGTTTAGAAATTTCGGGATCGACAATTCTTTTTGATAACTTTTGAGAAAAAGCTTTTCTTCCTGCTCTTTGTCTATTGCCCCAACTCCAATGAACTGCAGGTTTTGCATATTCTTTATAGGTTGCTATTTGGGCTACCCTCTCTCCCGCAACTCTTTGAGATACATAACCCTTTGTGATAAATTTTTGAAAAATCGGGAATAAGAGCCTAAATAACCATGGAGTGTCTCTAAAAAGATTTGTATCAGCTACACATCCTGGGTATAAAGAATTAATAATAATTTTTTCTTTTGAATATCTCTTCGATAATTCCTGGACTGTAATCATATTACAAAGTTTGCTATCTTTGTAAGCTTTCCCAGGTTTGAATCTTTTCCCATTTGCCATACTAATAGGGGATAAAAATCCATTTTTGAATCCAGATAAGTTACCTAGATTTGCTGGGGCAGGGATTGGTATTCTTCCACCTAGTTCAGAATAGTTTGCAGTTACAGTTCCTAATATCGTTATTCTTGGCTTAAATATTAAAAGTTTACCATTCAATACAATTTTTCTTTTGGAGGAAAGTAAATTTTCTAAAAGTAAATTTATAAGGAGAAAATGGCCAAAATGATTAACCGCCATCGAGTTTTCAAATCCTTGTGGAGACCTTTCAGGTCTCTTTAATCTTGGTTTATAAACTGCTGCATTACAAATAATTGAATTTATTGGCTTATTGAATTCCTTTAAGATCTTATTTGAACCTTTTCTTACATCTTCTAAATCAGATAAATCAATTTCAACAAAATGTATATTTTGCATTTCATTTTCTGTCAAGATTTCTTCAGCAGCTTTTTTACCTCTTTTATTTGAACGATTGACTGCTATGATCTGCCATCCAAATCTCAAAAGAGGTTTTAGAGTATTTAAACCGACTCCTGATGTCGTCCCAGTTATAATAACCAAGCCTTTGATGTCCTTTCCCACAAGTTATAAAAATTTAATTTACAGTAAAATGATTCAAATGAAACTAAATCATTCTTATCAACGCCATATTACTCTGATTATGTCTCTAGAAATCATTTGATCTTGATCCTTCATAAATCTTTGCTCTCCTTTAAAAGTAAATAAATCATCAAATCTTCGAGTTAGAGATCCAAATCTTGACTTTTCAAATGTATAAGAATCTTTAATTTCTCTCAATCTTGATAATCTAAATTTTGAGGTATAGCCAATTTTTACTAAACTAACTATTGCTAAAAGAGAAAAACAAATCTTTAAGATAAGGTATATTGATTTAACCAATTGCTCTTGTTCTGTATGATTTACATTGAGAAAAGTTTCTAGAGTTTTTTTGTTAATAATGTTATTTTTATACAAATGCTTTTCGAATATATTATTAATTATTAAACAAAGAAAAAAGATTTCAAGTCTTATTTGATTTTTATAAAAAAATTTTTCTTATTAAATTCATCAAACTAGGATCTCCCTAGACTTATGCCAAGTCTCAAAGCCAATACCCCTGCATGCATTACAACAATAAGACTAAGTGCAATTAAATTGATTGTTTGAGATGAATCCATAGTAAATTAAATACTTTTATATATTCTCTACCCAAAAGTGGAAAATTGATACACTATTACAAAATCATGTTACGTAATTAATAAAAAGTTTATTAAACTATACAAAATCTAAATTTTTTTAAAAATAGATAATCAAGCATTAATCATTTCAACATTAAAATTATCCGGCCATGATCAAATGGCCTTAGATTTATATTTCCTAGAAAAGACTATTTTAAGAAGTGAAATCCGTTTTACATTAAGATTTTATTATTGGGAAGGAGATTGGCTTTCACTTGGATATCACCAAAAAGCAATTCCACGTCATTGGGAGAAACTATCTGAAGATGGTGAGATAAAAATAGTTAAGAGACCTTCCGGAGGTGGGGCAGTTCTTCATTCCGGGGGGATAACTTATGCATTAACGTTTAAAAAGTCTTCTTATAAAGATTTTAGTTATGCGATAGTAAATGATTGGCTTATTAAAAGTTTTAATAAATTAGGATTGAATCTAGAATATGGACATTTAAAAAAGTCTTTTATAAAGCAAAACTGTTTTGAATCATCTTATCAATCTGATCTAGTTGATAGTTATGGATTTAAAAGAATAGGAAGCGCTCAGTACAGAAGGAAAGGCGCTTTTCTTCAACATGGAGAAATTCAAATTAACCCTAGTAGAAATTTATATGCGAAACTATTTGGAGTCGAACCACCTCCTATGATTAATCTCAATCTTTCTAAAAATGAAATAATTAAATATTTAAAATCTTCATTCTTAGAAAATAAAACAGATTTAAAGATTAGAAATATTAAATATGAAAATGACGAAATAAAAAATTTACTTTAACTGCGATTTATTCAATATCCCCTTTTTTTCGCATTAATTTTATTATTTCTGGTAATTGAAGACCGAGGGGATAATTATTTTTGTTATGAAGCTTGCTCAAAATACTTGTAGGCAAATCAAAGCCCAATTTTTTTAATACATAAGAACCAATTTTATATCTATCAAGTATTCCTAAAGGGATACCTGTTGAATTTACTACAAGTATGATTCCTTCGCTTGTTTTCTCTAATCTTTCTATTATGCACCAAAGTTGAGCATTACAATTTATACTCGCAAATTCATTGATGGGCTTCTTAAAATCTCCTACGAAAGTACGATCCCATTTTTTAATTGGTACTGTTTTTAAAATATTTTCGTGAATAAAACCATCCCATCTTCCGTTATTTGTTAAAAATAAAAATGAATCATCATTCTCTAATTTATTTTTTAGTAATTTATTTAACTCAATTAAATTGGAATTGTATTCAATTCTTTTTAAGCTCTTGTACTTAAGATCAGAAATCTTACTCTCTTTAAGAGTATTTTCAATTCTGAAAAATTGCCTTTCAGACTTTGAGGAATTAATGCCAAATAGGCCTAAAAAAGAGAATAATAATCCATAATAAACACTGAATCTAAATAAAAATATAATCCCAAACAGAAGGACAAATGTTGATAAAAAAAGAGTAAATTTATTTAGAATGTTTCTCCCTTTTTTTTTACTTCCAGAAAAATACCATATTATACTTTTTAACAAGTTACCTCCATCAAGGGAGCCCACAGGTAAAAGGTTAAAAATTCCAAGAAAGAAATTTAATATTGCCAATCTACCGATAATATTAATTGCTATAAGTTCTTTTGATGCACTTGAATAACTTATAAAAAGGAGTATCAATGCTGTTGAGAAACACAACATGGGTCTAACAATAGAAATCTTTATATTACCTAGAGCATCTTGACAATCCTTATCTATTTGTAAAATTGCACCAAGAAAGTAGAAAGTTATTTTTTTTATTTTTACTCCTTGATTCAGTGATACAAAAGTATGAAAGATCTCATGAAAAATAGTCGAACTTAATAAAAAAAACGACGTTAAAAAACCAATTAACCAAGCCTCCTTTAAATTATAAATTTGACTTGAAGTTAAATTAACCTGATTAGCAATACTCCATGAAAATAAAAATAGGATTGCAAACCAAAAAGGATGAATCTTAAAGGGAATCCCCCATATTTTAAAAATTTGCAAAGTCCTCAAAAATAATCTCCTTTTATATTTTTAAATAATTTAATTCTACATATATGATGGAGATATGCTTAAGACCAAAACTTTAGTTAAAATTTGCGGAATTACATCCATAGAGCAAGCTATTCAAGTTGCAAATTTAGGAGCAGATGCAATAGGTATAGTTTCGGTTGAAGAATCTCCAAGATTTATTACACATGATAAGAAAAGAGAAATATTTAAAACTTTAAAAAATTTATTCCCAAAAATTAAAAGAGTTTCAGTTGTAAAAAATTTGCCCATTGATTTAATGATCAAAAACTTATTGGAAGAACCAATAGAGACAACGATACAGCTTCACGGAGATGAAGATCTAGATTACTGCAGAAAATTAAAAAATAACGTTCGGGATATAAGCTTATGGAAAGCTTTCAGAATAAAAAATAAATCTGATATTGATAACATTAAACCCTATGAAAATTTTATAGATGCAATATTACTTGATTCTTGGGACCAAGATAAATATGGTGGTTCAGGGAAAAGAATAGAACAAAAAATTTTAAAAAATATAAGTTTTATTAAGCCATGGTGGCTTGCAGGAGGAGTTTCTAAAAAGTGGATAGTCGAAATTATTAAAGAAATTAAACCCTATGGAATTGATGTTTCAAGCAGTGTTGAATGTTCACCTGGAATTAAAAATATAGATGAAGTTGGTTTACTTATAAATGAGATAAGAAAAGCTTAGAATTTAATAATTTTTATTAGAAGATTGTTGTTTAACAAGTTCGAAAAATTCTTGTTTTAAGCTTAAATCATGCCGAAAATCACCCCTTACGACTGAATTAATCATACTTGTATTAGGTTCTTTAACTCCTCTCCATTTCATGCAATAATGCTGAGCTTTTACGATAATTCCAAGGCCTTTAGGCTCACATAATTTTTCAATTTCATCTGCAAGGATCATAACAGCTTCTTCTTGTATATGAGGTCTAGAAAAAACCCAGTCAGCAACTCTTGCAAACTTTGAGAGCCCTATGACTTTATTCCCTGGCTTAATGCCTATCCAACATTCTCCCAAAATAGGAACTAAATGGTGAGAACAAGCTGATCTAACAGTGATTGGTCCAACAGTATATATTTCGTCAAGATTTTTATCATTAGGAAAACTTGTTACTTTTGGTTGGTTGTAATACCTCCCTTTAAAAACTTCGTTAATATACATCTTTGAAACTCTTTCTGCAGTCTCTTGAGTGTTATGGTCATTATCTATGTCAATAATAAGGGACTTTAATAAATCTTTAATTCTAGAAGCAACTTCTCTTTCTAGAATTTCTAATTCTCCAGGATTTATAAATTCAGCAATGTTATCATTAGCACTAAATCTTGTACCTTTACTTTTAATTCGATCCCTTATTATTTCTGAGATTAATTTATTAGTAATCTGTTCATCAAAATTTTTAATATTATCGTTGGGTAATGTAGAAGTCATAAAATTCTTAACAGAAAATAATAGGCAACCTAAATTAACTGTATCTATCTGAGGCTGATTTGCTCATACACTATATCACATTCCAATGTTCAATCGGGTTCGTTTTACCCTAAGAAAAATCACCTTATGTAAATTCAAACTCAATTATTAAAGATCAAAAAGCACCCCCAGAAGGCATGAGAGTTAGATCTTCTATTATTTGAGATTTTGGTTGTTGAGCAATAAATAAAATAGTTTTCGATACCTCATTTGAAGAAAGCATAGATTTTCTGTCAAAATCGGAATTAATAGAATCAGAGTCCCAAAGGGGTGTATTAACTGAACCCAAAGTAATTGTGCAAGCTCTTATTGAATTTGATCTCTCTTCCTCTCTTATGCATTTAGTTAACATTGATAAAGCTGATTTAGAGACACAATATGCTCCCCACTGAGGAAAAGGATTATAAGAAGCATGACTACTAACATTAATTATTATGCCTCCATTTTTTCGCATTTGAGGGATAATAAGATTGCAGATTTGAAACGCACTATTAAGATTAATCTGAATAATTTCGAGCCATTTCTCTAAATTCATGCCTATTAAATCACCATTGAATGCACATCCTGCATTATTTATCAATACTGATGGGCATCCAAATTCTTTAATTGATTCTTTTAGAGCTTTATCTATTTCTTGTGAATTAGATAAATCGCACTTTACAAGATGAATTTTTACTTGAGTATCAGAAAGTTCTTCTTTAAGTTCTTTCAAAATGTCAAAATTCCTAGAAAGTAATATTAAGTCCCAACCAGCATTTGCAAAAGTAATTGCTGTTTGTCTTCCTATACCTTTTGAGGCGCCTGTAATAAATGCTAGCTTCAATTTATTCAGTTTTTTGCTTCATTTCGTTATAAATTTCTTCAATATTACTTGATTCAATAAATTTGCCTAGTGCCCTAAATTTTAAGTATCGTTGCTCTAAAAGTTCATCTTTATCCATCTGCAATAATTCACAAAGATGTTTTTCAATAGCAAGTTTTAGTGTCTTACCTGCATCTAGAGGTGCCCAGTTATTTCCACCTGCCGGTTCATTCAGGACCTCATCTACAACACCTAATTTAAGAAGATCTTTTCCTGTAATTTTTAATGCTGATGCTGCTTCAGATGCCTTGGAAGCATCTCTCCAGAGAATTGAGGCACAAGCTTCTGGACTGGCTACAGTATAGACACTATGTTCGAACATCAATAATCTGTCAGCTACCCCGATGCCCAAGGCTCCTCCTGATCCCCCTTCCCCAATAACTGTTGCAATGATCGGAACCTTAAAACCAAACATTTCTCTTAGATTCCTCGCTATGGCTTCACCTTGGCCTTGTTCTTCAGCAGAAAGTCCAGCATATGCTCCTGGAGTATCTATAAAAGTAAGGATAGGTAAAGAAAACCTGTCGGCATGATGCATCAATCTAAGAGCTTTTCTATAACCTCCCGGTTTTGCCATCCCGAAATTTCTTACAACATTTTCCTTGGTGTCTCTTCCTTTTTGATGACCTAATAAAAGTATAGGTTTATTATTTATCACGCCTATTCCTCCTATTAAAGCCATATCATCTCCACCATTTCTATCACCGTGTAATTCAATCCAATCATCACAAAACATTTGAATAAAGTCTAAAGTGCTTGGCCTTTGTGGATGTCTAGCAACTTGAATTTTTTGAGCAGGGGTAAGTGATTTAAAAAATCTCTTCTCTTCTTCTTGTAGCTAGTGTTTCTAGCTGCAATAACTGTTGACTAACATCTACTTCTGAATCTCTAGCTAATTCTCTAATTTGTTCTATTTGCTTTTCAAGCTCAACAAGAGGTTTTTCAAAGTCAAGAAGATATCGTCTGGCCATGATTATTTACACTGCAATTACTTTTGACTGATTATCAAGACCAATTGAAGAGAATCCATGTTTTATGGAAGCTTCTCCAATAAATTCCATTTTCTCAAGAGAAATATTATTTCTTCCCCAACTGAAATTAGTATGACATTTCTCAAATTCCAAAATCATAGCTTCTGCAAAACATGCAAACATTTCTCTTTGAGGATTTTGCATTTCTGCTAATTCCATCATATTCCACCCTATATCATTGAAGAATTTTACAATACCTCCTTTTAATACATGAATATTATTACCTTGGAATTTTTCATCAAGATTCTTAGGATATCCACCATCAATCATCAAACATGGTTTTTTAAG
>QCIL01000028.1 GCA_003216725.1 Prochlorococcus sp. AG-402-L18
AATAATTCTTTCTAGTCGATTAAGACCTACCCTTACTTGATTTTGTAGAAGTTCTCCAACAGACCTAACTCTTCTATTACCTAAATGATCAATGTCATCGAGGCTAGCTCCCCCAATGTCTAACTCCAAGTTAATAAGATAATCAATCGTTGAAAGTACGTCCTCATGCGTAAGAGTTCTAACATTATCAGGAACTGTTAATCTTAATTTCTTATTGATTTTATATCTACCCACTCTTCCAAGATCATATCTTTTAGGGTCAAAAAATCTACTGAATAAAAGTTGCTGCCCTCCTGATACAGATGGAGGTTCTCCAGGACGTAATTTTTTATATAGTTCTAGCAATGCTTGGTCTTCTGAATTTATCCCTTCCTCATTTGCTGATTCTATGGATTGTCTATAAAATTCAGGGTGTCTTAATTTATCGACAACATCATTATCTGAAAGACCCATTGCTCTCATAAGTACATGAGCATTGATTTTTCTTGTTTTATCAACTCTCACATAAAGCAAGTTATTTTTATCTGTCTCAAACTTTAACCATGCTCCTCTGTTTGGAATGACGCTTGCATTATAAGTTCTTCTACCATTTTTATCTTGCTCATCTTTAAAATAAACCCCAGGGCTACGTACTATTTGATTAACTATTACTCTTTCTGCTCCATTTATTATAAAAGTACCCCTTTCAGTCATTAAAGGGAGTTCTCCAATAAATACTTCTTGTTCTTTAATTTCCCCAGTTTCTTTATTAATTAACCTACATGTTACATACATTTGGGATGCAAAAGTAGCATCTCTTCTTTTAGCTTCTTCAACATCGTGTCTAGGTCTTTTTAATCTATATTCTTCACCAATAAAATGTAATTCTAATTTACCTGTGTAATCAGTTATAGGAGAAAAGTTTTTTAATTCTTCAATCAATCCTTTTTCCAGGAACCACTTAAAACTTGCTCTTTGTACCTCAACTAAATCCGGTAGATAAGTAGCTGTTTTTGCTACTTGTAAAGCGCTATTGCTCATCCAATAAAACCTTCAGTTTTGTAAGATTAAACTATTTACTAATAAATTTACTTAACTTAATTAAGTTAATTTTAGATTTTTAAGTTAAAACAAGATTGTTGTCTTGAATTCAACAAAAACCTAAATTAATTTAAAACCATTAAATTTGTAAAAATGGTAAAAACCATACTTTATAACAGCTTTATACTAATAATTAAGGAAATTTGTCAGTAATTTTTAATATTAACAGTCGATAGGTTATTTTAACAAGTCAAACTTAAACAAATCTTCAGCATTTCTAGATGACTCTCTTGCAATTTTATCTAATTTAGACAGTCTTAAATTAGCTAAAGACAAAGCGACACTTTCAACAAAAGCAGGCTCATTTCTTTTCCCTCTATAAGGGACAGGAGCTAAAAAAGGTGAGTCAGTCTCAATTAAGTATCTGTCACTGGGAACAATTCTTGCACACTCATGAATTTCATATGCTTTTGGAAATGTAACTATCCCGCTAAAACTTATATAAAATCCAAGATCTAAAAATTGCTTCATTTCCTCTGCAGTACCAGTCCAACAATGTAAAACTCCTTTTGGGCATCTACCTTGTTTAGAAAGATCATGACATATTTTTATCATTTCTTCAGCAGCATCTCGACAATGAATGATTACTGGCAAGTCAAGTTCAAAAGCTAAATTCATTTGTGGAAGTAAAGCTTCCATCTGTTCACTCTTATTATCATTTTTAAAAAAATCCAATCCTAATTCGCCTATTGCTAAAACTCTTCTATCTTCTTGAGCAGCAAGCTTCAATATATCTTTGGAATTCGAGCTCCATTTTTTTGCTTCAAGAGGATGCAATCCAACTGAATAATAGAGTTGTTCAAACTTATGCGAAATTTTTTTTAATTTAGGGATCTCTGATAATTCACAGCAGGCATGCAGCAATTTTTTTACGCCTGCTAGTCTTGATCTTAAGATAACATCTTCAAGATCTTGTTCAAAATTTTCGAATATTAAATGACAATGTGAATCTATGAGTTCTAAATCACTCATGTTTTAAATACTTAGTTAGAGGTAAGAAGTGCTTTGACTAATTTATTTATTCTAGATTTTTTATTGGCTCCATTGTTTTTATGTAAAACATTTTTTTTAACTGCTTTATCAATAATGCTAAAGGTTTCATTCAGGCTAGATTGTATTAAAATCTTATTGTCTGAATTAGGATCTTTTTTAAATTTTTCGCAATTCGCCAAAGTTTTTTTTGTTAATGTTTTAACTGTTGATTTATAGGTTTTATTAACTAAACGATTTCTTTCAGCAATTTGAATTCTTTTTTTTGCTGAGTTGTTATTGGCCACAGAAATAAAATTTAATTACAAATTAGATTGTACCAAATAATTAGTCTATTAAACAATTATGTATAATTTAATGAACCAAGAAAACACTATTAGATAATTTTTCTTAACCAAATTAATGTTTTAGATATATGAAAATAATTGACGATAAAAAAAAGGCACTTCAAGAGCTTGAAAGAATATCTGAAAGAACTAGTTCAGAAAATAATAATGAAATAATTGCAAATGTTGAAAAGATTTTAGAAGAAGTTAAAAAGTATGGGGATTCAGCAGTTGAAAAATATACTGAAAAGTTTGATGGATTTATTCCTAAACCAATTCAAATAAGCAAAGTTGAACTAAAGGATGCATGGGATAAGACAGAAAATAATTTAAAGAAATCATTAGAAATAGCATATGAAAGAATCAAAATCTTTCATGAAAAAGAAATTCCAAAATCATTCACTATCAAGGGTAAACATGGAGAGTTAATGCAGAGAAGATGGATGCCTGTGAAAAATGCCGGACTTTATATACCAGGAGGAAGAGCGGCATACCCAAGTACAGTATTAATGAATGTAATACCAGCGAAAGTTGCAGGAGTCAAAGAAATATCCATGGTTTCACCGGGTAATTTAGAAGGGAAAATAAATAAAACTGTCTTGGCAGCTGCATACTTATCCGGAATTGATAAAGTTTTTAGAATTGGTGGAGCTCAAGCTATTGGAGCACTGGCATATGGTACAAAACAAATAAATAAAGTTGACGTTATTTCAGGGCCAGGAAATATTTATGTTACCACTGCTAAAAAATTAATTTATGGTTCTACTGGAATTGATTCTTTAGCTGGACCAAGTGAAATATTAATTATCGCCGATAAAAGCGCGAATGGTTCACAAATCGCATGCGATTTATTAGCTCAGGCAGAACATGATCCATTAGCTTCATCTATACTTTTAACCACTTCATATGATCAAGCGAAAATAGTTCTCAAAGAGGTTTATAAAAAGTTAGAAGACCATCCTAGAAAAGAAATCTGTAGTCAATCAATTAAGAATTGGGGTTTGATTGCTATTTGCGATAATTTAAAAACATGTATTGAAATGAGTAATCAATTTGCTCCAGAACATCTGGAAATAATAACTTCAGATCCTCAACAAATTCTTAATGACATAGAAAATGCAGGCGCTATATTTCTGGGGAAGTGGACACCAGAAGCAGTTGGCGATTATTTAGCAGGGCCAAATCATACTCTTCCTACAAGTGGCAATGCAAGATTTAGCGGTTCTTTAGGGGTTGAAACCTTTATGAAGAATTCTTCAATTATCCAATTTAATGAAGAAAGTTTAAAGTTCAATAGTCAAGATATTATAAATTTAGCCGCTAGCGAAGGTTTATTTAGCCATGCAAACTCTGTAAAAATTAGATTCGAAGATTAATTAATTTTTGAGGGGGAATAAACTACTGGAGCATCTTTCTCTATTTTACCTACTAATACCTCATCTGCTAAATCAACAAACAATCCATTTTCCAAAACACCTGGTATGTTATTGATTTTAATTTCTATTCCTTTAGGGTCAATTATTCCATCTTTAAAAAGGACATCTAATATTAAATTTCCTTGATCAGTAACAACTGGTCCTGCTTTTTTTGTAGCCATCCTTAAACTCGATACCCCATCTATTTCAGAAATCATATCTTTCACTTGTTTCCATGCAGAAGGGAGCACTTCCACTGGAAGAGGGAAAACTTTATTTAAATTTTTTACTAACTTAGTCTCATCAACAACTATTAAAAATTTATCTGCTTTTGAAGCGACTAACTTTTCTCTAACATGGCAAGCTCCACCACCTTTAATTAACTGGAAACTAGGATCAACTTCATCTGCCCCATCAATAGCTAAATCTATTTTATTAACTGAAGCTAAATCTAAAAGTGGAATATTAAGTTCCAATGCCAACACCTCTGATTGAAAAGAGGTAGGCACGCCTTTTATATCTTTTAATTTTCCTGAATTAATCTCTTTGGCAAGGCTTTTAATCATAAGTGCAGCTGTTGAACCTGAACCTAAGCCAAGTATCATTCCATCCTGAACATAATTAATAGCTGCATCAGCAACTATTTGTTTCATTTGTGTCTGTAAATCCAAAATTTTTTTGCCGCAAGTTTATAGATTATTAAATTTCAATGGGCGATTTATGTCAAACCAGGTAGAGCCTCAGGCTTAATAGTAACCTTTATTTCTTCATTATCTCTTAATATATCCAATAAAAATACCTTTCCTATTTTAGCTTTTTCTACTTCATCTAAGAGAGCTTTAGGCTCTTCAATTAATATATTTTCTGCAGCTATAACCAAATCCCCTCTCCGCAGGCCAGCTTTCTCAGCAGGACTATTCGGTATAACTGATTGTATTAAGGCACCGGTTCTTTCTGGTAATTTAACAAGTGCATTAGGATCCTTATTATATTCTTGAGCAATTTTAGGATTTAAAGAGATTAACTGGACACCTAAATAAGGATGAATTACCTCTCCATTTTTAAGTAACTGATCAGACACATTTTTTGCCAAATTAATTGGTATTGCAAAACCTAACCCTGCTCCAGGTCCACTTCTAACTAAAGTATTAATTCCGATAACTTGCCCATTAGAGTTAATCAGGGGGCCTCCAGAATTACCTGGATTTATAGCAGCATCTGTTTGAATTAGGTCAAGTCTTTTATCTGAAAAACCTAAGCTATTGATATCTCTATGAAGACTACTGATAATACCTAGAGTAACTGTTTTTTCTAACCCATATGGAGTGCCTAGAGCTATTGCCCAGTCTCCAACTTCTAGATCCTCAGAATTACCCAAAGGTGCAAAACTAGAGTTTATTGAGTCTTCAATTTTAACTAGCGCTAAATCCGTAATCGCATCAGTTCCTAATACTTTCCCCTCACAATTAGTTCCATCCGCTAAAGTTACTGATACATCATCAACTCTCTCAACAACATGCGCATTCGTGAGGACTAAACCATTTTTATCAATAATAACTCCTGACCCTTGACCTCTTTCTTTATCAGGAGTATATCCTGGTTCACCCAAAAGATCTCTCAACAGGGGGTCTAATAAAGTTGGATCAAATTGTTGTCTTTCAATCAATCTTTCGGTATCAATTCTTACTACAGCAGGACCTACATTTTTAACAGCATCTGATACAAAATTATGACTATCTTGAGTTATTAGAGCTGAAGCATATAAAGGATGTGAAAAACTAATAAAAAAGGAACAAATAAATGTTAAACAAACATTTAGTACATAAAGGATCTTAGTTTTAAGAATTTTCATTTCACTCACAAGACTAATCTTTCTAGAAGTTAAGAGAATAAATACCCTATTGTTGTTTTTTTGTTTAGATCCTTAAATTTAATAAAATTGATTTTTATTATTTGATCATTATTATTAATTATAAAAGTCATAAAGAATTGTACGAAGACCTAAAAAAAAAATTAGAAATTCTCCTTGAAGAAATAGCTGCAAATTCGAATGTTGAAATTTGCAGTTTAAAATTACATACAAATAATAAACCAATAATACTTGAGATAATTATAAAAAAAGTTAATAACGAAGATATTTCATTAGATGATTGTTCAAAATTTAATCATCCAGTATCGAAGGCGATAGATAATTCAAATCTTCTAAATTGTTCATATGTCTTAGAAATTAGTAGTCAAGGGGTCAGTGATGAATTAACCTCAGAAAGAGACTTCAAAACTTTTAAAGGTTTTCCAGTTAATGTAAAGTTAAACCAAACAAATTCTAAAATTAAAAATTTGAATGGTTTGCTTTATGAAAAGTCTAAAGATTATTTAGCCATTAACATAAAAGGTAAGATAAAAAAAATCCCCTTTGATGAAGTATTAAAAATTAGTCTTTCAACAATAACAGATTAATTTAATTTTCAACCATTATTCAAATCACCCATCATAGATGGCTTTAGTATTACTCCCAGGTTTAAACAATCTCATAGAAGATATAAGTGAGGAAAAAAAATTACCTCCTCATGTTGTAGAGCTTACTTTGCGTGAAGCCTTACTAAAAGGTTACGAAAAGTATCGAAGAACTTTCTATATTGGCATAAAAGAAGATCCTTTTGATGAAGAGTACTTTGATAACTTTGATGTAGGACTAGATCTAGATGAAGAAGGTTATCGAATCTTATCCAGTAAGGTGATTGTAGAAGAAGTTGAAAGTGAGGATCATCAAATATCTCTTTCAGAGGTCAAACAAGTCGCTGATGATGCTCAAATAGGAGATACAGTAGTTTTAGACGTTACTCCTGAAAAAGAAGATTTTGGAAGAATGGCAGCCTCAACAACAAAGCAAGTTTTAGCTCAAAAGTTGAGAGACCAACAAAGAAAAATGATTCAGGAAGAATTCGCAGATTTAGAGGATCCTGTTTTGACAGCCAGAGTAATAAGATTTGAGCGTCAATCGGTCATTATGGGCGTTAGTTCTGGAATAGGGAGACCTGAAGTAGAAGCGGAGCTTCCAAAAAGAGATCAATTACCAAACGATAACTACAGAGCAAATGCAACATTCAAAGTATTTTTAAAAGAAGTAAGTGAAGTAGCAAGAAAAGGTCCTCAACTTTTTGTTAGTAGAGCTAATGCAGGTTTAGTTGTGTACTTATTTGAAAATGAGGTCCCAGAGATTCAAGAAGGTACTGTAAAGATAGTTGCTGTTTCTAGAGAAGCTAATCCCCCTTCTAGGGCAGTAGGACCAAGAACGAAAGTTGCTGTTGATAGCGTTGAAAACGAAGTA
>QCIL01000029.1 GCA_003216725.1 Prochlorococcus sp. AG-402-L18
AAGGGGTTATTACTTCTTGATTTTGAATACTTTATTTGACCAAGAGATACCAATTTTTCAACTGTAATGGGAAACTTCCAATTCATAGAACTTCTTTGAGGCATAAGTGCCACTAGAGCTCTAGATCTATATAAATTTTCACCGTCTATTTTTATTTCACCTTTATCTGGAGTATTTTGTCCTTGCAATATCCTCAAAAGAGTGGATTTACCGGCACCATTTGGACCTACTAGCGCTGTTAGAGTTCCAGGTTTAATCTCAACCGATACCTTATTTAAAGCTGGCTTACTTTTTTCTGTGTATGCAAATGTTAAATTTTCAGCGACTAAAGTAGCCATTAATTAATCTTCATGAAAAAAGTCACTTTACAAGCTTACCAATAATACAAGCTGCGTATTATTTTCATAACATTTGATACCTTTTCTTGCCAAGTGAAATGAAAATGATTATCATTTTTAAGTATTTAATAATTATTTATGTCAATTTTTAAAAGACTTTTATCAAATAAAACATGTTCAAGTAAGTCAATTATTAAAAATTCCGTAATCGCTGGAACGATTATATTTTCTGGTTTTGGGCAGGATGTAATGGCTAAAGGGAAGTCATACGTAGCAGTAGAACCACTAGTTTGTGATTTAGTTAAATCAATTGCGTTGCCATCTGACGAAGTTACATGCTTAGTAGATAGAAAACAGGATGTTCATGACTTAAAGATCAATCCAAGACAAGCTCAATTACTAAATAGCGCAGACAAAGTATTCACTCTTGGCAAAGAAATGACTCCAAGTATGAGAAATTGGGAAAGTAAAAAAAATACTGTTGTTGTAGGTGTTAGTGCAATAGACGTAGATGATCATTCTGATCATGAAGGTCACGATGACCACTCAGACCATGACGGACATGACGATCATGCTGAACATTCAGCTAAGGTAGATGATCATTCTGATCATGGAGGTCATGATGATCATTCAGACCATGGTGGACATGATGATCATGCTGAGGGTGCTTTCGAATGGGCAGGTAAATTCCAGCTTTCTAAGGGTTCATACAAATGGTCATTTGAAAAAGTCGATGGCGAATATGCAGATCCTGCAATGAAGATGGTGATTCTCAAATCTAATGACATAGAAGGGTCTGAAGATTTAGCCAAAGAATTATTAGGATCTAAAGACTCAATAAGCAGAAAAAATGATGGAACTTTGATAGCAAGTAATAAAGCTTTTGTTCTTAACTTCGATCAAAGAAAAGAAAGTACTGTTTTTAACGTGGATATCAAAGAAGATGGTGAATATATATTTTTTACTGAACACATGCCTTTTGAGTTTGAAGCAACTCAACACTTTTTTAAAGACGTTTCAAATACTGATGTAGAACCAATAGCACAAGTTCCAGACGAAGGAGAGGGGCATCATCATCATGACCATGGAGGTCTAGATCCACATGTATGGCATGATCCACATAACATCATAAAAATGGGAGATCTTATAAGCAAAAGTTTAAAGAAAGATATTTCAGTTTTTAATAGAGGTGACAGAAAACTAATTAATGAAAGATTCGAAAAAGCTGATTCTCTCTTAGAAGGCTTAGATAGTTGGATCGTCGAACAAGTAAGCTCTATTCCTGAGGAAAACAGAGTAATTGTCTCTAAACACAAAGCAATGGAATACTACGGGGATGCATTTGGTTTTGAAACCATTAGTTTACTTGACTTTCTTGGAGACTCCTCAAGCTTAAGGCCAGACAACATAAGTTCTACTTTAAAAATGTTAGATGAAGAGAAAGTTCAGGCAATATTTCCTGAACAAATTCCAGCATCTAAGTTATTAAGGAACTTAAGTAGACAAAGTTCAGTTCCTTTAGCTTCTAATCAAATATTCGTTGATGGATTGATGATGGATGGTAATACGGTTTCAGTAGCCGTACACAACACTTGTACAATTGTTGATTCATTAGGTGGAAGCTGTGATAAAGAATCTGGCTCCAATCTTGAGTCTGAATGGTACAAACTTTCAGATTAAATTTTTCTAATAAAAACGGTTTTCATTTCTTATTATTACTATTATTAAACTATTGTTTATTTGGTAAAAATCATTAAATGAGCATCAAAGATAAAGTTCCAGTTACTATTCTCACTGGATTTCTAGGTTCAGGGAAAACTACTTTACTTAATAGAATACTAAGTGAAGAGCACGGGAAAAGAATAGCCGTAATTGAGAATGAATACGGTGAAGTAGGGATAGATCAAGGGCTCGTAATAAATGCCGATGAAGAAGTGTTTGAGATGTCAAACGGGTGCATTTGTTGTACTGTTCGCGGTGATTTAATAAGAGTCCTTGGCAACCTTATGAAAAGAAGAGATAAGTTTGACTATGTTTTAGTAGAAACGACCGGATTAGCAGATCCTGGGCCAGTCGCACAGACATTTTTCATGGATGAAGAAATAAGTTCTGAATTTACTCTTGATGGAATTGTAACTTTAGTTGATGCTGCTCATATTGATCAGCAGCTAGGAAGAAGTGATGAAAGTTCAGAACAAGTTGCGTTTGCAGATGTTCTTGTCCTTAATAAAACTGATTTAGTCTCTGATGATGCACTAGATACTCTTGAATCGAGATTGAGAGATATGAACCGAATGACTCGAATCATTAGAGCCGAGAATGCCCAAGTACCAATCGAAACAGTCCTAAATCTAAGTGCATTTGATCTCGATCAAATACTTAAACGCAGACCAACATTTCTTGAACCAGAATATCCTTTTGAATGGACAGGTGTTTACGACCTTGCTGCAGGTAAATATGAATTAATTCTAGAAGAAGGTCCCGATCCAGAAATGTCATTAGTAGCTTTCGCTAATCAAGGTGAGAGTGAAGAAGAACTTAAAGATGGTGCTGAATCCTGCGTAAGACTTTATGCAGAAAAAGCTAAAAGCATAGAACCTGGGAATATCATTCCATTTGGAGAACATATAAACCTTAAATTGGAGGATAAAGGAAATAAATCATTCATATTAAATATCGAAAAAGGATCAAAGATAGGTTTATATACACAGCACACTGCTGAAGAATTCAATATGAAAATCATTAAAAGTGAAGACAATAATTCAAAAGAGATCCCATTTAATATTCAAAGATTCTGGCAAGCCGAGCACGAGCACGATGATGAAGTAACGTCCATTGCAATTGAACGATTTGGAGATGTTGATCCAGAAAAACTTAATACTTGGTTGGGCAGACTTCTTTCTGAAAAAGGGGTGGATATATTTAGAACTAAAGGTTTCATTAGCTACTCAGGCAACCCACAGAGAATAGTTTTCCAAGGGGTACATATGTTATTTACAGCGCAACCTGATAAGGAATGGGGTAACGAACCTCGTAGAAACCAACTTGTTTTTATAGGTAGAAATTTGGACGAGAAAGAGATGAAAGAAGGTTTTGAAAAATGCCTGATATAGAATCATTTAGCCCAAGAGGCATGTTCCACGAGGGATGGACAGCTGAAGTTAATGATTATGCCATAGTTTGTGGTTGGGCTACTAAAGGAAAGTTATTCATTGTTGGGGATGTAGCAGGAGGTATTTTTGCCTTTGAAGGAGATACTGGGAAAATTATTTGGAAAAAAGAAAATACACACTCTGCTGGTCTATTAGCAATGTCCATTCATCCAGAAGGAGAGATTTTCGCAACTTCCGGTCAAGATGGAAATATTCAAATATATAATTGTCACGAAGGTAAAGTAATTAAAACTCTCGATCTTGGCAAGGCTTGGGTAGAGCATCTTAAGTGGTCAAATGATGGCTTATTTCTTGCAGCAGCTTCTTCAAAAAAAGTATATGTTTTTAATGAAATTGGTGAAGAAAAATGGGTATCAGATGATCATCCAAGCACAGTGAGTGCAATAAAATGGTCAAATAATAATGAGCTAGCTACAGCCTGCTACGGGAGAGTAACATTCTTTGACATAGTAAATAATAAAACGAATCAAAAGCTCGAGTGGCAAGGATCATTAGTCTCAATGGAATTAAGTCCTGATGGTGATATAGTCGCTTGCGGGAGTCAAGACAATTCAGTTCATTTTTGGAGAAGATCAACCGGAATGGATGCTGAAATGACAGGATACCCAGGAAAACCTAGTCACCTTTCTTTTGACGATAGTGGAAAATTACTGGCAACTAGTGGCAGTGAAAGAATTACAGTGTGGAGCTTTATAGGTGACGGTCCCGAGGGAACTATGCCGGGAGAGCTATGGCACCATACCGAACCTATTTCTAGCCTAGCCTTTTCAAATAAAGGCATGCTTGTAGCTTCCGGATCTAGAGATGGTTCTGTTGTCGCAAGTTTTCTAAAAAAAGACGGTAATGGAGACCCAGTTGGGGCTGCATTCGCAGGCGATTTAGTGGGTGCACTTTCGTGGAGACCTGATGATTGTGCACTAGCTGCAGTTAACGCAAAAGGTGTAGTAAATGTTTGGAAATTTAAAGTTCGTACTAATTCTTTTTGAAGGAATTTAGGCAGGAAAATAAAATAATTCAAACTACCAATAGTTAGCTTTTAAATGTCTTTCCATACAAATGACCTCACAGTCATTATCTATACCTTTTGGGTGAATATCGCAATATGAGAGACATTGAAAATATTCGTCTATGGGATTTGATTTATCAGTTTTAATAACTTCTTTAGACTGCTTCATAAAGGATTTCCTCAATTATTTAAAATTAAGATAGACGAATTAAATATCAAAGGAAATAAGCAAAACTTACTAAAAATATCTGAAAAAAATTAGCATGATTGATTACTACTCTCGGACATTTTTAATTAAAAAGCAATGCGTATAAAAACGGATTGTCTTTAGAGAAATATTTTCCTAATTTTATATTGTTGAGTTCTAGGAGGTCTTTCAAAATGATCGATAGCCTGCCTGAAATTTCGGAATAAACCGAACTAATTTAATTAACTGCTCCAATTATTTTTTATTAATGTCTAAGCTTCCTTCTTCTGCATCGTTTAGGTGCCCTTTAAGAAACAAGTTTAATTCTAGAGTTTTTGCCCCAGTTAAAGACAATTAGTTAATTTTGGTGAGCATTAGCTTAATAGAAGTTAGCAACAAGGATCCATGATTTAGGTGCGTTATTAACTTCAGTAAAAAAATATAAGTAAGAGATAAAAGAGGGCTTAAATAAGCCCTCTTTTTTTTTATAAGATGACTTTATTCTAGTTTTATAGATAATGGTTAAAGCAATAAAATTTTAAAATGGTTCGATATTATTGCCCATATTGCAATCCTAAATATCAATTTCAAAAACAATCCTCAAAAGGTAATTTGATTTGTGGATTATGCGGAGAGGATCTCGTAAAAAAACCATATATTAGGTTAAACCAGATAATCGCTTTAGTTGCTGCTTCATCATTACTTCTACCGTTGATATATACTTTTATTTTTTTAATTAAAAATCAAATAAATCCTCCTAATAAAAATTATCAAGCAAATGTTGTTTTATTGATAATTATCAATGAAAAATTTCATAACACAATTTAAAAATATTGAAAGGTCAACCTCTACATAGTGATTTATTTAAACATGAATTTTTACTCTCGATATTTATTTGATCGTCAATATTATTTAATTTGTTTTTATTAATTATTAATTTAACTTTATGCGCACAATGTTCTTTGCAACCACCATTAAACAAGTTATGTGCATATAAATTGGAAATATTCGTAAGTAATAAAAGAAAAATTAATTTATAAATTTGATAAAAATAATACTTTATTTTTAATATCATTTTCCTAGAATTAGTAAATAAATAATATCAGTTAATTCCAAGGAGTGTTTATAAGTCCCCAGATATCGAAAAAGAAAAATAAAACTGCAATAACAACAAGATCCCATGCTCTTTCCCTAAAAGCCCAAGGAGCAATAAAAACTTCTCCAAGTCCGTGAAGTGCCGCACCTACTGGTAAATGATCAAGAACTAACAAACTATGAGAAAGAATAAAAAGAAAACTCGCGAAATATCTAAAAAAAACAAATTGCCAATTACTAGAACTCATACTTTTTTAGATTTTTAAGAAATATACTTCAATGATCAAAATAATGAAATAGATCGAGTTAAGAGATATTTTTTTTGGTATCTATAAATACGAATAAAGAATTGAAGCTAAAGTAAAAATTACTAAACGATAAAATATATGTTTTCAAGTTATCGTCCTAAAAATAGTTTTGATGAATATTTTAAGGATAATGTTAACTCTGCTAGAGAAATATTAATTCCACTTCTGAACTCTCTAGATAATATGGGTCTTGAGGAATTAAACAGGAATCATTCTGCCGCAAAAAAATTATTACTAAGACATGGTGCAACTTTTAGATTAAATGATACTGGTTTAAAAGGTACTGAGAGAATATTACCTTTTGATCCACTTCCTAGAATAATTAGTAGAGATGATTGGGTAACTTTAGAAAAAGGGCTAAAACAAAGGCTTGAGGCAATAGATTTATTCCTAGATGATATTTATAATTCTCAAAAAATAATTAATGATGGAATAATTCCAAGAGAACTAATAGAGAGTTCAGAAGGTTGGAGACCTCAAATGATAGGCTTCAAACCGCCACTAAATAAATGGTGTCAAGTTTCAGGACTTGATTTAATAAGGGACAGAAAAGGAGATTGGCATGTTTTAGAAGATAATTTAAGGTGCCCTTCTGGGGTTGCTTATTTTTTAGAAAATAGATTAGTTATGAAAAATATTTTTCCTAATCTTTTCTCTGGAAGAATAGTAAAACCAATTGATGAATATCCATCATATCTTTTAAAAACTCTTCAAGAACTTGCAGTATGGACAGATACTCCCAAGATAGTTCTACTTACTCCTGGAATTTTTAATAGTGCTTATTTTGAACATAGTTATTTAGCTCAAGAAAT
>QCIL01000030.1 GCA_003216725.1 Prochlorococcus sp. AG-402-L18
AGTAATAACCCCTTCAAACTTTGATTACTAAAACCGCCACTAGGAAGCTCCTTATGATATCCAATTTTTCTAAAATTTTTCGTTTTTATATTATTAAAAACATCTCCATTTCCAACTAATGGCAATACTTCAATATTTTTATTTTTTATTTTTTTTTGTAATCTTTTAATTATCTCCAATGCAATTATATCTTCTCCATGCCCATTGCTTATAATTAATATAGAATGTGACTTATTACTGGTAGGATCATTAGTAAAGCAATTTAAGTTTTCATCGGCGGCATGGCCAAGTGGTAAGGCAGAGGATTGCAAATCCTTTATCCCCAGTTCGAATCTGGGTGCCGCCTTCATTATTTGGGTTACAAGATTCGCTGTAACCCTTTCCAAAATAGAAAGTTTTGAAAATCGGTTCTTAAATTTCAAAGTTTTATAAAAGATAGTCTAATTGAAGGTAAATCGACTTTTAGGTTTCTTTGAATATTATCCACTAACTTAACTTTTAGCTGTTACGCAAGATATCTATGATATAGAAGAATTTGAAATTCTTCATTAATCTAATATTCACTATCTGCAACACACATGCCGAGACATCTAAGGCCGTTTGTTGATGTCCTCTTGCAATAGTTACACAATACATTTTCTTTTTCGGAAGAGGTCTTAGATTCTATTTTTGTTTTAGCTTGGGAAACAACTAAATTTTTGGAATGATTACATACTTCCATTTTTCGAATTATTATTAGAGTCGATACTAACAACAAGAGGAGTATTATTTGATGCAGAAGGTATATCCATTATTTTTACAGTTTCTTTTGGTTCATCAATTATATTAGTTTCCTTTAGATTTTCATCAACTGCACAAGCCTCTAGAGCCTCTCTTAAAAGCGAATCAAAAGTAGCACCTGGTAATCTATGTCTTGCAACTTCTAGAAAAGTTCGGGGTAATGATTCAGATGCAGCATCCCTTAAAGCAGGATTATTTTTTCTTTGATCCTGTTCTTCTTCTATGGATTTTATAAATCTAAGAGTAACATCTCTTTTAGTTGAAGCTTTAATCAAAGTATCATTTTCAGGATTAGTTGAATTTTGCCCATTTTCAAGATCGTTTAACCTATTTTCAAGGCTTGTTAATACTTCATTAGCTTCTTTACTTATATGAGCTAATTGTCCATCAGATAAATTAGGTAGATCAGCTACAAAAACTTTTCCATGATCTCTCAAAGTTAAAAAAGTAGGCCTCGGGCCTTGATTTTGACGACCATTAATATCTGAATTATTACCAATTGGTCTTTTTGGGGGTGTTGGTCCTGCGGAACTACGTCTACGTGTAATTCTTTGATTATTTTCAAAGGGCATTGAATTAAAATAAAATCTAAATACTTAACTTCCGATATGATTCGGCGGTGATTTTATTATATTACACCTAACGTTTTCATTTGTGTATAAAATTAAATTTTAAGTTTTACTAAGAAATTAATATTTGTACTCTAAATTAATATTCCAGGCAAAACATTTGCTTTTGCTGATTTATTTTTTTTTATTACCTTACCAATCACCCAACTATCAATCTTGTGTTCATTACATATATTAAATATCGCGTTTTTAAATTGTTTGTCGATAATTAAACAAAACCCAACACCCAGATTAAAAGTGTTCCAAAAATCTTTTTCAGGAATCATACCAACTTCTTTTAGAAATTTAAATAAAATTGGAATATCCCAAGACTTAGTATCGATATAAGGAATAAAGTTACTAGAAATGCATCTTGGAAGATTCTCTGGAATACCTCCACCAGTTATATGAGACATAGCTTTAATTTCTATATTTTCTGATAACAATTGGTTTACAATATTATTGTAGATTTTTGTAGGTTTCAATAACTCATCATAAAAATTTAATTTAAAAAATTTTTCAAATTCTTTATCTATTTGATTATTGTTTTGAATTATTTTTCTTACTAAACTAAAACCGTTACTGTGGACTCCATTACTTTTTAGAGCAATTATTAAGTCATTTTCTAATACTTTTTTACCATTAACAAGTTTATCCTCGTCAACTATTCCTACACAAAATCCTGCCAAATCGTATTTATTATTTGAATAAAATCCTGGCATTTCAGCAGTTTCACCACCGAGTAATGAACAATTATTTTCTTTACAGCCATGAGAAATGCCCTGAACAACTTGCAATAATTGTTTCTTATCAAGCTTGCCAGTAGCAATATAATCAAGAAAAAATAAGGGTTTTGCGCCGCTTGTAATGATATCATTCATGCACATAGCAACCAAATCAATACCAACCTCAAAGTGAAAGTTTTTACTTTGGGCTAATTCTAATTTTGTTCCAACACCATCAGTTCCTGAAACTAAAACTGGTTTTTTGAAATTATCGATAGGAATTCTAAATAAGCCTCCGAACCCACCAATACCTTCAATAACATTTGATGTATGAGTTCCTTCAACTGCCTGTTTAATTTCAGAAACAAATTCTCGCCCAGCTTTTATATCAACACCTGATGTTTTGTAATCCATGAAATAAAAATGATAGACTTTCCCTATATAGATATTCCTCCTAAGATTGCTTTTGTCCAGTAATTATTAATCAAATAGATTTATTTATTAAAACAAGTGAACAAAGTAATCATAAAAAAAACTGAAGAAATTAAAAATTGGAGAAGAAATATAAAAAGTGATATTAATTTAATTCCAACAATGGGTAATTTACATAATGGACATACAACATTAATATCAACAGCAAAAAACGATAATTCCAATATTAATTTAGTAAGTATTTTTGTTAATCCGCTTCAATTTGATAACAAGTCAGATTTAGAAAATTATCCTAAAACAATTGACAATGATATTAAAGTCTCCTTTGCGAACGGCGCAGATGCAATTTTCATACCTAGTAATGAAGATATATATCCACTGAATAATAAAGATATTTCATTCCTGAAAGCTTCAATAGAACTATCTTCTGCATTATGTGGATTAAATCGAATTGGACATTTTGATGGTGTTTGTACTGTAATTTATAGATTACTTAATCTAATTAAGCCAAAAAATCTTTATTTAGGCGAAAAAGATTGGCAACAACTATTAATATTGAAAAACCTTATCCAGACAAAAAAATTAAATGTGGCTATTAAATCTATTCCTACTAAGAGAGATTTTGATGGGATTCCTTTAAGTTCTCGTAATGTAAATCTATCAAAAGACGAAAGAAAATTAATTCGATTTTTTTCAAATGAATTATTGTCAGCAAAAAAAAATTTTCAACTAGAAAAAAAAATCAATTTAAAAAAAATAATTAAAAAGCTTTCAGCAGAAAAAATTTCTATTGAGTATCTAGAGCATTTACACCCTTATACCCTCAAAAAATCAAAAGTTGAAGATAATATTTCGATACTGGCTGGTGCGATAAGATGTGGAGAGACAAGATTAATTGATCACGTTTTTTTAATGAAAAGAAGTCCAATTATTGCAATTGATGGACCTGCTGGATCAGGTAAAAGTACTGTTACAAAGTTAATAGCGAAGAAACTTAAACTTTTATATTTAGATACTGGAGCAATGTATAGGGCATTAAGTTGGCTACTAATAAAAGAAAAAATTGATTATAAAAATGAAAAGATATTACAGAATATTCTCAAAGATATTTCTATTGTTTTCAAGTCAAATTCAAATTCAAAACAGGATGTTTTTATTAATAACCACTGTGTTACTGAAGAAATTCGTTCGCAAGAGATAAGTTCTATAGTATCTAAAATTTCCTCAATTAGAGCAGTAAGAAATTTTTTAGTAGAAGAACAAAGAAAAATTGGCGGATCAGGCGGATTAGTTGCTGAGGGAAGAGATATAGGATCTACTGTTTTCCCTGATGCAGAACTTAAAATATTTTTAACTGCAAGCATCAATGAAAGAGCAAAAAGAAGAAAGTCTGACAAAAAAAGTAAAGAATCCCAAGATATAGAACTTCAAAAATTAAAAGAACTTATAAAGAAAAGAGATTTTGAAGATTCTAATAGGGAAATTTCTCCTTTAATAAAAGCAAATGACGCTATAGAAATTATTACTGATGGATATGCAATTAATGAAGTAGTAGATCAAATTATTGATCTTTATAATGACAAGATTCCTCAGGAAACTCAGATCAAATAAATTCAAGAAATACTTTCCAAGAAGCCACTTACAGAGTCTTCTAAAATATCAAGGACATAATCAAAGCCCTCTTCACCCCCAAAATATGGGTCAGGAACCTCTTGCTCATTAAACAAAGATCTAAAATTTTGTATTTTTTTAATTGATGCAAAATTATTTGAAGAAGATCTATTTTTTAAATCTTGAATATTTCGAAAATTTGAGTCGTCCATCGCAAGAATATAGTTAAACTTCTCAAAATCTTCGCTGGTAATTTGTCGAGCCCTACTTAAGATATTTATTTCTCTTCTTTCTGCCGCAATTCTCATTCTAGAGTCAGCTTTTTTCCCTATATGCCAATTCCCAGTTCCCGCAGAATCTACAATAAAAGCATCAGTTAATCCTTTCCTTTCAATTAAATTTATAAAAATAGCTTCTGCGGCAGGAGACCTGCAGATATTTCCCAAACATACAAAAAGAACAGCAATTTTTTTCATATGATTTCAAATTTACAAAATTATAAGGCCTTTAAGTAGTAAATAAAACTTCTTTAATTAAAGATTCAGTAAATTCTTTACCAAATAAACTCGATAACATTGGCCTAGCAGGATCGTTATCTCTTCTATATTGCAAATAATTATTTTGACCTTTTATTAATTCTTTTTGCATTTCTAGATTAGATTCCTGACTTTCGAAAAGAATTTCCAAATACAAAGTTAAATATTCTGTAAATGAAGAATAAAGCTGATTAGCAATTAAAAAATCACTACTTTCTTTTTTTGGTAATTTTGACCAGATTAATCCTGGAGAAAAAAATCTAGCTACATCTGAAGACATTTTCTCAGCTATTGGAAGTGATGAATGGCAACTAGTTTTAATTTTTATAAGTTTTTCTAGTAACTCTTTACTATATTGATTTTCTATTATTAATGAGGGCTGAAAATCTAATACTAATAAATATCTATTGGGTAGAGAAACAAAATCTACTCCAAAAAATGGGATGTTATAAATAGTATTTGGAATAATTAAAAAATTTAAAACAGAATAATTTGGACTATTTATACAAACTGCCCTTGCAAATTGAATTCTTTTTTTATGCATTACTCCCCAAGTAGAAAGATTAACCTTTTTTTTTGATTTTTTTGAACCATAAGTTGAATCCTTGTATGAGTATTGAGATGGTATTCTTTTTTCTAAACAGTTATATTTTCTCAAATTATTAATTAAATATTTTAGAAAATTATGCCATTTCCAGTCTGGTCTATAAAAAATAGTATCTTCTATAAACATTTAAAGAATAATCTCATTATTTAATGTAAAAAGAAATTTATTAATAAATTTTTTTGTCCATTTTTCTCCGAAAAAAGATTTAAATAATTTATCTGCAGGATCTTTTTCAAAACTATACTTATCATATTTTATTTGATTAATCTTTATTTGTTCTGAGTTTAGAAATTGGTTAACAGTATTCAATTTATATATTTTCAAATAATTATCTACAAATGAATAAAAAATGTTTTTTAAATCTCTATCAAGGTTTAATTTATCTCCTCTACATATAATTACCCATGGTGAGAAATATTTTTTTGAATCATAAATATTCTTCATTTTATTATTATCAAAAGCAGAATATTTTTTCTTAATAATACCTAAACTTGAGCAATATTTTTCGAGATACTCGCTTTCTTGAATTAAAGGTTGATAATCAAGAATTGCTAATAACTTTTGGGAAGTTCCAAACCATAAAATATCAGCTCCTAGGATAGGTAGTTCAGAATCAAAATTTGGATATGCGACAGTATTAAAGACTTGCAGTTTTTTGCCACCGTCTAATCTTGTTATTCGCCACTTCCTATATTCGGGAGATGTAAAAAGCCAATTTTTAATAATATATTTTGAATCTTTATCGTGATGTTCTTTAAATTCGTTGGATATTTGCACTTCATGACCATTTAATTCATAAAAATTAGTTTTAAGAAAATCAACTAATGAATCAAACATAAATTCTAGGTCTCAGTACTTCCCTTCCTTACTTTTTTTGTAATGTAATTAAATACAATCTTTCCTAATACAGCAATCAAGTTACCTTCAAGCTCCTTAAACATTTTCATATTGTAAGTAAAGGCTTGATTAGCCTCATCAATAATTTCATCAGCAGTCTTTTGATTGATTGGAAGTTGATTCAAAGTAATGGAATATTCTTCCTTGAATTTCTTTTCGTCAGGAATTAATTCAAATTCATAAAAATTTAAACCATTATTACCCTGCAAATTTAATGCTTTTTTGGCGATCCTTTTCAAAATTTGACCACCAGATAAATCGCCTATATAGCGAGTGTAGTGGTGACCAACCAACAACTCTGGCGAATTTTTTGCAACCTCACGGATTCTTTCAACGTATTCTTTTGCTGATTGAGAAATATTAATTTCTTTCTTCCAGTTATCACCAAAATAAAATTTAAGATCTTTTTCAAGGGTTTCTTTCCTGAATAAAGATTTAAAACCAATAGGTTTAATTACTGGATGTTCCTCATGGACCAATCTTTCAATTTCTTGTTCCATAGCCTCATAGACAAAATATAAATCGCTAATTAATTTTCTATATGATTTTTTTTCAACAACTCCTTTTAGAAAACAAGCCACAAAGCCAGTATTTTCTGCCATTGTGTGGGATTTTTTTGTCCCTTCTCTTAATTGTCCTGCAAGAGCGACTGCCATCTATTTTGAATTAATTTTGTATTTGTATTTAATCTACAAGGAAAATACATAAAACAGC
>QCIL01000031.1 GCA_003216725.1 Prochlorococcus sp. AG-402-L18
GCTTTGATAGTGGGAATATTATCTAAAGTGATTTGATTATTACTTATGGGATTTGAATTATTTTTTTCAGAACAAGAGTTTATTGCTATAGATACTGGAAAAAGTAAAACTAAATAAATTATGATATTTCTAAATTTATTTATAAACATTAAAAATCAAATAATATTTTTTTAATATATTCATCCACCCATTTTTGTTCAAAATACTTAAGTAACACTAAACTGGTTTTTTCATTTTTCATTTGTTGTATACAGTAATTTTTTTGATAATTAATTCTTTCATCAATAATTATTTGATCATAATCAGGAGAAGTTTTATTACTCAATTTGATTAAGATTGAAAGATATTGATCAACAATTGTACAAAAAGCTTTTTTTTCATACATATCCTTCAGTGAAGCAAAAAATACATTTTTGGAAAAAATATTACCCCATTTTGGTATTTCTCTCATATTACTAAATCCACTTTTATCAATTTGCGATAATAATCTGTCATATGTTGAATTTTGGCATTTTGAAGATGGAGACAAATCAACAATTGCCGCTGAAACCAAATCATTAACCTTAACAACATCTATCCCAAATATTGGAATGTCGTAAAGTGGATCAGGAAAAAAAACGCAATGCAAAATATTAAGTTTATTTGAAAATTCAGCAACTTCTATATGTAACTTCCTAAAACCTACAGCTTTATAAAATTCATTTTCTATAAAAAATTCCTTTCCCTTTTCATTAGAACTTATATTTGAGAACTTTGGATCTAAACTTATTCTTTTAAGATTCTCTAACTTATAAACATGACCCTTGATATTTTGTATCAAAGACAAAATCAAAGGATCCATTAATTTAGTTTTAGTTAAGGATTCAGACAACAAGAGTAAAAGGTATCAAAATAAATAGTAAAGAAATAATTTCAATGCAAATAGGAGCAATTAATTACTATACCCATTCAAACAAAACAAAATGTGTATTTGTGGATAATAAAGATTTACCTCTTATTTGCATAGATATTTGGTGTAAGGGAGGGGCATCATATGAGAACTTTGATAAAAATGGTACAGCTCACTTTTTGGAGCATATGATTTTTAAGGGAAGCAGCAAAATCTTGCCAGGAGAATTTGATCAAAAGATTGAATCTCTTGGAGGGATAAGCAATGCCTCTACTGGATATGACGATGCTCATTACTATGTTCTCATACCTCCAAATTACTTTAAAGAATCATTAGCTCTTTTGACAAATATTGTTTTATCTCCATCGATAAATGTTGATGAGTTTAATAAAGAAAAAAGCGTAGTTATTGATGAAATAAAACAACAAAATGATCAACCAGATGAAAAGCTTTTTAATTTTTTCTTAAACAGAGTGTGGGAGAGTAAGAGCTATGGGAAACCAATACTTGGCACAGAAAAAGATATTAAATTATTGAGCATTAATGATCTCGAAAATTTTCATAAAAAGCATTACAATGCCAATAACTTATGCATTGCTATAGCAGGAAATCTTTCAAACAAAATTTATAAAGAATTTCATGAATCAAAGTTTTCCTACCTAAATCAAGATAATTTCAAAATAAATAAAAACCCTAATGCAATAGCAAGAACTGGAAGAGAAGAGATTATCATCGAGAATATTGAATTTTCAAGAATTATTCTTGCATGGAGTATACCAAGCCTTAAAAATCTGAAAATGAATATTGGATTCGAAATTTTGGCTTCGATACTTTCTTTTGGAAGAAATAGCAGGTTAATTAAAATTCTCAAGGAGGAGAGAGATCTTGTTCAATCAATATTTGTTGATGTTAATGGTGGGGAGCTTGGAAGCTTATTAATTATTGAAGTCTGTTGCGATGAAGAAAATATTAAGGATGTAGAGGCCATAATTAATCAAACAATTTATGACATAGTTACTAACAAAAATATCAGTCAAGCCGAGTTAGAAAAGGCAATAAATATTGTAAAAAGCAATTATATTTTTAATTTAGAAACATCTACTCAATTAACGGCCTTTTTCGGAAATGAACTCCTGTGGGGAAGAAAAAATACCATTAAAGATCTAGACATTTATCTTAAATATTGGAATAACCAAAAAAATTTTAAAGAAATAACTGACTACTTATCCCAAGATAAATTTACATTTATTGCTTCTCCAGTTAGATGATCGATAATTATTTTCATATGAATCTCAATAGAAACTTCTCTATTGTATTTATTTGGATAAATGGAGGAAGTAATATGGATGAATATGGCAAAAAAGGTATCAATCAAATACTTTGCTCTTTGTTGACTAGAGGTTGTAAAGGATATGAGAATTTGCAATTTTCTGAATTTATTGACTCTTATGGAGCGGAATTAAATAATGAAACACTAGAAGATGGAATGTTAATAAGTCTAAAATCATTGAATGAACATTTTGAGAAACTCTACCCTTTATTAAATCTCACAATCAATAACCCGAATCTTTCAAAAATTCAATTTGAAAATGTAAAAAAATCGACTTTAAATGCAATAAAGAAAGAAAGGGAGAACCCTTTTTCAGTTGCTTTCGATAAATGGAAAAAGCTTGTTTATATTAATCATCCCTACGCATTTAGTTTGATGGGATATAAAAAAGAGGTTTTAGAACTAACGCATAGCGATATTTTGAGGGAATATGAAAGATTTAAAAATAGAAATAAGTATTTAATATCAAATAATTCTAAAATTATTGAAAAGAGTTCTGAATACTCGAAAAAAATATCTTCTGGAGAAAAAATTATTTTTAAAAATATTAATTTTAAAAATAAAGATAGGTGCGTAAGTACATTTCAAAAATCAAATCAAATAATTTTAATGATTGGAAATCAAACATGTTCTCAAATAAGTCATGACTTTTTACCACTAAAAGTTCTAGAATCTCATCTCGCATTCGGCATGAGCTCCGTATTATTTAAGTTATTTAGAGAAAAAAATGGTTTAACTTATGACGTCGGTATATTTAATCCTCTAAGAAAAGAAAATGCTCCTTTTTTAGTTTATCTTTCCGTTTCTAATAAAAATGCACTTCTTGCATTTAAACTTTTGTACGAATTATGGCAAAAAATTTTGACCTCCCCGCTAACTGAAAAAGAAATCTCATTAGCTAAAAATAAGTTAAAAAGTTCATTCCTTATTTCCAATCAATCCTTAGATGAAATATTGCAAAGAAAAATTCAGTTAATTGGTTACGGTTTAGGACCAAATTTTGATGAAAATCTATTATCAAAAATAGAACAAGTAAATCCTCAAGAAATTCTTAGAGTAACAAAAAAATATTTTACAAAACCTAATTTGAGTGTTTTAGGAGATGAAAAAATTTGTAATCAAATTAAAATTAATTTTAAAAAAATTTTTGAAATCTAGAGCTTTTCAATCTTGTCAATCTCGATCAAAAAATTTCCTCTCCTAAACTTCACTTCAACTGTACTTGGAGATTTTAGTGACTTAATTTCTCCAATTTCATCAATAGCAACTAAATCAGGAGGTCTCAGCATAGGCATATTGTCTGATGTTTTGAGATATCTCAATGGAGTTTTCAATCTAACTTTATCTTTAATATTAAATTTCATTTTTAGAATTTATTTTAATGGTTATAAAAACAATGTTAAAAAAAATACCAACGAAATGCATTGATTCATTCTAGAATCTATAAAGTTTTTTTGATAAAAGGTTAATGAATCAAAAATTTAAAACAATAATTCTATGGGCTTTACCATTTGTACTCGTTGTTGCCCTCTCGTTTCAACTCCTCTCTAGTAACAAAATTGATTCATTAAAATCCAACGGAACAACAATTGCTCCAAAAAATTCCGCTGTCGCAAGAGTAAGTTATGGAAGATTTCTAGATTATATTCAGTCTGGAAGAGTAACATCTGTAGATATTTTTGATGGAGGTAGAAACGCAGTTATTGAAACTATAGATGCTGATCTAGACAATAAAGTTCAAAGGTTAAGAGTTGATCTACCTGGATTAACACCAGAATTAATTAATACACTTAAGAATCAGGGTATTAGCTTTGACGTACATCCTGTTAAATCAGCTCCGCCGGCGTTAGGAATAGTTGGAAATTTACTTTTCCCAGCGATCTTAATAGGTGGTTTGATCTTATTAGCAAGAAGATCTAATGGTATGCCAGGGGGGCCAGGGCAGGCGATGCAATTTGGTAAAACAAAAGCAAGATTTGCTATGGAAGCTGAAACAGGTGTAGTTTTCGACGATGTAGCGGGAGTTAACGAAGCAAAACAAGATCTAGAAGAGGTTGTTACTTTTTTGAAAAAGCCTGAAAAATTTACATCTGTTGGAGCACGTATCCCAAAGGGAGTTTTATTAGTTGGCCCTCCTGGAACAGGGAAAACACTCTTAGCTAAAGCTATAGCGGGAGAAGCGGGTGTACCATTCTTCTCACTTTCAGGTTCAGAATTTGTTGAAATGTTTGTTGGTGTAGGAGCAAGCAGAGTGAGAGACCTATTCAAAAGAGCTAAAGAAAATAGTCCATGCCTAATATTTATTGACGAAATTGATGCTGTTGGAAGACAAAGAGGTGCTGGTATAGGCGGAGGTAATGATGAAAGAGAACAAACCCTTAACCAACTATTAACTGAAATGGACGGTTTTGAAGGTAATAGCGGAATAATAATTATTGCTGCAACAAATAGACCAGATGTTCTAGATTCAGCTCTAATGAGACCAGGAAGATTTGACAGGCAAGTAACAGTTGATGCACCTGATATTAAAGGACGTTTATCAATTCTAGAAGTTCATGCTAGAAATAAAAAACTTCAAGAAGATTTAACTCTAGAAAGTATTGCTAGAAGAACTCCAGGATTTACAGGAGCAGATTTAGCAAACTTATTGAACGAAGCCGCAATATTAACTGCAAGGAGAAGAAAGGAATCCATAAGCATATCAGAAATAGATGATTCAGTTGACAGAATTGTTGCGGGTATGGAAGGTTCTCCATTAACAGATGGTAGAAGTAAAAGGTTAATTGCTTATCACGAAGTTGGTCATGCTTTAATTGGTTCTTTAGTTAAAGCTCACGATCCTGTTCAGAAAGTCACGGTCATTCCAAGAGGACAAGCTAAGGGCTTAACATGGTTTACACCTGATGATGAACAAACCTTAGTAAGTAGAGCTCAGTTAAAAGCAAGAATAATGGGTGCCCTTGGTGGTAGGGCTGCAGAAGATGTAGTTTTTGGTAAAGGAGAAATAACTACAGGAGCAGGAGGGGATTTTCAACAAGTTGCCTCTATGGCAAGACAAATGGTCACAAGATTTGGAATGAGTGATTTAGGACCAATAGCTCTTGAAGGAGGGAATCAAGAAGTATTTGTAGGGAGAGACTTAATGACTAGGAGTGAAGTTTCCGACTCAATTTCTAAACAAATTGATGAAAGTGTAAGAGAAATGGTTAAAAATTGCTACAAAGAAACTTATTCCATCGTTAGTGAAAATAGAGAGGCCATGGATAAATTAGTAGATATATTAATTGAGAAAGAAACATTAGATGGAGATGAGTTTGTAAAAATTCTCTCCGAATTTACAAAAATTCCTAAAAAACAAAGAACTCCTCAACTTCTTTAAGTATTTTTTATAGGTTTTTTATCTAAAACAAGATCTATTAAACCATATTCAACTGCCTCTTGTGGAGACATATAAAAGTCTCTATCAGTATCCTCTTTTATAGTTTCAAGTTCCTTCCCAGTTCTCTCAGACAATTCTGAATTTAGTCTTTCCTTTAAATACAAAATTTCATCAGCCTGAATTCTGATATCACTAGCTTGTCCACGAGCGCCCCCAAGAGGCTGATGAATCATTATTCTTGAATGTCTTAGACTACTTCTCTTTCCTTTGGTTCCTGCTGCCAATAAAAAAGCACCCATGCTTGCAGCTAATCCTACACAAACCGTATGAATGTCAGGTTTTACATGTTGCATCGTATCGAAGATACCTAATCCGTCATAAACTGACCCCCCAGGTGAATTAATGTACATATAAATATCTTTTTCTGGGTCTTCTGCCTCAAGGAAAAGTAATTGAGCAACAATTCTATTGGCAGTATCACTTGTAACTTGCTCTCCTAAAAAAATTATCCTTTCTCTTAAAAGTCTGGAGTATATATCAAATACTCTTTCACTTCCACCAGATTCTTCTA
>QCIL01000032.1 GCA_003216725.1 Prochlorococcus sp. AG-402-L18
TCCCAATGTCTCCTGTGGCACCTACTACTGCTACCGTTGCAGTTCTTAGATTAATGCCGACTTTTGGAGCATTGATCTCTAATTGTTTACAAATAACCCATGCTGTATGAGTATTTCCGGTGGTAAATCTTTCCCACTCTAATGAAGTGTTCCTTATCTGTTTATGCTCAAGAAGATTAAAATTCTCAAAAATGATTGAAGTAAAACCTCCCAAAGCAGTGATATTAATACCTTTTTTTTGCGCTAATTCCATTGCGTTCAATACTTTTCTTCTAGCAGTTTTAAATCTTGAAAGCATTTCAGGTACAAAACATGAATCGATATAAGAACCTTCAATAGATATTCCCATTGCACTTTTTACCTCAACATTTTCAACTAGTTGGGGGGGAGCTGTACACCAAACATCTAGGTCACCATCTGCAATATGATCAAATCCTAATAGGGAAGCCTTTCTTTTTGCATCTTCGAAACTAGTAGAGTGTCCTATTAACCCGAACATTGAATTATGTATTTAATAAAATCTTTTTATCCTATGAACAATAGCACAGTGGTATTTAATTTATTAATAAAAACGAGACTAGATACAATTATAAAGAAATTCAAACAATTGCTGCCATAGCCATTCTTGCAATTTCTCTATTATCCAAACCAATTTCTAGCAGAGTATCTTGATAAGCAATCATGAATTCTTCCATTAACTCTTCTCTATCCATAGCTAATACTGAAGCATCATCTGCTACTTCATCAAGCATCTGTTTAATGAGTGGCAAGTTAACTTTGTTTGCCTCCATAAGTTCTTTTTTACAACTTGAAAGGTTTTCTTTAAGCCATTCTTGTCCATAATTTAGGTGTAGATACTCGTCTTTAACAACCCCTTGTGTAATTTTTTTTGCAAAAGGATCTGCTACTCTTATGTAAACGTGATAAGCCGAAATAGCGAAAGCTTCAATCAGAATCGCTTGAATTAAAAGACATGTAGTTAAATTTCCCTCTTTTAAAGCAATCTGAAAATTTCCATGAAGTTTGGAAAAGAATTTTTTAGCAAACACCATATCAGCCTGAACACCTAGATTTCGACCACAGGCTGTAAATCCTCTTTTATGCTTAAGCTCCATCTTGGCAAGCTTTGTCAACTCCTCCAATTCGTCGGGAATAAGTGTTGCTATAGAGATGTAATTATCATGGGCTTCTTGCTCACCTTCAATTACAATTGCATTAATCCTGCTGTAAGCATCCTTGTAGGATTCAGTACTGAAATCTGGCAATTCTATTAAATTGTCTTCATTAGAATTTCCAATGCTAGAGTTTTTATTAGATTCAAGTGTTTGCATGTCAGTAATCTTTAGCTTGTGGAATAATACTTCACAATTATAGTGATTTTATTCAAATATGATGAAAATAGTTTCAATTGTTAAACCACTTATTGAATCGTGAAGGAATATTAACTTTTAATTTGGCCAATCTGAATTCATCAAATTAATTATCAATTTATACCAATGATCAATCAATAATCTTTTTAATTTATTTCCAATTTTTTTGCTTGATCCTCTACTGTCTCCAATGACTCCAGATTTACTCAAATCTGATGTGAGCCATGCATTTGGAGCACTCCCCTCCAAACTCCAACCAGATGGGATTTTCAAACCCATGCCTTCACAAGGTCTTTCTTCTCCCACAAGTTCTGGTTTTAATGCCATCATCAAACTAGTCTCAGCCAAAGAAGCATGTAACCCGTGCTTAATCTCATTACTTGTTAATGTTTCACTTAATCCCTCAACTCCACTCCATAAAAAGCAAGGAAAAATTGAAAGATTTGGAGCAATACTTCTTAATTCTCTTGAGGCTGTGTTGAGTAAAGAAATTTGTCCTCCATGTGCATTGATCAATATCAATCTCTTAAACCCCATTTCAGCCAATTGAACTCCAACCTCTTTAATAATTAAATTTATTAAATTTGAAGATAATGTAATAGTTCCATCAAATCCTTTATGTTCTGGAGAAAAACCTATATATTGCGTTGGAAGTTTTTTTATAGGGATATCAGAGGGGATCAACTTTAAAACTTCACAAATTATTTCATCAACAAAAATGCTATCTGTTGCTAATGGCAAATGGGGACCATGCTGTTCTACAGCTCCAAAAGGCCATATAATTGTTGACCTTTTTTTCTTTGCAAGTTTTTTAACCTCGGGCCAAGATAAATATTCGAATTCAGTCGGTATTGATTTAATGGCCATTATTTTTAATTGTGAGTGTGAACATCTAGAATATGTTATAAATATTTATTCTTATTTTACCTATGAAGGGAGTTAGTGATATGGGCGCCCAAAAAGATAAAAAAATTAAGGGCACAAAAACAAATCTTAAGAAACCTCTTCAGGTTCTTCACATAAGCAAGAAAGATACAAAAAGTATTGAAGAGGATATTTTTAACGAAACCCAAAATTTACCCAAAGAGTCCAAAATTAATACACTCGATTCTCAAAAAATCAAAGATGAAAAAAATAAAGATAAGATACAAAATATAGATAAAACTGATTTAGAAAATAAAAGTTTCGAAAATTTGGAAAAGCCTTTCATCTTGGAAGATAAAAATCGAGATCTTTTATTTGAAAGAAAAGTTGATGAATTTGATTTTGATGAAAGTGCTTTTTTAGAAGCATTAAACGAAAACGAGCCGGTTGGGGCTACTGGAGATATTATAAAAGGCAGAATAATAGCTCTTGAAAGCGATGGATTGTATATAGATATTGGTGGTAAAGCGCCAGGATATATGCCCAAAAAAGAATGCGGATTAGGTGTGATCACAAATATTAAAGAAAAATTTCCAATAGGTTTAGAGATGGAAGTATTAGTTATTAAAGAACAAAATGCAGATGGCATGGTCACGGTAAGCGCTCGAGCTTTAATTCTAAGAAAAAGTTGGGAAAAAGTTTCCATTTCAGCTAAAAATGGAGAATTAATTCAAGTTTTAATTAATGGATTTAATAGAGGAGGACTAACCTGTGATGTTGATGGGTTAAGAGGTTTCATCCCAAGATCACAACTTGAGAATGGGCAAGATTATCAATCTTTTGTCAGTAAAAACTTAAAAGTTGCTTTTTTGGAAGTTAATCCAGAGTTACGCAAACTCGTTTTGTCTGAGAAAAAAGCACTATTAGTTGCTAAATTTGCAGATTTAAAATTAGGGCAATTAATTGAAGGAGAAGTTTTAGCTGTTAAACCATATGGTTTTTTTGTTGATTTAGGAGGCGTAAGTGGTCTTCTTCATCAATCTTCTCTAACAAATGGGTCAATTAGAACTTTGCAAGAAGTATTTGTTGAGGGGGAAAGCATTAAAGCCCTGATAACAGAAATTGATCTTGAAAGAGGCAGAATTAGTTTAAATACTGCATTATTGGAAAATACCCCAGGCGAATTAATTATCGATAAGAAGAGAGTTATGATTGAAGCATCTGAAAGAGCATTAAAAACTAAGGCACTTTTCGATAAGAAAGATCTGAAATAATGTCTATTAAAGAAAAAACAAATTCAGATCAAGATTTGAAAGTATCAGATTGGGAACTAGATTTTTATTCGAGACCAATAATTGAGAATAATGGGAAAAAAAGATGGGAATTAATTATTTCATCTTCAAAAAATTTCAAAACTGAGGATGTATTCCTTTGGAATAAAGTCTGCCCTGCAAACGAAGTTAATTCAATATGGCTTACTAAATCTTTGAAGGAGGCTTTATATGATGCAGAAAAAAAAGGGTGGGCAAAACCTCCCAAGATAAGATTTTGGAGATCCTCAATGAAGTCAATTATAAAGAAATCAATTGAAAATTTGGAAATTGAGGCTTTAGTAAGTCGGAGGACTTACGAATTATTTGACAGGATTGAATACTTAGAGCAAGAAATTTATCCTAAGGAAAAAGGATTTGTAAGAGGAGTATTAGCTCCATCATATACTTCAAATATTGCTACTGATCCTAAACCTTTGCCTGAAGCGGTAAGAGGAGATGCATTAACAATTTCGGAAATTTCAATTGAAGAATTAAGATCTGCTCAAGATTGGCCTATTGAATTCGGAGACATTTTCCCATTAAAGAAATCACTTAATGACAATAATCTTGTACCTGGACTCAGACTTTTTAGTAAAGATAGATCATTAGCACTTGCAGCTTGGTTTAGCAGCCTGGAGCCTGTAAAGCTCCAAATCGAACAAAATCAGCTTGTACTTGAAGCTTCAGAGAATGATAAATGGTTGGTTACAGATTTACCCAAAAAAGATGCCATTAAATTAAATGATAAATTTAATCAAACTAAAAATAATTCTTACGGTTATCAATTTATCTCTATACAAACAACTCCTTACACTGAAAAATTTACTGGTTTTTGGATCTTAAGAGATATTAAACTGATTTCTTAAAAATTTCCGCCTGATGGCTAATAATTATAAACATTTTATAGAGGAAGAATTTGTTTTAAAAAACAAAATATATAAATATTATCTAGCACCTAATCTTGTCAAATATAACTTTAAACATGGTTTTTTCACAAAAAAAAGTTCCGAAATTGATCTTTTACTTATATCAAATAAATTAAATGGAAATAAAAATTGCATATTAAACCAAGTACATAGCAATCAAATCGTCTTAGGATCAAAGACCAATATTCAAAATAGACTTAATGCTGATGGCATAGTTTCTGATAAGAATAAACAAATTTTGTGGATTTATACAGCAGATTGTATGCCTATTTTATTCGCAGATAAACGACAAAGATATGTTGCTGCTATACATTGCGGGAGGAGAGGTTTAGAAAAAAAAATAATAAAAAAAGTAATCAAAATGTTTAATAATTTAGGGACTTCGAGAAAAGACATTCTCGTATCAATAGGGCCATCAATTTCCAAAAAAAATTACATTTTAGATAAACAAACCTACAAATATTTCTATCATGAAACATTTAAAGATCTATCACTTGGTTTTATAGAAGATAATAAATTATTATTTAATTCAAACAATAACGAGGAATTAAAAAAGGGGGAGTTTGTTAGTCTAGATATCAAAAAGCATGCCCATATTCAACTCCTTAATGAAAAGATACCTGATATAAATATTGATATCTCACTATTATGCACTTTTGATTCAAATAAAGACTTTTATTCTTGGAGAAGGAGTAAAACTTTTTCACGTCAATGGAATTTTATAATGTCATAGCAAAATTTAATTCAACACCCTTTCTCAGATAAATCTCTTGAATATAAAAGCTCGGACATCTCTTTTGTTTCAGAAATATTAAAAACTCTGGCGACTAGCATATTATCTTTAAATCCCATAGGTTTAATTTTTACTTTACTTCCTCGAGGAAATTCTTTCTTCAAAAGATTAGTTGCCTCTTGCTCTTTTTGTTCATCAGTTTCTAGACAAAACAAACTAATTGGGAGGTTTCTGTTTTGATCACCAACTAAAATATTTTTAGGACTATTGATTTGCAGAATTTCTGCAGAATTAGTTTTTATTGGATTAAGAATTAATAAAGAGAAAATAATAAAAATA
>QCIL01000033.1 GCA_003216725.1 Prochlorococcus sp. AG-402-L18
GTAATAAAAAATATAAATTTTGAAATAAAAGAGGGTGAAATAGTTGGTTTTCTTGGTGCTAATGGAGCAGGAAAAACAACTATATTGAAAATGCTTTGTGGTTTAGTATATCCAAGTGAAGGTTCAATTTCAGTATCAGGCGATTTGCCATTCAAAAGAAAAGATAATTTCCTAAAAAATATAACATTGGTAATGGGACAAAAGCAACAGCTCATATGGGATCTTCCCCCAATAGAATCATTTTATTTAAACGCATCAATATATGACATAGAAAGATCTGAAGCAAAAAAAAGAATTAAAAAATTATCAGAAATGCTAGAAATCGGTAATGAACTTTTCATACCTGTTAGGAAATTATCATTAGGTCAAAGAATGAAAGCAGAATTATTAGCAGCTTTAATACATAAGCCAAATATTCTTTTTCTTGATGAACCCACACTTGGATTAGATATAAATGCTCAAAGAAACCTTCGAAAATTTCTCCAAAAATACAATGAAGAAACTAATGCAACTATATGTTTAACAAGTCACTATATGAAAGATATTACATACTTATGTAAAAGGGTTATATGTGTGCACAAGGGAGCTATAACTTATGATGGAAAATTGGATCAATTATTAAAAAAATTATCCCCTGTAAAAGACATTCTTATAGTTTGTCGTACAGAAAAAGATGCAAATCAATTAAGTCATTCTGGATTTGTAGTTAAGAGTAAAATAAAGAATGAAATTACTTTTGAGGTTGAAAATAATTCTATTACATCCACATTAAAATCTATTCTTAATGAATATGATATTGAAGATTTATATATAAATGAACCTCCAATTGATGAAATTATTGGAAAAATACTATTAAATAAGCAACTTTAATGTCTAATTTGAGTATTCGTAAAATATTTACCTTATTGAAAGTTCAATATTCAAATATGTTGGAATATAGAATAGAAATAGCATTATGGGCAGTTTCGGGAATAATTCCTTTTTTTATGTTGAACATATGGACAAATAATAACCTTAATGAATCAATAAATATAAGTAATACAATGTTATCTAGGTATTTTCTAAGTGCTTTTTTTGTCAGACAATTTTCTGTTGTTTGGGTTGTATTCACATTTGAAGAAGATGCCCTTTTGGGAAAAGTATCCCCATATCTTATACAGCCATTAAACCCATTTTTAAGATATTTTGCTCAACACATTGCAGAACAAATAACAAGATTCCCCTTTGCCTTAATAATCGCTTTCTTTTTTTTACTATTCAACCCACAAAGCATATGGATACCAAAATTACATATTTTACTATTATCAGGGTTATCTACTTTTTTATCTTTTTTAATTCAATTTTTAATTCAATCAATAATTGCCTGTTTATGTTTTTGGACAGAAAAAGCTTCATCAATAGAAAGATTATTATTTATTCCAACATTATTTCTATCAGGGCTTTTAGCTCCAGTAAATTTATTCCCAGAATATGTAAAATCTTGGATATATATAACTCCATTCCCATACCTAATAGATTTCCCTGCGAACTTATTATCAGGAAATCCAACAAATATTACTTTTGGATTTAGTATGCAAATTATTTGGATTGTCATTCTCTACCCATTATTTAGGAAAATATGGTTAAAAGGCACAAAAAAATATACCGCCATGGGATCATGATTATTAACAAATATGTAAAAGTTTATTCAAAATTTCTGCACACTTCTTTGGCTTCAGAACTTGAATACAAAGCAAATATTATAATTGATTTAATTACAGCGATATTAAGTTTAGTTGGCAGTATTTTTTTATTATCGATTTTTTTTCAAAGTACAGAAACAATTGGAGGATGGGAATTTGAACAAGCTTTAATAATACAAGGTATTTATACAATTTTGAATGGTATTACAAATACTTGGTTTAATCCTAATCTTACAGAAATAGTGAAACATATAAGAGAAGGTACTTTAGATTTTGTACTTTTAAAGCCTATTGATAGTCAATTTTTTATTTCATTTAAAAAAATTAATCCATCTGGTCTCTTAGAGATAATAGTTGGATTTTCCTTATTACTTTACTGCATCAGAATTAATCAAATAAATATAAACTTAAGTTTTTTATTTCAATTTTTAATCACAATAACATGCTCAATTTGTATTCTTTATAGCTTATGGTTTTTTATTTCAACTACAACTATTTGGTTTGTAAAGACTTGGAATGCTACTGAAGTATTAAGATCATTTCTTTATTTAGGAAGATTCCCATTGAACTCTTTTTCTTTTTATTTGAGAATATTTTTTAGTATCTTCATCCCTATCGCTTTTATTACTTCAATTCCTTCTGAAATCTTTTTAGGTCTTGCTCAAAAATGGAAAATAATTTTAGAACTAATAATTTCAGGAATATTTTTGTATTTTTCTAGAAGATTTTGGATATTTGCTTTAAAGTTTTATTCATCTGCCTCAAGTTAAATTTTATTATTTGACAATCTCATTACATAAATCCCACATCTTTTGCTTGCTTGTTTGATTAGTTAATTTTGATAATTTTTTGAATTCGTATTTAGATTTTTCAATTATGAGAAGCTTACAAAGGTAATTAATTTCATAGTGTCTAGAAATTCTTCCAAATTTTATAGAAATGTTTGTAAGAATAATAATGAAGAAAATGATTAAAAAAGTGATTAAAAAAGTAAAAAAAGATTTTGGTAAATTATCATTTTCTGTTCTAACTTCAAATTTCATTAATCTTTAATGTACTGAGGACACTTAATAGCTGCGATAGCAATTGCGGCAACCTTAAAATTATCAGACTTTTCAATAACTTTTTTAACATCTAAAGGTCCATACTTTACACTTGCATCACTATAAGAAAGAAGTAGAGATTTGTAATTATCGTAACCTATGCTTCTATATTCGCAAAAATTATCTCCTACAAAATTTAAAAGAGTAAGTAATGTTAATTCAATCATTATAGTTTAAAGTATCAAAACTATTCATGAATAATACATTGAATTGGACTTCAAACAAGGTTTTTATGAAAAAGAAATATTAAAATTAATTCCTACATAATCATGACAATTCCAAAATATTACAATAAATTGTCATGATTGCAAAACCCTTTTTATAAAAACCTAAAGAGGCACTATGGGTAGTGTTCAAATAACATTTTAATTACACTACTTATGGGGGGTTGCAATTTCTTTGAAATTGGTTTAAAAATAAGGTTCCCCATCACCCAGCCTCACAACTGTGAGGCCTTTTTTTATGCCATAATATCTAAAAGTATTTTCTAATACATTGTTCTTTTTATAGGTTATCTAATATAAAAAAAATATTTTTGACATGGATCTATCGCTATTAACAGCTACTGCTTCTATAGGTCTTTTTTTAACAACAACAGTAATATTGGCCTTTGCGATTAGTTAATTTATATAAAATAATTAATTGATTTAATTAATAGGCTAATGCCCACGAGAAGACATAAAACTGTAAATGAAGTTTTTACTAATTTATTACCTTTTAAATTGGATAAATGAGCGCCAAAGTAACCTCCAAGCAAGGAACCCAATAATAGAACTAATAATAGTTTAGTCGGAATATATCCAATTTTACTTAGAAAAAAAGCACCTACGGCATTCCAAAAAATTCCTACTGTAAAGAAAGTTATACTTATAGCTCTTAGAAAATTAACATTAAAAACTTTTATCAATAAAATAGTTACCAACAAACCAGTTCCTGAGGATATAGACCCATTTAAAATACCAATAAAAAAAATAGGAATAACGAAATTTAATTTTATACGAGAACTAATGATAATATTTGATTTATTCATTCCTAAACTAGATTTACTAAAAGAATCTAATGCTAAAAATATAGAAAAACCTCCCAAAAATAAGTAAAAATATTGTTCGGAAAGAAATCTAACGATCGATGAGCCTAGAACTACTCCAGGTATCCCAAAGAATAATATTTGCACTATTATATAAAAATCATTTTTTAGAGATTTATAATTACGAATTGATCCACCCACACCAAGTGCCACCGTAGCTAACTTATGAGTTGCCAAAGATTGATAATAAGGTAAACCTAATAAAATCAAAGCAGGTAACTGTATTAAACCTGCACCCCCTCCAGATATCGCTGAAAAAGTGTTAGACATAAAAGAGACTAAAAATATTAAGCAATACTTGTATAAGGAATAGTCATCTGTTAATTGCATATCGAAAAAGATCATATTCTATTCAATCACTTTATATTGTTATTAAAAATTTTTAGAATTATATAAATAATGGTTTTTATTATAAAATTTGGTCATATAAATAAGTTCATAAAATTATAAAAAATGTTATGATTAACTAAAAGATTGAGTTATCTTATGCATAAACATGATGCAATATACCTCGATCAGTTATGCCCGAAAATAAGTAATAAAAATTGGAAAGAATCATTACACAAGTTGACAAGGAATAAATGTATATATTGTGGCAACCCATCTCAGTCTTTAGATCATTTACATCCTAGATCTAAAGGTGGGCAAAGCATAACAAGTAATTGTGTACCTTGTTGTTTATCTTGTAACGGAAACAAGTCAGATTCAGAAGTGCTTAATTGGTATAGGAAACAAAAATTCTATGACCCAAGAAGATCTATGGCGATAAGAGCTTGGTTTAATGAAGATTTAAAGTTAGCCTCAGTATTGTTAAATTACATACAGTAATTCTTGAAATCTAAATACTATCTAAAGTAAAAGTTTTGAGTATAAACAATTAAATTTACCTTTACTTGAAAAAACTTATTTTGAATACGGATATAGTGAAATAAGTTAATCAAGCATAAAAACTTTTGCGTTGTATGTGCTTCTTAGCCTCCCTATAAGAAATATTTGTAAATTCATCCTTCCACATAATTGGTGAATCAATAACCTTTCTCTCAGGAGATTTTACTGAGAAAATTAAACCAAACACAAAGATTAGTGTTATTAAAATGATAATTAATACATTTTTATCTGATATGTTATTCATAAAATAATTAATTCGATAAATTTTTATCTGGAGTTGTTTTCTTATAAATCTCTAAAAAATACTTTCTAAAATAATCCACACCCTCCTTACCTATCAAACCAAATGTCCAACCACAATCATTTACAACTTTTATGGATATCTGATTAGCCAAATCATCCTTCTCTATCCACTTTTTTTGGGGATTATAGGAGAATGCAATGATATTTTCAGTTTTTATAATTGCTGTTGTCATGGCTTCATCTTTTGATAGACCATTTTGTATAGCTTTACAATATTTCTTAGAAAAATTATTAGAAATTCTATTTTGTAGAAGACTAACTGTAGGGTCGGAAGTATGCGAAGCAAGAGTCACAATAGGACTACATAAA
>QCIL01000034.1 GCA_003216725.1 Prochlorococcus sp. AG-402-L18
TTATGGTGGAGGTAACAGAGGTGGTTACGGCGGCGGAAATAATAGTGGCGGCTATGGCGGTGGTTATGGTGGCGGAAATAATAGTGGTGGCTATGGCGGTGGTTATGGCGGCGGAAATAGTGAAGGTTATTCGAACAACCTAAATTCTAATTCTTCTAATAAAGCATCTGGTGCTGAAGGTTGGGAAGATAGGAGTTTTGGAAATACTCCTGAAAATTCTGATTATGAGAATGGTAGAATTAGGAGGAAAAGGGGTATTTCAAATAATTCTGAATTTTCAAAAGAAGAAAATTAGTAACCCATATTTTTTAATTCTGATGTTATTTTTATCAAGTATTCAATAGTTAACTCTTTGTTAATCGATTTGTGAGAGATTGAATTTCTCCAAATCTTAGCTTTTGGTATTCCTACTACCAGATTTATAAGATGTTTACAAATATCCCAAGTATCGCCTCCTTTCTTTACGTGATTTTCTATGTATGGCATAAGTGAAAATATTATTTTTGATGCACTTTTTTGATTAATTTTTTCTCCATAAATTTTCTGGTCAATTTCAGTCCATTGTAATGGATTTTTATATGCTGATCTTCCAACCATTACTCCATCAAAATCATGAAGTGCTTCTATGCATTTCTCAATACTTAAAAAACCGCCATTTACTTCTATAAGTAGATCTGGATTATTCTTTTTTAATTTTCGAACTACATCATATTTCAATGGAGGTATAGTTCTATTTTGCTTTGGGTTAAGTCCTTTTAAAATTGCCTTTCTAGCATGAACAATAAATCTATTTGGTCCAGCATTCGCTACTTCATTAACAAAATCATTTAATTTTTCAAAACTATCATCTTCATCAACTCCAATTCTATGTTTGATAGTAACGGGCAAGTTACAACCTGTTTTTATGGCTTCTATACATTTTGCAACTTTGAAAGGTTCTTTCATGAGTGAAGCTCCAAAGTTTCCGGAACATACTCTTGGACTTGGACAACCTACATTAAAGTTGATTTCATCATACCCTTTATCTGCAGCAATGAAGGCAGCTTCTTTAAGTATTTGGGGATCATCTCCACCAAATTGAATTGCTATAGGATGTTCTTCTTCGTTAAAATCAATAAATTTCTCTTTTTTATCTGTATAAATTAAACTTTGAGCTACAATCATTTCTGTGTATAACAGAGCTCTCGAGCTTATTTTTCTCATTATCATTCTAAAGTGCTTATCAGTACAATCCATCATTGGAGCAATACTTATTTTATGAATATTTTTTGTAGAATTGCTAAGAGATATTTCCATTAAATTCTTTTTTGATGATTATATGAATCAATTTTTTACGAGAAGATCCTTTATTTTAATTCTTATTATGCCATTTTTAAAAAAAATTTTTAAATCTTCTAAAGCAATAGCTTCTACTATCGCTTCATCAGAAAAATGGAAGTTATCTAAAGAAGAATGGAAGAATAAACTTACACCTGAAACCTACTATATTTTGCGTGAAGAAGGTACTGAGAGAGCTTTTAGTAGTCCTCTAAATAATGAAAAAAGAAAAGGAGTTTTTTATTGTGCCGGATGTAATTTAGCACTTTTTTCTTCAGAAACAAAATTTGATAGTGGTACTGGTTGGCCAAGTTTTTGGGATTCAATTAAAGGCTCTATAGAGACAAAGGTAGATTTTAAATTAATTGTTCCAAGAACAGAATATCATTGCTCAAGATGTGGAGGACATCAAGGCCATGTCTTTAATGATGGCCCTTTGCCGACAGGCAAACGTTATTGTAATAATGGATTAGCTTTGAAATTTGTAGCTGAATAGATATTAGTGCGGCCTTCCGCAACTTGTATTGTGCTTCACTTTCATTCAAAATAGATTTTAATAAACTATAAAGTAATGATTGAAAATCAATCAGAAAATGTTGAAAATAAAGAGAACCTTGTTCCTGATGAAGGTCTTATTCAGGAAGATACCTCTCAAACTTTAGATCAAATCAATATTAATAATGAATTAGATAAACAAAACGATGAAAAAATTAATGCAGAAGATTTAAAAAATACTATCTCTAATAACGACGCTAGATTAGAACAATTAGAAAAAGAACATGAAACCTTAAAAAGTCAGTATGTGAGAATAGCGGCTGATTTTGATAATTTTAGAAAAAGACAGTCAAGAGATCAAAGTGATTTAAAAATTCAACTTATTGCAAAAGCTCTAACTACAATATTGCCAATAGTTGATAATTTCGAAAGAGCTCGGCAACAACTCAAGCCTGAAAATGAAGAAGCAAAAACTTTGCATCGTAGTTATCAAGGTTTATATAAACAATTGGTGGATGTTTTAAAACAACAGGGCGTTGCTCCTATGCGCGTAGTAGGACAAAAATTTGACCCTAATTTACATGAAGCAGTGTTACGAGAACCGAGTGAGGAGTTTGTTGAGGATGTAATTACAGAAGAATTACAGCGTGGCTATCACCTTGAAGGTAAAGTCTTAAGACATGCCCTTGTAAAGGTTTCAATGGGTCCAGGACAACAAAAATCACAAGAGGAAGAAGAAAAAGATAAAGTTGTAGAGGAGCCTGATTCAGAGAATATAATCTCTAAAGATCAGTAAAATTTTTTTAATGAATAACTGAGTACTATCTAATGGCTGATTTTTATCAAATTCTTGGAGTTACGAGAGATGCTGATGCTGATACTTTAAAAAGGGCTTATAGAAAATTAGCACGAAAATATCATCCAGATGTCAATAAAGAGCCTGGTGCTGAAGATAAATTTAAAGAGATAGGTAAAGCTTATGAGGCACTTGCTGATCCCGAAACTAGAGCTAGATATGACCAGTTTGGAGAAGCAGGATTAGGAGGAGCAGCTGGAATGCCAGATATGGGAGATATGGGCGGATTTGCAGATTTGTTTGAAACTTTTTTTAATGGCTTTGGAGGACAATCACCACAAGGAGGTAGAACACAAAGAAGAGGACCACAACAGGGGGATGATTTAAGGTATGACTTAAATATTGATTTTAAAGAGGCTATTTTTGGTCAACAAAGAGAAATTACGATACCTCATTTACAAACTTGTGACGTTTGTAGAGGCACTGGGGCAAAACCAGGAACAGGCCCAACAAATTGTTCAACGTGCGGTGGAAGTGGCCAGGTTAGAAGAGCTACACGAACCCCTTTTGGTAATTTTACACAAGTTGCAGAATGTCCGGCTTGTAATGGCTCTGGTCAAATAATTGCAAATCCATGTACAGCTTGCGGAGGTAATGGTGTTAAACAAGTTAGAAAAAAATTACGCATTAATATTCCTGCAGGTGTTGATTCGGGAACTAAATTGAGAATTTCTGGGGAGGGTAATGTCGGTCTAAAAGGAGGTCCACCAGGTGATCTTTATGTTTTTATTAAAGTTAGAAATGATCCAAATTTAAAAAGAGATGGTATTAATATTTTTTCTGAAATATCGGTAAGTTATCTGCAAGCTATTCTTGGGGATACTGTTGATATCATTACAGTTGATGGAAAAGTTAGCTTAAAAATACCAAGCGGTACTCAGCCAAATAGCACTTTATCACTGGAGAATAAAGGTGTGCCTAGACTAGGTAATCCTGTTGCAAGAGGAAATCATCAGGTTTTAGTTAAGGTTAAACTTCCAACTCGAATAACTGAAGATGAGCGAAATCTTTTAGAGAGTTTAGCTTCTAAATATTCTGATAAAAATTCTAGTTCTAATAGTGGATTATTTAGTAAGTTTTTTGGTAAGGAATCTTGAAGGAATTTTCGAAGGTATTGGACTTAGAGTCAATCCCATGTCCTTTAAATGTAGTGAAATGTAAATTGGAATTAGAGAAGCTATCTGGACAAGAAACTTTGATAGTCCATCTAGACAAAGGTGAACCAGAAATAATGGTTAAAAAAGCTTTAAAAGACATGAAGTATTGTTTTAAGACAATTTCAGAAGATCAAAAAACGATAAAGTTTGAAATTTTCCATGAATTTAGATAACAAATATAAGGGTCTTATTACAAAAAAATTTAATTCATTTTATTTGGTTCAGTTAAATCGAGATGATAATAAAAATTTCAAGAATATAATTTTATGCAAAATTAAGAAATCATTAAATTTTAGAAATCAACTTGTTTTTGTTGGAGATGAAGTAATTGTTGAGCAAATTGATTTAAAAACTAAAAGAGGAACCATACAAAGTGTAGTTAAGAGAAATAATCTTTTAGAAAGACCAGCTGTTGCTAATATTTCTGATATTTATGTAATTTGTTCAGTAGAAGAGCCAAAATTAAATTTATCTCAAGTAAATAGATTTTTAATATCTGCTGAAAAACTGGGAGTAGAGGTTTCTTTGGTTCTTACCAAATGTGATTTGATAAAGGAAGAAAAAAGGCTTTTTTTAATTGATAAATTTCAGGGTTGGGGATATAAAGCTATTACTTTAGATCCAAATAATCCAGAATATTTTAAAAAATTTTTGATTGAGTTAAACAAAAAAAAGTGCTCAATATTTATGGGACCATCCGGTGTTGGTAAAACTACTTTATTAAATAGGATAATCCCAGGCCTTAAAAATACGACTGCATCAGTTTCAACCAAAATAAAACGTGGGAAAAATACTACTAGAAACGTCGAATTATTTCCTCTATCAAGTAGTAGTTATATTGTTGACACTCCTGGATTTAACATTCAGGCACTTGAAATAGATATTCGCGAATTGCCAAAATTGTATACCGAAATTTATGAACAAGTAGTTAATCAAGGAATAAATTGTAAGTTTCGAAATTGTTTACATATTAATGATCAGGGTTGTAATTTAAATAAAAATTTTGAAAGATATGTATTTTATAAAGAAATGATTGAATCCTCTAAGAATCACCATTATCTAATCCAGGAAGATTAAGATTAAGTCCGCCAGTTAAGTCATTCATTCTCTCTTTCATAGTTATAGTTGAACTTTCATGAGCTTTTTGGATAGCTTCTAATATATTTGCTTCTATTGTTTTTTTGTCAGAATTGAATATTTCATCGTTGACCTCAACTCTAAGTGGGAGTTGATTGCCGCTTATCCATACTTTAACCATTTCATCGTCACTTTTCCCCTCAATTTCCATTTTTTCAAGTTCGTCTTGTAATTTTTGAGCATCTTGTTGAATTTGTTTAGCTTTTTTAAAAGCCTCAGTTAGTTGTCCAAAGTTTGGG
>QCIL01000035.1 GCA_003216725.1 Prochlorococcus sp. AG-402-L18
CCCTAGAAAAATCTTTATTATTAGAGCATACTCTCCCTAAAATTTGATTTAAAGCTAGATCCATCTCTTTACTTAAATAGTAGAAGCACATTTTATGGAAAATTATAAAGAAACTATCTCATTATTTAAACAAACTAATTTTTCAAAAACTAATTGGTGGAAATTAAAAGTTAACATTTCTGGATATCAAAATGAAACAGAAAATAAGTTAGTTACAGAAATTTCTAAAAATAGAATTTTTAAAATACTATATCCAAATATTCATCAATATCCCAATAAATCTTCAAGGATTCTAATTCAACTATATGAAGACGGATACATCTGTTGGATAAATTTAGATGGATTGATTATTGAGAAATGCGAATTAAGAAAAACTGAAAATTTAAGCAATGAATACTCCTTTATCCAAAATAAAATTCCCTTAATTTTAAAATGGATCAAAGTTCAGGCTGAACTAACGAATGAATACCTTTGGGGAGGCACTTTAGGACCCAATTTTGATTGTTCCGGATTAATTCAAACTGCTTTTTTCAAGCATCATATTAATATTCCTCGAGACTCTTATCAAATAAAAAGTTTTTGCAAACATCTTTTTGATTACAAAGAATCTTATGCAGCTCTTCAACCAGGTGATCTTCTATTTTTTGGAAATAAAGAAAAATGTGATCATGTTGGAATCTATAAAGGAGATGGATTATATTATCATTGCTCTGGCAAGGAGTTTGGTAGAAATGGAATAGGATTAGATACCCTAAATCAATCTAATAATAAAATCTCATCACATTATAAATCAAAAATTATTTCAGCAGGAAGAGTAATAAGAAGTTATAGATGGGATAGAACAATACGTTAGTAAATAAAATTCAACATTTAATTTAAAATTGAATTTAAAAATATTTTTTATTTTTTTATTTTAGAAATTAACCCGCAGTCCAAATATTTTTAATTATTGGCATAATAGTATCTAAGTGCAAAGTCCCAACAAGTAGCCAAGCAAAAACAGCTCCTCCGCAGCCTCCTAGCCAAAATCCACTTGTAAAATCAGCCCATCCTGCTCGTGTAAATAAATCCTTTGGAGGATTGTTTACAGTAGCATCTGGAGGTTGTACATTAGGTGCTTTGCCAGGTGCATTATAAAGAACTAAAAGAGCTGTCAAAATATGCACCGCTCCTATAGCAGCGAGTAACCCTGCAGTTAGAGCAAATTCAGAGTTTCTTAATGGGCCAGTCATAGTGAAAGGACCATATAGGAGATATCCAAAAGCAGCTCCAGTTTCTAAACCTCTAAAATTTGGTGAAATACCTTCTCTATAAAAAGGTAAATTATTAATGAAAGCTTTTGTAAAATAGCCACTATTAACTGGAGTAGCTAAATTACCAACACATGGATCAGCAACAGTCTTAACTGCCCATTGTTCTGCAACACCAATATCATTTGGTTGGACAGAATTGTCTATGTATTTTTCATCAAACTTGATAGAACTAGTTGATTCTGAGAATGATTTCTGAAAGTCGCTCATTTTTTTAATAGTTTTGTAATTAATAATTTATTCAGTTGCTGTAATAAATCTTCCAATCAATACGATAAACACAGCAGGCATTGCTATACCAATTAATGGAACAAAAATTGAGGGTAAAAGACTTGGCAAATCAGATGGCATTGTTACTTTAAACATCTTTAAACACTCTAGTATTTATCTGCGAAATAGTGTTACTTTTATTACTGGATGATATAAAAATTATTAACTTTTTACATGTTAAATTTTTTCGCAATAGTTTTTTTTATTTTTATAGGATTATTAGTAATAGTTTTAAAAAAAAGAAACTTTAAAAAGTTTACAAGTAGCAGTAATTCATATTCTAATCAATTGAAAAAAAAGAGAAAAAATAATATTAAATTTATATCTAATAAAAATATTTTTTATTATGAACATGGAGAAAAAAAGTACACAGCATTTTATAAAAATTCACAAAGAAAAAAAATGTTATCTCTTTTTCAAGGTAATACAGAGGATAAATTAGTCGCTTTAAAAATTGCAGAACAATTAGCTGATAAATCGACATTACCAATTTTACGAAAAGGCCTTAAAGATACTTCTTCTGAGGTAATAGAAATATCAGCTTTGCTAATAAGGAAATTCAAATAAAAATTTAGTTTTTATTTTGTACTAATAATTGATCTAATTCTGTAAATTGGTCGGCCTTGACTTTCATGATATGTCCTAATTAAAAGTTCGCTTAATAAACCAAAGCTAAATAATTGGACCCCCGCAATTCCCAATATCAATGAAAACATTAACATCGGACGATTTCCAATGTCCTCACCCATTATTTTTAGAACTATCAAATAAGAGCTCATTGCTAGGCTAATTAATATACTTATAATTCCGAAAAAACCAAATCCATACATAGGTCTTGTTAAAAATTTAGTCATAAACCAAACAGTTAGTAAATCCATTAGAACTCTAAAAGTTCTATCAATTCCATATTTACTAGATCCATATTGCCTGCTTCTATGATTAACCTTGATTTCTTTAATTCTTGCACCTTCAATATTTGCTAAAACTGGTAGAAACCTATGGAGTTCACCATATAGCTTAATGTCATCTATTATTTCTTTTTTAAAAGCTTTTAATGAGCATCCATAATCATGTAACTTCAAACCTGTTACTTGAGCTATTAATTTATTCGCTATTTTTGATGGTATTTTCCTATTAATTAATTTATCTTTTCTATCAAACCTCCATCCGCAGATCAAATCATAGCCATTATTAATTTCTGAAATTAATTTAGGAATATCATTTGGGTCATTCTGCAAATCACCATCCAAAGTAATTACAATATCACCTTTAAAATTATCAAAGCCAGCTGATATAGCTGCAGTTTGTCCATAATTTTTGCGAAGAGAAATTACTGACAATTCTTTAATTTTTAAAGTTAGTTGTTTTAATACTTCGTGAGTATTGTCTTTAGAACCATCATTTACAACAATCAATTCAAAATTTAATTTATGAGATGTCATTACACTTTTAACTTCATTCAACAAAAAACCAATACTCTCTTTTTCATTGAAAACAGGGATAATAATAGAAACTAATTGGTTTATATCTGACATATTTATTTGATGGTAATTCTATAATTTTAACTTAATTTTGAACAATAAAATTAAACAAAAAAAATCACCACAAATGTGGTGATTTTACTATTTAAAAACTATTTAACCAAATTTACCTGAAGTTGAAGCAATTACAAATGCACCAAATGTGAGGATGTTTCCAATCGTGAAATGTGCTAAACCAACTAATCTAGCCTGAACAATTGAAAGTGCAACTGGTTTATCTCTCCAACCTACTAGGTTAGCTATTGGTGTGCGTTGGTGTGCCCAAACTAATGTTTCAATTAATTCTTGCCAATAACCACGCCATGATATTAGGAACATAAAACCAGTAGCCCAAACTAGATGGCCAAATAGGAACATCCAAGCCCAAGGAGATAATGAGTTTACTCCAAATGGATTATATCCATTAATAAGTTGAGCAGAGTTTAACCAAAGGTAATCTCTGAACCACCCCATTAAATAAGTACCTGATTCATTAAATTGTGCTACATTCCCCTGCCATATTGCTAAGTGTTTCCAATGCCAGTAGAAAGTTACCCATGCTATTAAGTTTAATGCCCAGAACATTGCTAAGTACATAGCGTCCCATGATGAACTATCACAAGTACCTCCTCGACCAGGTCCATCACAAGGGAATGCGTAACCTAAATCTTTCTTATCAGGGATTAATTTAGTTCCTCTTGCATCAAGTGCTCCTTTAATAAGAATTAAGGCAGTTGTATGAAGACCTAAAGCGATAGCATGATGAACTAAGAAATCTGCTGGACCAATAGGTAAGAAAGCACTTAATGCATCCTGCCTATTGATAAGATCCATCCAGTAATGGTCTCCTGGTAATGAATTTGCAGCAAGGCTAGCTGAACTTGTAGGATCAGATAATAGAGCGTTAAAACCATACATCATTTTACCTTGAGCTGCCTGAACGAATTGAGCAAAAACTGGCTCGATAAGAATTTGCTTTTCAGGATTACCAAAAGCTACAACTACATCGTTATGTACATAAATTCCTAAAGTATGGAATCCAAGCAACATTGTTACCCAACTAAGGTGACTAATCAAAGCTTCTTTTGTTCCAAGAACTCTGGCTAATACATTATCTTTGTTTAACTCAGGATCGTAATCTCTCACAAAGAAAATAGCACCATGGGCAAATGCTCCAACCATCAAGAACATCGCTATGTACTGATGATGACTATATAGAGCAGACTGTGTAGTGTAGTCCCTCGCAATAAAGGCATAAGAAGGAAGAGCACCCATATGTTGAGCAACAAGAGAAGTTGCTACCCCAAGAGATGCTAATGCTAATCCTAATTGGAAATGTAATGAATTATTTACAGTTTCATAAATCCCATCATGATTAATGCCAAAACTACCTTTATGAGGATCATTTGGATGTCTAGTATTATGGGCTTCAGTAATTTCTTTAAGGCTGTGACCGATACCAAAAGTATTTCTATACATATGGCCTGCAATTACAAAAACGGTACCAATTGCAATATGATGATGTGCTATATCAGTAAGCCATAAAGCCTCACTTTGTGGATGTAGTCCTCCTAGGAAGGTAAAGATTGCTGTTCCAGCCCCCTCTGCAGTTCCAAAGACCTGGTCTAAAGAATCAGGATTTTGTGCGTATGCTCCCCAATTTAAAGTAAAGAAAGGCGCTAATCCAGCAGGGTGAGGAAGAACTGTTAACCAGTTATCCCAACCTACATGCTGTCCTCGAGATTCAGGTATTGCAACATGAACCAAATGACCAGTCCAAGCGATACTGCTGAAGCCAAATAAAACTGCTAAGTGATGATTTAATCTTGACTCTGCATTTTTAAACCAAGCTAGTGAAGGTCTGAATTTTGGCTGTAAATGTAACCAACCTGCAAATAAAGTCCAACAAGCTAAAATACTCATAAAGATTGAAGCTTGGAAGAGTTGCTCATTAGTTCTCATTCCAATCGTATACCACCAA
>QCIL01000036.1 GCA_003216725.1 Prochlorococcus sp. AG-402-L18
TAAAGGAGCAATTGATCCTTCCATACTATAGAGAGATTCAACAACTACAAGAATAGAATTATGGGCAGAATTGAAAATACGAATTTTATCTTCTAAATCTTTCAAATTATTATGTGCGAATCTGACTAATTTTGCTTGTGCAGCTTTTACTCCCACTAATAAAGAGTTATGAATCAGTTTGTCAGCTATGACGATACTATTTCTTCTTGCTAAAGCTTGGATTGCAGCAATGTTAGCTTGAAACCCACTTGGAAATAAAAGAACTTTATCTTGGTTAAGCCATTCTGCAAGTTGCGATTCTAATAATTGATGAATTGGCCTGGAACCAGTAATAAATCTAGAGCTTCCTGATCCAAGGCCCTCTGCCAAGCATATTGCATATGATGCTTTTATTAAATCTTTATCTCTACTAAGCCCAAAATAATCATTACTGCATAAGTCTATAAGTTTTGCTTTATTAGAATTTAAAACTTGAAGTTCATAGGGTTCCTTACCTAAAGAGAATGTTTTTAATTTACGAATTCTGTTTTTTGGAATTTTTATTTTTTTCATTTTAACAAGTTTAAGATTTTGGGATTTCAATGCAATGATTCAGATTTACTATTAAAGTTTGCAAGGTATTTTTTGTTTATTAAAATTTATATAGATCATATCTTAAGAAGTTAACTCATCATCTCTTCAATCACAACTATTGCTTAATTTAGAGGAATATTTCCCTTTTCCACTAGATGATTTTCAAATAGAGGCAATAAAAGCTATAAATAGCGGAAATTCTCTTGTTTTAACAGCTCCAACTGGTTCTGGTAAAACATTAGTTGGGGAATTTGCTATTTATAGAGCTTTGTCCCATGGGAGTAGAGTTTTTTATACAACCCCTTTAAAAGCACTTTCAAATCAAAAGTTCAGAGATTTTGCTAATCAATTTGGAGAGGATAAAGTAGGTCTTTTAACAGGTGATATCTCTATCAAAAGAGACGCACCCATTATAGTCATGACGACGGAGATTTTTAGAAATATGGTTTATGGAGAATTTGATCAATTTGATGACCCATTGGTAAATCTAGAATCTGTAATACTTGATGAATGCCATTATATGAATGATCCACAAAGAGGAACAGTTTGGGAAGAAACGATAATTCATTGTCCTTCTAGAACCCAGCTAATAGCATTATCAGCAACTGTATCTAATGCAGATCAACTTAAAAATTGGATAGAGAAAGTTCATGGCCCTACAGTTCTTGTTAATAGTGATAAAAGATCAGTTCCATTAGATTTCATTTTTTGTAGTGCTAAGGGTTTGCATCCACTTTTGAATATTAAGGGTAATGGTATTCACCCAAACTGTAAGATTTGGAGAGCACCAAAAGGACAAAAAAGGAGAGCAAAAGTAGGAAGAATAATCCAACCAAAGTCTCCTTCAATTAGCTTTGTAGTTTCAAAACTAGCTGAGAGAAATATGTTACCGGCTATCTATTTTATTTTTAGTAGAAGAGGATGTGATAAAGCTGTTGAGCATATCAAAGATCTATCTTTCGTAACTTACTCTGAGTCAAATTTAATTTCTCAAAAATTAGATATTTATCTTAAAAATAATCAAGAAGGAATCAAAGATAAAGTACACTGTGATGCTCTGAAAAGAGGTGTTGCGTCTCATCATGCAGGATTATTACCAGCATGGAAAGAAATGGTTGAGGAATTATTTCAAAAGGGATTAATAAAAGTTGTTTTTGCTACTGAGACTTTAGCTGCAGGTATTAATATGCCTGCTAGAACAACAGTTATATCATCATTATCTAAAAGGACTGAAGAAGGTCATAGATTATTATTTAGCAGTGAATTTTTGCAGATGTCCGGAAGGGCTGGAAGAAGGGGAAAGGATTCACAAGGTTATGTAGTTACTTTGCAAACAAGATTTGAGGGTGCAAAAGAGGCATGTGCTCTGGCTATTAGCAAACCAAATCCTCTAGAAAGTCAATTCACTCCTAGCTATGGTATGGTTCTAAATCTTCTTCAAAATTATAATTTAGATAAATCTAGAGAATTAATTAAAAGAAGTTTTGGAAGCTTTTTATATTCATATGAGTCTTCTCAAGAAAAAGTTTTTTTAGATAATTTATATAAAGATTTGGATGATCTAAAAAAAATAACATCTAATATTTCTTGGGAGGATTTTGATGCATATGAGAAACTAAAGAGTCGTTTAAAAGAAGAAAGAAGATTATTAAAGATATTAGAAAAACAAGCAGCAGAAAAATTATCAGAAGAGATAACTAATGCACTTCCATTTATAAAGGATGGAAGTTTAATTTCTATTAAAGCACCTCAAATAAAAAGGAAGATTGTTCCATCAATGATATGTAAAAAAATATATGAATCAAAAAAAATCAAAAGTTTGATTTGTTTAACCATTGACAATTTGTTTATTCTTATAAAGCCTTCTTATATAGTAAATATCTTTCCTGATTTGGAAGAGATAGATATCCTCAATCTTGAAAATCCAACGATGCATTTTTCTGGCGAAGTTCAAATGGGCGACTATAAATCTCAAATTTTTGTTGATAAAATAATTGAAATTTCAAAAAATAATGATTTACGAACGCCACAGTATGATTTAACCACTGAAGTTTTGACACAGCAAAAATTAATTTTTAATTTAGAGAAAAGAATAGATGAACTTCCCGCACATAGATTGGGTGACTCCAGAAAATTAAAGAAATATAGGAAAAGGATTATTGAGGTTGAACAAGAAATATTAACTAGAAATTCTCACCTTGAAGACAAAGAAAACTTTAACTGGAATAAATTTATGAATTTAAAAAAAATTCTTAATCACTTCGATTGTTTGAATGATTTAGAACTAACTGAAGTAGGGCAAACAATTGGTGCTATAAGAAGTGACAATGAATTATGGGTTGGTCTAGTTTTAATAAGTGGTTACTTAGATGATTTAGATCCTCCTGATCTGGCATCAATAATTCAAGCAATATGTGTTGATATAAAAAGACCAAACCTTTGGTGTAATTTTAAACCTTCTTTAAAAGTACTTGATGTTTTTATTGAATTAGAGGGATTAAGAAATTTAATTGCTTCAAAACAAAATATGTTTCATGTTGATGCACCAATATTTTTAGAAACAGAGTTAACAGGAATTATTTCAGAATGGGCAAAGGGTAAAAAATGGAAAGATCTAGTTTTTAATACATCTTTAGATGAGGGGGATGTTGTTAGAATTATTAGGAGGTCAATAGACGTGCTATCTCAAGTTAAATACTGTGTAGGTGTCAGTAATAGATTAAAAAACAAAGCAAAGCTAGCTTTAAAAGCCATTAATAGGTTCCCAGTTTCTGAGTCTAATGATTTGTTAAAGGTAGATGATGATGTTAATCCTGCGACAAAAAGGAGTGATAATAACTCGTAAAATTTCTAAATCAAATCATGGAATCAGTTTGTATTAATTCATCAAAATCATACTCATTCAAATAACCTAATTTCAATGTTGCCTCCTTTAGACTTATTGATTCATTAAAGGCTAGATTAGCAATTTCAGAAGCTTTTTCATAACCTATTTTGGGTACAAGAGCAGTAACTAACATGAGAGAATTTTCTAGATTAAAATTTATTTTCTCGTAGTTGGGTTCCATTCCTTCAACTAATTTAAGCCTAAAATTATTTATTGCATTTTCTATTAATTTTACACTTGAAAGAATATTAAAACCTATCAATGGTTTGTATTCATTCATCTGTAAAGTTCCGCTCGAATTAGCCATAGATACTGCATATTCAAAACCCATAATTTGAGTGCATACCATTGATAATGCTTCACATTGAGTGGGATTAACTTTACCAGGCATGATTGAACTTCCAGGTTCATTTTGAGGAATAATTAATTCATAGATTCCTGATCTTGGCCCAGAGGATAATATTTTTATATCGTTTGAAATTTTATATAATGCACTTGCTAATATTTTTATCTGAGCCATAACTTGTGCTAGTCGGTCATGGGAAGCCATTACAGAAAAATTGTTCTTTGATTTACAAAAAAGTAGGTTTGTATAGTCAGAAATTGATTTAATAGATTCTTCTGGAAATTCTTTTGGACAATTTATACCCGTACCTACTGCAGTACCTCCTAAAGGTAGAAAATATAATTCATCAAGACTCGCTATTAGTGCATTTTCAGCATCTTTTATCTGCTTAGACCATGCTGATACTTCTTGGCCAAATGTTATTGGTACAGCATCTTGAAAATGTGTCCTGCCAATTTTTACAAGGTCTTTCCACTCAGCACTTTTTTCATCTAGAGACTTAGTAAGTTTTCTTATTGATGGTACTAATTTATTTTTTACTATATTGATAACAGATATTTGAATGGCTGCCGGAAAAGTATCATTTGTAGACTGAGATTTATTAACATCATCATTAGGATGAAGAGGGTTATGACTTCCAAGCTGTGAGTTTGTTTTTTTCGCTGCAATATTTGATATAACTTCATTCACATTCATATTTGTATGAGTACCGCTTCCTGTTTGCCATATTTTTAGAGGAAACTGTGAATCATGAATTCCAGTTAAAATCTCTTTGCAAGCTTCATTAATGAGCTCTTTTTTTTCAAAATCTAATAAACCTAATTTGTAATTAGCAATTGAGGCAGCTTTTTTAATAATAGTTAGCGAATAAATCAACTCAATTGGTATTAATTCTTCCCCAATTGAAAAATTTTTAATAGATCTTTGCGTTTGTGCCCCCCATAAAGCATCAGTGGGAACTTCAATTGTCCCCATAGAAT
>QCIL01000037.1 GCA_003216725.1 Prochlorococcus sp. AG-402-L18
GTTGTCCAAATTAATTGGGAATCTTGTATCAATCATGATATAAAATTAGATAATAAAATTTTAGGAAATATAAATCCAAAAGAAATAATAAATTTCCATCATTTAAATATTAATCATAAAAATTATTTATGCATTTTAAATTCAAACGGAAGATTTAAAAAAGTTTTGTTTGATGATGATATTTTTAAAAGTAATAGAGTGTTTTCAATAGCAAAATTGAAAAACTCTACTAAGATAATTGATTCTTTTATTTATAATACAGAAGAAAAATTAGTGATTTTGACATCTATTGGTAGGCTTTTTAAATTTGATTTATCGAATCAATACATATCACCAAGCTCTAAACAATCACAAGGATTATTATTAGTTAATTTACTGCCTACAGAAAAAATAGTTTCTTGCTGCAATAGTAAAGATAAAGATCATATCTTCTTAGTATCCAAAAAAGGAAATTTTTTTAAATTGAAAACCCATGAAATTTATAATGCTTTCAATTCTAAATTAGGATATATAAATGAGAAAATTAAACTTAAAAATGACAACTTTATCAAAATACTTACTAAAAACGAATATTTAGATGTTGAGACAAACAAAAACAAAGCTATGAGACTAAATCTTAATAAATTCATTTGTTACACAAATAAGAATTTATTAAATGTTAATTTTTTAAATTTAGAAAAAGAAGAATATCTTGAAAATTGCAACCGTATAGAAAATTTATAAATTAAGATTTATATTCATCTTCAACCCATTTCAAATACTCTTGATTTACAGTTCCAGTGACGTATAAGCCAGTGAAACAACTCATTTCTAAATCTTGTATAGGAGAATCATTTATTATAGATTTTCTCAAATTATCAACACTTTGATAAACAAGATTATCAATTTCAAGCTTGGCTGCTATTTGAGTTATTGTTCTATTATGGGCTATTAATTCATCTCTATTAGGCATATTAATACCATAAACATGAGGAAATCTAACCGGGGGAGCAGCAGAAGTAAAAAAGACCTTATTGGCTCCAGAATCTTTTGCCATTTGAACTATTTCCTTTGAAGTAGTACCTCTTACAATAGAGTCATCAACTATCAATACGTTTTTATTTTTGAATTCTGTACTCATTGCATTTAGCTTTTGTCTAACTGATTTCTTACGTTTTTGTTGGCCAGGCATTATAAAAGTCCTTCCAACATATCTATTTTTAAAAAACCCTTCTCTATATTCTATTCCTAATTGTCTTGCGACTTGCATAGCTGCAGGACGAGAAGAATCAGGAATGGGCATTACAACATCAACATCTCCAGAATTTATTTTTGATTTAATTGTTTCAGCCAAGTAATCTCCCATTTTTAAACGTGCTTTATATACAGAGATTCCATTCATAACTGAATCGGGTCTCGCTAAATAAACATATTCAAAAGCACATGGGAATAATTTAGGGTCTTCTGAACATTGTTTAGAAAAAAACTCACCATTATTAGTTATAAAAATTGCTTCTCCTGGTTCAACATCTCTTACTACTTGATAGTCGTTATTTTCTAAGACTAATGACTCACTTGCGACCATCCACTCTTCTTTATGAGTTAAATTAGATATTCTTTTACCAATTACTAAAGGTCTTATACCAAAAGGGTCTCTAAATGCAAGTAAACCATGGCCAGAAATCAAGGCAATTGAAGCATATGAACCTTGTATTCTCTTATGTAAATTCTTAACAGCATTAAAAATAATTTCTGGCTCTAAATCTTGATTATTAATTTGATCTTGTAATTCAGTAGCAAATATATTTAATAACATTTCAGTATCACTAGAAGAGTTAGTATGTCGTCTATCTACATTAAATAATTGTTTTTCTAGATCTCTTGTATTGGTAAGATTTCCATTATGGATTAAAACTATTCCATAAGGAGCATTAACATAAAATGGTTGCGCTTCCTCGACACTTTCTGCTGATCCTTTTGTTGCATATCTAACATGGCCTAAACCAATTTTACCTATTAAATTTCTCATATCTCTTGTTCTATAAGCTGTATTTACCTGACCTTTAGCTTTATGTATATGAAAAACTGTATTTTCCATAGTTGCTATTCCTGTTGAATCTTGACCTCTATGTTGCAAAAGGAGAAGACTATCATAAATTTGTTGATTTACATCATCAGAAGAAACAATTCCGACTATTCCACACATGATTTAATTTTTAATAATTGTTGGAAGATTTAAATATTTATTCATTTATCAAATATAGTTTGAAATACTATTATTAAATTTTTCAGTTAATTCTTCAACCCTTATGTTGCAAAGTTCTTTATCTTTTAAATTTATAATAAACTTATCTTTAGAAACAAAACCTATTTGTTTAATATAGATATCAGTTAGAGAATCTATATTTTTTTCTTTTACAAAATCCAAAAATTCTAACAATCTATTATTCTTGACTGAAAAAATAATTCTTGAACCTCCTTCACTAAATAATAAATTATCTTCACGAATGTTCTGATTATTTAATTCTATAGTTGCCCCCAAAGAAGATAAAATGCAACATTCTGATAATGCAATTGATAAACCTCCGTCTCCTACGTCATGAGAGGAAGAAATATAATTTCTTAAAATTGCCTCTCTTAAAAAACTTTGGCAAAATTTTTCATCTTTTAGATCTAACTTTGGTGGTCTACCTGTTACTAAGCCATGATAATAATCTAAATAAGAGCTAGCACTTATTGTTGATTCAGATTTATCTGAACCAATCAACCATATTTGATCATTAATGTTTTTCCATCCTGTGCTTACAGCTTTTTCAACATTTTGAATTATTCCTACCATCCCAATAACAGGAGTAGGATAGATAGGAGTGATTTCATTATTTTTATTTTTTGATTCATTGTATAAAGATACATTACCTCCAGTAACAGGTGTTTCTAGAGCTATACAAGCTTTAGATATCCCTTCACATGCTGATGAAAGCTGCCAATACCCTATTTTATTTTCTGGAGAAGAAAAATTTAAATTATTAGTGATTGCTATTGGGTCTGCACCAACGCAAGAAACATTTCTTGCAGATTCTGCAACAGCAGAGATACTTCCTCTATACGGGTCTAGATAAACCCATCTGCTATTACAATCAACAGATGCTGCTACACCAGAAAATACTTGATTTTTATCTGTTTCATTTTGTAATCTAAGTCTTATTAAAGATGCATCAGATTCTCCAGGTTTAAATACTGTATTTGATTGAACTTGAAAATCATATTGTTGATATATCCATCTTTTAGAAGCTATTGAAGGATTTGATAAGAGTTGAAGAATAATTTTCGACCAAGAGGAAAATTTATTATTTTTTAAAGAACATATCCCATTATTGTCAATTAATGGTAAATTCTCTTCTTTCCATTTCCATTTATCTAATAAATAATTAGGAGGTTCTTTAATAACATCATGAGTATTAATGGGAGTTTCATCAGATAATGCAGAAGTAGGTATTTGAGCGACTATCTTATTCTTTTGATAGATAATAACTTCTTTAGTTCTTAATACTTCGCCAATAACAATTGCATACAATCCCCATTTTTTGAATTGCTTGATAATATTATTTAACTTTTCTTTTTTAACAACAAGCAACATTCTCTCTTGAGATTCAGATAGCAAATACTGATAAGCAGACATATCATTTTCCCTTGCAGGAACTAAATCTAAATTAATTGATATTCCTAAACCACCATTGGCTGCCATTTCTGCACTGCTGCAAGTTAATCCTGCAGCTCCCATGTCTTGAGCAGCAATTACATCACCAGTTTTAAAGGCATTTAAACAAGCCTCAATAAGACTTTTTTCAATAAATGGATCTCCGACTTGTACTGCTGGCCTATTATCTAAAGAATTAGCATTTAATTCTGAACTAGCAAAACTAGCTCCACCTACACCATCTTTACCAGTTGTATTTCCAACATATAAAACAGGTGCACCTACTTCACTCGCACCTGAACATACAATTTCGTCTGTTTCCATTAAACCCAAAGCCATTACGTTAACCAAAGGATTTCCTGAATAACAATCGTCAAAACATATTTCTCCACCAACAGTTGGTACGCCTACACAATTTCCGTAATGAGATATACCTGAAACTACACCTCTAAGAAGAGATAGGTTAGAAGATTTATCAATATTCCCAAATCTTAATGAATTTAAAACTCCAATAGGTCTAGCACCCATAGTAAAAATATCTCTTAAAATGCCCCCAACACCTGTTGCTGCACCTTGAAAAGGTTCAATTGCAGATGGATGATTATGACTTTCTATTTTAAAAACTAGTTTTTGATTCTTACCAACGTCAATAACTCCAGCATTTTCACCTGGACCAACTAAAACATGTTTCCCCTTTGTAGGAAAATTACTTAATAATGGTTTAGAATTTCTATAACA
>QCIL01000038.1 GCA_003216725.1 Prochlorococcus sp. AG-402-L18
AAACTTTTCAAGTGGAAACTCAAGTTTTAAATCATTCATTTTTTGTTCAATAGTCTAATTATTAATTTGTTTATTTCGCTTTTCCAACCATACCCATTTGGTTCATTAGCAATTGTAAAGTCATAACTTTTTAACTTATCAATTAATTTAATATTAGGACCTTTAGTACCAGGGATAACAATTTTTATATCTGAATTTATTAATAAAGGTAAATCATTTGGTGAATCTCCTAAACCTATAATTTTTACGTTTGGATTTTTAGCGTATTTTTTTAGTTCTTTTATAGCTTTACCTTTATTTGAATTAATTGATAACATGTGGCTCATCCTGTTACCCCTAAAAATTTCCACATTATATTTTTGACAGCAATTATTAAGATCTTTTTCAATTAATTCAGGGGGATTTAAAAAGGGCATACTCCAATGTCTATCTCTCATCAAAGTAAGAGAATTCCCCTTTAATCCTGTTAATTCTGTAGCTTGTTTATCGGTTAGATTATTAAGAGGTTGAAGATTATAATTTATTTCACTTGAAATACTACATAAAATGTTATTTAAAATTTCATATTTTTCTCCAAGAATAATCTTACCATTTACTTTAGTTAAAGATTCACCATAAATAGCACCACCATTCTCAACAATATAAGGATCAATCAGATCAAGCTCTTTTCTAATAACTTTTACTTCTGCAGCAGTCTTACTAGTACAAAGTATTATTGGCACGGACAATTCTTGCAATGACTTAATAGCTTCTTTGGCAGGTGTTAAATCATATGAATGGTCCATTAAGGTTCCATCAACATCAGTTACTACCCAAAAAGACGAATTTTCAATCATTTGTTAAGAAGCTTAGCCAAACGACCTGGAAAGGTTCCAATTCAATATTATTAACATTATATTTAGCAGATTTTAAAAAATCTCTCATATTAAATTCATTTTTAATTAATTCAGGTGAAGCATAATCAACTAGTCTGTAATTAATTTTATTCTCTGTCATATTATGTATTGTGAATATAGCATCGTTACCAATTCCTCTTTTAATGACAACAATATCACTTCTACCTTTTGATAAGCACTCCATTTCCGAATTAGGATGAAATTGAGGTAGTTTTGATCTAAGGTCCATTGCATTACGAAGATAATTTAAATTTTTATTCGCATTAGATTCAGGATTATTGAATACAGATAAGAGTTTTTTTGATTTAAATTTCTCTCTATTTAAATCTCTTCTCTGACCGGTCATAGAAAAGCTTTTTATATCATTTTCAGAAGCTAATAATGCTGGAAGATAAAATGCAGGTACACCTTTAAGAACCATCACAAGTAATTGTGTTAATACAAATCTTTCAAATTGAAACCGATTGGAATCTCTTCCCCCATCCTCCATTGCACTCCACCAACTAATATTTAATTCATATGGTTTATCGTCACCATTTGATAACCTTCTATGACTCACAAGTCCCCCTCTTTTTTCACAATTAATCAATAACTGCTTTATCCTTTCCTCATTCATAAGCCCCTCTAAAGCACGTAGACCTACTCCATCATGTGAAGCTGTAAAATTAAATAAAGTTATATTTTCAGGCAAAATGGGCCAGTCAGATATCCATGAATTTAAGATATCAGCTCTTGAAGTAATAATTGCTTCTAGAAGAAGAGGCGGCAATGGGAAATTATATGCCATATGCGCTTCATCTTTTGGCATTAAATAAGAAAGATTTTCTTTTTGAGGAACATTAGTTTCAGTTATTAAAACACCATCATTAAGAAGATTATTTAGAAGTATCCTTAATACTTTTACAATTGAATGAGCTTTTGGTAAGTGCAAACATGTAGTTCCAGGTTCCTTCCAAATAAACCCAACAGCATCTAATCTTAACCATTTAATTCCATTTGATACATAGGTAATTATTAAGTTAAGAAATTCGATTGTCATTTTAGGATTAAGCCAATTCAAATCAATTTGATCAGGACCAAAAGTTGTCCAAACTTGTTTTGGACCGCGTTCTGTATTTATTTGAGAAAAAAGAGAAGAACTTCTTGGTCTTATAACGTTTGACCAATCAAGTTTATGTGATGGAGAAAAAACATTTGAGAACCCAGGCTCTTGACATTTAATAAATTGTTGAACCCAAGGATGAGATGAAGACACATGATTCAAAACCAAATCCGCCATTAGGATATGACTATTTGAAATATTTTTGAGATCCTCCCAACTACCAAACTTTTCCTCTAAATATTTATGACTTGAAACTGCAAAACCACCATCACTAGTTGATTTTAGAAAAGGAAGAATATGTACAACTTTTGCAAGACTTCCAAAATGCTTTCCTAAAAAATCATTCAAGGTAACAAGAGTTGGTTCATCTTGATTATAAATTCCATCAGCATATGTTATTAAAATAGAAAATGATTGATCCCATTTTTTTTCATTATAAATTTCTTCATAACGAGACTTCTCTGAGAAATTATCTATAATCTGCAATAATTGATTACAGATAAAATTGATTTCTTCGATAGTATGATCCTTATAAATTGCCTTAAGCAATTCTCTAAGCTTCAATCTATTTAATTTTTTCATTGAATCGATTTGCGTCACTTTGAAAAAATCAACGAAGTATTAACACTATTCTGCACATCAAATAGAAAATGGACTTTCAACAAGGGTTAATCACAACAATACATGAATATGGAGTTACAAAAGATCTTATTAAAGAATTAAACAAAAAATTAAAGAAAAGATCAACAGCCATATTAATTCCTTGTTTATATGAAGAGTTTGAGAGGCCGGCATTAAAGGATATTAAGAGAGTTTTAAAGAATTTGACAGGTTTAAACGAATTAGTTATAGCATTATCCGCAAAAACAATTGATCAAGCACAATCTGCAAAATCTTTCTTTGATTCAATGCCATTTCCAGTTCATATTCAATGGACAAATTCTCCTTCTGTTATTGAACTATTAAAAAATCAAGAAAAAAACGGTTTAGAACTATTAGGTACTCCGGGCAAAGGTTGGGCAGTCTGGCAAGGAATTGGGGTAGCAACAAGAAAGTCAGAGGTTGTAGCTCTTTTTGATGCTGATATAAGAACATTTAACGCTTTGTACCCATCGAGGATGATTATGCCGTTATTGGATGAATCATATGGTATTTCATATGTAAAAGCCTTCTACAGTCGATTGTCCTTGGAAACAAATCAATTACAAGGAAGAGCTACCCGATTATTTGTTGGACCTCTTCTTGCAAGTTTGGAACAATTAGTAGGAAATGGACCTTTTCTTCAATATCTTCAATCATTTAGATATCCACTTGCAGGTGAATTTGCTTTTACAAAAGATCTAGCTATGAACTTGAGAATTCCATGTGATTGGGGGTTAGAGATAGGTTTACTTTCAGAAGTTTATAGAAATGTAAGGACATCAAAGATAGCACAGGTAGATCTCGGATTATTCGACCATAAACATAAA
>QCIL01000039.1 GCA_003216725.1 Prochlorococcus sp. AG-402-L18
TCTTCAAAATCGAAAGTATCTAATTCTTCTTTATTAAGAAATTTTCTTCTGGCATTTGTTGAAACCCTAAGAAACTCAAGATTACTAACACCTGGTATTTCTATTGGGTATTGGAAACCAAGGAAAATACCTGATTGAGCTCTCTCTTCAGGTTCTAATAAATTAACGTCTTTTCCTGAAAAATTTATATTTCCTTTTGTGATTTTGTATGAGGGGTGCCCAGCTATGATTTTTGAAAGAGTACTTTTCCCACATCCATTTCTACCCATAATTGCATGAATTTCTCCTGGATAAACCGTTATTGAAACCCCTTTTAATATTGGAAGATTATCTGTAGATGCAAAAAGATTTCTAACTTCTAATATTGGATCTGATTCTTTCATTTTACTTTGCATTACACTTTAGAAATTAATTAATTAACCTACTGATCCCTCTAGTTTAAGAGCCAGTAACTTGTCTGCTTCAGCAGCAAATTCCATAGGTAGTTGATTGAATACATCTCTGCAGAAACCACTTACCATCATAGATACTGCCTCTTCAAATTCTATACCTCTGCTTTGTAAATAAAAAAGTTGATCTTCAGAAATTCTACATGTGCTTGCTTCATGCTCAATTTCAGAATTTGGTTGTTGAGATTTGATATATGGAAATGTATTTGCGGAAGCTTGATCTCCTATTAACATCGAATCGCATTGGCTGTAATTTCTTGAACCAATAGCTTTTTTGCCCATTTTTACAAGTCCTCTGTAGCTATTTTTTGATTTACCTGCACTAATTCCCTTGCTAACTATGGTTGATTTAGTATTAGGACCTATATGAATCATTTTTGTACCTGTATCAGCTTGTTGAAGATTATTTGTAAGAGCTACTGAATAGAATTCTCCTACAGATCCTTCTCCTAAAAGAAGACAACTAGGATATTTCCAAGTAATAGCAGAACCTGTTTCAACTTGTGACCAACTAATTTTACTTCTATTACCTAAGCATTTTCCTCGTTTGGTGACAAAATTAAAGATTCCACCAACACCTTTTTCATTACCAGCATACCAATTTTGCACTGTTGAGTATTTTATTGAGGCGTCATCTAATGCTACTAATTCGACAACTGCTGCATGAAGAGTATTTGTATCGAACATTGGTGCTGTACAGCCCTCCAAGTAACTTACTGAACTAGATTCTTCTGCAATTATGAGTGTCCTTTCAAATTGTCCAGAATCTCCACTATTAATTCTAAAATAGGAAGATAGATCCATGGGACAGCAAACACCCTTAGGTATATAAACAAAAGAACCATCACTAAAAACAGCTGAATTTAATGCTGCAAAATAATTGTCACTTGCAGGAACAACGGAACCTAAATATTTTTCTATCAAATCGGAGTGATTTTTTACTGCTTCGCTTATAGAGCAAAAAATAACTCCATACTCAGCAAGTTCTTCTCTAAATGTCGTAGCAATTGAAACACTATCAAATACTGCATCTACAGCAACATTTGTTAATTTTTTTTGTTCGGTAAGAGGTATCCCTAATTTATCAAAAGTCTCAAGTAGTTTGGGATCAACTTCATCCAAACTGGAAATTTTTTCTTTCTGCTTGGGAGCTGAGTAATAGATTATATTTTGATAATCAATTTCTTCGTATCCAAGTTCTGCCCAGTCAGGCTCCTGCATTCTCTGCCATTTTTTGAAAGCATTTAATCTAAAATTTAGAAGATAATCTGGTTCTTCTTTCTTACGTGAAATCAGTCTTATAATATCTTCATTCAATCCTTTTGAAATTTTTTCAGTTTCAATATCAGTGACGAATCCATACTTGTATGGTTCTTTTACAACATCTTTAACTAAATTTTCTTTTACCATGCTATCCAGAAATTAACCTATTACTATTAGCTGTATATACTTTAACGAAAGATAACCCCAATATTGAGTTTTTTTCTTTTATTAAAATTAAAAATTAATGTCTATTCAACGCGATCCTTTTTCGAATCCTTTAAACATTCAAATCGTTGAAGCAATTGATCAACTTGATTTAACCATTATGCAAAAACATCATGTAAGGTTACTAGCTCATTGTCTAAATACCTTAAAATTAATATTTACAGAAGATAGTATTAAATCTCTGGAGGAAAATCTTCTGAAAAAATGGTGCGATAATCAATCAAAAAAATTTAATGATGAACAATTTAGTGATCTTTTTTATGAGCAATTGTCCGCGACCGCAAAAAAGTTGGATACTTTTTCACATAAAATAGGAAAAGATATTTGGGATTTAGATATTGATGATTTAGTAATGTTTGTTAAAAAAAGTTGAAATGCTCCAAAATTGATCCCGAAGAAAAAATATAATTTTGTTGAGTCGTTAACAAATTTAGGTAATAAAATTTAAAAAAAAAGAAAATTAATTTATATTTTAAAAATTTCTCAAATTTCATAAAATCATTTGATACCAATTATTTTCGCCAAAAATTTAAATTTTCTTCACACCTCGGCAGTCAGAGGATCCTGACGACACGTCCAAAAGTCACCCAATTACCAAAAAAAAAGAACATACTGATCCCAAACAAAAACGGAGATTTTAAAGTGGCTGATGGGATCATTAATAAAGATCAATTACTCTCTCTTACCCTCAGACAATTACGTCAAGAAGCAAGTAAATTATCAGTACCCTTATATAGTCGTAAAACTAAAGCAGTTTTAGTTGATCTTATACTTAAATACCAAAATAAAAATTCAAAAAAAATAGACAATATTGAGAGCCAGGCATTACCTAAAGTTGTTAGTGAGTCCGAGTCATATGTAGCTGAAGAAGTAAAAACAAATGTTTCTTTTTTACCTAGAGATCCTGATTGGGCATATGTTTTTTGGCAAATTTCTGATAAAGATAGGGAAAAAGCACAATCTTTAGGTGCAAACAAATTATGTCTACGTTTGTACGATGCTTCTGGTTCTGAGGGAAGTATCTTTAATCAAGGTACTCTCAGGGAGATTACAGTTGATAGTTATAGTACTGAATGGTATTTGCCAATTCCACTATCTGATCGGGATTATAAAGTTGAATTAGGATATAAGTACGGATTTAACTGGATGTCTTTAGCATTCTCTTCAATTAGTCATGTTCCTGGGTCGCATCCGTCTGAGCAAATTCTAGATAAATTCGTACCTTTTAATTTAGAGTCTTCTAGTAATACGATCCCAGATATTTCTGACTCAAAGGGTCAAGAAATGAATGGAATCCATGAAAGGTTGTATCAGGCAGCAACAAATACGCCTTTAAGAAGGAAAGTAGGTTCTGAAGAGTTTATGGAAAACATTAATTCAGCGAATATAAAAGATAATATTACAGATTCAGGAGTAGGTAAATGGTTATCAGGTGTGAATGATTCTGGAAGCGGAATTGTAAAGAATAGGGCTTTTTGGTTAGTAGCTGATGCAGAGCTAATTGTATACGGAGCTACTGAGCC
>QCIL01000040.1 GCA_003216725.1 Prochlorococcus sp. AG-402-L18
GGTAGGGTTATTTAATATTGAGAATAAATTTCCAAATGAATTAAGCGGAGGTATGCAAAAAAGAGTAAGTTTTGCCAGAGCATTAATTGAGGAAGATAGTTTTGATAAAAAACATGGACCATTATTACTTTTTGATGAGCCTACTGCAGGCCTTGACCCAATTGCTTCATCAAGGATTGAAGACCTAATTAATAAGACAAATAAAAAAGCGAATGGGTCATCTATTGTAGTTAGCCATGTTCTTAGTACTATAGAGAGGACCTCAGACAAAGTTGTAATGCTTTATGGTGGCAAATTGAGGTGGGCCGGCTCTATTGATGAATTTAAAGAAAGTACTGATCCCTATGTCTTTCAATTCAGGAATGGAAAACTTGAAGGACCAATGCAACCCAAAGACATTTGAAAATTATGCGTAGAAGCTTACGAGATTCAATAGTAGGATTTTCCTTATTAGGAGGAATATTAATTTTTACATTTTTTTCTTTCTGGTTAAAAGGAGTAAGATTATCCTCAAAAAATTGGCATCTTTTTGCAGAATTTAACAATGCAAGTGGATTGTCAAAAAAATCTCCAGTTACTTATAGAGGTATTTTAATAGGTTCAATTGAAGATATTATCTTTACTAATGAATCAATAAAAGCGAAGATCGTTGTAAATAATCCCGACATAATTCTTCCAAAGCCAGCATTCGCAAGAGTTGTAACAAATTCATTTTTAGGAGGAGATGTTCAAGTTGCGTTGGAAACTAGTGATAGAACAATTCCTAAAAATACTTCGAAAGCAATATCAGAAGCCTGCGATAGTAAATTAATAATTTGTCAAGGAGATACCATTACTGGGAAACAGCTTTCAAGCCTCTCAAACATCACTAATAGAATTAATCAATTACTTAAAGAATCAAATCAAGAAAATTTAATTGAAAATATAGTTAATTCAATGGACCAATTTGACAGAACACAAGAAAATCTTGATGAACTAATTTACTTATCAAAGCAAGAAGTACTTAGAGTTGAACCGCTCATAAAGGACATGACAATAGCTATAGGTCATCTAAATAATATCTTATCTACGATCGATGACAAAGAGACCTTGGACGATATCAAATTAACAATAAATGCTGCAAAATCTATATCAGGCAAATTTGACAGCATGAGCGATGACGTACAACTATTAATGAAAGATAAAGAATTAACTAAATCTATAAGAGATTTAACAATTGGACTATCAAAATTTCTTAATGAGATTTACCCATAAAAGTTAAAATTCATTTATTGCGTTCAAAGCCATAGCAGCAATTGCCTTATCTGTAGCTTTTGGTAATTGAACATATTTGCCCTTTGCGGCATCAGCTAATTCCTTACCAAAACCACTAGCTATAAATTTTCTCTCGGTATCAATAATTAGTAATTTGATCCCTAGCATGGGGTATTTAGCTGCAATATCCAAAACTTCCTGCTTTAAATTGATATTTTCATTTTTGTTTAAATCAAACTCTGATTGCCCTAAAGATAATCCCAACGGAACATTTCCTCTCCCATCAGTTATCCCCACTACAATTACTTGTCCAATATCCCCTGAAGATAAAGCATTTGTTGCTACTTTAGCGGATTGAGTTAATCCATGAGCTAACGGAGATCCACCGCCACAAGGCATAGTTTCTAATCTTCTTTTAGCTGCGGTTATAGATCTTGTTGGAGGTAAGAGAACTTCTGCTTGGTTACCTCTAAAAGGGATAAGAGCAACCTCATCTCTATTTTCATAAGCTTCAGTTAAAAGTCTAATTACAGCACCTTTAGCACTTTGCATCCTATTTAAAGCCATAGAGCCGCTAGCATCAACTAGAAAAATAACTAAAGCTCCCGCCTTTTTTTGAAGAAGCTTTGCTCTAAAATCATTTTCCTCAATAATAATTGATTTATTAGGATTCCTTAATCTTCTAGATTTTTGATAAGGAGCTGCAGCTCGAAGAGTAGCATCTACAGCAATTCTTTTTACTTTACCTCTTGGAATAATAGGTTTTACATATCTTCCTCTACTATCACTAAGTATGACTGATCTACTCCCGCTATTCCCTGCTTTAGCTTTAGCTGATGAAAAAAGCAATAAATCAGGATCAACCATACATGCCTCAGGATCTAATATGAATTCTTCAGGTATTTCGGGAGTAGATTCTTCTTCTCCATCAGAATTATCTTCTTCTTGTTCTTGGTCTTGCTCGTTATCATCTTCATTAGTATCAGGTTCAGACTCTTCATTATTTGATTGAGGTGGAGGTGGGGGACTCTGATCCTCTGGAGAGGGGGGTTGAATATCATCATCTTCTGGAGGAATTTGCATTGCTCGTGGGAGAATAACTAACCTAACTGCTACTTTAAGGTCTTCAGAATTTACATTCTCATCGCCTCTAAGAGCTGCATTAGCCTTTGCTACTTTTACTGCAAATAATTCTGACCTATGCCCTTCTACTCCTCCTCTAAGAGCTTCATTCACTAAATAGGTTATTTGCTCTTTTGTTATTTTGACATCCTTTAACCATTGCCTTGCCAAAATTAATTGAGTAGATAAATTATCAGATTCTTCAGACCATTTTTCTGAAAATTTAATATTATTTTCTGCGTGCGATAAAACAGATTTTGTAATCTCAACTCTTTGAGCATTATCAATAGATTGATCTGCGGATAGCACGATGGCAAAACGATCTAAAACATGATCTCTTAAAGCACCTTCTTCAGGATTATAAGTTGCTATTAAAAGTGACTTACAAGGATGAGAAAGGCTTAAACCATCTCTTTCAATATTATTTTTCTCTCTTCCTGTGGCTTCAAGAATTAAATTTACAATACCATCATCCAATAAATTTATATCGTCTACATAAAGAACACCTCTATGAGCCTCTGCTAAAATTCCAGGTTGAAAAACTTGTTCCCCCGTACTTAATGATGCAGCGACGTCAATTGATCCAACAAGCCTGTCTTCAGTTATGCCAATGGGAACTTGAATAAATGGAGCTTCTCTTACTTTTTTAGGAATTTCTTCAATTTGGTTCAAATAATCACTTCCAATTACCTCCTCCAATAATTTATTAGTACTAATATCCCATTCCTCTGGTTTATCTGGATCTAGGTTCCTACCAATAGGTCTTAATGTAGTTCCATTATTTTTCTCAGTTAGCTTTTCCAGTATAAATTCATTATCTAATACCTCTATAGGAGGAAGTAAAGTATGTAAACCCCTTGCCAAAAC
>QCIL01000041.1 GCA_003216725.1 Prochlorococcus sp. AG-402-L18
ACTCTAGAGAAACCACTAACAAAATTAGAGATGCTTTTTTCCCTTTACCATGGAAAATATGGCCTTATGAGGGAAAACTTTTAATAATACTAATAATAGTTTGGTTTGTTTTAGGTTTATTTATTCTTGGCTCAGCTAGTTGGTGGGTGGCAAGCAAAGAAATGGGAGATTGGGCTTATTATTTAAAGAGACAAATAATTTGGTCTGTCCCAGGAATAACTATTTTTTATTTTATCGTATCTTCAAATATAAGAGACCTTTTAAAAACCTCGACAATCTTTTTCTATAGTTTTCTTTTCCTGGTTATTTTAACAATCTTTTTTGGAAGCACTGTAAATGGTTCTTCAAGATGGCTAACATTAGGTCCATTACAAATTCAACCATCTGAATTAATTAAACCTTTTGCTATTTTACAGGCCGCTAACTTATTTGCTCACTGGAATTTAGTTAAAAAAAACAAGAAATTTTTCTCATTATTTAGCTTTGTTTTATTAATTTTATCAATAATGAAACAACCCAATTTGAGTACCGCAGGATTGACAGGATTTCTTTTTTGGATAATGGGTTTGTGCGGATCAGTAAAACTAAGTTCCTTACTTTCGGTAGCTTCTTTTGGGTTTATTAGTGGTTGCATTAGTATTTTTAATAATGAATATCAAAAACTGAGAGTAATATCATTTTTGGACCCTTGGCAAGATCCTGAAGGGAACGGATATCAATTGATTCAAAGTTTGTTAGCTATAGGGTCTGGCGGTTTATTTGGCCAAGGATTTGGACTTTCAACGCAAAAATTACAATATCTACCTATACAAAGCACAGATTTTATTTTCGCCATTTTTGCAGAAGAATTTGGTTTTTTGGGTTCAAGTCTATTTTTAGGATTTTTGATTCTTTTCTCTTATATAAGCGTACGAATAGCAATAAAGTGCAGGAATAATTACACAAAGTTAGTTGCAATTGGATGTATGACCTTACTCGCAGGTCAATCCATTATGCATATAGCTGTGGCAACTGGAACTATGCCCACAACAGGTTTACCATTACCTTTTGTAAGTTATGGAGGAAACTCTCTATTATCTTCATTTTTTGTGGTTGGCATGTTATTAAGATGTTCTCTAGAATCAAGTGGCTTTATAGGAATTATTAGTACACGAAAGTCATTCAATTAGTTAGAATTTTGTTGGCTATATAATCTTGCTATCGCATCAATTAATTTAATAATTTCAGAATTAGCTCAAAAGGGTAATTCCCTGATGGAGCAGGGTCTCGATAATCCTAGCCCTTGGACTATATTTATGATTTTTTCTGCAGGCCTTCTCACAAGTTTAGGTCCATGTTCTTTATCCTTGCTACCAGTCACAATTGCCTATATTGGTGGCACTAAAAACAAAAAATTTAAACTTTTAAGTTTTTCAGGAGGTGTCATTTTCGCTTTAGTTGTCTTAGGAGGATTAAGCGGTTTTTTAGGAAAAATATATGGGAAATTACCAATTTATTATTCATCTTTTGTAGCAGTGATTGCAATAATTATGGGCTTAAACTTACTAGGAATTTTAAAATTTCAACTACCCAATGGTCCTGATTTAAAATTTGTGGAGAAAAAACTCCCATCTTTACTAACCCCTTTTGTAATTGGAGGAGCCTTTGGTTTAGCGTCTTCTCCTTGTATTACTCCTGTCTTAGCTACTCTTTTAGCGTGGGTATCACAATCGAAAAGTCCTACAATTTCTATAATTTTCTTATTTTTCTTTGGTCTAGGTCAAGTAACACCATTAATCATTGCAGGAGCTACAACTGAAAACTTACAGAAATTTTTAGAACTCAGAAAATATAGTCAAGTAATTCCTACATTAGGTGGGGCATTTTTACTTGCTATTGGAATTTTAAATATAGTTTCTAATTGGATTTAGATGAATATTTTTAAGACTTTAATTTTAAAAATATCTAATTTAAGATTCGCAATTTTATTAATAATTTTTATCGCCATATCAAGTGGTATTGGGACATTTATACCTCAAAAAAATAGTAAGGAAGAATATATTGATTTTTTTAATGAGAAACCTATTTTTGGTTTTATTAATGGCAATCAAGTTCTTAATCTCCAACTAGATCATATTTATACAAGCAACTGGTTTTTATTTTTATTAGTTTTACTCTGTATTTCACTTGCAGCATGTAGCTTAAGAAGGCAAATTCCATCTTTAAAAGCATCACTAAAATGGATTGACTACACAGATGAAAAAAAATTCTTTAAACTAAAATTAATATCTAATTACCAAATAAATGAAACTGAAGACTATATTTTAAAAGCTGATTCTCTGCTTAGAAAAAAAGGTTGGAGTATCTATAGATACAAAAATCGCATATCAGCAAGGAAGGGCTTAATAGGTAAATTTGGACCTATAATCGTTCATATTGGATTAATAATCTTACTAATTGGATCTGCATACGGAAATTTTACTTCTCAATCTAAAGAAGAATTTTTAAGACCTGGTGAAAGTTTAGACCTTATAAACGAAACCAAATCTTCAAAAGTTACGGTAAAACTAAAGAATTTTTTAATAGAGCGTGAAATCGATGGAAAACCAATTCAATTTGTTTCTAATTTAAACTTCTTTTCAAAAGATTTAAGTATAAATGATGAGAAATCGACAAAAGTTAATCATCCTATAAGATACAAAGGCTTAACTATTTATCAAGCTGATTGGTCTATTTCAAACATCGTATTAGAGATAGATAATATTCTCTATCAATTACAACTTAAACCCATCCCAGAAATAGGAAATCAAGTATGGGGGATTTTAATTGAATTAGATAATGAAAATGAAAATAATTATCTTCTTACTATAGATAATGAAAATGGTCCTCTTAAAGTTTCTAATATTAAAGATTTTTCTGAAAGTCTTATTTATTTAAATAGTGATCCAATTGAAATTAATTCTTCTAAATTATCATTACAAAAAGTTATCCCTAGTAGTGGCTTAATTATTAAAAGTGATCCTTCAATACCATTTATTTATTCATCTTTCATTTTAATAATCCTTGGTACAGTTATTAGCCTTATTCCAACAAATCAGCTATGGATTCTAACACCAGAAAATTCAAAAAGATTACTTAACTTTTCTTCTGCCCACAAGTTATATCAAGTTTCATAGAAACGTTTCCTCTAGGATTAAATGAAGCATTTAAATGAATCCATTGAGGTGAACCAGCATTAACTAGA
>QCIL01000042.1 GCA_003216725.1 Prochlorococcus sp. AG-402-L18
ACAATTTACATGTCGTTTTCCACGTCCAAATCCACATCGAATAAGAAATCCCAGTACTTTTTAAAAAAAACAGGACTTCAACATTATTGTTGACTTTTTTTTTTACTTCTTTCAATTTATAGATTAAAAAAATTTTTTTTTCTTAATTCAATCTATAGCATGAGTCTCATTTAATAATTAAAAATTTACTTGGCTTAAATTATTTTGACTTTTAATGAAAATATGACAATTATATTGATGAACGATTAATTATTTATGAACCAGATAAATCAATCTGAGATGACAAATGTCGAAATTGATGAGCATTCTTCAAATAAAATTACCCTTGAGACAGAACTTTCAGAATCTCTATATAAAACAATGAAGGATTTTGTTTTGTGTAATCCAACATGGGACCAATATAAGCTTATAAATTCAGCTCTGGCACGCTTCTTAGTCTTAAATGGTTGTGAAGATATTAACGTAAAAGAATTTAATAGAAATCAAATATTTACTCCTTCTAAATATATTTAATGTTTAAGCATGCCCTTCTTGCGATAGCCATCATAGTTAAGGTTGGACTCTGCCATGATGAAGTAGGCCAACATGCCCCATCTAATACGAGTACATTTTTGCATCGCCATAATCGATTAAATTTATTTACAACGCTATTGTCTTCGTTATTTCCCATGGGTGCACCTCCTACTTCATGAATATAATACCCAGGAGGAGGAGGTCCATCTGAAAGAGCAATTAAACTTTTTGTAAATTTGTCTCCAAATGGAATGTTTATAAGCTCATGGATTTTTCTTATTTCTCCTTTCGCAGCTTCCACAGATTTACTAATAGTATATTCCATATGTTTAGCCATATTGAGTTCATTATCACTCCATTCGAATTCAATGTAGGGAATTGGGATACCCCATTCATCTGTTTTGCTTGAGAGAGAAACTGAGTTTTTCTCTCTAGGAAGGACTTCACCATGTGCGATAAGAAAGCCAATTGATGTGTTCGCGTCTTTCTGTAAAAATTTAGGTATCCCCAATCTATCAATTGCCCCCCAGATTCCATAACCTCTATTGAAATTTATGTCGTCTATTTTTGGTAAATTTGAACCAAATGGAATAAAGAAGCTGCCTGCTCCAGAAAGATCTGGAGGATGATCCAATGTTTTTCCTGAGTTTTTTGTTTTTGGGACTGAAAAAAATCTACAGAGAGATATATGGTCCATTAGGTATTTACCTAATTTCCCAGAATTATCTTTAAAACCTGAGGAATTTGATTTATATTCTGAGTTCAATAGTATTCTCAATGTTGAAATTGTTGATGCGCAAAGAAGGATTAAATCACAATTTAATTCTTTTTTGCATCCATTTTCTAGGTTTACGATGGTTAGTTTTGATGCAAGCTCTGTCATCTTATTAATCTCAAAAGACTCCACTAGGTGATTAGAGATTATTTGTACATTCCCAGTATCTAAAGCTTTTTTTAAAGTGCTTCCTAAACTTGAAGACTTGGGCCATTTTTTATCTTTTACTGATGAATTACGGTCAAATCCTCTTGATTGGATAAATGGATAGTTTAATTTTGATTTTACTTTGCTGCCAAAAACATTTTCGTTTTCTGTAAGAGGAATTTCACCAATATATTTACCGTTTGGGACCTCCTTGATATCATCTTTTCGTCCATAAATTCCGCAGAAATTTTCAATAAAATCGTAGTGCGGGGAAATTTCTTCGTATGAAATAGGCCAGTTTGGCCCGAATCCGTCTTTTTTAGCCGGATGAAAGTCTTCTGAGGAAAGTCTTAATGTTATGCCTCCCCAAGTTAATGATCTCCCCCCATATTGTTTACCTTGTGTCCAAAGAAATGGCTTTTTTTTTGGGAAGTCATAAGGATGCTTCAATTCATTTGAATATAAGTCAGGATTATTTTTCCAATAACCAGGATGTTGGCACTGATTGGCATGTTTTTTTGTTATGACTCCTGATAATCTTTTTAATGTACTTTTTGGCTCATGATTACTAGCTTCATCCCTTTTAACTTGAGGCCCTGCTTCTATTACTAAAACTTTGATCCCTTGTTCTGCCAATGTAAGTGCTGCTATTCCTCCTGTAGCTCCAGAACCAACAATAATTGCATCATAAGGAATTATATCCAAAACCTATTTCGTGATTTGCTATTTCAATAAATATAGCATTCAGTAAATAATTAATTTTTAGATTTCATCTTAAGAAGTTAGAATTTATTGAAATACTACTCAAACAAATGAGATTTATAATTTTAACTTTTTTAATTGTTGTTTTAACCCTCCCCTCTAGAAGCTTCGCTGCGTTGGATTATGGTAAACAATCTTTGGTAGGGGCTGATTTTTCTGGATCTGATTTAAAAGGAGCAACTTTCTATTTGACTGATTTACAAGACGCAAATTTGTCAGGTTGTGAGCTCCAAAATGCGACTCTTTATGGAGCAAAATTGAAAGATACTAATTTAAGTAACTCCAACTTAAGAGAAGTCACTTTAGACTCGGCTGTTTTAGATGGAACAGATTTATCAAATACTAACTTGGAGGATTCTTTTGCTTATAGTACCCAGTTTGAAAATGTAAAAATACAAGGCGCAGACTTCACAAATGTTTTTTTGCCAAAAGATATTATTAGGAAATTTTGTGAAAGTGCTACTGGAACTAATCCAATTACAAATAGAGAGACCAGAGAAACTTTAGAGTGCGATTACATTTAAATTTATACACATACAAGTTCTTTTTTAATCTTTCTTTGTTTATAAAGTGATCTTCCAACAGGCCAACCTAAAGTAGATAAATGTTTCATTAAAGAACCTGAGTATTTGAAATAAAAATTGTCTGAATATTTGATGCCAAGTTCATTTAGAGTGGTTATTAATAAACATAGATCTTTCTTTTTGCCTTTTTTC
>QCIL01000043.1 GCA_003216725.1 Prochlorococcus sp. AG-402-L18
CCATAGTTGCTCTTGGTGTTGATCTTATTTGGGGATATACGGGTTTATTAAGTCTTGGACAAGGTATATTTTTTGCTCTTGGTGGATATTGTGCAGCAATGTATTTACAAATAACAAGTTCTTCTGAATTTCCGAATAATATCCCTGAATTTTTCGCCCTATATGGTGTAGAGAAATTACCTTTTTTCTGGGAACCATTTAGATCGCCAGTTTTTACATTCTTCGCTATCTGGATTATTCCTGCATTGGTTGCAGGTTTAATTGGATTTCTTGTTTTCAGGAATAGAATTAAAGGTGTTTATTTTTCAATACTTACTCAAGCTTCTCTGCTTGTTTTCTTCAATTTCTTTAATGGGCAGCAAAAACTAATAAACGGAACAAATGGATTAAAAACAGATGTAACCCAACTATTTGGCCAGATGGTAGGTTCAGAATACATGCAAAGAATATTCTTTTGGGTGACAGCAGTATTAGTAATAGCGGCATGGTTCTTTGCTAAATGGGTGGTCAAAGGACGATTTGGCAATATTCTTATAGGAATAAGAGATGATGAACCAAGAGTTAGGTTTACAGGATACAATCCAGTGATATTTAAAACGATAATATTTTCTATTGCAGGAGGTCTGGCTGGAATTTCAGGAGCTTTATATACTGTTCAGTCGGGAATAGTATCACCTCAATTTATGACCGTTCCCTTTTCAATAGAAATGGTTATATGGGTTGCAGTCGGAGGGAGAGGAACTTTAATGGGTGCAATACTAGGAGCAGTTTTTATCAACTATGCAAAAAGTCTTGTAAGTGAAGCTCTACCTGCTAGTTGGATGTTTATTCAAGGAGGTTTATTTATCTTAGTAGTAACAGCCCTGCCAGAAGGGGTTTTAGGATGGATTCAAGGAGATGGTCCTAGGAATCTTCTTCAAAGATTTGGTTTAAAAAGGAAAATTGAAACCTATCCAAGCTTAGAAATACATAATAAGGAGAAAAAATAATGGACAATAAAAATCTACTTAATTTAATAGACATTACTGTTAGCTTCGAAGGTTTTTTAGCACTTAATAAACTTAATTTGGATTTAAAGAAAGGAGAATTAAGAGCTGTAATAGGACCCAACGGCGCCGGCAAAACAACATTTCTTGATGTGATAACTGGAAAGGTTAAACCAACAAAAGGGGAAGTGATTTTTAAGGGGAAATCTTTAATAGGTCGAAAAGAGCATAAGATTGCTCGTCTTGGAGTGGGAAGAAAATTTCAAAGTCCAAGAATATTTGAAAATCTAACAGTTAAAGAAAATCTTGAGATATCAGTAACAACTCCTAAAAGTCCTTTAAACCTTATAAATAAAAACATTAAAGAGGAACAACTTGATGAGATTGAACGACTTATGAAAATTGTTAATTTATCTCAAAAAGTTTATTCAAAAGCAGGTTCGTTGTCTCATGGACAAAAACAATGGCTTGAAATTGCAATGCTTGTAGGACAAAAACCAGATTTAATGTTGGTAGATGAACCTGTAGCCGGCTTAACAGATGAAGAGACTGATCTTACTGCTGATTTATTAAAATCTCTATCAGGAGAAAATACCGTTGTTGTAATAGACCATGATATGGAATTTATAAGAAGACTTGATAGTAATGTATCAGTATTAAATCAGGGAACAGTATTATGCGAAGGCACAATGGAAACTATACAAAAAGATAAAAAAGTAATTGACGTTTATTTAGGTAGGCCTGAGGAATAATTATGGGGAATTTACTAGAAATAAAATCTTTAAATACATATTATGGCGAAAGTCATATTCTTAGAGATGTAGATTTAAATGTTAAATCAGGAGAAATGGTTTGTTTAATTGGAAGAAATGGAGTGGGCAAAACAACTTTATTGAAATCACTTATTGGTTTGTTAAAGCAAAAAACGGGTGATATTTATTTGATTGGAGAAAATATTAATAGAAAGCCACCTCATCAGAGGGCAAGAAAAGGAATGGCATACGTTCCACAAGGAAGAGAAATAATACCTTATCTGACAGTTGAAGAGAACTTAATGTTAGGGATGGAATCTTTGCCTGGAGGGTTATCAGAAAACAAAAGAATAGATCCATTTATTTATGAATTGTTTCCAATCCTAAAAGACTTTCTTCAGAGAAAAGGAGGGGATCTTAGTGGAGGCCAACAGCAACAACTTGCTATTGCAAGAGCATTATTAGGAAAACCTAAACTACTATTACTTGATGAACCGACTGAAGGTATTCAACCAAATATAGTTTTAGATATAGAAAATGCTATTAACACAATAATAAAAGATACTGGTATTGGAGTTTTATTAGTTGAACAGCACTTGCATTTCGTAAGGCAGGCTAATAGATACTATGCGATGCAACGAGGTGGTATTGTTGCGAGCGGAAATACTAAGGAGTTAAGTCAAGCAGTTATCGATAAATTCTTGAGTGTTTAAATAATTTCTGAATTTATTTTAAAGTTAAATCAATTTTCGCATCTAATAAGATCAATGCTATTTGGATGCTCTTTTATATATTTATTAAATTCCATTGCAAGAGTTCTAGCTTCGTAAGCATCAAAAGCATAAAAGCAATTTTCCAATCTAATATTTTGAAAATCTCTGTAATGTACAGTATAGGGTTTTAATAGATTAGTTTTGTACATGTTATTTATAAAAGATTTTCTCTATCTCAAAAATGCATATTTTTATGAGTTCTTAGTATAACTTTTGTTGTTTTCAAAATATAGTTTTTGGAATTGTGTATATAAAAATACATTTAGCTTGATAACTTTTTATTTTTAGATTTTTTTTTCTTAGCTTCAATTAAAAAAACTAATTTATTTAGAATTGAACCAAAAACTGGTACCCAAATATTTTCGTAT
>QCIL01000044.1 GCA_003216725.1 Prochlorococcus sp. AG-402-L18
TGTAATTTTCTTTTATATTTCTCAATAGGTGTCTCATGATGCCTTAATCTTTTTAAATCAGCAAATATTCCTGATTTTGAAACTTGTCTTTTAAATCTTCTAAGGGCTGATTCAATTCCCTCATTTTCACCAACAGTTACTTGAGTCAAAACTTAAATAATAAAATCTTATTATAACATTTTAATGTTTAATTTATTAATTTAATAAAAATCGTTTAAGAGTTAAACTCCGATGATTTATTTTGTGCTTTGTGCCCAATGCATGAAATTCTTTTTATTGCTTGTAATATCATCTATTGATTCAAGATAATTTCGTGACCAGGTATCTTTAGGTAAACTAGCAAAAACCATCAAATTTAGAGGATATTGATCGCTATCACTACAAGATCTAAAGTCATCTCTAAAGAGAAAGATATCTTTTTTTAGTGCAATTCCAATTCCAATTTCAACCATAACCCCTTCATCGGGTGGATTACCATTGACAATGGCAAATATACAGTCGCATTCATAAATATCATTAACATTTGATTTTGCTATATTATACGCCCAATCTTTTCCTTTATTAGCTAATTTTGTTGTCCTCGTAAATGGTTCGTAAACCTCTAATCCAAGATTTTCAAAGATTTCTATGAATTCTTTTAGGCTGTTTTTAGTTTGCCTTGAGAAACCGTATGAGTTTGCCAAATATAATTTTTTTTTCAATTTACACCCCTTTTTTTTAGATACTTTCCCCTTTCATTTCTTGCGTTCTTTTGATTTTCCCATGGGAAAACTATCCATTCTTTTTTATCAGATATATTTACTGTATTCCACCAACTTGGTGTTGTTTTACTGAAAAGTACAAAAAATGTAGCATTTTCTACATCTTTAAACTTTTTAAGAGTAAAACCAGTCTCATAAATGTCATCAACTATTAGAGAATCTTTAATAGGCTTATCTATTGTTTGAAGATTTAATTTATGACTTAATGCTACGGCTAGACAAAGTCCTCCCCGAGGGATGCCGTATATACCAGATAATTCTAAAGAATTGCATTGGTCAGCAATATAATCGACGCTATGATCAAATTCCTTCCAAGTAAAAAATCTTATCATATTAACTCATATTGTTATCTATTATTGGTGTAAAGTTTGATGCAATAACGCTTAAGAGAGCAACCACTTGTTCATTAGGACAATTAGTCTTGTTTTTGAGATTTTCACATTCTTTTATTATTTTTGTATATGTTTCTTCCACAATGCCATTCATTTGATCATTATTAAATGTATAAGGCTTATCCATTTTTAGTGTGTAATTAATTTTTATTTTTACTTAAATTTTTTGTAAGTAAACGTTTCATTCTTAAAATTACACTATTTCCACATGGGATTTTGCTTTTTTTTGGTTATTAAATGATTTTGCTCATAATGGTGTAGATTTTCTATTTCTATTGCCAATATTTTTGAATTGCCTTTAATTCCTTTATTGTTAATTAGATTCTTTAAAGAAGCTCTTTCCCTGATTTTAAGAAGTCCACAACAAGTTTCCCATATATCTTTATCTTTATATTTTTCTACCCAGAAGTCAAAGATATTTTCGAGTAAATTAAGTGGAATATTATAAGAAAAGCCTTTTGGAGGCTTTTTTAAAGAGACGTTTTTTTTATTCAATTCTTTAATTAAATTTTCTACGTTTTGATTTATTGCATTAAGAATTTCTCTACCGGAATCATATCCAACCAATTCTTTTCTATGACAATCTATTAGACTTTTATCATCAAGTATTCTTGAATCAGAACTTTTGGTATCTATTAACCAAAATTCTTCAGTTCCTATCACACCGCTTGCAAGAAAAATAAATAAATATTGATTTTTCAAGAAATAAACCCTTTCATCAATCTTATCATCTTTTTAATACAAATACAGTCTTTATTAGAAGGTGACCTTAATTATTCCTCGTTTATTTTATAGTGTATTTATGATATTAAAATTTTTTTATGTTTAAATTCTACGAACTAGAAATAATGTTTATAGATCCTCTTGACATTTTAATTATTTATCTTAACAGATATCTAAATGGTTTTAAGATAATAAAATTTATTTTTTCTTAGGAAATAATTTATCAATCTTTTCTTTTTGGTTGATTTCTTTTTGACTCCTTATCTTTTTGTCATCTCTAGACTCTTTATTTGTACTAACAGCGTAAATTATATAGAAAATCATGCTGCTAAAAATTAAACCTATGAATAAAATTAATATTCCTAGAGGTTGAGTTGGACTAAAAATTTCTAGATTAATACCAGTATTGAGAACTATTTTCATCAATAATGTTTTTATTTAATTTTTAAAATATCTATGTAACTTCTTCATAGCCAAAGTATGAAACATTATCTGAGTTTTTATATCCTGTTGATGCTTCTTGTGGATTTTGAGCGTCTATACGTCTCGCTTTTGCATGAATCATATTAAATGGAAAAATAATAGATCCAATAAAAAAATGCAATATTA